>CAMYKZ010000057.1 GCA_947259045.1 uncultured Afifella sp.
CATGGCCAGTGCGTCTTCATTGCCGTCGAAATCCGGCCAGAAGCCGCCCTCGTCGGCGACGCCGGCCAGCTTGCCGGCCTCCTCCATCAACGTGCCGGCAGCGCGGTAGACCTCGGCCGTCCAGTCCAGCGCCTGGGCATAATCGTCCGCTCCAACGGCTATCACCATGAAATCCTGGATGTCGACCCGCCTGCCGGCATGGGCGCCGCCGCCGAAGATCTGGATTTCAGGCAACGGCATAAATACCGGAGCGTCTCCGGCAAGCATGCGCCAGAGTGGCAATCCCGCCGACGCCGCAGCCGCCTGGGCAACGGCCATCGATGTCGAAATCATCGCATTGCCGCCGAGGCGGCTCTTGTTGTCCGTGCCGTCCAGTTCGATGAGACGCCGGTCCACTGCCGTCTGGTCGGATGCGTCCATGCCCTTGAGCGCGGCATCCATCTCATCGCGGACGCCCTGCAAGGCGCCACGCACGTCATAACCGCCAAAGGCTTCGCCACCGTCCCGGCGGTCTGTGGCCTCGCCCGAACCTGTCGATGCGCCAGCCGGCGCGATTGCCCTTCCCTGCGCTCCGCCTTCAAGCCGGACAGAAACCTCGATGGTCGGCCGGCCCCGGGAGTCCCAGACCCGCAGACCGGATATCTGTGCAATCCTCTGTCCACTCAAGCTGTCGTCTCCCGTGCCCATTGATCTGCGATCAGAGCCAGGAGGTCGACAGGCTCGATCAGATGTTTTCGGGCAAAGGCCCGAACGCGATTCTTGTCATCTTCACCGGTCAGATATTCGACCGGCGACTTGCCGTCGATACGCGCCATCATCAGCGCCGGCAACAGCTGCGCCACACGGCTTTCAAGACCGGCTGGCGGCTCCCACGTCACGCCGCTGAGATAGCTTTCGGACAAAGTGCGGAATGCCGCAATAAACCGTTCCGCAGCTTGCGGCGTCCACAGGCATTTCAGCAGCAGATGATTGAGGCAGAAGGCAAGGTCGAACGCCGGATCGCCATACCATGCGCATTCGGCGTCGATAAACAGCGGCCCGTCCGGTCCGATCAGGATATTCTTCGGGCTGACGTCGCCGTGCACAAGCGCCAGTTTTGTCGATGCCGTCACCTCAATCAGCCGCCTGAGCTGGCCGGCGCAATCGGCATGCGCCCGGGCTGTTGCTTCCAGATACGGTTCCAGCCGGATGGCGTAAAACAGTTCATCTGTCGGAAAAGCCTGCCTGACGGTTTCGTCGCCGGCAGTAGCGGCATGAATCGCCGCCAGACGCGATCCCACCAGCCGGGCGTGCTCAGGATCGACCTGACCGGCGTGCAATTGCTGCTTCCACAGGGAATATTGTTCGGGCGGCAGATAGGCCATGGCAAATGTGCCGGCCTGTTCGTCGTGGCCGAGAAGCTGCGGCACGGCTTCCGGCACGATTTCCGCCACCGTCCTGAACCAGCGCATTTCATAGAGGTTGCGCTCCGTGGGCACCTGCCAGTCGGCGGCAACCCGAAGTGTGCCGAGCGCCCGCTTGACGCAGATCGGGCCGGACGGCAAATCGACACGCCAGATATCGGAAGACACACCGCCGGTCAGCGCAACGCCCGTTGGCCGGTCGCCATCGGCAACAAGACCCATGCGGCCGAGGCTTGCCAACAGGTCCGCAGGCGGTTCAGACGTCTGCTGCATGTCGTTCGTCCGTTCCATTCAACCGATTGCGTTCATGTTCTGGCGCCATTCTGGCAAGCGGAGCCATTGGCGGCAATTGGTTTGATTGGGAAACATGCAGCACACCGTTCACAATACGCGAACAATCTGTCGGCCACTGTTTAATAACACCGCTGATGCCCCATCTATCAGCAAGACAGATCAAACGATTGGAACGATCATGAGCTACAGCGTCAAAGGCCTGCACCATGTGACTGCGATTGCCTCCGATCCACAGGCGAATCTTGATTTTTACGCCCGCGAACTCGGCCTGCGTTTTGTCAAGAAAACCGTCAATTTCGACGATCCGGGCACCTATCACCTCTATTATGGCGACGCTGTCGGCAGCCCCGGCTCCGCCATGACCTTCTTTCCATGGTCGCGGCTGCCGAAGGGTCGCACCGGCACCGGCGAGGCCGGCGTGACATTGTTTTCCGTGCCCGCCGGCAGTCTTGATTACTGGCGCAAGCGCCTTGCGGCCGGTTCCGGCAAGGTGATCTGGGAGGGCGAGCAATTCGGCCAGAAGTCTCTCCTGGCGGAAGATCATGACGGGTTGTCGTTCGCGCTGGTGGAAAACGATGCCGACAGCCGCGATCCCTGGACCCATAATGGCGTCGACAAGGATGCGGCGATCCGCGGCTTTGAAGGCGTGACCCTGACGCTTGCCGACAAGACCGGCACGGCGGACTGGCTGACCGGGTTCCTCAACTATGAGGAAGACGGCACCGACGGACCGATTACCCGCTACCGCTCAAAGACCATCGATACGGCGGCGACCGTCGACATTGAAGTGCACGAAGACGGTGCGGCGGCCGCCCAGGGCGCCGGCAGCGTGCACCATATCGCCTTCCGGCTCGACAACCGCGAAGAGCAGGCGAAACTGCGCCAGGCCCTGGTGGAAAACGGCATTCAGGTGACGCCGGTGATCGACCGGAATTATTTCTGGTCGATTTATTTCCGCTCGCCCGGCGGCGTGCTGTTCGAGGCGGCCACCGATGAGCCGGGTTTTACTGCAGATGAGGCGGAAGCCATGCTCGGACAGGAGCTGAAACTGCCGCCGCAACACGAGGTCAACCGGGCGGAGATCGAAAAGATCCTCCAGCCGCTTGATGTTTAGGGCCCGGCCATGAGCCTCGACAGTTATATCCACCGGTATGTGCCGGGCGCCGACGGATCCGGCCAGACGCTGGTGCTGCTGCACGGAACCGGCGGCGACGAAGAGAATTTTCTCCGCCTCGGCCGGGCGCTGACGGAGGGCACGCCGGATATGGCAATGCTCTCCATTCGCGGCAATGTCGGCGAAAACGGCATGAACCGGTTCTTTCGCCGGCTTGGCGAAGGTGTTTACGACATGGCGGATCTGTCACGCCGCACGGATGAATTGGCAGCGTTCCTGTCTGCCGCCGCAGACCACTATCAGCGCCCGCAATCGAGTTTTATCGGCGTCGGATATTCCAACGGCGCCAATATTCTGGCCAATCTGCTGTTCAATCATCCGGATGCGGTCGGCCCGGCTGTGCTGATGCATCCGCTGATCCCGTTTGAACCGGCGGCGCAACCGGGTCTGGCGGGAAAAGCCATCTTCGTCAGCGCCGGCGAGCAGGACCCGGTCACGCCGTTTGAGCAGAGCCAGAGCCTGATGGAATGGCTTGGCCGCCAGGGTGTGGCCATCGCCGCAGCCGTCCATCGCGGCGGACACGAAGTGCGGCCGGAAGAGGTCGAGGCGGTGAAAAACTGGCTTGCCGGACAGCGGCGGTCCGGCTGAGCCATCGGAGATCTGAAACAGCCGGCACGTTCGGGCGCCGGTTTTTCGTTGTCAACAGATCCGGTTGCATTAGGATTCATCTTTGCTGCTGACATTTTAAGGAACGGCTTTTGGATATTTGTCGTGTCGACCTTGACGAACTGGCCAATGCTTTCCCCGATCGGGCCCGTTCACCTGAAGACTCCATTCCGCCGCTCCTGAAAACTTTCGGAACCTGGCTCAACGGAGAACCATGGGAACTGGTCGGCGCGTTCGATCTTTCGGTCAAGTGGAGCGATTATTATTTTCCCGGCGGTGAACACTTCTATGACGATTTTGCCCTGTTCATTCGATTTCCGGAGGGCTCGGCCGCCGGATTCTGGCTTCCCGATCAGACCGAAATCAAAAATGCTCCGATTGTTCTTCTGGATTCTGAAGGCCAATTTGAAACTTTGGCAGCAAATCTGGAATCCGTGCTGGCAGGCATTGCACTGGGCACAATCCCGAGATTCGCAACGGAGTTCGAAACGCCCGACGGCCTGGCGCTGCGCAATGAACTGTCATCTGTCCTGTCGTCGGCGCTTGGCGTCGAGAATCTCGATTCCCTGGCAAGCAAAACCGACGATTTGCCGGACTTTCCTGGCTGGGCCGAAGCGGAAGGTGATCGATACGAAGCGGAAATTGCAGCGCATCCGGAATTCCAGGCTCTGGCCTCGCTGCTCGACAAGTACAGACCGACGGGTGGAAATGCATGGGAAACGCAGGGTTTCGACGTGTCATGGGCGGGCGATTGTTTCGAGGTGATGATACACGATTACGGGCCGAAACCATTCGCCGAGGACCGGCTGGTCATTCCCCATCTTGCCAACATCAGGACCGAAGCGGCAAACAAAACACCGGGGCTCGGCCTCTGGCACGGCGCGATGTTCAGCCTGTCCGGAGACGGCTCGATGGAAATTCGGCCAAACTATCTCTACGAGCCGGAATTTCACAACAGACAACCCTCCACCGAAGACTATCGAAGCGATCAGAACCTTTATCCCAAAGTCGCCCGCCGCATCCCGGACTGGCTGAGACAAAAACTCCAGGCCGACTGAACCGATATCTCTCTGCTGATCTGAGAACCTGTTCCGGTGAACAGTCTGTTCTCTTCCCGCGCGGTCGGGCCCTGTCCATATAAGTCCGACCTTGAACGGATAGAGGAGACAAAATCCATGACACAATTTCAGGCGCCCTTGATGCTCGCCGGGCGTATCCTGCTGGCGATCATGTTCGTGATGGCCGGCTTTCAGAAGATCGGCGGTTATTCCGGCACCCAACAATATATGGAGGCGTTTGGCGTGCCCGGCATTCTGTTGCCGCTGGTCATCCTGCTTGAGCTTGGCGGCGGGCTGGCGATCGTTGCCGGTTTCATGACCCGCTGGGTCTCGCTGGCGATTGCCGGCTTTACGCTGGTCGCAGCCTTTATTTTCCATAATAATTTCGGCGATCAGGTCCAGGCGATCATGTTCATGAAGAACCTGTCCATCACCGGCGGCTTTTTGTTGCTCGCAGCCCATGGCGCCGGCGCATGGTCGCTGGACGCAAAACGGGAAACGGGCTCGGCTGTAGCGGCCTGAGCGCCGGCTGACCGGGCTTGCACGAACGCGCAAGCAATCACGATTTGCCAGATTTGAGCCGGCGCCCTCAGGCGCCGGTTTTTGTTTTGCGACCGGAAGCGCTGGAACGAATCCACCGGCTGGCTGCAAAATTGCCTCATCGCCGCAACACCGGTAAGTTGTAAATCCTTTCCGGGAGACGTCGCGATGAAACTCACGATTATCATTCCCTGGCTGCTTTCCGTCGTCACCGTGGTCGTCGGCATCTGGCAATTTTCCGTCCAGCAGAGCCAGGCCAACAAGCAGCCATTCCTTCAAAAACAGCTCGAACTCGCCTTTGAAGCCACCAATGCCGCCGCGAGCCTGGCCTCCGAGACGGACCCGGCGGAATGGGAGAAAGCGCGAAAAACCTTCTGGCGTCTCTATTGGGGTCCGCTCAGCATTGTCGAAGACCGTGCGGTTGAGGCCGCCATGGTGAAGATGGGCTCAGGCGTTCCGAAACAACCGGTCGACAATCCGCAACTGCCGATGACAGCCTTGCAGGCGCCATCCTATCAACTGGCTCACGCTGTACGAAACCTTGTTCTGACCAGCTGGAAAGTCGATCTGCCGGCGCTTCAGGCGGAGCGAACGGAGTAACGGCGGGCAATCAAGTTCAGCCTTGACCTTACCATTACTGGAAGCATGATCTGTTGTTCGATGGCACAGCTGATCTTGACGTTTGAATTCTCCGCGCCGATCCGGCGGGCCGCAGCAGACCGGACCGGCCATGCGGATGCTTGCGCCCGCAGGGGTACCGATGCGTGACCATTCTGCCCATCTGCCCGACAGCGGCCGGGCGCTGACCATTTCAGCCTGGCTGACCGGCGTCTACTTCGTGATTGAACTGGCGATTGGGATCTACACCGGATCGGTCGCCGTATTGTCTGACGCGTTTCACACATTCTCAGCCGTTGGCGGCGTGTTGCTGGCAATTGTCGCGAGCCGAATTGCGAAACGGCCATCCGACCAGGACCGGACATTCGGCTGGTACCGGGCGGAAGTGATCGGCGCATTGCTCAATGGCGCATTCCTTCTGGCGATGGCGATATTCGTCATCTGGATGGGCGCAATGCGGCTTGCCGAGCCCATAGACCTGCCGACGACACCGATGCTGATCGCGGCAGCAGGCGGTCTTTTCACCGAGTTCATCTCGCTTTACCTGCTCTATTCGCAGCAATCCGGCGACATCAACATCCGCGGCGCGTACTGGCATGTCGTCCAGACATTCGTCGGCAGCCTGATCATTATCGTCGTGGCGGTCGTCATCCGCTTTACCGATTTCCTGATCATCGATCCGCTGCTCGGCATGGCGTTCGGTGTGGTCCTGCTTTGGGCATCCTGGGGGCTGATCCGCGATGCAATCTTCGTATTGATGGAGGGCACGCCGCCGGAAACCGATCTCGCCGCGATTGTCAGTGAAATCGGCAAGCTGGACGGCGTCGCCGATGTGCATCACGTCCACGCCTGGTCGCTGACCTCGAACCGGCATGTCTTTTCGGCCCATATCCGCCTGAAACCGGGCGCTTCCGACGCAGATCATGGCGCCGTTCTTCAATCGGCCTACCGGCTTGCGACAGAGGATGCCGGGTTCTTCTTTGCAACAATTCAGGTGGAGTCGGTTTGCCTTGATGAAACATCGGCGCAGGCAATCGACGTTCAGATCCCGTTTTCAGGCCCGCCGGAGGCGGTTTGATCGACAGTTGGCCGATAATTGAAAGCGGAACCGGCAGTGGCGCAAATCGGCGCCGGACAGGAGAATCTCAATGATGAACGATGGCGGATGGGGCGGCATGATGTTCGGCCCGTTGGGAATGGCGATCGGGCTTGTTTTGCTGATCATCCTGATAGTGGTGGTCGTGCGGGCGCTTGATCGTTGATGTCACGCATTCTCAACCTGCCTGAAGTCAATTTTGCCTTCTTTTCCTTTGTTTTCCATTTTGTCTGGGAATTCGTTCAGGTGCCGACCTATGCCGGGATGGCTGAGATGGCGCACTGGCCGGCAACGCTGTTCTGTGCACGGGCGACAGTCGGCGATGTCGGCTTCGCGCTGACCGCATACTGGATCACATCATTTGCCGCGCAGTCCCGTTTCTGGTTTCGAACGCCGCAGCGCTGGCAGATTGCGCTGTTTCTCGCCGTCGGCATTGCCCTGACCGTCGCTTTCGAATGGTACTACATCAATATTTCGGGATATCTGGTCTATTCCGATCTGATGCCCCTGGTTCCGCCTTTCGGCACCGGCCTCAGTCCGCTGGTGCAGTGGATCCTGGTTCCGATTCTCGTCCTGTTCGTCACGCGGCGGCAGCTTGGCGGTGTCGCACAGGCTTCATAATCGCGGTCATTCAGGCTGGCCCGATGCAGCCCGCACCGCCGCAATAAGCTGATCCGCCGCCTGTTGCGTGTCCGCCTCCCAAGGCGCATTCACCGCCCGCGCCAGATTGGCCTCCGATTTGAGGATCACGCCATCTTCCAGTATCTTCAGATGGTTGGCGACAAGCGTTGAACCGGTCGTCGTGATATCAACAATCAGGTCGGCAGCGCCGGCGGCCGGTGCGCCCTCGGTGGCGCCGAGGCTTTCAACGATGCGGTAGAGCGCGATGCCGTGGCTGGAGAAGAAGCCCTGGGTCAGGTTCCAGTATTTGGTCGCAATCCTCAGCCTGCGGCCGACCCGGCTGCGGAAGCCGGCAGCGACATCGTCGAGATCGGCCATGGTTGAAACATCGATCCACAGTTCCGGCACCGCGACAATGACATCGGCCTGGCCGAAACCGAGCGGCACGGCCAGTTCGATATGGCGGTCGACCTGGGGAATTGTCTCGCGCACCAGATCCTCGCCGGTGACACCCAGATGAACCCGGCCGGCGGCCAGTTCGCGGGCGATTTCGGAGGCGGAGAGAAACGCCACTTCGACATTGTCGATACCGTTCAGCCGGCCGCGGTAATTGCGCGCGCCGCCCGGCTTTTCCAGGCCGAAGCCGGCCCGGGCGAAAACCTCTTCCGTCTGCTCCTGCAGCCGGCCCTTGGAGGGTATGGCAAGGATCAGCGGCTCGCTCATCGTCGTGCCCCCTCGCCTGACAATTGCACGCTGAAGCCGATCGCCGGCACCGCGTCATCGGTGCCCAGCATCTGCATCAGCCCGTCATAGCGGCCGCCGCCGGCAACCGGGTCGGTTACACCCGGCAGGGCCAGCTCGAAAACCAGCCCGGTATAATAATCGAGCGGCCGGCCAAAGCCTGCGTAAAAGAAGGCGTCGTCCGCAGCACCGGCCGCAAGCGCCTGCCCGGCCCGGGCGGCAAATGTCTCAAGCGCCGGCGCAAGCGAAAGCCCGCGCCTTGAAAAGAAGTCCGCAAGCAGGCCGGAGGCTTCCGCAAGCGGCGCTTCAAGCGCCAGATAATCACGCAGAACAGCCAGCGTATCAGCGTCCAGATGGGTCTCGCGCAGCGACAGCTGGTCAAGAAAGCGGCGGGCGATTTCCGCGGCCGGGCGGCCATCGCCTTCGTTGTGGCCATGGTCTGCAAAGCGCTGTTGCAGGAAATCCGTCAGGGCCGCCTCATCGTGGCGTTCGGCGACCTGCCTCAGATCATCATCCAGCCCGGCGAGCGGGTCATCGGTGCGCGGGGCGGCCAGATGGTCGAGATTGGCGGCCATGCGCTCGGCCACGCCGAACGACAGACGCAACCGCCGCCGCCACGCCTGCGGCAGGTCCAGCGCGCCCAGCAGGGCGGAAAACAAGCCGATATCGCCGAGCCGGACAGACGCCGTGCGGCCGGCAAGAGCTGCAACAGCCTGGCCAGCCAGATCAAGCGCCTCGACATCGGCGGCAGTGCGGTCTGTCCGGCCGATATCCTCATAACCCGTTTCAAGCCGCTCCGAAGCACCATCGCCGCTGCGGCGGAAAACCGCTCCTTCATAGGCATAGCGGCACGGCGCGAGGTCGCCGGCCAGATAATGCAGGCAGACGGGTATGGTAAAATCCGGCCTCAGCGCCAGCCGTTCGCCGCGCGCGCCTTCAGTGACAAACATGCGGCGGCGGATCTCCTCGCCGGCCGCCTCCAGAAACGGGTCGGCCGGCTGCAACACCGGGAGCGACAGCCAGCTGGCGCCGGCGGCCTCAAACAGCTCTTTCAGGCGGCCTTCCGCGCTGTCAACGGCTTGCGGTCCCATTTAAGTTGCGTCTTCCGCCTGACGCTTCAGAAGATCGGCGACGGCGCTGACCAGATCCCCTTCGTCGATCTCGAACTGGCCGGGGCGGCTTTCCTGCCATTCCGCGTGATCGGCGATCGCAGCGGCCTGACGCCGGCCCTCGACCAGATCCTTGATCTGCAGTTTTCCCGCCTGAAGTTCATCCTCGCCCTGGATGACAACGCAAGGCGCATTGCGCCGGTCGGCATATTTGAACTGCGCCTTCATGCCGGCATCGCCGACATAGATTTCCGCGCGAATGCCGGCATCGCGCAATTGTGCTGCAAGCGCCATGTAATCGGCGGTCCGGTCGCGGTCCATGACCGAAACGACCACCGGCCCCTGGTCGCTGCCGCCCGACAGCCGCCCTGTCAGCTTGAGTGCAGACGCCAGCCGCGACACGCCGATGGAAAAGCCGGTCGCCGGCACGTCCTCGCCGCGGAAGCGCCCGACCAGGCCGTCATAACGGCCGCCGCCTCCGACGGAACCGAATACCACCGGCTGGCCCTTTTCATTCGGCACTTCGAATGTCAGTTCGGCCTCGAAAACCGGCCCGGTATAATATTCCAGTCCGCGCACCACGGAAGGATCGATGATCACCCGGCCATCGCCAAAGCCGGCCGCATCGACCAGCTTGGCGATTTCGGCCAGTTCGTCGCAGCCGGCCATGCCGGTTTCTGAGCCTTCGACTGTCGTGCGGATACCGGCAATCGTCTCAGCATCGCTGTTCTGCTTCGAGCCGACATAGGCCAAAACGGCATCGATCGCCGAATTGTCCAGCCCGGCGCCCGGCGTTACTGCGCCGCTTTCATCCTCCCGCCCCTCGCCGAGCAATGCGCGCACGCCGTCGACACCCAGCCGGTCAAGCTTGTCGATCGCCCGCAGCACCGTCAGGCGGGATATGGCATATTCGTCTCCGGCCAGGCCGATACATTCCATGACGCCGTCGAGAACCTTGCGGTTGTTGATGCGGATGACGTAATCGCCGCGCGGAATGCCGAGCGCTTCCAGCGTGTCGGAGGCCATCATGCAGATTTCCGCATCAGCCGCCGCCGTGCCCGCGCCGACCGTATCGGCATCGAATTGCATGAACTGGCGGAACCGGCCGGGCCCGGGTTTCTCGTTGCGGAAAACCCAGCCGGAGCGATAGGAGCGGTAAGGCCGCGGCACATCCTGATTGTGTTCCGCGACAAAGCGGGCCAGCGGCGCCGTCAGGTCATAGCGCAGGGACAGCCATTGCTCGTCGTCATCCTGAAAGGAAAAAACACCTTCATTGGGCCGATCCTGATCGGGCAGAAATTTGCCCAGCGCATCGGTATATTCGATGAACGGCGTCTCAACCGGTTCAAATCCATAGCGCTCGTATACGGCGCTGATCGTAGCCATCATCCGGTTGACCGCGTTCAGATCGGCCGGAAGGCGATCGGCAAAACCGCGTGGCAGCCGGGCCTTCAGCTTTTGCTGTTTCTGTTTGCCGGACTTGGACTTCGACATGATTGTTCCATTGCTTTCAGAATGCGCGGGAGCGGCGTGCCCGAACTGTCAATAAAGCGGGCTGCAGCTTCGTAACCGAAGCCGGGCAGCGCGACAACAGGCAACAGGATCCGGTCAGCGTGGTCTTATAAAGGTTCGACGCTCGGCTTCAAC
Source organism: uncultured Afifella sp. (assembly GCA_947259045.1). Lineage (GTDB taxonomy): Bacteria > Pseudomonadota > Alphaproteobacteria > Rhizobiales > Afifellaceae > CAMYKZ01. The sequence goes on from CAMYKZ010000057.1 coordinate 10,908, forward strand.
TGCTGCGCGGCAGCAGCAACCCTCGATGTGGTCGTTGACCAGCCCCATCGATTGCATGAAGGCATAGGCAGTGGTCGGGCCGACAAAGGTCCAGCCGCGCTTTTTCAGTTCCTTCGACATGGCGCTGGATTCCGTCGTGCTCGACATTTCGAAAAGAGCCTGCTTGTCGATTTTTTCAGGCCGCGCTGCGTCGATTGGCTCAAACGACCAGATGAAGGCAGCCAGAGAACCGGCTTCGCGGACCAGTTCGATGGCCTGGCTGGCATTGTTGACTGTCGATTCGATCTTGCCGCGATGGCGGACGATGCCGGCATCGCCCATCAGCCGGTCGATATCGCTCTCGTTAAAAGCGGCCAGCCTGTGAAAATCGAACCCGGCAAACGCTTCGCGAAAATTATCGCGCTTGCGCAGGATCGTCAGCCAGGACAGGCCAGACTGGAACCCTTCAAGACAGATTTTTTCGAAAAGCCGGTTGTCGTCGGCAACCGGCCGGCCCCACTCAGCGTCATGGTAATCCAGATAATCCGGCTCATTGCCGTGCCACCAGCACCGCATCCTGCCGTCCGGTCCTTCGATCAACCCGTCTGCGGCCGACATTAAAAATTGCCTCCCCGGCAATATCCCATCTTTTTTTCTAATCCGACTGCGTCTAGTTTGAAAGGCGTGCAGGCCAAGTGGATCGAATAAACAACGTGATACGGCATATTTTTCTTATTGTTGTATGTATTTCAATTTTGACACCCGTCAAAATTGTGCAGGCCAGCGGTTATTCCGACAAAGACCTGATCAATGGATTCAATTCCACCGTGTTCGGCGCGGAATATTCCAGTTGGGGGTGGCACACGCGTATTGTCAAGAAATTCGCCAAACCTGTTCGGATCTATATCGACAATCGCGCCAAACGCGACCGCCGCCGGGCTGTCGCCAGGTTCGTCCGCTCGCTCCCGAACATCATCGATGGGATCGACATTGCCATCGTCGATGATGCGTCCAAGGCCAATTACACCGTCTATGTGGTAGACCGGGCCGCATACAAGAATGTCGTCCGCAACGAGATCTACCAGCGCAGGAGCATGAGCGTTCCCGGCCGATGCCTTGTTCGCGTCGTTTCCGCGCCAAGCGGCATTCGCCGGTCCGATGCCGTGATTGTCTCCGACGAGGGCGAATTTCTGTTCCAGCGTTGTCTGGTGGAGGAAATTCTGCAGGGACTCGGCCCGGTCAATGACAATCCGGCACTGAAGAACAGCGTTTTCAACGACACGTCACGGCATATCAAATTCACCAGGCACGACCGGTACATTCTCAATATGCTGTACGACAAACGTGTCCGCTCGGGCATGAACCAGCGTGAGGTAGGCGAGATCCTGCCGGCCGTCCTGCGCGACACCCGGCGGCGCATGCGTTAACCATCTGTTCACCCTGATGGCAAAAACCCGGCGAAATTCCAAGCCGGTTTACGTTTCGACATTCCACAAGCATTAACGTTAAGGCCAGTTGGGTGAACGTCAAAAACCCGCTCTTTTTTTGCAGGAATTTTCGGCGAAAGCCGAATTTGACAGGAATGCCGAGGGTTTAACATGTCTGGTTTACGGATGATCTGGCTGGCAGGTTTTGCAGCCGTGTCGGTTTCAGGGGTGGCGCAGGCTACAGAACCGGGGTTGGCGCCGCAGGTACGGCTTGCTCCGGCCATCGAACAACGCTGGATCGATCAATTGAACCAGCCGCGCCAGGCGGCGGTCTTTGCGCCGGTTCAACTGGCCTCTCACAAGGTCGTCAAAAAGCGCGGCGGCGGCCTGTTCGGCAAGCGCCGCGCCATGACCGGCGCTGATGTGGTGTACGGCCGCGGCAACGCCGGCAGAAACGTCCGGTCGAACAATCGGAACAGCACACGGGTTTCAAAGCCCCGCACGGTTGATCCGGTCTATCTTCCGACCCTCGTCGATTTTGACCTTTCCCACAAACCCGGCACAATCGTCATCGATGCCGGATCGCGCTTCCTCTATCTTGTGCTGGAAGACGGCAAGGCGCGGCGCTACGGCGTCGGCGTTGGCCGTGACGGTTTCGGCTGGACGGGATCGGTCAGCATCGGCCGCAAGGCGGAATGGCCGGGCTGGACACCGCCGCCGGAAATGCGCAAGCGCCAGCCGGGTCTGCCGGTCCACATGGAAGGCGGGATCGACAACCCGCTCGGCGCCCGCGCGCTTTACCTTTACAAGGGTGGCCGCGATACGATCTACCGCATTCATGGCTCCAACGAACCCTGGACAATCGGCCAGGCCGTGTCGTCCGGCTGTTTCCGGATGCGCAATGAAGACGTGACCGATCTGTATCAGCGGGTCGGCGTGGGAACTCCGGTGGTGGTGCTGTAATATCTGATCTCTGCGGGGGACTCTCGAAAGAGAGCGTGGGGGGCAAAAGGGCTGCCGGGCTTCGGTCCGGCGGCCTTTATTTTTCCAAACCTTGCCGTAGGGGTCATGTCGATCCAACGTGAATTTCGGGCTTGCATGCGGGATCTGTAAAAAATCGGGGAGTCTGATGAAAACACCGGGAATTTTCGTCAAGTCCGGTGCTTTGCCGGCCGGCCTGGCATTTGCCCTGGCTCTTGGTCCGGTCCTGGCTTTCTGCCTGTCGTCAAACGCGAACGCCGCTCGGATCTTCGACGCCAGCACCCGCACCTATCTGGAATACAAGGAAACCACGTCCCCAAGCCGCAAGGTGCCCGGCCGCTACCAGCGCCAGACGGTGCGCTTTCCGACCAGGCAGCCCAAGGGAACAATCATCATCGATACGCGCAAGCACTATCTCTATTTCGTGCTCGGCAACGGCAAGGCGATCCGCTACGGCGTCGGCCTCGGCCGCACCGGTTTCGGCTGGAAAGGCATCGTGAAAATCGGCCGCAAGAAGAGCTGGCCGGCCTGGACGCCGCCGAAGGAAATGATCAAACGCCAGCCGGCGCTTTCAAAATACGCCAAGGGCATGCCCGGCGGTCCGGGCAACCCGCTTGGCGCGCGGGCGCTCTATCTGTTCGACGGCAAGCGCGATACCCTGTACCGCATTCACGGCACCAACGAACCCTGGACCATCGGTCTCAACGTCTCTTCCGGCTGCATCCGGCTGAAGAATGACGATGTGACCCATCTGCACAAGCGCGCGAAGGTCGGCGCACGGGTGGTCGTGAAATAGGCTGCATCGCGTTGCCGTTCGTTGCCGTTCAATGAAACCCGTCGATCAGCCCTTTCACCAGCCAGCGCTGCAGGACAACCACCAGCGCGACCGGCGGCAGCATGGCAAGCACGGCCAGGGCCATGCCGGAATTGGATGCGCCGCCAATCCGGCCGATGCCGCGGACAATGGTGAAATAACCTTCATCGGTGGTTGAGACCATCAGCGGCCAGAGATACTGGTTCCAGCCCTCCACAAAGCTGATCACGAACAAAGCGACGATAACCGGCCGTGAAATCGGGATCAGGATATCGACCAGAAACCGCAGCGGCCCGGCGCCGTCGAGGCGGGCCGCCTCGGCAAGCTCTTCGGGCACGCTTTTGAAAAACTGGCGGAAGAACAGCGTGCCGACGGCGGCCGGCAGCAGCGGCAGCACGAGACCGGTATAGGAATTGAGCAGCCCGAGATCGCTGACGACGAGGAAGGTCGGCACGATACGGGTCTCGATCGGCAATAACAGGCTGGTGAAGATCAGCCAGAATCCGAGGCTTGCATAGCGGAAGCGGAAATAGACCAGCGCGTAGGCCGACAGAAGCGCCAGCGCGCATTTGCCGAACGCCACGCCGAGCGCCAGCACCAGCGAATTGAACAGCATGCCGCCGGCGGTAATGGCGCGGAAAACCCCGGTCGTTCGGGTCAGAATACCGCCATAGACTTCCAGGAAATTACCGCCCCAGGTCAGTTGCAGGCCGTCGCGGACAATCGATGCGTTGTCATGGGTGGACGTCAGGAACACCGTCAGCACCGGCAATGCCATGAACAGGCAACCGGCAATGAGAATGATATGGTCGAAGATCGAGACGCGTTTCATGCTGGCCGCGCTCACTGGCGAATGGAATGGACGACCTATAGACAATATCCGGCCTGGCTTGTCACCCGGATTTGCGGAGACACCCCGATGCGCCTGCCGCTGCTGGGCATGCGGCCAATGTTGCCGGCCGCAAAATGCCAGCTGTCGCACCGCATTAGACCATGCAGAAAGACCCCACCCCGGCGCGTCGCGCCGACCCTCCCCACAAGGCGGAGGGTAAGAACGCTCAACGATCCGAGGGAATCATCCAGCCCGTCGGCCAGGCAGCGGAGTTACAATAACAGGTGCGATCAGAGGCGGCAGGCACCTTCCTCCCCCTTGTGGGGAGGGTGGACTGAGCGCAGCGAAGGCCGGGTGGGGCGACGCTGCAAACCCCGTCAGCCAGTGGTCCGGTCGATCAGAACAAAAACCTGGCCGCCCTCTTCGCGCGCCGGATAGGTTTTCAGGTCAACCGACACCGGCGCGCCAAGCGCCTTGCCGGTTGCAATCCTGAATCGGCCCTGATGCATCGGGCATTCGATAACGCCATCGATGACCAGCCCGTCGGCCAGGCAGGCATCCTCATGGGTGCAGATCCCGTCGGTGGCGAAATAACCGCCGTCGGAATTGTAGATCGCCAGCGTTCGCCCATCCAGTTCGATGGCGATCAGGTCTTCCTCGTCGATTTCGTCGGTCCGGGCAACAGGATGCCATTGTTCAGCCATATCGGATCATTCTCCCATTACAGTCATTCCGCCGGCCGGGTATCGCGCGCCCAAGTGACGCCATCGCGCCGGCTGATCTTGCCAAGCACCTCCGCATGCACCGCCGGATAATTCTCACCGACCGGAAACAGCCGGTCGCCGATCTGATCGTGCAGGCGGCCAAGCGCATGGAACGGCACCATCGGCGCAATGTGATGTTCGGCGTGATAGGGCATGTTCCAGAACAGAAAACGCAGGACCGACGAGGCTTTCGTGGTGCGGGTATTGACCCGCAGATCCGGGCCTTCCTCGCATTCGCCGTGTTCGGCAACGCGCACAAGCCGCATCGACGGCTCACCGATCAGCCGCGGCAAAATCCAGTAGATGACCGCCGCCCAGGATCCGAACCAGAATGAAAGCGCAGCGATCGACCCGTAGACCACCATGATGATGCGCGCCTCGCGCACGACGCGGGGAATTTCGCTGTCCGGCAGAAAATACCGCTGCGCCGGTTCGATGATGCCGAAGGGCTGCAGGAAAAACCATTTGACGCCGCGCAGCCAGAACAGCCCGCCGGCGGCAAACCAGAGATAGAAGCCGACGGTCATGTTCTTCGGCATCATGTCCGGATCCCTGCCGCGGATCTGGGTATAGGTGTGGTGGGTGGCGTGCTCGTAACGGAACATGGTCGGCGGAACCATGTAGATCAGACAGACGATCCAGTAGACCGCCTCATTGAGCCGGCGGTTGCGAAATGCCGTGCCGTGGCTGCATTCATGCACCGGATTGAACAGGAACGCCATGATCAGCGCATAGGCCAGCATCGCCGGCACGACCCACAATGTGCCCCAAGATATGGCAGTCAGCGCACCAGCAGCCGCCAGCAGCGCCATGTGAACGGAAAAATTGAGCAGCCCGTGCCAGTTGGTCCGCCCGACAAAGGGTTTCAATTCCTTCTTGCCGATGACCATCTCTCGGCCAAAGGCCGTTTCAGTCATCTTTTCCATTGTCTCGACCATGGCTGGCTCCAAGGTTGCGGCTGATAATGAACCGCCGCGCAATCAGACATTATCGCTCAGCCGACGGCTGCGAAAGATGCAAACGGTGACAATCTTCAACCCGATGCTATTGTCGTGCACTATTGTCGAACGGCATGACTGGAACAATGCGCGTCTTCCTCACCCATACGCCCGACGCCCTGGCGCGCTATTACGGCGAACGTGCGCTGACGGAACTTCGGTCCATCAGCGACGTGCGGCTGAATGGAACCGGCAACGTCCTCGATGCGGCGGAACTGGCGGAACTGGCGGCCGGCTGCGAACTGATCATCGCCGACCGCAATACGCCGGCCCCGCCGACCGTGTTTGACAGCCTGCCGGATCTGGTCGCCCTTATCAGATGCGCCGTCGACATCCGCAATATCGACGTCGATGCGGCGTCCGCAAACGGCGTGCTGGTGACGAACGCCAGCCCCGGTTTTACCGACGCTGTCTGCGAACTGATTGTCGGCATGATGATTGACCTGGCGCGCGGCATCACGGCCTGTGCCACCGCCTATCACAATGGAACCGAAGCCGAACCGGTGACAGGCGTACAATTGTCCGGCAGCCGGCTTGGCATTCTGGGTTATGGCACCATCGGGCGCAGGTTGGCGGAGATCGCTCTGGCGCTCGGCATGAATGTCGCCGTAAGCGATCCCTATGCAAACGTTGCCGACGAACGGATCCGCCAGTGTTCGATGCCGCAATTGCTCCAGACGTCGGATTTTGTCGCCTGCCTCGTAATTGCCAATGACGAGACGGAGAACCTGTTTGACGCGGCCGCATTCGGCATGATGAAAACCAGCGCCTTTTTCATCAACGCCTCGCGCGGCAACCTGGTAGACGATGACGCGCTTGCGGCGGCGCTGGCGTCCGGACAGCTTGCCGGCGCGGCATTGGATGTCGGCCGTGCGCCGGACCAGATGCCCGCGCCTGAGATCGCCCGGCTGCCGAATGTCATCGCAACACCGCATATCGGCGGCCTGACCCGGCAGGCCATTGAATCGCAATCGCTGGAGACCGTCGATCAGGTCCGGGCGCTGGCCGCAGGGCAATTGCCGCACAATTCCGTCAATGCCAACAGGGCGACGCGGCTTGAGCGGCTTGGAATTGCCATTGCGGACAGAACGACGGTTTGAAAGATAGACGGTCTGAATTGACTCAGGTCAATCCAACCGATCCCGATCGGTGCAGGCTTGTGACCGATAGGAATCGGGATGAACAACGTGAATATCCTTGTCGTCTACGCATCGACGGAAGGCCAGACCCGGCGGATTGCCGAGCGCATTGCAATCCAGGTGCGTGAGGCGGGCCATCAGGCCGAACTGCGCAACTGCATCGACTGGCAGAGCAACATTGATGTCGATTCCTCTGACAGGGTCATCGTCGCCGGTTCGGTGCACGAGAAACGCCACCAGAGACCGCTGGAAATGTTCGTCATGGCCAACCTGGCGCACCTTCAGGCAAAACCGAACCTGTTCCTTTCCGTCAGCCTGTCGGCAGCATTCGAAGACGGAAAGGCGGAAGCCCAGAGTTATGCCGACGCTTTCTTCGACTATACCGGCTGGACGCCGGCGCAGACGCTGCTGGTCGCCGGCGCGCTGCGGTACGAGGAATACGATTATTTCATGGAGCAGATCGTCGATCACGTCGTGCTGAAAGACCGCGACGTGGCCGGGCAGAATGGCGAGCGGGAATTTACCGACTGGGACGCCGTTTCCCGGACGGTCGACGCCTTCCTGGCATCATGACGGATCGATCGGGCTTTCCGGCACACCCGCCGCTTCGATCACGCAACCTGCTTTAAACAAAAGATCCTCGCGGTAGCGCCCGGCGATCAGTTGTACGCCGACCGGCGTACGGCCGACAAGGCCGGTGGAAACCGTCAGGCCCGGCAGGCCCATCAGCGGCAGTCCGACCTGGGTAAGCTGCGCCTCCATGACCCGGGCAAAAGCTTCCGGCGAACTGACATCCAGCTGGTCGGCGAACGGCAACTCCGCGGAGACCGGTGAGATCAGCACCGGATATTCGCGCAGGAACAATTGCCACTGACGGGTCAGTGTGACACGCATCTGCAGCGCGTCCATCAGGCCGTTGAGGTCCGGCTCGGGGCAAAGCGCTGCCATCTGCTCATAGACGAAGACGGCATCGGGCTCGGCTTCCTCGTAGACCGCCTTGACGGCGCCGCGGCGAAACTCGGCGAGCCACAGGACCGCCTGCAGCCGGGCCGGTTCGCGAAACGGCGGGCAGTCGACCTCCTCCACCGTCCAGCCGGCGTCGCGCAACCTTTGCGCACCGTCCCGCAGCGCCGCTTCGACCTCCGGCACGACGGCCAGACCTTCCGGCGCAACGCAGAGCGCCGCGCGCTTCGGCGCATCGCCCAGGTCGAGCGGCACCGGCGTCCACAACGGGTCGCGCAGGTCCTCCGCCGCCATTGCGGCCAGACCAAGCCGCAGATCGTCGATGGTGCGGGCGATCGGCCCTGACACGGCCATGAACTGGCCGCCGATATGGCGGTCGGCTGCGGTGAAGTTGACCGCCGGGATACGGCCCAGCGTCGGCCGCAGGCCATGCACGCCGCAGGCATAGGCGGGATAGCGCACCGAGCCGCCGATGTCGGTGCCGTGGCCGATGGCGCCAATGCCGGTGGTGACGGCAGCCGCGGCGCCGCCCGACGAGCCGCCCGGCGTCAGCCCCGGGTCACGCGGGTTTCGGGTGTGGCCGTGCAGGTTGTTGCGTGTGAACCAGCGCAGCGAAAAAGCCGGCGTGTTGGTACGGCCGATGATGATTGCGCCGGCCTTTTTCAGATTGGCGACGACCGGATTGTCGGCTTCGGCAACCAGATCGCGCTGCAGCACAAGACCGTTGGTGGTGGCATGACCGGCCTGATCGACATTGACCTTGACGGTGACCGGCACCCCGGCCAGCGGTCCGGCATCATCGCCGCGCGCCAGCGCAGCGTCGATCCGCGCCGCATCGGCCAGCGCTTCATCGGGAAATTCATCGACTACGGCGTTGATCGCCGGATTGACGGCGGCAAGCCGGTCGAGCGCTGCCTGCGTCACCTCGGTTGCGGAGGCCTCGCGCTTACGGACCAGCGCCGCCTGTTCGCCAGCTGAAAGGCGCCAGAGTTCGGTCATGGAATATCTCCCCTGCGTCTGACCATGTGTCCGTCAATTTGGAAACCAGAAACGGCGATCGGTCAATGCGTCGTGTCGTTGACTGGCGACGCTATGCGGCAAACCCGGTGCATGCTAGATTTGCAGATTGGCCACAAAGACAGCCATCCGAACTGGGTATCCCTTGGACAAGCCATTGATCCCTCCCGCGCCGACGGTTGCGGTCGATCCGGCAAGCGACGCCGGCCGCCGCAGACTGGCGGCCATGGGCATGATGGCGCTGAGTTCGACAATCATGAGCTTTGGCGGGCTGATCGTGCGCAATATCGAACAGGCCGATGCGTGGCAGATCAACCTTTACCGCGCAGCCGCGCTGTCAGTTGCCGTCATGCTGGTATTGTTCCTTCAATATCGCGGCGATGCGATGACCCGCATCCGCGCCACCGGCCGGGCCGGTTTGCTCGCCGGCGCAATGCTCGCGGCCGCCGGCATGGGCTACGTCCAGGCCATCACCCATACCAGCGTCGCCAACACCATGTTCACCCTTGCCGCCATTCCGTTCATCACGGCGGCGATCGCTTTTGTCCTGCTCGGCGAACGATTGCAGCGCACGACCTTGTCGGCCATGCTGGTGGCGGCTTGCGGCGTTTTCGTCATGGTGATCGACGGGTTCGGTCATGGATCGGCCTATGGCAATCTGATGGCTCTGGTGACAGCGGTGTGTTTTTCCGGGTTCGCCATCGTCGTGCGTCAGAACCGGCAGATCGACATGCTGCCCGCGCTGCTGGTCTCCGGACTGATCATCTCAGGCGTCGCTTTTGCAGCCCGTTTTGACGATCTGGCGATCAGCCTGCATGACTTTCTGCTGTGCCTGCTTTGGGGCGGGCTGATGGCGGGTTTTGCCAACTGGATGTTCATCACCGCCTCGCGGCAACTGATTGCCGCCGAACTGACCCTTTTCATGCTGCTGGAATTTGCGCTCGGGCCTCTTTGGGTCTGGCTCTTCGTCAATGAAGTGCCGACACGCTGGGCACTGGCCGGCGGGTTGCTTGTGATCGGCTCTGTCGGCGCGCGGACAATCGTGGAATTGCGCAAGGCCGGCCGGCCCCTGCGGCGCGGGCGGCCGAGCCCGATGTAATTCAGAACCCGGCTGCGCCTGTTGGAGTCAGGCTTTCAATCCGCTCGCCGTTTGCTAATGTCTGCTGACCGTAGTGGAAAACCGACAAATGACATGACGAGGCTGGGTCTGATGTTCAGTTCCGAAAAACAGGGCCGTTCCGACAGATGACAAATCCGGTTTCCCGACCCGCGAAACGGCCCCGTATCGTGTTCTTTTCCGGCGGCACTGCCTGCCGCAACATCAATCTTTCGCTGTGCCGGGGCCAGGCTGATCTGACGCGTATTGTTCCCTCATGGGATAGCGGCGGCAGTTCCAAGGTCATCCGGGACAAATTCGGCATTCTCTCTGTCGGGGACATCCGCCAGGCCCTGATGACAATGGCGCACGGCGAGGGGCGCGCCGGAGATATCGTCAAGATCTGCAACGCCCGCCTTTCCAGCACCCTTGGCAAAGCTGACGCCCGGGCGGAATTCGATTATTACGCCGAGGGCCGGCATCCGCTGCTGCATCGGCTGGAACCAGGGCTGAGAGGAACGATCCTCAGCTATCTGAGTTTGTTCCGGTCGCACATCGGCGATGACTTCGACCTGCGCAATGGCAGTATCGGAAATTTCATTCTGACCGGCGCCTATCTCGCGCATGGCAACGACATCAATACCGCCATCTTTGTGTTCCGCAAACTCTGTTCCATCCAGGGAAATGTCTGGCCGGCTTCAACCGACAATCAAGTGCTGCTCAGTGCGCGGTTGAGCGATGGCCGTGAAATCGTCGGGCAGCACCTTGTCACGTCTCTGGACGATGACGGCGCAGCCGCCGGTATTGCCGGCATCCGGTTGTCGGCAGGCGACAGCGAAGCCGGCCGCCCTGTCGCGGCAAACGACGCCGTAATCGAGGCCATCGCGGACGCTGATGCGATCATATTCGGACCGGGAAGCTTTTACAGCAGCATCCTGCCGCATTTGCTGGTGGAGGGAATAACGGAAGCAATCTCGAACAATCGCAACGCGGCCAGGATCCTGATCGGCAACATCCTGGAATGTTCAGAAACAAGAAGCACTGATCTTGCAAAGCTGGTCGGTACATTTCTCGATCATTGGAAGCCCCGATCAGCACGGCAGGCAGTCATTCTGACCCACGTCCTGTCCAACCGGGAACTGTTCCCTTTTGACAAGACCGTGGGCGCCTTCCGCTACCTCAGGAACGGAGACCTTGAGCAAATATGTCAGAATGCCGGAATTTCGGTGATTTCAGGCGAGTTTGAGGACGCATGGCATCGCGGACAGCACGATGGCGATGCCATTGCCGAAATCCTGCTTGGGCTGGTGTGATAATGCGTGCCGGCGTGAGGCATCCCGGCGATGCGGCGGCATCGACATATCGGCGGCCCTTTGCAGGGCCGCCGATCTCGTTCATTGGCTGCGCTCAGCCCTCATCATACGCCGCCTTGGCTTCAATGCGGCGGCGGTGCAACACCGGTTCTGTGTAACCGTTCGGCTGTTCGCGTCCCTGGAACACCAGATCACAGGCAGCCTGGAAAGCGATACTGCCGTCAAAGTCGGCGGCCATCGGCCTGTAAGCCGGGTCACCCTCGTTCTGCACGTCAACAATCGCCGCCATGCGCTTCATGGTTTCCATGACCTGTTCTTCGCCGGCAACGCCGTGATGCAGCCAGTTTGCAATGTGCTGGCTGGAAATGCGCAGGGTGGCGCGGTCTTCCATCAGGCCGATATTGTTGATGTCGGGGACCTTGGAACAGCCGATGCCCTGGTCCACCCAACGCACCACATAACCCAGAATGCCCTGGGCGTTATTGTCCAGTTCGGCGCATATGTCCTCCGGCGACCAGTTCGGCCGCTCGACAACCGGGATCGACAGAATATCGTCAAGGCTGGCCCGGCCGCGGTTTTTCAGTTCCGCCTGGCGGGCATGTACGTCTACCTGATGATAATGCATGGCGTGCAAGGTTGCAGCAGTGGGGGACGGCACCCAGGCGGTATTGGCTCCGGCCTGCGGATGGCCGATTTTCTGCTCGATCATCGCCGCCATAAGATCCGGCATCGCCCACATGCCCTTGCCGATCTGCGCCTTGCCGGCCAGGCCGCATTCCAGGCCGATATCGACGTTCCAGTCCTCATAGGCATGGATCCACGCAGCAGCCTTCATATCGCCCTTGCGGATCATCGGGCCGGCTTCCATGGCGGTGTGGATTTCATCGCCGGTGCGGTCGAGGAACCCGGTGTTGATGAAAGCGACCCGGTCGGCAGCGGCGCGGATGCACTCTTTGAGATTGATCGTCGTGCGACGTTCCTCGTCCATGATACCCATTTTCAGGGTGAATGGCTGCATGCCGAGTGCGGTTTCGACCCGGCCGAACAATTCATCGGAAAACGCCACTTCCTCCGGCCCGTGCATCTTCGGTTTGACAATATAGACGGAGCCGGCGCGGCTGTTTGCCCGGCGCCCGTGCGGACCCACGTCATGAAGCGCGATCATCGCCGTCACCATGGCGTCCAGAATGCCCTCCGGCACTTCGTTGCCGTCGCGGTCAAGCACGGCTTCATTGCTCATCAGATGGCCGACATTGCGAACCAGCATCAGGCTGCGGCCGTGCAGGGTCAGGTTCGCCCCGTCAGGCGCGGTGTAGCTGCGGTCCGGATTGAGACGGCGGGTAAACGTCTTGCCGCCCTTGGAGACCTCCTCCGCCAGATCGCCCTTCATCAGGCC
>CAMYKZ010000058.1 GCA_947259045.1 uncultured Afifella sp.
CACCTCAAGCGTTTCGCACAATCCCTTCAGTTCCGCCCGCTGTTCGCGCGTCGGCGAAGAAATCTTCTCCAGATCCATGATGCGCGCATACAGCGCGCGCGTCTCCTCGTCCTTGGGCCGTTTCAGCGCCATTCGCCTGCCAAGCGCATTGCGCATGGTGCGGCCGACGCTGATATTGGAAGGCGATCCGGAAACCGAATAACCGGCGCGGTGCCGTTTCTTCGACTTGATTTCCTTCAGGCTCTGCTTGATCAGGTCGGGCAGTTCGAGATCCTCAAAAAAGATCTCCAGGAATTCCTCGCGAGAGAGGGCAAAGAAGAAATCGTCTTCGCCGTCGCCGCTGTCGCTGCCTTCCTTGCCGGCGCCTCCGGCGCCGCCCTGAGGCTTGTCGATCCGGTCACCGGCCCGGTAGGTCTTGTTGCCTGTGGTGACATGTTCGCGCCGGCCGCCGTCGCTGGAATGGCGGAAAACCGGTTCGGCAATGCCGTCGGTCGGAACAGTGATGTTTTCGCCGCGGTCAATGTCCGACATCGATCGCTGGCGAACACTCTCGTCCACCGCCTTCTTGACATAGGACCGCACCCGCTTGAGAAACCGCCGCCGGTTTCCCAGGTTGCGGTCTTTCGGATTGAGACGCCTGTCAATGAAATGGGGCATCAGCCCGCCGCTCCTTCGCTCGGTGTAACCGCGTTCGGTCATCCGCTTGACGAATTCATGGTGCTTGGCATCGGTGTCCTTGTCTCGTTTCGCGCCGAAACTGATAACCGGCAGGAGATCCTCGACCTGGCCGAACATCCGCATTTCGATCACCCGGCGCAGCTTCTCGTATTTGCGCCAGTCCGGGTTCTTGCCGGCATTTTCCGCCCGCGCGCGCAGCACGAACTTGACGACCTCGTTGCGAAAATCCTTCGGGTTGGCGATGCCGGCCGGTTTTTCGATCTTGGATAGTTCCTGTTCGAGAATCTCGCGGTCGAACATCTGGCCGGTATCGGGATCCTTGAAATCCTGTTCCTCGATCCAGGCGTCGGCATAGGCGATGTAACGGTCGAACAGGTTCTGGCCGTAATCGGAATAGGATTCCAGATAGGCTTTCTGGATCTCGTGGCCGATGAATTCCGCGTAACGCGGCCCCAGATCGGTCTTGACGAATTCAAGATAGCGGCCCTCGACATCTTCGGGGAACTGTTCGCGTTTCACCGCCTGTTCGATGACATACATCAGATGCACGGGATCGGCTGCGACCTCGTCGGTATCGTGGTTGAACGTCTCCGACAAAACCTTGAATGCGAACCGGGTGGAGACACCGGTCATGCCTTCATTGACGCCGGCCGTATCGCGGTATTCCTGGATCGATTTGGCTTTCGGGTCGGTATCCTTGAGCGTTTCGCCGTCATAAACACGCAATTTGGAATAAAGCGTGGAATTTTCATGTTCCTGAAGCCGGGTCAGGACGGAGAAATTGGCCATCATGTTGAGCGTTTCAGGCGCACATTCGGCTTCGCCGAGCGCACTTTCGCGCACCAGCTTTTCATAGATCTGCTCTTCCTCGGTGGCGCGCAGGCAATAGGGCACCTTGACCACGGATATCCGGTCGAGGAACGCCTCATTGTTCTTGTTGTTGCGGAACTGCTGCCACTCGGCCTCGTTGGAATGGGCGACGATGATGCCCTGATAGGGAAATGCGCCGATATTCTCCGTGCCGACATAGGACCCTTCCTGGGTTGCCGTCAGCAGCGGGTGCAGCACCTTGATCGGCGCCTTGAACATTTCGACGAATTCCATCAGCCCCTGGGTGGTCCGGTTCAGCGCGCCGGAATAGGAATAGGCGTCCGGATCGTTCTGGCTCAGATGTTCCAGCTTGCGGATATCCAGCTTGCCGACCAGCGAAGAAACATCCTGGTTGTTCTCATCGCCGGGTTCGGTCTTGGTGACGCAGACCTGGCGCAGTTTGGAGGGCTTGAGCTTGACGATGGTGAATTTTGAAATGTCGCCGTCATATTCGTCGAGGCGTTTGACCGCCCATGGCGACATCAGACCGGTCAGCAGGCGTTTGGGAACATTGAACTTGTCTTCCAGCAGGTCGCCCATGCGACCCGGTTCGAAAAGGCCGAGAGGGGATTCAAATACCGGGCTGATCTGGTCGCCGGCCTTCAGCACATAGACCGGCTCGGCTTCCATCAGGTGCTTCAGGATTTCGGCAACCGTCGACTTGCCGCCGCCGACCGGGCCGAGCAGATAGAGGATCTGTTTGCGTTCTTCCAGTCCCTGGGAGGCGTGGCGGAAAAAGCCGACGATCCGTTCGATCGTCTCTTCCATGCCATAGAGATTGGCAAAGGCGGGATATCGTTTGATGGTGCGGTTCAGGAAAATCCGTCCCAGCCGCTGATCCTGGCTGGTGTCGATCAGTTCCGGCTCGCCGATGGCGGCAATCATACGCTCGGCGGCGGATGCGCGCATCAGGGGATTGTCGCGGCAACCGAGCAGATAATCCTGCACGGATATTTCCTCGACCTTGGATTTCTCATATTGTTCTGCGTAGAGGGAAAATACGTCCATCGCGATGCTCCTTTCCTAAACCAAAACCCCTCCTGGTATCGTCTTGCCTGTCTTGGAGGTCGTGACGGAAAGCCCGATGCGCAAGTCAATTCTGCTTGACCGTTGCAATTCAGGCGCCGCCGCTTCGGCTAGGTGGCCGAAGCCCTCGCTAGTCTTTTCATTCTATCCGGCAAACATGAATATAGTCCGACTGGCTGATCACTTCTTTCAATTTATCCGGGTTGAACGGCTGGCAACGGTTGGCTCCATTCAATGCAGACCGGACCGCAGCCGCAGAATTCCGGGCTTCCCGGCAGGGTTGCGACATGCCCAAAACGTGAATGTCACAGTCTGAAAAAATCCGCTGCGGGGCTGGTCATGCACCTCCTGCCAGGGCCTGATGATGTTGCGATCTTGAAAAACCGCAAACAAGTGATTCGCCGGCGGCACCGGAATACCGCCGATCGGCCGGCTTGACCGGGAACACGATCGCACCATGATAGGGCCAAGCATCATGGAGAGCTTGCATGCCTGTTACCGCCTTCTACGCAGCGCTGGTCGCGTTCCTGTTTCTGTTTCTGTCGCGAAACGTCATTCTGGCGCGCCGGGCGGCAAAAGTCGCGGTTGGCGACGGCGGCGACAAACATCTGCTCCGGGCGATGCGGGTGCAGGCCAATTGCGCCGAATATGCGCCGATCGCACTGGTGCTGATGGCCCTGTCGGAATCGCTGGCCGTACCGGCACTGATCCTGCACGGGCTCGGGCTGGCGCTCGTTGCCGGCAGGGTGGTGCATGCCTATGGCGTGTCCAAAGAGCCGGAGACACTCAGGTTTCGTGTTTTGGGCATGACGCTGACATTGTTGGCGATCGCTGTTGCCGCCGTGATGGCGCTGGCTGGCGCAGTGCTGAACTGGACCGGCTAGAGCACCGAGGATGACAGAACAGAGCCCAACTTGACCATTTTCTGCACGGCAGCGAATGGCCGGTTATTCGGTTTGGAGCTCGACGTCGAGATACGTGGGTTGCTTGCTCGGGAAAAGGTGCGAGTGGAATTCGACCGGATCGGGCGCCATTGCTCGATTTACTCGATTGGGTGTTCCGTCGGACCGGCAACCTTGCGCTTCCGTGTCGCGAGATGTGCGCCACCCACAACCATGGCAGCTCCTCCAGCTGTAGCTGCCAGAATTGGCTCGTCCCACGCCACAAATCCGATAATTGCGGCAAATACAATTGCCATGTAGCTCCAGGTGTTCACTTTGTCGGCAGGTGCGGTTGAGAATGCCTTCGCATAGAAAAACTGTCCAACAATCGTAAATGTCGCGACGAACATGATCTGCATCAGCTGCGTCATACTAGGCCATTGCCAAGTCCAGGGTAATGGAATGGCAGATAGGAGAAGAGCGAAGAGCGAGAAATAGAACATTTGCCTGTCAGGAGGCTCGGTCGTCGACAGCGACCAGATTACAAGCGCAGCGGCCGCTCCGCCCAGAGCGGCAAGCACAGCAGAGGCGTCACCGATCGACATTCCAACCCGACCAGGCTGAACGATCATTACCACCCCGACGAAGCTTATTAGAACGCCCATCCAAACATACCGGTCTGACAATCGGCGGAAAACGATGAGGGCCAGAATTGGCACGAACAATGGACCCATAGATTGCAGGATAACTGCGTTGGCAAACGGAATCCGTGCCAAAGCGTAGAAATACGTCGCCAACGCCCCGTAGGTGAAGACCGACCTTAGAAGATGCGGATACAATCGTTTGGTTCCAATACCGCCCACTGGACGATAGAACGAGATCCACCCACACACCAAAATGAACATCCACGCGTTCGACCAGAACACCAGTACAAGGATGTTCAAATCACTGGCCGCGAATCTCGCAGATGCCGCTCCCAACGCAAATACCAGCGCCGCGATGATCATGTAGAATGTTCCACGCGCAACGTCGTGTCGGGTATTTGGTGCTGTCATCGACCGTTCTCATCATGCTGCCCTGGCTTGTGTCTCTGCATCGATAACTGATTGCTGCTGCCATCTGTGTGTCAGTAGCAATATGTTAAGTTGCTGAAACTTGGAGGTGCCATGATGTCCAAAACGACAAGGCTCTTTGAAGTGATCCAGTTGCTTCGCGGTGCGAAGGGACCGGTGTTAGCGCGAGACATTGCGAACGCGCTCGAAGTCTCCGTGCGAACCGTCTACCGGGATATTGCCAGCTTGCAGGCCATGCAAACGCCGATCCTGGGCGAACCCGGAATCGGATATGTCATGCGCAAAGGGTATGATCTGCCTCCTATCAACTTTGACGTTGATGAGGCAGAGGCAATATCTGTCGCTCTCAGTCTAATCGCACGTACCGGTGATCCGGGTCTCTGGCGGGCTGCTGGCCGTGCATCGCGTAAACTTCATGAAGCGGCACCCGGAACGCGCAAGCTGATTACCTCATCCTGGGGCGTTGAGAACGCCCTGACCGTTGACCTGACCGAGCTCCGAGGCGCAATCCGAAATGAAACGAAGATGGACATTGTTTATCGCGATGCGGAAAAGCGGGAAACCAATCGCACCATCTGGCCGCTGGTCTTGATCTACTATGTGGACAACGCGCTGATTGTAGCTTGGTGCGAGTTGCGCCAAGCTTTGCGTCACTTCAGGCTGGACCGCACAATCAGTTGCAGCGTCTTATCAGATGATTTCAAGGGCCTTGGAGATGAGTTGACTGCTCATTGGGAAAAGACTCAAAAGCAGGAGACGGTGTGGACAAAGGATTTTTAGATTTCCCGTGGTAGCCGTTCAATAGATGTCAGCGAACAGCGGCTCCATTCGTTCATAGGCCGTGCTTGCCAACCAGCGAATGACTGCTTTTGAGTTATATCCCCGTTCTCAGCTCCCACATCCGCCCTTGCGTTTATGAAAGTATTTGCAACCCATCCACACCACTGGTCGGCATAATTGCCGCGCCGGTCAGCGTCGCCAGAGCAATCACGAAAGTCATGAGACAAGCGCCTGCCGCATTTTTCTTCACATTGTTTTAATCCAGATCAATGTCACCCTTTGCGAAACTCCGGTAGTGCCTATTGGAGCACGCCCGGACAATGGCGGGCGGCAGGCAGGGAGGGAGCATGCCCGAAGAACCGATTCCCAGGGGACCGACAAACGAGGCCGAGCCGGCTGTCGCCTATCAGCCGCCCAGGCTGCCTGAAATCCGCTCGCTGACGCCGGGAATAATCCTTGCCGCGTTGCGGGCCGGCATCAGGGACTTTCTGCGTGCGCCTTGGTTCGGGCTGTTTTTCGGTGGCATCTATGCCGGCGGCGGGCTGTTGATCCTGGCGTCACTGACGGTGTTCGACATGCCGTGGATGATCCTGCCGGTCGCGATCGGTTTTCCGCTTGTCGGGCCATTTGTCGCCGTCGGGCTTTATGAGGTCAGCCGCAGGCTGGGCGCCGGCAAGCCGCTTTTGTGGCGCGAAGTCCTGCTGGTCGTCTTCCGGCAGCGTGAGCGGCAGATTGGCTGGATGGCATTTGTCGTCTTGTTCATATTCTGGGTCTGGATCTATCAGGTCCGGCTGTTGCTTGCGCTGTTTCTGGGGACCAAGACATTTTCGACGATTGACGCATTCCTGGCTCTCATCACAACGACACCGGAAGGCTTCGGTTTTCTGGCCGTCGGCACGATGGTCGGCGCCGGGCTCGCCTTTGTGCTGTTTTCGGCAACCGTCATCGCCATGCCGCTGCTGCTTGACCGGGAACTGGATTTCGTCACCGCGATGATCGTCAGCTTCAGGACCGTGCTCAAGAACCCCGTTGCGATGCTGGGCTGGGGTGTCTGCGTGACGGTTCTGGCAGTCATCGCCATGGCGCCGGCGTTTCTCGGCCTGCTGGTGATCCTGCCCGTGCTCGGGCATGCGACCTGGCATCTTTATGAAAGCGCGATTGTCAGGGGAGACTGATCCGGCAACCGGTTTGCATCGCCGTTATATTCGCCGGCCGCTAACGGCTTCTTAACCTTCTTGCCTGATTGATTTCCGAATCACCGGGCGCAAGCCCTCATGCATGCACGGGGCCAGGCCATGGCATTTGGAAAACGCGGGCTGAAGGAATACGAGGCCAGACAGCAGGCCGCGAGCGCCCGAAATGGCAGCCTGCCGGACGCCGTTCAATCGCTGGCCGCAATCATGGACCGGCTTATCCAGGCCGGCGACGGTGCGATCGGTTATCTTTGCGAGCGCGCGGACCTGAAAGATGCGTTGGCACAATTCGAACCGGCGGACCTGACGGCGGCCATGACCTATGCGGGGACCACAGTCGATCTGTTTCCGGTTCTGGGGCATGTTGAGCCGCCAGAGGCGACCGATTTTTCCGAACATCTCATGCTGCATTCTCTGGCCTGCAATATTGTCGCCGGCCGGAAATTCGTCACCGATACGGACGGACGGCGCCTGCCGGACCGGCCGGGCACAGAGGATCTTGAGCCGTTCGGCGAAGCGGTTTTCGCAACCATCGTTCTGCAGGCCATCGTGCTGAAACATTATCTCGCGGCGCTGGCCCTGCATATCAGCACCGACAGCCCGAAACGGGTGGCAAATGCGGAGCCCGGCATTGAGGCCGAACTGGAAGCGCGCTGCCGCAAAGGGCAGACGGACCTGACATCGGCCGTGCGGCGCTGGTCGAGCCGTAACATGGCCCATCACGATCAGGCGGAAACCATCCTCATGCAGGCGAAGATTCCGATGTTCCCGTTCGCCGCCGGCAACAGTGCCGCAGCGGGTTCTGCCGTCAGGAACGGTGTCTGGGTGCCGGACGATCTTGCAGGCAAGATCGCCGAGCCGGCATGATGCGCGCGCTCTATGCCGTATATCGACCGGTTACAGGAGTTCCAATTGCCATTCCGGCAGTATTTTGATTGATCTACGCCGTTTCACACTGATTTCCAGACAGATTTTTCACTTTTCCATCATTTGAGAATGGATTTTTCTCCGCTTTGCGTCACACTTGAGACTCAGGTCTAGTGTGCGGTAAATATCAGCATTATGCCGCTTCGCGCGCGAGGAGAACCCGATGCAACTCAAACCGGTCACGCTCGGTGATAAATTCGATCTCGAAAAAGACCGGATCTTCATTTCCGGCTCGCAGGCGGTTGTCCGGCTGGCGCTGATGCAGAAACAGCGCGACCGGCGGGCCGGGCTGAATACCGCCGGATATGTCACGGGCTATCGCGGCTCGCCGCTTGGCGGTATCGACCAGCAATTCTGGCGCGCCGAAAAACTGATTGAAGCCAATGACATCCGGTTCCAGTCCGGCCTCAACGAGGATCTGGCTGCCACCGCGCTGTGGGGTACGCAGCAGGCGGAGATCCGTGGCGAGGGTGCCTATGACGGCGTGTTCGGTATCTGGTACGGCAAGGGCCCGGGTGTCGACCGGTCCGGCGATGTGTTCCGCCATGCCAACTTCGCCGGCACATCGCCCAACGGCGGCGTGATCGCCCTGATGGGCGACGACCATACCTGCGAGAGCTCGACCACGGCGCATCAGTCGGAATTTGCGCTGATGGACGCCATGATGCCGATCCTCAATCCGGCCGGGGTGCAGGAAATTCTCGATTACGGCCTCTATGGCTGGGCGCTGTCGCGTTTCGCCGGCGTCTGGACCGGGGTCAAATGCATCAAGGACAATATCGAGGCGACGGCGTCGATCGACGGTTCGCTGGACCGGGTGACAATTGTCATTCCGGAGTTCGACATGCCGCCGGGCGGACTCAATATTCGCACCGGCATGCGTCCGCTGGATCAGGAAGCGCTGCTGCACGATTTCAAGAAACCGGCCGCGCTGGCTTTCATCGCAGCCAACAAGCTCAATCGGGTGATGATGCGCGGCGGCCGCAAGGCACGCATCGGCATCGCCTCGCTCGGCAAGAGCTGGCTCGACACTTTGCAGGCGCTCGATGTGCTCGGCATTGACGAAAAGCGCGCCGCCGATCTCGGCCTCAGGCTTTACAAGATCGCAGCGCCCTGGCCGCTGGAGCCGGACGGCGTCAATGCATTTGCAAAGGGTCTGGAAACGATCATTGTCGTGGAGGAAAAGCGCTCCCTGGTGGAAACCCAATTCAAGGAGCAGCTTTACGGCCGCGCTGACGCGCCGGTCGTCGTCGGCAAGAAAGACGAACGGAACCAGGTTCTGTTCCAGGCCAAGGGTGCGCTCGATGCCAATGACGTGGCAATCGCAATCGCCCGCCGCATTCTGAAAATTGCGCCGGATACCGACATTGCCGCCCGCCTGAAACATCTGGAAGCGGCGCAGCGGACGCTGCATGCAACAAAGGATGTCGCCGTGCGCGTCCCGCATTTCTGTTCCGGCTGTCCGCACAACACATCCACCCATGTGCCCGACGGCAGCCGCGCCTATGCCGGCATCGGCTGCCACTACATGGCGCAATGGATGGACCGGGAAACCGATGGCTTTACCCAGATGGGCGGCGAAGGCGCCAACTGGATCGGCGAAGCGCCGTTTTCAAAGCGCGATCACGTATTCCAGAATCTCGGCGACGGCACCTACAATCATTCCGGCTACCTGGCGATCCGCGCGGCGGCTGCCGCCGGTGTCAACGTCACCTACAAGGTGCTCTACAACGATGCCGTTGCGATGACCGGCGGACAGCCGAACGACGGCGATCTGTCCGTCGACGTCATTGCCCGCCAGGTGGCGGCCGAAGGCGCAAAACGTATTGCCATCGTCTCCGACGAACCCGACAAATATCCCTCCGGAATCAAATGGCCGTCGCTTGCCACTTTCCATCACCGGTCCGAACTGGACGAGGTCCAGCGCGAAATGCGCACCGTCAAGGGTCTGTCGGTGATCATCTACGACCAGACCTGTGCGGCGGAGAAACGCCGCCGGCGCAAGCGCGGCCTGTTTCCCGATCCCGACAAGCGGGTCCTGATCAACACGCAGGTCTGCGAAGGCTGTGGCGATTGCGGGGTGAAATCCAATTGCGTTTCCATCCAGCCGCTGGAAACCGAGTTTGGCCGCAAGCGGACCATCGACCAGTCCAGCTGCAACAAGGATTATTCCTGCATTGAAGGGTTCTGCCCGTCATTCGTGACGGTGCATGGCGGTGTTCTCAAAAAGGGTGCGCCGGTGGCAGCCGCTGCGCAGGCCGATGTCCCCGAACCGGAGATCGCCGATCTGGAAGGCCTGAAAACGATTCTGATTACCGGTGTCGGCGGCACCGGCGTGGTGACGATCGGCGCGGTGCTTGGCATGGCAGCCCATCTTGAGGGCAAGGGCGTCGGGGTAATCGACATGGCCGGCCTTGCCCAGAAGGGCGGGGCGGTGACCACCCACATGAAGATCGCACCCAAACCGGAACAGATCCATTCCATCCGCGTGGCCGCGGAAACCGCCGATACGGTGCTGGCTTGCGATGTGGTGGTCGCCGGTTCCCAAAAGGTGCTGGCAGCGATGAAGCCCGGTGAAAGCCGCGTCTTCGTCAATATCCATGAATCCTATCCCGGTGACTTTACCCGGGATGCCGATTTCAGCCTGCCGACGCGGCGGCTGCACAAGACAATCGCAGAGCGCGCCGGCGCCAATGGCGATGGCGTGGAAATGGCGCACTTCATCGAGGCGCAGAAGCTGGCCACGGCGCTGATGGGCGATGCCATTGCCGCCAACATGTTCATGGTCGGATATGCCTGGCAGCAGGGCGGTATTCCATTGTCGCGCGCGGCCATTCATCAGGCAATTGCGCTGAACGGCGTCGCCGTCGACTTCAATCTGGCTGCATTCGAATGGGGCCGGCGCGCTGCGCATGAGCCGGCAGGCGTCGAAGCGGCGGCCGGTATCGGACCAACCGAAACGCCCGAAGCCGCCGATCTGAATGCCATCGTTGAGCGGCGGGTGGCATTTTTAAGCGACTATCAGGACAAGGCCTATGGCGAGCGGTATCGCCGCCAGATTGCCCGTATCGCCGATCTGGAAGCCCGCATGGCGCCCGGAAAGAGCGGCCTGGCTGAGCAGGTGGCGCATGGCCTGTTCAAGCTGATGGCGATCAAGGACGAATTTGAAGTCGCCAGGCTTTATACAGACGGCGCCTTCGCCAAACAGATGGCGCAGACATTTGAAAGCTGGGACAAGATCGAGTTTCATCTGGCGCCGCCGCTTCTGGCCAAGAAAGACGCCCGCACCGGCCATCTGAAGAAACAGACATTCGGTCCGTGGATGATGCGCGCTTTTCGCCTGCTGGCGGCCGTGCGCGGATTGCGCGGCAGCTGGCTCGATCCGTTCTCACGGTTGGCGGAACGCAAATGGGAACGCCGGCTGCTCGCCGACTATGACGATCTGCTGGATACGATATGCGGCCAACTCAGTGCCGATAACCACGATACTGCCGTCCGGCTTGCCGGTTATCCGGCCAGGATCCGCGGCTTTGGCCATGTCCGCGAGCGTGAAGGCAAAAAGGCGCTCGGCGAACGCGACGCCCTGCTGACGGCTTTTCTGCAAGGCGGTGATGCAACGTTTGCAGAAGCGGCTGAATAGTGAATCCGGCATGCTGACCTGCGCTCTTGGCCCGTCGATCACGATGCCTTGAGGTCGTATCCGCGAGCCGCGTTACCGGGGGCGTCCGTGGACGATGACAATCGGCTGAAGGGTCTGGGCGGCTGGCTTGTCCTGGTGGGAATCGGCGTTGTGTTCGCGCCCGTGCGCGTTGTGGCGGAAGTATGGACGACCTATTATCCGGTGTTCCGGGATGGTTATTGGCATGAGCTGACCAACCCTGAAATGCCGAATTATCTGCCATATTGGGGCTCTATTGTCATATTCGAGCTTTTATACAATGCGGTTCAGTTTCTGTTTCTGATTTTGATGATCTATCTGTTTTTCAGGAAACACTACCTGTTTCCGCGATTGTATATATTTCTGCTTGTGGTGACGATTGCATTTTTGCTGGTCGACGCCTGGCTCGCCAGCCTGATTATCCCCGGCGAGCCGGTTTTTGACCCCGATACGGTTCAGAATCTTGGTCAAGGTCTGGTCGCCGTTGTGATCTGGGCCCCCTACATGCTGGTCTCAAAGCGTGTAAAGGCGACCTTCGTGGAAGGGCGGCGGTCTGCTGATGAGTCCGTTGCGGAGAGGTTTTCGTGACCGGCACTGGCGTCGGGGCGCGGAATGCCTGCGCAATTTTTTGCTGCGGTTGCGATCCGATAATGATCTTGTTGCTTGCGCTTTGATCCAAATGATAGTTTCTTGGCCCTTGCACTTGGTGGTATACCAGAATATTAAATACCAAATAAAAATTTAGGGAGGAAGACAATGACCAAAAACCTGGACCGCAGAAAATTTATCAAGGGTGGCGCACTTGCAGCCACTGCAACGGCGGGCGCGCTGGCCGCTCCGTCGATCGCCAGCGCAGAACCGGTTGTGATGAAAATGCAGGCTGCATGGGGCGGCGGTATTTTCCTTGAAAACGCCAAATCCTATGTTGACCGCGTCAACGCCATGGCCGGCAAGGATCTGAAGATCGATCTGCTGGCTGTCGATTCCGTCGTCAAGACCAGCCAGATGCAGGATGCCGTGCATCGCGGCGTTCTCGATGCCGCGCATTACGTTCCCGCATACTGGTATTCCAAGTCCAAGGCAGCGTCGCTGTTTGGAACCGGCCCGTGTTTCGGCTGGTCCTCGCAGGAAGTGCTGGGCTGGATCCATTATGGCGGCGGCCAGGAACTGTTCGACGAGTTGATGGGATCGCTGGATCTGAACATCGTTTCGTTCTTTAACAGCCCGATGCCGGCCCAGCCGCTCGGCTGGTTCAAGGAAGAAATCAAGGACGCTTCGCAGATGAAGGGTCTGAAGTACCGGACCGTCGGTCTGGCGGCTGACGTGCTTCTTGAAATGGGCATGTCCGTCGTGCAGCTGCCGGGCGGTGAAATTCAGCCGGCGATGAAATCAGGCCTGATTGACGCCGCGGAGTTCAACAACCCGACGTCCGACCGCGACTTCGGCATGCAGGATGTGTCCAAGTTCTATCACCTCGCATCGTTCCACCAGTCGCAGGAATTCTTTGAAGTGACCTTCAACAAGAAGAAATTCGAAGCGCTGCCTGCCGAGCTTCAGGCCATTCTCAAACACGCTTCGGAAGCCGAGAGTTCCAACTTCTACTGGCACAACACCAAACGTTATGCCGACGATCTGAACAAGTTGCGCGACGAGCAGGGTGTCAACGTTTTCCGCACTCCGGATTCCGTCATGGCCGCCCAGCTTGCTGCCTGGGATGTCGTCGTCGACCGGATTTCCGGTGAAGATGCGTTCTTTGCCAAGGTGGTCGATTCACAGAAGGCTTACGCGAAAAATGTGATGAACTATCTCAACATCAACCAGCCTGATTACAAGCTGGCCTACAAGCACTATTTCGGTTGAGCCGGTTCTAGCCTGATTATTTCCGGGGGCCGGATATCGGCCCCCGGTACTCATTTCCGGTAAATTTGCATCGTATGGCGGCGGGGACGGTCATGACGAAATTCATCTACACCATCGAAGGATTGAGCGTCTGGGTCGGACGCGCCTTTGGCTGGTGCATCATGATTCTGACATTTTCGGTGTCGTACGAGGTTTTTGTCCGTTACGTGCTGAATGCGCCAACGGTCTGGGCCTTCGACATGATGGTGCAGATGTACGGTGCGCTGTTCCTGATGGCCGGGCCCTATGCGCTCTGCCAGGACAGCCATGTGCGCGGCGATGTGCTCTACCGGCTGTTTTCGGTGCGCTGGCAGGCCCGCGTCGACTTCGTGCTTTATCTGCTGTTCTTCTTTCCCGGAATTCTGGCGCTGTTCTGGTACGGCGCCGAGATCGCCTCAGACAGCTGGCGCTACAAGGAAGTGAGCTGGAACAGCCCGGCGCGCATCCAGATCTATTTTTTCAAGACGCTGATACCCGTTGCCGGTTTCCTCCTGATCCTGCAGGGGGTCGCCGAACTGATGCGGTGCTGGCGGGCGATGAAATCCGGTGTCTGGATGGACCGTCTCGACGACGTGAAAGAGACCGAAGATCTGCTGACCCAGCATGCCGAACTGCCAGGTCCGTGAGGGACCTCAACAATAATTTTTCCGGGAACAAGAGACGACTATGACAAACCCTGAAGTCGCCATTTTTATGCTGTGCCTGTTTATCGTGCTGGTGCTGCTTGGTTTTCCGATTGCCTTCACGCTGTTGGCGATGGGCGTCGGGTTTGGCTATTACGCCTATTATCAGGGCGGCATCGAAACTTTCGCAGACCTGTTCGACAACAATATTTTCTACCTTCTGAACCAGAATACCTATTCGGTGATGGAGAACGACACGCTGGTCGCGATCCCGCTGTTCCTGTTCATGGGTTATGTGGTTGAGCGCGCCAATATCGTGAACCGGCTGTTCTATTCGCTGCAGATGGCGGCACGCAACCTTCCAGGATCAATGGCGATCGCCGCTCTGATCACCTGCGCAATTTTCTCTACCGCATCGGGTATTGTCGGCGCCGTGGTGACATTGATGGGCCTGCTGGCGTTTCCGGCGATGGCGAAAGCCAATTACAACAAGGAATTTGCCGCCGGCGTCATCTGTGCCGGCGGAACATTGGGCATTCTGATTCCGCCATCCATCATGCTGATCGTTTATGCCGCCATCGCCGAACTGTCGCCGCTCAGGCTCTACGCAGCCGCCATGTTCCCCGGTCTGCTGCTGGCCGGCCTTTATATTGTCTATGTGATTGTCAGGGTGTTTTTGAATCCGTCGATCGCACCGAAACCGAAAGAAGAGGATGTGCCGCCGGCCGCCAAAATCTATTTTGATCTTCTGGTTTCTTTCGTGCCGCTGACGGCCTTGATCATGCTGGTGCTCGGGTCGATCCTGGGCGGCCTGGCAACGCCTGCCGAAGCCGCCGCCATGGGCGCGCTCGGCGGTCTGGTGCTGGCGGCTCTCTACCGCTCGCTGACCTGGACGAAAGTCAAGGAAAGCGTGTTCCTGACCGCCAAGGCGACGGCGATGGTCTGCTGGCTGTTTGTCGGATCGTGGACGTTCGCCTCAG
The DNA here is from genome assembly GCA_947259045.1 of uncultured Afifella sp. Lineage (GTDB taxonomy): Bacteria > Pseudomonadota > Alphaproteobacteria > Rhizobiales > Afifellaceae > CAMYKZ01. The sequence goes on from CAMYKZ010000058.1 coordinate 14,589, forward strand.
TCTTTTCCTATCTCGGCGGGCACGACGTCATCGAGAACTGGGTGCTGGGTATGGAACTTGCGCCATGGCAATTCCTGGTCATGGTGCAGATGATCATCTTCCTGCTTGGCTGGCCGCTGGAATGGTCGGAAATCCTGATCATCTTCGTGCCGATCTTCCTGCCCATGCTGGATAATTTCGGCGTCAATCCGTACTTCTTCGCCATGCTCGTTGCGCTCAACCTGCAAACCTCGTTCCTGACGCCGCCAATGGCGATGTCGGCCTATTATCTCAAGGGCGTGCTGCGCGATCAGATCGAATTGATGCAGATATTCAGGGGCATCATGCCCTATCTCGGGATCGTGATATTCTGTATGGTCCTGATGTACCAGTTCCCGGGCATCGCGCTTTGGCTGCCGGACTATCTGTTTGGCAAATATGTTCCCTGACGGGATGAACAGAGAGCCGATTGAACGCGCCACACGGCTGTGCGGCATGATCGAAAAGGAATAATAATATGCTTTCGAAAAGGATCCGGATAATTGTCGGTTTTGTCGGTACAGCCATGCTGCTGACATTTGTGCTCGGCCTCGCCCACAGCATTTCAACCGGATTTGCCGGCTTCTGGGGCGGGCTTCCGTTCTGGGTTATCGCCGTGACCGTCTTGTCGATGGCGGTTTACGATTTCTGGGATGAATGCGTGCGGAAAGAGGAATAACGGCCGGTCGCGTTGCCCAGGCAGCATGAAACGTCCCTTACACTTTCGCCTAACCCGCCCAAGTTCGGCTTGATTTGCCGGACATCCCCGTTAAGCTCCTTCCCGGTGACGATACAATTGAACGAATGCCGAACAACGGCATCGATTGAGGGTTGAGGAACGCTTATGCAGGACGCCGTGGCGCACAATGATGCGCACGACGATACGTTTCCGAAGCTACTGTTGCGCAATGCAGCAGTTCGCGGCGGGCGCCCGGCCATGCGTGTGAAAGATCTGGGTGTCTGGCAAAGCTGGACATGGGCAGAGGTCAGGGACGAGGTCAAACGGTTTGCGCTCGGCTTGCAGTCGCTTGGCGTTGTGGCCGGTGACAAGATTGCGATTGTCGGCACGAACCGGCCGCGGCTTTATCTGACCTTCATGGCTGCCCAGAGCCTCGGCGCCGTTCCGGTGCCTGTCTACGCCGATGCGGTGACGGAAGAGATGGCCTTCGTGCTCAATCATGCCGAGGTGCAGGTTGCCGTTTGCGAAAATCAGGAGCAGGTCGACAAGGCGCTTGTCGCCCGCGAAACGACACCGAAGCTGGCGCATATCATTTACGATGAAGAGCGCGGTCTGCGCAATTATGACGAGTCGGGCCTCAAATCCTTCAAAGCGGTGCAGGCCATCGGCGACGATGTGCTGCGCAAGGATCGCGCGGCGGGTCAGCACTGGGAAGACGCGATCGGTTCCGCAAGCGGCGATCAGGCCTCAGTCATGCTCTATACGTCAGGCACGACGGGCCAGTCCAAGGGCGTGTTGCTGAAAGCGAGGGACTCCGTCCAGGCCGCCCGCGATACCGTTGCCTTCGACAAACTGAACGATCACGACGAGGTTCTGGCCTATCTGCCGCTGGCCTGGGTCGGCGATCATTATCTCAATTACGCCCAAGCGCTTGTTGCAGGCTTTTGTGTTGCCTGCCCGGAATCGCCGGAGACGGTTGAGAAGGATCTGCGCGAGATCGGCCCGACATTCTATTTCGCACCGCCGCGGGTGTTTGAAGGACTGCTGACCCAGGTGATGATCCGGATTCAGGATGCCAGCCGCATCAAGCAGACACTGTTTCACTATTTCATGGAAATCGCCAAACAATATGGCGAGGATATTCTCGACCGACGTCCGGTGCCGTTAAAGGGCCGGATGCTCTACGGGCTCGGAAGCCTGCTGTTCTACGGGCCGCTGAAGAACATGCTGGGGTTCAGCAATATCCGTGTCGCCTATACGGCAGGTGAGGCGATCGGCGCTGATCTGTTTTCGTTTTTCCGCTCGCTGGGCATCAATCTCAAACAGCTTTATGGCCAGACCGAAGCCTTCCTCTATGTCACCGCCCAGCCGGACGGCCATGTGCGCGCCGATACGGTCGGTCCGCCGATGCCCGGCGTCGATATCCGCATCACCGACGACGGTGAGGTCCAGTTCCGTTCGCCCGGCATGTTCACCGGCTATTTCAAGGACGAGGAAAAGACCCGCGAAACGCTGACCGAAGACGGTTATGTCAAAACCGGTGACGCCGGATTCTTCGATGCCGACGGCCAGCTCAAGATCATCGACCGGGCCAAGGATGTGGGCAAGCTTACCGACGGCTCGCTGTTCGCGCCGAAATATATCGAGAACAAGCTCAAATTCTTTCCCAATATCAAGGAAGTGGTGGCATTCGGCGATGGCCGGGAGATGGCGACCTGTTTCATCAATATCGACCTGACGTCGGTCGGCAACTGGGCGGAACGCAACAATATTTCCTACGCCTCCTATCAGGAACTGGCTGCGCTGGACCGGGTCTATGAGATGATCGCGGACCATGTCGACGACACCAACCGGGCCCTGGCCGCCGAACCGATGATGGCCGGCGCGCAGATCCGCCGGTTTCTGGTGCTGCACAAGGAACTGGATGCCGATGACGGCGAACTGACCCGGACACAGAAGGTCCGGCGTAATTTTATCGCCGAGCGTTACGGCGATCTGATTGAATCGCTTTACGACGGGTCAAAGGAAAAATTCGTTGCAACGGAAGTGGTGTTCGAGGACGGCAAGAAGGGCACGATTTCAGCGACGGTAAAAATCCGTGACATGAAGGCCCATCCGGCGGTGGTGGCGCAGCCAATGGCGGAGGCTGCGGAATGAACGCACATGCGGCTGCCGTGGGCGCTAATTCGCCGGCCCCCGGCGACGTGCTGCTGTCGGTCGATAATGTCTCGCTGTCGTTTGGCGGCGTGAAGGCGATCGAAAACATTTCCTTCGACATCCGCAAGGGCGAGATCCGCGCCATTATCGGTCCCAACGGCGCCGGCAAGACCTCGATGCTGAATGTCATCAACGGCTTTTATCATCCTCAGGAAGGCACCATCACCTTCAAGGGCCGTGTGCGCCAGGCGATGAAGCCGCACGAAGCGGCCGTCTCGGGCATTGCGCGGACATTTCAGAACATCGCTTTGTTCAAGGGCATGTCGACGCTGGACAATATCATGACCGGCCGCGGCATGAAGATGAAGCGCAACCTGTTCTGGCAGGCGCTCTGGTTCGGGCCGGCGGAACGTGAAGAACTTGAGCACCGCCGGGCGGTGGAGAAAACAATCGATTTTCTGGAGATCCAGCATATCCGCAAGACGCCGGTCGGCAGTCTGCCCTACGGTTTGCAGAAGCGGGTGGAACTTGGCCGTGCGCTGGCGGCGGAACCGGACCTGCTTTTGCTTGATGAACCGATGGCGGGCATGAACCTGGAAGAGAAGGAAGATATGAGCCGGTTCATCCTGGATGTGAATGAACAATATGGCACCACGATCGCCCTGATCGAACACGATATGGGGGTCGTGATGGACCTGTCCGACCGCGTGGTCGTGCTCGATTACGGCAAGAAGATCGCCGACGGCACGCCCGATGAGGTCCGCGCCAACCAGGATGTCATCGACGCCTATCTCGGGGTTCCCCATGACTAGGATCGACGCATGAGCCCGGTATTTCTCAATGTCATCGAAACGGTGCTGAACGGCCTGATGGCCGGAGTGATGTATTCCCTCGTCGCGCTCGGTTTCGTGCTGATCTTCAAGGCGTCGGGTATCTTCAATTTTGCCCAGGGCGTGATGGCGCTTTTTGCGGCGCTGACTTTGGTCGGCCTGCAGACCGGCCAGGTACCGTTTTCCCATCTGATCAATGCGATCTTCGGCACTGACATCCACACATGGGGCGCCGGGCTGCCCACTTTCCTGGCCATCATCGGCACCATGCTCGTGATGATCGCGCTGGCCTGGATGGTGCAGCAATTCGTTCTGAAACATCTGGTCAACCAGGAGCCGATTATCCTGTTCATGGCGACGATTGGCCTGGCCTTTTTCCTGGAGGGATTTGGCGAACTGGTGTGGGGGTCCGACCTCAAGAAAATGGATGTCGGATTGCCGGAAGGAGCATCCTTCTGGTTGGAGGACGTCACGCGGGAATGGGCAACGGAGGGATCGGAATATTATGGCATGTATATCGACAAGCTCGATGTCGTTGCGGCCATCGTGGCCATTGTTCTGGTCGCCGCACTGACGCTGTTTTCGCAATATACCAAGATGGGCCGGGCCCTGCGTGCTGTGGCAGACGATCATCAGGCAGCGCTGTCGGTCGGCATCTCGCTGCACACGATCTGGCTGATCGTCTGGTCAATTGCCGGTTTCGTCGCGCTTGTCGCCGGCATCATGTGGGGCGCCAAGTCCGGGGTCCAGTTCTCCCTGTCGCTGATCGCGCTGAAAGCATTGCCGGTGCTGATCCTTGGCGGTTTTACCTCGATCCCGGGTGCGATTGTTGGCGGTCTGATAATCGGCGTTGGGGAAAAACTCGCTGAAATTTATACCGGCAGCGTTCTCAATTGGGCTTTTGGGCTGGATCCTTCGATCTTCACAGCCATCGAAAACTGGTTCGCCTATATGCTGGCGCTGGCCTTTCTGCTGTTCCGGCCCCAGGGCCTGTTCGGCGAACGCATTATCGAGAGGGTGTAGAGAAGCTCATGCCTCATAAAAGCCGTCTCGGCTCATTGGTGATCGATTGCCGTTGCGATGACCTGACAAATCATGTCCGGTTCTGGAGTGATGCGCTGGGTTGTGAGCCGGTCTACTTCGACGAAGCGCCCGACTATGTCGGTCTCGCAGTTCCCGGTGATGAAATATCGGTTCTGCTTCAGAAAGTCGGGCACGACAGCCGCGTGCACCTCGATATCGAGACGGACGACCAGAACGCGGAAGTTGCCAGGCTGGAGAAAATCGGGGCAAAGCGGATAGCCGCGATCAAGCGGTGGGTTGTTATGGAAGCCCCGTCCGGGCACCGGTTCTGCGTCGTGGGTCCGCAGCGGCGCGATTTTTCAGACAACGCCAATGTCTGGAAGGACGCATAATGTTCTACCGCGAAACCGGTGATTTCAAGACGACATACCGTTCCGATCAACAGACTTTTCCAATCCGGCTTGATCGTTTCGCCTTTTGGGGCGCGATGATATTTGCCTTCCTGATCGTTCCGTTTTTCATCAACGATTATTGGGAAAAATCGATCCTGGTGCCGTTCCTTGTCTGGTCGATGGCAGCACTCGGCCTCAATATCCTGACCGGCTATTGTGGTCAGGTCAGCCTCGGCACCGGCGGTTTCATGGCTGTTGGCGCTTATGCCGCCTACAAGCTGATGACCGCATTTCCCGATCTCAACATCATCTTTGTCATTGTATTGTCCGGCGGCGTGACGGCAATGGTCGGGGTGCTGTTCGGTTTGCCCAGCCTGCGCATCAAGGGGTTCTATCTCGCGGTCGCCACTCTTGCGGCCCAGTTCTTTCTGATCTGGGTGTTCAACAAATTTCCGTGGTTCTACAATTATTCCGCCTCCGGCCAGATCAACGCGCCCGAACGGCTGATCTTCGGGATTGCCGTTACCGGCCCGAATGCGCCGCCCTGGGCCACCTATCTTCTGTGCCTGACAATTGTCTTCATCTTTGCCTGGATTGCCCGCAACCTGACGCGCGGGCGCGTCGGCCGCTCGTGGATGGCGATCCGCGACATGGATATCGCGGCTGAAATCATCGGCGTTGAGCCGCTGAAGGCGAAACTGTCCGCCTTCGCCGTCAGTTCGTTTTATGTCGGTATCGCCGGCGCAATGTATTTCACCATCTGGTTCGGCGCGGTGGAACCCACAGAGGCATTCGGTATCAATCAGTCCTTCCGCGCTCTGTTCATGGTAATTATCGGCGGTCTCGGGTCAATCTTCGGTTCGTTTGCCGGTGCGGCGTTTCTTGTGCTGGTGCCGGTTCTGTTCAAGAATATCATGGTCGGCCAGTTCGGCTGGCCGACCGATCTTGCAGCCCATGCCGAAATCATGCTGGTGGGCGCAATGATCATCTTTTTCCTCATCGTCGAACCGCACGGGCTGGCAAGGCTCTGGCAGATCGCGAAGGAGAAACTACGCCTGTGGCCGTTCCCGCATTAGGGTGGTTCGGGCGGCGAACAGTTCCGGTTTTCCGGAACTTGAATGTAAAAAGAAAGGGAGAACAGTCATGAAACTGGCTAAATTTGCGACCGCAGCTGCGGCAGTGCTGATGATGGGGGCGGCACCGGCTCTTGCCGATCTTGTATTTCCGTCACTCAGCTACCGCACCGGCCCGTATGCGCCGAACGGCATTCCGTTTGCCGACGGTTATGCCGATTATTTCACGCTGATCAACGAGCGTGACGACGGCGTCGAGGGCGTCAAGATCAACATGATCGAATGCGAGACCGGCTATAATACGGAAAAGGGCGTGGAGTGTTACGAATCCACCAAGGGCGAGGGCGCTCTGCTCTATCAACCGCTGTCGACCGGCATCACCTATCAGCTGATTCCGAAAGCGACAGCTGACGGTATCCCGATCCATTCCATGGGCTATGGGCGCACATCGGCCGCCAACGGCAAGGTGTTTTCCAATGTCTTCAATTATCCCGGCACCTACTGGGATGCGGCCTCCATCATCGTCAAACACATCCTGGACCAGGAAGGCGGAGACCTGAAGGGCAAGAAGATCTCGTTGGTCTATCACAATTCCGCGTACGGCAAGGAGCCGATCCGGACACTTGAAGAACTGGCGAAAAAACATGGATTCAGCCTGACATTGCTGCCGGTTGATCATCCTGGCCAGGAGCAGAAGTCGACATGGCTGCAGATCCGCCGCGACCGTCCCGATTATGTCACCATGTGGGGTTGGGGCGTGATGAACCAGGTGGCCATCAAGGAAGCCGCCAATATCCGCTTCCCGATGGACAAGTTCATCGGCGTCTGGTGGTCGGCGTCTGAAAACGACGTGCTGCCGGCAGGCGATGCGGCGAACGGCTACAAGGCGATCACCTTCCATGCCGTGGGCTCCGATTTCCCGGTCTATGACGATCTGAAGAAGTATGTCTACGATGCCGGCAAAGGCGCCGGCGCCGGCGACCAGCACGGTACGGTGCTTTACAATCGCGGCATGGTGGCCGCCATGTGGGCGGTGGAAGCTGCCCGCAATGCGATGAAGATCCACGACACCAAGGACATTACGCCGGCCATGATGCGTGATGGCATGGAAGCCCTTGATGTGGGTGAAGCCCGGCTTGCCGAACTTGGCTTGCCGAACTTCACTGTACCGGTCAAGGTCAGCTGCGAAAGCCACGGCGGCCCCGGTCTCGGCGCCATTCAGCAATGGGATGCCGGCGCCAAGAAATGGTCGCTGATCACCGACTATATCGAAGCCGACCGTTCGGTTGTCGATCCGCTGATCATGGAAGATTCCATGGCGTTTGCGAAAGAAAACAATATCCCGATGCGCTGCGGAAGCTGATCGGTCTTGAACTGATCTCCCGGTGGCTCAGGCCGCCGGGAGATAGCACCATTGCAAACGTTTCAGCCGGAAAAAGGCCAGTCCATGTCGAACCCCGCCACCCCAGGCGAGAAGCCCCTGCTTGAGGTCAACAATATCGAGGTGATCTACAATCACGTCATTCTTGTCCTGCGTGGCGTGTCGCTTGCCGTTCCAAAGGGCGGCATCGTCGCAATTCTCGGTGCAAACGGAGCGGGCAAGAGCACGACGCTGAAATCGATCTCCAACCTGCTGCAGGCCGAACGCGGCGAGGTTACCAAAGGCTCGATCAAGTTCAAGGGCGAGAATGTCGAGGCGCTGTCGCCGAATGCGCTGGTGCAGCGCGGCTGCATCCAGGTGATGGAAGGCCGGCACTGTTTTGAGCATCTGAGTGTCGAAGAAAACCTGATGACCGGCGCCTATACCCGCAAGGACGGCAATGCCGCGGTCAAGGCCGATCTGGATCTGGTCTACACCTATTTTCCGCGCCTGAAAGAGCGGCGCAGCAGCCAGGCCGGTTATACGTCCGGCGGCGAACAGCAGATGACGGCGATCGGCCGCGCTTTGATGAGCCGGCCGGACATGATCCTGCTGGACGAGCCGTCGATGGGGCTGGCGCCGCAGCTGGTGGAAGAGATATTCGAGATCGTCAGGATGCTGAACCAGAAGGAAGGCGTTTCCTTCCTGCTTGCCGAACAGAACACCAATGTGGCGCTGAAATACGCTACCTATGGCTATATTCTGGAATCCGGCCGTGTCGTTCTTGACGGCGAGGCGGGCACGCTGCGCGAAAACCAGGACGTGAAGGAATTCTATCTCGGCATTGGCGGCGAGGGCCGCAAGAGTTTCCGCGACGTGAAACATTACAAGCGCCGCAAGCGCTGGCTGGCGTGATGATGAAAACGCTATCCGCTCTCGTTGCGATTATCGTTGCGACACACCTGATGCCTGATAATGCGCATGCCCGCGATCTGAGCGCCCAGGAGATCCGGGATCTGATTGTCGGCCACAAATGGCAATTCGGCAAAGCGGCAGGCTATTATTTCGGGCCGGATGGGCAACTTGGAACCGGCAAACGCAAGTCCGATCATTACAAGATTTCCAATGGCCGCGTTTGTGTCGTGATGTGGCCGGTCGGCAGGCATTGTTACCGGATTGAGCGCCGGCCGGACGGGACGCTTGTTGCGACACCGCGCAATCCCTCTCTGTCTGGCGGAATCATGACGCGTTGGAAATGAAGGGCGATGGCGATTGCCGTGATCACTCATTGAACATTAAGCCGTTCGCCCCAAGATAGAGCCCATGGCGATTGTTGGAATCCTTGTCTTTATCCTGCTGCTCGGCGTGATCGTCGGGCCGCAATTCTGGATCAAGCACGCTATGAAAAAGCATGCTGTTCACAGGTCCGATTTCCCCGGCACCGGCGGCGAACTGGCGCGTCACCTGCTGGATCAGTTCGGCATGCGACATGTCGGTGTCGAAGTGACCGAACTCGGCGATCATTATGACGCAGAGGCAAAAATCGTCCGGTTGTCGGCCGATCATCATGATGGCGCTTCGGTGACGGCGGTCGCAGTGGCGACCCATGAAGTCAGCCACGCCATCCAGGACAATCGCGGCGAGACCATGCTGAAGCTGCGCGGCA
>CAMYKZ010000059.1 GCA_947259045.1 uncultured Afifella sp.
CTTGGCGCATGGCGAAGGCCCGTTCGATGAACGCGTCGATCGTCGGCGTGTCCGGCTGGACGATCGGATCGGTAGGGCTTGCTGCTTTGGATGTGCGCCGGGCCAGCGGGATGAACAGAGCGCCGATCCCGGCAGCGGCCAGAAACATCCGGCGCGGTATTCCGATCAGCTGCTGCCCGTCCATCTGGCGTCCTCGCAATGGTTGCCCTGGAAGCATGCCTGATCGCGCCGCGACGGTCAAAGCCCGGGATACGGTATGGATACGGTATGGCAAACGCGGCACGGGGGATGCTGTCCAAATGTTTTGACGCGGTTTGCCGCACTGTGGTTGATGCCGATGTGCAAACCAGAATCGGACGCCGAACGATGACACCTGCCTTCGAAGAGCTTGATTATTGCCCGACGCCGATGGGCGCGCTGTCGCTGCGCCGCCGGCGCCTTCCGGGCGTCGAAGAGGATGTCTACGAAGTCAAGATCGGCGACGATTTCCTGATGTCGAGCCGGTTCACCGCATCGGAGACGGCGCTGGCGGAGATCGGTCTGAAACCGCTGGCCGGAGACGGGCTCGATGTCGTCGTCGGCGGGCTCGGCCTTGGCCACACGGCGGCCACGGTTCTGCGCCGGCCGCGTATCGGTTCGCTGCTGATCGTCGAAGCCTTCGAGGCGGTGATCGGCTGGCACCTGCGGCATCTGGTGCCGCTCGGCGAGACGCTATCCGGCGATCCGCGCTGCCGGATGGTGCAGGGCGATTTTTTCGCCCTGGCCGCCGAACCTGAGGCCGGGTTCGATCCGGAACAGGCGGGCCGGCAGTTTGACGCAATCCTGGTCGACATCGACCATTCGCCGAGCGATCTTCTCAGTTCCGCCCACGCCGCGTTCTATCAGCCGGACGGCCTGCGCGCGCTGGCGGCGCAGCTGAAACCGGGCGGCGTCTTTGCGCTCTGGTCGAATGACCCGCCCGATGCGGCCTTCACGGAGAATATGCAGGCGGTGTTTGAAGATGTGCAGGCGCCGGTGGTGACGTTCGACAATCCGCTGCAGGGGCGTGAAGCGACCGCGACGGTCTATGTCGGGCGGCGGCGTGCGGGCTGAGGATCAAACCGGAAAGCGGACATTTTTGGGGCTGATCGCGATTTCACACCCGCAGACCCGGGTTGGCCTGATGTCCTTGCCGCCAAACATCGTGCGCACGCATTTGCGCATGCCGGTCGGCGCCTCGGCAGGCGCGTTTGCGGCAGCCGGAGACATTGAACCGGCAAGATCGAGTGCGACGACAACGTAGAGAAGCGCCATGCCGAAAAACTGCCGGGCGAAACGACTTTTACCGGTCTTTGGCTGTGCCTGATTGGGTACATTCGATCCTGTGGTCATCGGTCCCGTCCCTTGCCGTCCTTTTGGGATTTCGGTCTGGGACTGAGATTAACGAATGCCCGTTGAACCGGGCCTGAGCACGCTGTTTATCCGCCGTTCAGATTAGTGACGCTTCCGGCGTGGTTGCCGGCAATTTGCCGGCTGCAAATGTTCGGATTCTGGCGGGTATCACGATTGTTGCGGTCAGCCGGGACATCTGACTGTAGCCGGCTGCATTTGCAAGGCTACCCGATCATTCCTGATAAAGCTCGCTCTTGACGCCGAGATAGCCGTCCCAGGCGAACCAGTAGCTGATGTGGCCGGGCACGCGGGCGAATTTTTCACCCGCCGGGCCGACAAGCGCCGTTTCGCTTAGCTGCCAGTTGCCGCCGGGCCCGCTCAGCAGGTCCGGGTCATCGGTTTTTGCAAATTGATGATCCTCGCGGTCGAAGGCGCGGACGGTGCGGGTCTGCGCATCGCCGATCAGCACGATGTTGCGGCTGCCGACCGCGTCGTTGATCACCGGCTTTTGCGCAAAGGCCGTCACCGGCCAGGCCTTGGCGGCGGCGACGTCGCGGATGCCGAAGACATAATCCTTGCGCCTGACGTCATCCTCGTTGCGCACGATCGCCGGGAACATCAGATCGGGGCTGGCAAAATAATCCTGATAGACCACGCCGGAGCCGTAATTGCGCTTGTGACCTGTTTCAAGCGACAAGACCCTGGTATCCGGGTTCGTCTCCCGCCAGCGCTTCCAGGAGGTGATCGTCACCGGGCGGATTTTCAGCTCGATGCCGGAATTGACCAGCGGGCCGGAGACCGGCTGGCCGGTAAACTGGTTCCACAAACTGTCGGTTTCACGGTCGAACATCAATTTGTTGGAGCGGTAGAGAAAACCCGATGAGCCGAAGACCAGAGGTTTGTCGCGGCCTTCGACCCGGGTCTCGAAAAGAATGCCGGCGCCGCACAAGGTGCAATAGGCCAGCGCCACCGGGACGCCGCCGATGGTCTCGTTGAACATTTCGTGCCAGCCCATGATGCGCAGCGGATAGGCGCGCACATCGCCGTTGATCGCCACACCGAAGACCAGATCGTCATCGGCCAGATAATCCGCTTGCGCCGCCGCTATCAGCCTGGGATTGTCGAGCGAGGGGATGCCGTCGACGCGCACGCCGCCCCAGGTGATTTCCTCCAGGCGGATTTTCATGTTTTCGCGCTTCGATCGTTCGCCATCGAGAAAGCGCCGGAATTGCGGGTCGATGGAATAGAACACCGCCAGCTTCAGATTGCGGAAACTTGCGTGCGGGGTCACTTCCGGATGAGCCTCCTGCCACAACATGGCGTCGGCCCAGTCGCCGATCGGGCTTTCCGTCAGTTCAGACAGCGCGCCGAGCAGCAGCGGATCGGGTCCGCGAAATCTGAGCGCCAGCAACATTGAGGGGATAATGTCGGGGTTGCCGCGCTCAACGAGTTTATGCACGGCTTCAATCTTGTCGGGCGGTGGCCCGGAGAGCAGGTTGCGGGCCAGAATTTCGATCTCGCTGTCGCTGAGCGTGCCCTGACCCTGAGACTCGTCCTGAGACTGGTCCTGAGGCTGGGCTTGCGATTGGGCCGGCGCCCCGCCTGTGGCTGCTGTAAAAATGAACAGCGCGGCACCCAGGAATGCGACAACCTCAAACAGCGGCAGTCGGGCAGGCACATCTGCAGCTTTGGTTCCGGTGGCGGCCTTCAGCAATTCAATCTCCCATTTCAATTCCCCATGCGGCTTCCGAAACACTAACCCGATCGCAACGCGATGGTAGGCGCTTCACTGCGTTGTGTAGCAAGTTGAAGTTTGACCCGGCCGCAGCCGCCCGACCATTGGCCGTTGCCCAATTTGAGCTCGCATCAATTGTGCTCGACAGATCCCCCGGCGGCTTTCCATGCCGCGATGCCGCCTTTGATATTCTTTGCATTGTAGCCCATTTCGCAGAGTGTCCTTGTTGCCAATGCCCCGCGGGCGCCCGATGCGCAATAGACGAGGACAGGGCTGTCCGTGCCGCGGCAAACCGTGAGGTCTCCGCTTGCGGCCGGACTGTCGGGATCGGCATTCGCTTCAAGCAGGCCGCGGGGAATGTGAACGGCGCCTCCGGCTTTGCCGGTTTCGGCCAATTCGCCAGGTTCCCGGACATCGAGCAGAAGCCCGCCTTCCATGGAAACAGCCTGCGCCGCGTCAATTTCGTCAATCGCCGACCTGGCGTCCGAAACGTAATCGTTCATCGATTTCATGATCTGATCTCCTTTAAAACCTGTTGGCGGGGATGCGGAAGATGACGCTGCCGTCGTCTTCGGCCTCCGGAAGCCGGCCGCCGCGCAGATTGACCTGCAGCGCGAACAGCATCCGGTCGGGGATATTGAGCGTTTTGTCGCGTTCCGTGCGAAGCCTGACGAACGTTTCCTCATCCTCGCCGTTGCCGACATGGATATTGTCGCGTTTCTGTTGCCCGACGGTCGCTTCCCACTCGGGCTCGCGCCCATCGGCGCAATAGTCATGGCCGACGAACAGCCGCGTCTGTTCCGGCAGTGCGAATATGGCCTGGATCGAATCGTACAGAACTTTCGCGCTGCCGCCCGGGAAATCCGCTCTGGCCGTTCCGCTGTCGGGTTGCATCAGGGTGTCGTGCACGAACGCGGCATCGGAACCGATGCGATATGTGACAGACGCCAAAGTGTGGCCCGGCGACAGCATGGCGGTGACCTGCAGATCGCCGATGCCCAAAGTTTCGCCGTCATCGAGCAGCCGGTCAAAATCGCGGTGGACATCGAAGCCGGACGGCTCGTGATAGAGATCCCGCCAGATCGCGGCGACCGCTTCGGCTTTCGAGCCGATCGCGTGCGGTGCGCCGAGCTTACCCGCCAGATAGGCTCCGGCGGTGAAATGGTCGGCATGCGGATGCGTGTCGAGAATCCATTGCACCTCAAGCTTTTCGCGCTCCACATGCGCCAGAATGGCATCGGCAGCCTTTGTCGATGTGCTGGCGGAAGCCGGATCGAAATTCAGCACCGGGTCGATTATTGCCGCTTTGGCATTATTCGGATCGGCTGCCACATATTGGATACTTCCGGTATCGGGTTCATAAAAACCCCAGACATCGGGTGATTGGGGGCCGGAGGACGGGCTTTTCCTGACTGCAGACATATTCGAGTAATCCTATGTATCAGGATTCAAACGCGGCAGGCGGGATGAAGTTCCATGCCCGCGATCAGAAAATGCTGCAGCCCGTCGAATGCAGCGAACCGGAAGATTACCTGGAAAAGCGCAGCAGGATAGCGCCGGACAGCGTCATGACCGTTGACAAAAGCTTGATCAGGTCAAGCCGCTCCTTCAGGAAAACGACACCGATCAGCAGCGCAAATATGATGCTGGTTTCGCGCAGCGCGGTCACCAGGGCGATCGGCGCATGGGTGAACGACCAGATGACCAGCCCATAGGCGGCAAAGGATGCGCCGCCGCCAAAGATAAAGGCCGGCGCCGCCTCTGACGGCAGCCGGCGCAGCAGCCCCGGCCGTGTCAGACCCATAAAAAGCGCAAAGATCAGCGCGTTGACGATCGTCAGCCAGGCGTAGAAACCGACTGCCGTACCGGCCTGGCGCGCGCCCAGCCCGTCGACCAGCGAATAGCTGGCGATGAAACAGCCCGTCGTAAAGGCCATGGTTGCAGCCCGGCCGTTGCGCAGGCCGTCCTTCTGGCGCACCAGGCTGAGGCTCATGATGCCGATGCCGATGACGGCGATCGCCAGCAGTTCCACCGACGAAAGCGTGACGCCCAGAACCAGCACGGAAACAGCGGCGACCAGGATCGGCGCCGTGCCGCGGGCAATCGGATAGACCTGGGTCAGATCACCGATCTTGTAGGCGTTCAACAGGAACAATTGGTAGCCGAAGTGAAGGACGATTCCGCCCGCAAGCCAGGGCCAGCTTTCCATTGCCGGCGCCGGCACGAACAGCAGCGCAAGGACGGCGAACGGCGCATGGCCAAGCACAACTGCGCTCATGCTCAGATGTTTGTCCTTGCTGCCCTTGACGAGCGCATTCCACAGCGCATGCAGAAGCGCTGCCGTTATGACGGCGATGAAGATCGTGGTGTCCAAGGATGCCCCGGCATGAATGGTCGTGGAAATCGGATCAGGTCAGCAGACTGGCAGGTCAGGCTGTACCTGTCACGGACCAATTGCGGGTCTACTTGATAAAAGAGCCGTTGTTGAGCTCGCTGACAGCCTGTTGCAGTTCGGCCTGGGTGTTCATGACGATCGGCCCGTACCAGGCGACAGGCTCCCTGATCGGCTTGCCCGACACCAGCAGAAACCGGATGCCCTCTTCGCCGGCCTGGACTGTAATCTCGTCGCCGCGGTCAAACAGCACCAGAGACCGGTTGCCGGTCGCTTCACGCACCAGCACATCTTCGTCACCGACGGTTTTCTCCGTCAGCACGCCGAACGGTTCGGAGGCATCGCGGAACGTGCCGGAGCCGGCAAAGACATAGGCAAAGGCATGCCGTTCCGTTTCCACTTTTAGAGTTTTGCGTTTGCCGGGCGGTACGGAAATGTCGAGGTAACGCGGGTCGGCTGCGATGCCGTCGACCGGGCCGCGCCGGTCACGGAAATCGCCCGAGACGAGCCGCACCACGGTGCCGTCATCATCGGTCATTTCCGGGATCTCGGCGGCTGGGATGTCCTGATAGCGCGGGGCCGTCATTTTCAGCGAAGAGGGCAGGTTCGCCCACAATTGAAATCCGTGCATGCGGCCCTGATCGTCGCCCTCCGGCATTTCCTGATGCAGGATCCCGCTGCCGGCGGTCATCCATTGCACGTCACCTGCGCCAAGCTTGCCGACATTGCCCAGACTGTCGCCGTGATCGACGGTGCCGGCCAGAACATAGGTGATCGTCTCGATGCCGCGGTGCGGATGCCAGGGAAAACCGGCCCGGTAATCGGCCGGACGGTCGTTACGGAAATCGTCGAGCAGCAGGAACGGATCGAATTCACTGGTTTCGCCAAACCCGAATGCGCGATGCAGATGCACGCCGGCGCCCTCCATGGTCGGCTGGGCCTGCATGATCTGCTTGACGGGACGAATAGACATGGCTTGATTCCCCCAGTTGCGGGTCAGTGATTCTTCAATGTTTCTGGCGGCAGTGGCGGTGATCGGCAATGGATTCCATCACACTGCATTCGGCGATCTTCCCGCCGGCGCACTGGGCGATCATCCGCTTCAGCTCCGCACGCAACGCGCTCAGGCGGGCGATCCGCTCCTCCACTTCGGCCAGATGGTCGCGGGCGATGAGATCGATTTCGGAACAGGTCCGGTCCGGATCGCGGTTCAGGTCGATCAGCTCGCGGATTGCCTCGACGGAGAATCCGAGATCGCGGGCATGGCGGATAAAGCTCAACCGGCGAAGTGCGTCGCGGCCGTAGCGGCGCTGATTGCCGCCTGTGCGGTCGGGCGGATCAATCAGCCCGGTCTGCTCGTAATAGCGGATCGTCGGTATCTTGACGCCGGTCCGGCGCGCCAGTTCGCCAATGGAAAGCACGGTCAAAAAGCCTCTTGAAGCTCTAGTCGCTATAGATATTACAATTGTCGCACAGGATTTCAACCTTGGAGTACAATTATGGCCGGCTGTTGCGGAAATGATGCGAAATTCGACGGCGTGTCTGCCGGATATCGCCGCCGATTATGGGCGGTAATCTTCATCAATGCTGGCATGTTTGCCATTGAGATGGCGGCTGGCCGACATGCGGCCTCGCAGGCGCTGCAGGCGGATGCGCTGGATTTTTTCGGCGACGCCCTGACCTATGGCCTTTCGCTGGCCGTCATTGGCGCAACGCTCAGGGTGCGGGCCACAGCGGCGCTTGCAAAGGGCCTCAGCCTGCTGGTGATGGGGCTTTGGGTCTTCGGCTCGACATTGCATCGGTTTTTTGTTCCAGGTGTTCCGGAAGCGGAGGTCATGGGTGCTGTCGGTCTGCTAGCGCTTGCCGCCAATCTTGCCTCTGTTCTTTTGCTTGTCCGTTACAAGGACGGCGATGCCAATGTGCGTTCCGTCTGGCTGTGTTCGCGCAATGATGCCATCGGCAATGTCGCGGTTATGCTGGCTGCTGCCGGTGTCTGGGGAACCGCCAGCGGCTGGCCGGATCTGGTGGTGGCTGCGATCATGGCAGGCCTGTTTCTGACTTCATCTGTTCAGATCCTGCAGCAGGGCTGGCGGGAATTCGCCAGCGGCGGGAGCGGCGATGGGCGGCGCAAAAGTGTAAGCGTTTAAGGAAAAATCAAGCACTCATGCCGCAGATAGCGTTTGAATTGCGTTTTCGTTCAGGCGTTTGGTGGTGTTATGGGGATCCTGTCTCTTTCTTCAGATACATATGCGGGTCGTCCGGCTTTGAGGCTGGATGCTGGCCCGCACCTGGATATCGGAGCTGTTGAAGAGCTTGCATCTTCGCTCAACGAGGCCGCCGAAGGCGGGATGCCGTTGATTGTCGACGCATCATCGGTTGAGCGCATGTCAACGAGCGCGGTGCAGCTTTTTCTGGCCGCCGACATTGCACTGGCAAACACGGACAATGTGCTTGCATTGCGCAATCCATCGAACACATTCCTGGCGGCGTTCGCCGATTGCGGTGTCCGGATGGATCGGATGAACTGGACGGTGACGGAGGCGGGCGATGATTGATCTCGACCAGTTCCGCCAGACGTTCTTTGAAGAGTGCGACGATTACCTTGCCACGCTCGAGGCCCAGCTGATGGAATTTCAGGCTGGCGAGGCGACGACAGAAGGGATCGAAGAAGCATTTCGCGCAATCCATTCCATCAAGGGCGGAGCCGGGGCGTTCGGCTTCAAACGGATTATCGCCTTTAGCCATGAATTCGAGTCCCTGCTTGATCAGGTTCGCGGCGGCCAGCTTGAACTGAGCGACGATATCAAATCCGCGGCGCTGAGGGCTTTTGACGTTCTGAGCGACCTGATCAACGGAGAACGCAATGGCGTCGAGCCCGCGCCGGGATACGAAACCGGCGTTGCAGGCGAACTGAGCGCTTTTCTGATCGATGATGCCAGTGGCCAGCCCGATGAACCGGCGAAACCCGACGTCGCTGCGCCCGCGCAACAAGCCGGTGGCCTGCAGCGTTACCGGGTTCTGTTCACACCAAGCCCGACCATGTTGCAGCGTGGCAACGAACCTATTCTGCTGATCCGCGAGTTGAGGCTGCTGGGCAATTTGAATGTCGAACTGGATGATACCCGCTTGCCGGCACTTGGCGAGATCGAGCCATCCAAGTGTTATCTGGGTTGGTCGATAGACCTGGAATCTGAGTGCAGCCAGGCCGATATTGAAGAAATTTTCGAATTCGTCGAGGGCGACTGCGAGTTTGATATCTCACAGGAGCGTATAGAATCCGGCTCCGTGTCTTCCGGAACCCAGCCTGCCGCGGCCCGGCCCTCGGCAGCCGGGATGCCGGAGAATGGCGGTCAGCCCGATGACGGTTCGATGCCGGCGGTACCGGCGAAAACCGGGCCGGCCGGCCCTGCGCCGACGCGCGAGCAGACCTACACTTCAATCCGGGTGGATCTGGAACGGATCGACCGGATGGTGAACATGGTCGGTGAAATCGTCATTGCCCAGGCCGCGATCCTCCAGCAGGTCGACGACCCGTTGAACCAGAGCCATCCCCAGCTGGTGGAAAACCTGCAGCAGTTCCTGCGTCATACACAGAACCTGCAGGACAGTGTCATGGCGATACGCGCCCAGCCGGTCAAATCGATATTCGACCGGATGCCGCGGTTGGTGCGCGAACTGTCCAAGCAAACCGGAAAGAAGGTCCGGCTGATTACCAGCGGTGAAGAAACGGAAATCGACAAGACGGTGATTGAGAGACTGACCGATCCGCTGACGCACATGATGCGCAATGCGGTTGATCATGGCGTCGAGACCCCTGAACAACGCGCAGCGGCGGGCAAGGCGGAAGAAGGCACGCTGCGGCTCAACGCAAGCCAGCGCGGCAGTCATATCATCATCGAGCTCAGCGATGACGGCAAGGGACTGGACCGGGAGGGGATCCGCCGCAAAGCCGTTGAGCGTGGTCTGATCGCCGCAGACGCCCAGCTTTCCGAGCAGGAAACGGACAATCTGATTTTTAAGCCGGGTTTTTCAACTGCCGATTCAGTATCCAGCATTTCCGGCCGCGGCGTCGGCATGGACGTGGTCAATGAAAACATCCGCAAGCTCGGCGGCCGGGCTGCTATCCGGTCCGTCGAAGGTGCCGGTTCAACCGTTACCCTCATCCTGCCACTGACGCTGGCGGTGATGGATGGCATGGTGGTGCGGATCGGCCCGACAAGCTTCATTGTTCCGTTGACGTCGATTATCGAGAGCCTTGCGATCGGCAAGACCGATACGGCGTTTTTGCCGCAGCATGGTGAAGTGCTGCGGTTCCGTGAGCATTACGTCAAGGTGTACGATCTGCACAAACTGTTCGGTTTCGCCAGACAGGCTAACGCATCCGGCAGCCTGTTGATGGTGATGGAGACCGACGACGGTCAGCTTATCGGCCTGCGCGTCGACGAAATCATCGGTCAGCAGCAGGTTGTGGTGAAGACACTTGAAAACAATTTCAACAATACGCCGTGCGTTTCCGGCGGCTCGATCATGGGCAACGGCGCGGTCGCATTGATCCTCGACGTTTCCGGTTTGCGCGATCTCGAGGCGGCCAGGCGCGACGAGGATGACGATCCGGATCCGCAGGCGTCTCACGACGAGGCTGCCTGACCGGGCACATGCAGGATTTTGCCGGTTTCGTTCAACCGGATGCCGAGAAGAAATGCCTGTTTGGGGCGCATCATGACATTAACGTCGTCTTCACGCCGGTTCTTCAAAATACCGGCGAACCGCATTGTCCTGACGGGTGTTCCGACTGATCGATGGCCGGAAAACCGGTCGTTCATCTTTGTATGAGACAATTCAGCAACAAGATTAGGCGTGCAAGCCCCGTGACATCATCCCGACCGATCATTGCCGAAAATGCCGCAAGTGGCGCGCCGAATGCAGAGATGGCGAATCTTGCTGATTTCGCCTGGACGGCGCCGATCAGTGACGAAGAATTCGACCATTTTCGTTCCATCGCCCACAAGGAAGCCGGAATCTGGATTGCCGATTTCAAGCGGAACATGGTCTTTCGCAGGATTTCCAAACGGGTGCGGGCCCTTGGTTTGAAGTCCATCGATCAATATCTTGCCTATCTCAAGGATGACAATTGGGAACACGAACGGCAGCCGCTGATCAATGCGCTGACGACCAACAAGACCAGTTTCTATCGTGAGGATCACCATTTCGATTTTCTGCAGGAAACGGCCCTGCCGGCGCTGCAGAAATCGGCAATCCCCGGCGCAAAGAGGCGCCTGCGCATCTGGTCCGCCGGATGCTCATCGGGCGAAGAGCCCTATTCAATCGCCATAACCCTGCGCGAGGTGATGGAGGATATCGGCCAATGGGATGCGCGGATATTGGCGACCGACATCGATACGGAAATGGTCGGCATCGGGGACAGGGGCGTCTATCCGAGCGAATTTCTCGATGACATACCCAGCGCACTGCAACCGCGTTATACCGCCAAGGCCGGTGCAGACACGTTCCAGATGACACATGCGTTGCGCAGCATGATCACCTTCAAACCGCTCAACCTTCTGGGGCCGTGGCCGATGAAGGGGCCGTTCGACATGATCTTCTGCCGCAATGTGGTGATCTATTTCGACAAGCCGACGAAACAGGAACTGTTTGACCGGTTCGCCGATATTCTGAAGCCGGACGGGCTTTTGTTCATCGGCCACTCTGAATCCCTGTTCAAGGTCAGCAAGCGATACCGCATGGTCGGCCAGAGCGTCTATCAGCGCATAGAATGATGCGAGGAAGCAAATGATCAAAGTTCTTATCGTCGACGATTCCGCGCTGATCCGGCGGCTGATGTCGGAAATTCTTGCAGCGGACCCGGAAATTCAGGTTGTCGGCACCGCACCGGATCCACATGTGGCACGAGAAAAAATCAAGCAGTTCAATCCCGATGTGGTGACGCTTGATGTGGAAATGCCGCGAATGGACGGACTGAGCTTTCTGGAAAAGATCATGCGGTTGAGACCAATGCCGGTTGTCATGGTCTCGGCGCTGACCCAGAAGGGCGCGGAGGTGACGATCCAGTCACTTGAAATGGGTGCGGTAGACGTCATCGCCAAGCCGACGCTGGACATTGAACGAAGCTGGCCGGCGGTCGCCGGTGAAATCATCGCAAAAGTGAAGGCTGCAGCACAGTCACAGGTGAGCGGCCGCCAGGCACGGATCAGTACGAACGCGGCGATAGGCGCCCCGAAGTTCAGCGGCTCCAGTCACGTTGTCGCCATCGGCGCGTCGACCGGCGGCGTGATGGCGCTGAAGGAGATCCTCTACGGCATGCCGGCTGATGGCCCGCCGATCCTGATATCGCAACATCTGCCCGGAACATTCGTCAAACAGTTTGCCGAGCGGATGAACAACAATTCGAAGATGCAGATCGTCGAGGCAACACAGAATGCCAAGGTGATACCCGGGCATGTTTACATCTCGCCCGGTGACCGCAATCTGACACTGGCCCGCTCCGGCGCACAGTTCATCTGTTCTATTCACGATCCGGCGCCCGGTACCGGCATTACCCCTTCAGTTGATGCTTTGTTTACCTCCGTGGCAAAAGCTGCAGGGAAGAATGCTCTTGGCGTGATACTGACCGGGATGGGCCGGGACGGTGCTCAGGGATTATTGAAAATGCGGCAGGCCGGCGCCACCACGATCGGACAAAGCGAAGCAAGTTGTATGATATACGGAATGCCAAAAGCGGCATTTGACGCCGGCGCGGTCCAGACCCAGCTCTCACTGCCTGATATCAGTGAATATCTCCGCCACATCGCGCAGGAGCAGAGCCGCGGTCTCGTCGGCGTGATGAACTGATGGCCGCCCTTTGAACAGACATATTGCCCAGGCCGATCATACAGACACCCTGCACCGGTATTCCAACCCGCGGTCGGGCGAGATCTTCGTGCGCGTTTATCAGGGCCAGTATTATGTATCTGACAAACCCGAAGACGTACTGTGTACGGTTCTTGGATCGTGCGTCGCCGTTTGTGTCCGCGATCCGGTTATCGGCTTCGGCGGCATGAACCATTTTCTTTTACCCGAAGCGGCATCAGCGAATGCAAGCGGATTTTCGCTGCGCTACGGCGTCTATTCGATAGAACGGCTGGTCAACGACATTCTTGGCCATGGCGGCGAACGAAGCCGGCTGGAGGTCAAGGTCTTCGGCGGCGCCAATGTACTGCGCGGCATGGCGAAGATCGGTACCCGGAATTCCGATTTCGTCGAGGATTACCTGGCCAGAGAAGGTTTCAAGATCGCCGCACAACATCTGCGCGGCGATATTGCCCGGCGGATTCGTTATTATCCGACAACCGGCAAGGTTCTGCTCAGCCGGATCAGCAAGGACATGATCGACATCGGGCAGCAGGAAATCAAACTGCTCAATCAGGAGCTTCTGGAGCCCGGGGCAGGCGAGGCGGAAATCTTTGCCAAATCGAATTCGTCGTTACCGGGACGTAAATAGCGCACTCAGCCGATTGTGTTCGAAAATGATCCAATCAAAACGTCGTAAATCCACTGATTGCGGATTAATCGACATTCGAGTCGAATTTTAGATGATTTCGACATGTTCGTTGCCTCCGGATCTTAAGATACAGTTAAAGGATATGTCGCCGGCAGCCGGTGCGCTTTAAGCCCTGATTAGAATTCTATGTATAGTTTATTCGAATAAGCGGTATCGCGATCAGGCGTTTGCAGCGAGTGCAAAGGGCAGGATCTTCTGGAGAGAAGACGATGGCATTGAAGATATTGACGATAGATGATTCCCCGACAATCCGCGCGATGTTGGACACGACGCTTACGGAAGCGGGGTTTGAAGTCTATCAGGCCGAAAACGGACGTGACGGCCTTGGCATGCTGGGTGTCATTCGGCCGGATCTTGTCATTACGGATCTGAATATGAGCGTCATGGGCGGGTTCACCGTCATCCGGGAAATCCGCCAGGAGAAACGCTATATGGGCATGCCGATCCTTGTCATGACGACAGAAGGATCGGACGAATTCAAGCAGCGCGGCCGTGAACTTGGCGCAACCGGCTGGATTACAAAACCTTTCGATCCGGAGAAACTGGTGCGGATCATCAACCGGGTGACCCAGTCCGATAAGGTCGATGCCGCCTGACCAGGTAATGTTCATCCGGACTATCCAGGCCGCGCATACGATTTGCGCGGCTTTTTTGTTCCAGGCATATCCGGAGCCGGGTTGACTCCGGGTCAGTCATGTCATAAATTTCTGTTATGACAGAAATAACGAAAACGAAAGAAGCCCTGCCGGACGCCGTCGAGCAGTTCATCCTGCATTGGGGCGATATGGGCAATCAATGGGGTGTCAACCGCTCCGTGGCTCAGATTCATGCTTTGCTTTATCTCAGCGAAAAGCCGCAGCATGCGGATCAGATTGCCGAAACGCTGAATATTGCGCGTTCAAACGTCTCCAATTCCATCAAGGAACTGCTTGCCTGGAAACTGATCTCCCGGGTTCCGATCGCCGGCGACCGGCGTGATCATTTTCAGGCCGAAACCGATTTGTGGCAGCTGGTGACAAGGATAGCCGAGGGCCGCAAGGCCCGGGAAATCGATCCGGCCAAAGCGGTTCTGCG
This sequence comes from uncultured Afifella sp., assembly GCA_947259045.1. Taxonomy (GTDB): domain Bacteria; phylum Pseudomonadota; class Alphaproteobacteria; order Rhizobiales; family Afifellaceae; genus CAMYKZ01. The sequence goes on from CAMYKZ010000059.1 coordinate 14,131, forward strand.
CGACTGCGTTCTGAAGGCGGAAGGCGACAGTAAAGTCAGTCCCACGGCGTTGAAACGCCTGAAGGCGATGCTTGATTTTGTTGAAATCATCGATCGCTGGTATGGCCAGATGCTGCGATTGCCGAAGTCAACGATCATGACACTGATGAAAATGGGCAGCAAAGTGGCCGGTTTTCTCGGCCGCGGTGCAGGTGGCGAAGCTGGAGGCAATGACAAAAACAGCAGCGGGCCGGGATAAAAATTTGATTGTATATTTCTTTATTGACAGAAATGACTGAAATAATAGAATTAAGGAAAAGACTGATGCGCAACCTGCCTGATGATCGGGACCGTACTGCTCCAACGGTGGCGCTCGGCGAAATCCGCTACAGGTTGCTGCTTGGCGCGGAAGCATGGCAGAGGCTCAAGCCGGCGGTTCAAAAACGTTTCAGCACCCATCTGGGCGATGGTGAGAGCGTTGTCTATGTCGGCCTCATCAGGGAAACCCGGATGAGCCGCGCCGGCTGGCTGCTGGCGCAGATTTGCCGGATTGTCGGCGGACCGCTGCCTATCGAGCGCGGCGGTCAGGGTTTGCCGGCAATTGTGACGGTGACGGAAGACCGGCACGGCAAAGGCCAGTTCTGGACGCGGCTTTACGGACGCAGGCGCGGATTTCCGCAGGTCATTCACAGCGCCAAGTGTTTTGCCGGTCCAACCGGCCTTGAAGAATATATCGGCTTCGGACTTGGTATCGCCCTCAATGTGCAAGCGCGGGGCGGCGCGCTGATCTTCTCCAGCGCCGGCTATTTCCTGAAACTGCTCGGCCGCCGCTTGCCTGTACCGGCATGGCTTTCGCCGGGAAATCTGGAGGTCGGCCACCATGATTGCGGCGGAGGGCGTTTCGCATTCACGCTCGACCTCACACATCCGCTGCTGGGATCCCTGATCCGGCAAACAGCCCTGTTCTGCGATACAAAGGAGATAAAGCCATGACCGACCCGGTCCTGTGGACGCTGATTTTCATTCAGGTTGCAATGGGAGGTTTCGATACGATTGTTCATCATGAAATGACGGAACGCCTGGCATGGCGGCCCTCACAGCAGCGCGAACTGCAACTGCATGGTGTCCGCAATCTGCTCTATGGATTGCTGTTTGCGACACTGGCGCTTTTTGAAGTCCACGGCCTGTTCGCCATCGCCGCCATTGTGCTTGTGGCAATTGAGCTCATCGTCACGCTCTGGGATTTTGTCGAGGAAGACATGACCCGCCGGTTGCCGGCGAGCGAACGGATCAATCATACGCTGCTGACGCTGAACTATGGCGCCATCCTCGTCCTGCTGACACCGGTTTTCCTTGGCTGGAGTGCGTTGGACAGCGCCATTGTCCGCGCCGATTATGGCGTGTTGAGCGATCTTGCGATCCTGTCGGCGATCGCGGTGGCGATCTTCGGCCTGCGCGATCTCGCCGCCGCGCAGCGTTCGCCGCAGCTGGCGCCGGCCAGGCCCGGGCCGCTTCTGAACGTGCTGGGTAGGCGGCGATATCGCGTTCTAGTCACGGGCGGTACCGGCTTCATCGGCACAAGGCTGATTGAGGCTCTGGTCTGCAACGGGCACAGGGTTATCGTCCAGACCCGCAGCGCGGCCAGGGCGGCAGCCCTGACGCCGCCTCTGCGGATCGTCACAAAGCTCGATCAGATCGCCGATGACGAACAGATCGATGTCATTATCAACCTGGCCGGCGATCCGGTGGCCGCTGGCCTGTGGACCCGCCGCAAGCGCTTCCGGATCCTGTGGTCGCGGCTGAAGGCGACGGATGGCGTTGTCAGACTGATCGGCCGGCTTGAGCGCAAGCCGGAACTCCTGATCAACGCCTCGGCCATCGGCTGGTACGGCCCGCGCGACGATGACGGGGCGTTGGATGAAAACAGTGCAGCGAACGATTGTTTCACGCACAGGGTCTGCGCCATCTGGGAAGATTACGCAGCCCGTGCCAGGACGTTCGGCGTCCGCGTTGTCTGTCTGCGCATCGGTCTTGTCCTGGGCGTTGAGGGCGGCATGCTCGCGAACATGCTGATGCCGTTCGAGTTCGGTCTCGGCGCGCGGCTCGGCAATGGCCGGCAATGGATGTCGTGGATCAGCCGCGACGATCTGGTCCGGCTGATCGGCCATGTTGCAGCGACACCGGCGCTGCAGGGGCCGGTCAATGCGACAGCGCCTGAACCTGTCCGCAACATGACGTTCACCCGCGCATTGGGCAAAGCCCTTCGCCGCCCGGCGTTCCTTGCCGCACCGGCCTGGTTGCTGCGGTTTCTCGCCGGGGCACTGGCTGAAGAGCTGTTGATCGGCGGCCAGCGTGTCATGCCGGCCAAGGCGCTGGCGAGCGGGTTCCGGTTTGCAGACACCGATCTTCAAGACACGTTATGCGCGATAACCGGTGGCGCAGAAAACGGAAACAAGGCCGCCGACCGTGCCGGGCCGGATGTCGCTCGGCAGGCCGGGGAAATCTGATCCTGACGGCCTGGAGCGCGTCAGCCTGCTGCAATCAACTTGATGAGATCGGCGGTCGCCTGCGGCGCGCTGACCATGGCGTCGTGCCCGCTGGTCAGATCGTGCATCGGCCAGCCGGCCTGCCTGGCGCGCTGGCGCGCTGCTTCAAGCGGCAAGTAGACCGGATCGGCGCAGACGATATAATCCGCTGGCATTCCGTTTGCCGGCGGATTTTCAAGGCTCAACGCGCTCAGATAGGTATTGAACGGATGCGGGGTCAGTTTGCTTTCCACCCAGGCAGCCTGAAGCGCATCGCTGATACCGAATGCGGACGCAGACGGAGCCGGCAGGCTGAGCCCGCTGCTCGTCTCCTGCGCCAGTTTCATCCGTTCCTCGACCACATCGTCCGGCATCCGGCTCATCGGCGTTTCGCCGCTCTCCAGCAGCGTCGCGTCGAGATAGATCAGCCGGTCCAGGCGCTCCGCAATCCGGTCGGCGACGCCGGTGATCACGCCGCCGGCAAAGGAATGCCCGACCAGCACCACATCGGTCAGATCCTCGTAAACAATATGGTTTTCAATGTCGCTCACGAAGGTCGCGAGCGCGATCTCGCGCGACATCAGATGCGCCCGCTCGCCAAGCCCGGTCTGGGTCGGCGTGGTGACGCGATGACCCTCGTCGCGCAGGATGCCGGCGACATGGCGCCAGCACCAGCCCCCGTGCCAGGCGCCGTGCACCAGAACAAAGGTTTTGGACGATGCGGGTTGGCTCATCGGGCACAAGTATCACAGGTCGGAATTGCCGTGTAGCGGAAACATGATATCCATGCCCCGCAGGATCGGCGGGTGGGGCATCATGGCATCGAACGAAAATACACGCCGTTTGAGACACAACGATCTGTGGTATTTCTGCGGCCTGCTGCTGGCCGCGTTCATTGTCTCGATGATCCCTGTTCTGCACACGCCGTTTTCATGGATGCAGACCTTCTTCCATGAAATCAGCCATGGCCTGAGCGCGCTCCTGACCGGCGGCACGATCGTCAATATCGAACTCAGGCTGGATGGTTCCGGCAGTTGCACCTATCGCGGCGGCGTCCGCCCGATCGTGGCGTTCTCAGGTTATGCCGGGGCGGCGATCTGGGGCGGTCTGATTTATATGATGGCCGACAATGTCTCGCACAAAAGCGCCGACAGGATTGCTTATCTGATCACCGGGCTGATTTTGGTTACCGCCATTTTCTGGGCCAGGGACGTCGTGACATTCCTGGTGCTTGGCATCATCGCCGTGCCGTTCCTGATCATCGTGAAAACCAGGGAGATTCTTGCCGAAAAGATTTTCGTGCAGTTTTCCGGCCTCTACATTCTGCTCGATGCGATCAAGTCGCCCTTGCATCTGCTCGACGGTCAGAGCCGCGGCGACGGGGCAACCCTGCAGGATCTGATTTGGGTGCCCGAAATCGTCTGGGTGCTGGTCTGGATGGCGATGGGCTTCGCGACGTTGGTCTTCCTGTTCCGCCGCCAGCACCGGATCGGCGGTTCATCTGCAGGCTAGTCTGCGGTATTTACGCCTTATCCGGCCCTTCGAGGCTCGCTTCGCTCGCTCCTCAGGATGAGGATTGAGGATGACATGTACGCGTCACGTACGGGCAGCTGTGCAGAACATTGTTGCGGCGGGGCAGGTTTGGCCAAACCATCTTCATGACGCGCGCCCAGAGGCTGAAAGTGTCAGCATTAAGTGACCAGCGGTCGGGTTCGTTTTGCATTCATGCCACCCTGAATCCTCATCCTTGTCTGTTGAAGATATGGGATAAGATGTTCGGCGGGCGGAGACCGTCTTCATCTTTGGTCTTTTCAGACCGCGGCTCAGCATGGTCCCGCCCGCCTTTGAATGCGAATCCGAACGGTTGCCAGGGGCGGTTGCATCCGACCCCGTAATGACAAGGCTGGATCCATCATGACCCTAACACTTTCCATCGCCGGGTGCGACATTTCCAGAGCCCATATTGATCTCTGCCTGCTTGATGATACGCCGGGTAGCCGGCCCCGACACCGGCAGGTGCCCAACGACCGGCTTGAGGCCATGGCTCAAGAGCTGAAGCGGCAAGGCTGCCGGCTTGTTGTCTTTGAGGCCAGCGGCGGCTACGAGCGGCCATTGCGCCAGGCCCTGGCCGCGGCCGGCCTGCCGGCGGCTATGGTCAACCCTAGACATGTACGGGCGTTTGCCAGAGCCTCGGGTCTTCTGGCCAAGACCGATCGGCTCGATGCCGCCGTGCTGGCCCGCTATGGCCAGCGCATGGATCCGGATCTAACCCCGCTGCCTGGACGCGAGCAGGAGAAACTGCGCGATCTGCTGCGCCGGCGTGACCAGTTGATCACCATGCGCATCAGCGAAAAACAGAACCTGGCCAAGGCGCACGACGCTGAAATCAGAGCCGACATCACCGCCATGACCGACACGCTGACACAGGCCATCAGGGATATGCAGGATCGCATCAGGCATTGCATCCGCGCCAGTGCCGAAATGGCCGCACAGGCTGGCATGTTGCGTTCCATGCCCGGCATCGGCCCGGTTCTGGCAGCAATGATGATCGCCCGTCTGCCCGAACTCGGCCAGCTCAACCGGCGCCAGATCGCCGCCCTGGCCGGGCTTGCGCCACATGCCTGCGAGAGCGGTGCCTTCAAAGGCCAGCGGCATATCTGGGGCGGCCGGGCCGATCTGCGCAGCGCCCTCTATATGGGGGCTGTTGCCGTCATCCGCCGTCCAGGGCCATCAAAGGCGTTCTACGACCATCTGAAAGCCCAGGGTAAACCTTCCAAGGTCGCCTTGATCGCAGTCATGAGAAAGATGATCATAACCCTCAATGCCATGATCAAAACAAAAACTCATTTCTCAACACAACACGGTTGCTGAGGCGTGACCCAAAGGGGAGCCTCGAAGGGCCGGATAGAGCCAAGGCGACGATACCTGGCAGAGCACAAAACCTGCTTGTCTATCTCAGTCCATCAGGCGCATTGCTGCTGTTTCCACAATTCGATGTTGGGCAGGCTTTCCCAGCCGAAGGCGCGCGCATCAGGCCCGTTGGCATTCAGTTCCGCCAGCCGCGCCAGCGCTTCCTCCGCCGTCGGCATGTGCCCGGCCGGCACCCACCACATGACAAAATAGGCCGACTTCGGAACTTCGAACCAGTTAGCCTTCTTGCGGTAGACCCGTTTGTGGATCGTGTTCCAGACAAAATGCTCAAGATCGGCGGCCGTCTCCCAGACCGACAGGTTGACGATGAAACGCGGATCGCCGGATGTCTGGATATCGGTTGCATTGCCGCCTTCATCCTTCAGCCGCCAGACGAATCCCGGCGAGCGTTCGGCAACGGCATTCACCCGGTTCAGCGCGCCGACGAAATCCGCCATCCGGGCGCTGTTCAGATCGTCCAGCGCAGTAGCGACATTCAACTGGGCGAGGTGGGTTCCGGGCGGCTGATCCATTGGGTTCTCCAAAATCTGGATGTGGAAGATGTCTCGACAATCGATATGGGCTCGGTTGGAGATTTTCGCAACAGCCGACATCTGTCGGCTCACGTTCAGTGGTTGGCGATCACCAGCAGAAACGTTTCGGCAAAATCCTTCGTCTTGGCCGCGCCGACGCCGAAGATGGTGGCGAAATCATCAACGCTTGCCGGGCGCTTGTTGGCCATGTCGATCAGCGAGCGGTCGGAGAAAATCACATAGGCCGGGACATCGCGCTCCCGGGCCAGGCGAAGCCGTTCCGCTTTCAGGCTCTCAAGCAGACCGGCGGCCGCCGGATCGAGGTCTGCCGCCGGGGTGGCGGTGCGCCTGCGGCCGCTTCCCGGCTCGCGTTTCGGATCGGGCCGGTAGCGGAATTCGCCTTCGCCGGTCATCAGCGCCATGCCGGCGTCGGTCGCCTGCAGGCCGCCGTAACCGGCCACATCGATGGCCAGAAGGTTGCGCGCCACCATCTGGCGGACAATGCCGTGCCACTGGTTCTGGGCCAGGCTTTCGCCGACGCCGAAGGTCGGCAGACGGTCATGGCCGGCGGCGGTGATCTTGTCGGTCTCAGTGCCGCGCAGAATATTGATGATATGGGCGGCGCCGAAGCGGTGGCCGGTGCGGTGTACCGCCGAGATCACCTTCTGCGCCTCCTCGGTGCCCTCCAGCGTTTCAACCGGGTTGAGGCAGAGATCGCAATTGCCGCATGGTTGCGTCTCTTCGCCGAAATAGCGCAGCAGCATGCGGCGGCGGCAATCGGGCGCCTCGCAATAGGCGATCAGAGTGTCGAGCCGTTTGTGCTCGCGCCGCTTGCGGTCGGCGAGGCTGTCTTCCTGCTCGATGAACACTCGCCGCATGCGGATATCGTCGAGGCCGTAAAGCATCATGGTTTCTGCCGGCTCGCCGTCGCGTCCGGCGCGGCCGATCTCCTGGTAATAGGCTTCCGGGCTCGCCGGCAGGTCGGTGTGCAGCACGTAACGGATATCGGGCTTGTCGATGCCCATGCCGAAGGCGATGGTGGCGACGATGACAAGCCCCGGTTCGCGCATGAAGCGCTTCTGCGCCTCCGCCTTGTCGGCGCTTTCCATGCCGGCATGGAAGGCCAGCGCCGTGTGGCCGTCGGCGCGCAGCATGGCGGCGACCTCTTCCGACTTGCGGCGCGACAGGCAATAGACGATGCCGCTGGCATCGCGGCGCCCGTCGACAAAATCAGCAACCTGCTTCTTCCAGCTGTTTTTCAGGGTCACGCCGAGCGACAGGTTGGGCCGGTCGAACCCGGTGACGATCGACAAAGCATCGTCGTCATTGCCGAAGATCTTGTCCATGATATCGGCGCGGGTGGCCGGATCAGCGGTGGCGGTGAGGCCGATCAGCGGCACGGCGGGAAATATTTGCCGCAGGCTGGCAAGGGCGGAATATTCCGGCCGGAAAGCCGGACCCCACTGGGAAATGCAGTGTGCCTCGTCGATGGCGATCAGCCGCACATCGAGGCCGGCCAGCGCCGCCAGCATGCGCTCGCTCATCAGCCGTTCCGGCGACAGATAGAGCAGGCCGATCTCGCCCGCCTGCACCGCCCGCCATGTGGCGATATTGTCGGACCGGCCGATGTCGGAATTGATGGTGGCGGCGGCGATGCCGTTCAGCTTCAGTGCCGCAACCTGATCGCGCATCAGCGCCACCAGCGGCGAGACGACAATCGTCAGCCCGCCGAGCACCAGTGCCGGGAGCTGGAAACAGAGTGATTTTCCCGCACCCGTCGGCATGACGGCGAGAACATTGCGGCCGGAAAGAACGGCGGCGACGGCCTCGTCCTGGCCGGGCCGCAATCTGGAAAAACCGAAATAATCGGCAAGCGCCGCCTTCGCCGCCGCGGCATGCGGGCCGGGCAACGGAATTGTGTCTGGTGCCGGATCGGGCGATGGGGAGGGTTGAGCGGTCATGGATGGCGCTGAGGGTAAAGCAAAAGCCGGCAAATTGAAGTCACGATCGGCAACAGTGCCGTTCTTGCGCCGGTTCATCCCCCGATATTTTTGGCCCCGACGTTTTTGGCTCCGATGTTTTTGGCTCCGATATTTTTGGCCCGGCTAATTTCATCTCCGGCGGATTTCAGGCCCGGCTGATTTCACGCCCGGCTGAGTTCAGCAACGGGAATTGCAGGACAAGGCGCATCGCTTCTAGCGCAGGCGGTGATGAACCCCGTCGCAGACGATCAGCGTGTCGTTCTGGACGATGCAGTCAAACGCGCTGCGATTGTGCCGCTCCAGCCTGCGCTCGATGATCTCCGCGTCGCGCAGATAGGCGCCGGCGCTGACGGTTTCCAGCGGCACCGGGCGCGGGGACGCGCAACCGGCAACGGCCGAAGCTGCGATCAAGACAGGGATCATTCGTTTCATCATGGGTCACCCCCCAAGGGCGTTTGAAGGCGTATCCGGCAGGGAAGCGGCGATGCCCGCCTACCGGGTTTCTCATTTCAGACCATTGACGGCTTATCGTGAGTCCGGTGTGATTGTCAAAGCGCGGCGCTGAAACCGAATAAGGACACCAGCTTCGATGTCTCATGCCTACCGGTTCGCCAAATCCTTGTACAGGACCCTGGTCCCGGCCAGTGCAAACGCGTATTTCTTCAGCGGCAAGAGTGCGTTTTCGCGGCTGGTCCTGAAAGCCAAGGCACGGCTTGAACAATC
>CAMYKZ010000060.1 GCA_947259045.1 uncultured Afifella sp.
CCGGAACCGTCGACGCCATCACCTATTCCGTCTCCGACGGCACAACCGCAACAGCCGGATCCATCACGCTCGCCATCAATGCCGCAAACGACGCCCCGAGCTCGGGTGGCGTTGCTACTCTCATACCCGACAGTTCAATCGGACAAACGACCGGGGGCCTCAACAATATCAATGTAGCGCCGACATCCGGTCTGACAGAACCGGTCCGGGTTGAGGGCATTATTATCAATACCGTCCATGCTCTTTCGAATCTGGGAAGCACACTCAACCTGGTTGAGGCCGACGGCGTGGTCATTTCCGCAGCGAATGCAATCGACGGCCTCAATGGACTGAGTTCCTTTAAAACAGCCGGTTACACGGTCAGCGAACTGACGGCGGAAGACAAATGGTCTCTGAGCCGGCACTTTGACAAACACGCCAATCTGGAACTGGGAACCTGGTATCCCAGATCGATTCCCGGCTTCTCGCTGCGAATGGACTATGACGGCAGTGATTATTCCAACCAGGCCGATCAGTTCGACCAGATCGTCGTCCAGACCCTCCTTCGCGACAACGTGCTCTATGTCAAGGTTTCCGATACGCTTGTTCGGGATCTCGGCCGGAATGTCACGGACTACCGCTTCATGCAGGCGAACGGTGAAGCTCTTTCCACCTGGATTCAACAGGTTGAAAAAGATCTTCTGATCATTCGCACTCCATCGAACGTCGAACATGTGGATCTGAAGATCGTTTCCGTCCTGGAGAGCGGCGAAACCGTCGTCAAGGATGTCATAGTTGATACAAACACCGGCGAGATCACACCGTTGCCTGAGAAACAGGACCACACGTCGCTGCCGAAACTGTTCAGCAATGAAATCGACCACGCTGAACATTACGAGCAGCAGATGTTGCTTGACTGGTCCGCAGGCTGACACACATTACCGGTCTTCGTAATTCTCAAGGGGCGGCCTGACGGCCGCCTTTTGCCGGATACAAAGCATCCTGCGACGGAAGCTTGATTGTTCGCAACCCGCAAAACATGCTACCTGAGCGAGGGGTGATTCGCTTTGCGCGGTGGGGATAATGAGAATAATAATAATTGCAGCTGCGATAGCTTCAAGTATTTCTGGTTGCACCATTCGACCAATGCCATTGACCCCGGAAGTCATCCACAGCGAAACCGAAGACCGGCTGGTGCGTGTTACAGCATTGCAGGAGCCGGTGACAGCGCCGATCAGTCTCTATGAGGCAATGGCGCGGGCCATCAAATACAATCTGGATTTCCGCGTCGAGATAATGGAAAAGGCCGTCCGGTCACGGCGGCTGGATCTCGCCCGCTATGAAATGCTGCCCAGTCTGGTTGCCAATTCCGACTATTCCGGACGCAGTAATTATACCGGAGGGATCAGCCGGCTGATTGTCGGCGACCGCCGGCTTGGAGCCCAGTCGCTCAACTCATCAAGCTCACAGGAGCTGGACATCTTTCGGCAAGACCTGAAATTCAGCTGGAACGTGCTTGATTTTGGCCTGTCGTATATCCGCGCAAAACAGGCTGCAGACGAAGTGCTGATTGCCGAGGAAACGAAACGCCGTGTGATCAATCGGCTGATCGAAGACGTTCGGACCGCCTATTGGCGTACTGTCAGCAGTGAGCGACTGCTTGCCCGGCTGCGCCGGCTGGAGGGGCGGGTCCGCCGGGTCATTGCCGACTCAAGGGCGCTTTCAGAGGATCAAAAAGGGCCGCTCGTGACCGCGCTGACATTCGAGCGTGAACTGGTTGAGATCAAACGGGAAATACAGACCCTTGAAGGCCAGCTCAATGTTTCGCGATCGCAGATTGCCGCGCTGATGAACATCAAGCCGGGATCGCGTTTCCGGCTTTCTGGCCAGGGCCACGGCGTCCGCGCCCCCAAATTGGGAATGTCCTACCCCGAACTGGTCACTACCGCTTTGAACAATCGGCCGGAATTTCGCGAAGTCCTTTACCGGATGCGGATCAACCAGCGGGATGCGGATGCTGCACTCATCGAATTGCTGCCCGGCCTTCAGGTGTTTGCCGGCGGCAATTTCGACAGCAACGATTTTCTGTTTAACCAGAACTGGTTGTCATGGGGCGCCAAGGCAAGCTGGAATCTCATCAAGGTTTTCCAGTATCCCAAGCGGCGCGCACTGGTCGGTGCTCAGCAGGACCTGTTGGACGAACGCTCCCTTGCGCTGACAATGGCCATTATGACCCAGGTGCATGTCAGCAGGGTTCGCTACCTGCATTCCGGAAAGCTGTTCAGTACAGCCGCCGAGTACAGGCGCGTCCAGAACCGTCTGATTAAACAATTGCGCATCGAAGCCGACGCGAACCGCGTGAGCGAGCAAACCCTGCTCCGCGAAGAGATGAATACCCTGGTTGCCGAGGTGCGATACGATATCGCGTTCGCAGATCTTCAGAATGCCTATGCCAATATTTTCGCTTCCATCGGTCTCGATCCCTACCATGGCCATATCTCAAACGAGATGCCGGTGAAAGAACTGGCACACGCGCTCAGGCATGTGTGGATCGAACGCGGCGACTACCGGGCTTCACGCCGGACCGCCGCCGTCAACTGAGCTTCCGGTACCTGCCGGCTTTAACAGAACATAAAGCCCGATCTGATATGAACGCGCCATAATAATTTTGGGGGCAAACCCCGTTGGTCGTCATGAGTTTGGTTCGATTTTCCGGATATACGCGAACGGTCCTGTGTGCCTTGACGGCAGCAGCCGCAATTCTGGCTGCGCCGGTTTCAGCAATCGCTGAAAAACTGCCGGTTCGCGCGGTTGTCGAACCTGTAAGGCAGGCTGTAATCGCAACCGATATCGCGGCGCCTGTCCGCTCCATTATCGGTCGGGAAGGCGACCGCTTTCAGGCCGGCGATCTTCTCGTCGCGCTGGATTGCCAGCGTTATGAAATCGAACTGAAATCAGCCAGGGCCGAACGTGATGCGCGGCAGATAACGCAAAGCAGCAATGAAGCGCTTTTGGCGCGCAGCGCCATCGCAAAACATGACGTGCTGCTGTCGGCAGCGGAGGTTACGAAGGCCGAAGCCGCGGTCGAGCAATTACGCAACCGAATCGATCAATGTGAAATCCGCTCGCGCTTTGCCGGAACGATTTCTGAAGTCCTGGTGCATGAATTCGAATTTCCCAAACCCGGCGAACCGCTGATGCGCATCATATCAACGGACGAACTGGAGGTTCGGGTTATCATTCCTTCAGACTGGCTCTCCTGGCTTGCCGTGGGCACCCGGTTCCGTTTTGTCGTCGATGAGACCGGTACGACTCATACCGGCAGGATCGTCCGGCGCGGTGCAGCTGTGGATCCGGTCAGCCAGACCATCACCCTGTTTGGAATCCTTGATGAGGCTTCGCCGAACGTGATCCCTGGCATGAGCGGATCAGTCGTTTTCGACAGGAAAGAGGCAGCGGCCAGTGGCGGCAAATAAACAACAGAGGACGAAACCGCGGCGGCCTGCCCTTGTCGGCATTTCGCCCTCCCCGGCTGATCAGCGCCCGGCCGCTGAAACGGCGGTTGGCAACAAGCCGCTGCTGGCGCTGCTCAATCTGGAAAGTCAGATTCGCGGCTGCAACAACGAACACGAGCTTGTCTATCTGATCGCCAACGAAACCAGAAAGCTGACCCGGGCCCGCCAGGTTTTCGTCATCGACAGCCGTTCGAAACGGCCGAAGGTCGGCGGCATATCGAGCCTCGATACGGTTGACCGCAATGTGCCTTTGGTGCGCTGGATCGAAAGGATCGTATTCAACCTGCGAAAACAGGACGGCGACGAAAGCGTCAAGGAATTTGTTCTGCCGGCTTATTGCGGGCACGATGAGGCGGACACGCAGACCTATCCGTTTCCACATATGCTCTGGGTTCCCTTCCGCGCCGGATCGGACACGATAGGCGGCATCCTGCTGGCCCGGGAAAATGCCTGGACCGAAGCGGATGTTGCGGTCGCCAAACGACTGGCGGAGGCCTATACGTTCGGGTTGATTTTCCAGCGCACCGGAATGCGCCGGAGGGCGGTGAAGAACCCGCGGCGCTGGTGGGCCTATCTTGCCGCTGCACTCGTTGTTGCAGTCCAGTTTGTTCCCGTTCCGCTTGTTGTTCATGCGCCTGTCGAAGTGACGCCGAGAAATCCGTTCGTGATTACTGCCCCGATTGACGGTATTGTCGGAGAAATTGTCATCAAACCGAACAGTCCGGTGGCCGCCGGCGCGGTCGTCATGCGGTTTGAAGACACCATATTGCGCAATGCGTTTGAGCTTGCAGATGAGCAACTGCGCGTCGCCGAGACCAGACTCCATCGGATTTCGCAGGCTTCGTTTTACGACAGCGACGCCAAAAAGGAATTGCGGCTGGCGATAGCCGAGCGCGATCTGAAACAGAGAGAGCGCGATTATTCCGAGCAGCTACTGACGCGGGCGACGGTGAGGACGCCGCGCAGCGGACTGGCAGTCTTTGCCGACCGGAACGAATGGGCCGGCAGACCGGTCAGAACGGGCGAGCGGATCATGAGCATTTCAGATCCGCAGCATTATGAATTCACCATCGACCTGCCGGTTGGCGACGCCGTCATCCTGCAGAACGATGCGCGCGTGAAACTCTACATGAACTCTGATCCGCTGGACGCTGTCGAGGCCCGGCTCCACAATATCGCCTACGAAGCCAGTATGAGCAAAGCAAACATTCTCTCCTACCGGTTGACGGCTCGGGCGCAGGAAACCGGTGACCGGCAGTTCCGACTTGGTTCACGCGGCACAGCGCAGCTATTCGGCAGCGACGTGCCGCTGTTTTATTTTCTGTTTCGCCGCCCGCTTTCATCTTTGCGCACGATGCTGACGTTTTAGCCCGGCACGATGTCCAGCAGCAACGCATCGCAAGCCCCGGTAACGGACATGCCGAGTTCGAAGATTCGGGAGGATCTGAGGTTTCTCGGCCGGATTTCCGACGTTACCGGCCACGATGCCTGGCTCATATTCGACCCGTTGCAGCATCGTTATTTCCGCATCGACAAACCAACATTCCATCTCCTCAGCATGTGGAACAGCTGTGATGATGCCGATGCGCTGCTGGCGGCGGCTCAGGAAAATTCCGGCCAGGCGCTGGATGCGGAATATCTCGACAATGTCACGCAGTTTCTTCAGGCGGAGAACCTGTTTGTTGAACCGTTGGGCGGGCACTGGAGCCTCTATGAGAAGCGCCGAATGGCAAAGAAGCAATCCTGGTGGCAGTGGCTTGTCAAGAACTACCTCTTTGTCCGGATCCCGCTGGTTCGGCCGTCACGCTTCCTGCAAGAAACCCTGCCGTTCGTCGCGCCGCTGCTCACCCGCTCGGCACTGGTCACCACTGCCATACTGGCCATGGTCAGCCTCTATCTGATATCGCGCCAATGGGACCTGTTCATCAACAGCTTTTCGGAATTCTATTCTTTCGAAGGCGTGCTGTTATACGGCATTGTGCTGATTGCAACGAAGGTCGTTCACGAACTCGGCCATGCCTATACGGCAGTGCGGTTTGGCTGCCGGGTACCGACCATGGGCGTTGCCGTTCTCGTGATGTTTCCGGTGTTGTACACCGATGTCAGCGATGCCTGGCGGTTAAGATCACGGCAGCAAAGGCTGACGATCGGATTTGCCGGCATGATCGTCGAAATCATGATTGCAACGGCCGCCACGCTTTTCTGGATCTTTCTGCCGGATGGCGCGGCCAAGAGCGTCGCATTCGTCACAGCGACGCTGAGCTGGACCATGAGCCTTGCCGTCAACCTGAATCCGTTCATGCGATTTGACGGTTATTATCTGCTTTCCGACATGCTCAGTGTCGAAAACCTGCAATCGCGCGCATTTTCATTCGGACGCTGGAAACTGCGGGAGCTTCTGTTCGGTCTGGGCGAACAGCCGCCGGAGCAGATGCCTGGGCGCCTGCGGAAGACACTTGTCCTTTATGCCTGGGGCACATGGGTTTACCGGCTTTTTCTGTTCATCGGCATTGCCCTGCTTGTCTACATCTTCTTTTTCAAGGTGCTGGGCGTCTTGTTGTTCGTTGTTGAAATCGCCTGGTTCATTGCAAAACCGGTATGGTCGGAAATCAAAATATGGTGGGTTATGAGAAATCGCATATTCAGCCGGTATCGCAGCTATGCATCCGGGCTTGTCGCTCTTGGTCTCATCGGCCTGTTTTTCCTTCCGCTTTCAACAAATGTGACCTTTCCCGCAATCGTCGAAACCGCGAGGCTTGAACGTATTTATCCACCCGATGCTGCACGTATCGAAACGATCCTTGTCACTGAAAACCAGAATGTCAAAGCCGGCGACATATTGTTTCAGCTCCAGTCCCCGGATCTGCTGCAGAAAATCGAACAGACAAGGCTGCAGCAGCGATTCATTGAAGCGCGTCTGAGGCGAATTGCGTCAAACCGGGCCGATCAGGACAATTTTCGCGTTTACAAGCAGCAACTGGAAGCGTCGAAAAAAAATCTCGACGGGCTGAAGAAAGAGCGAAGCCGCCTTATTGCCCGGGCGCCCTTTGCGGGCCAGGTGACCGGAATACACAGCGAACTTCATGTCGGCCGCTGGGTCAATCCGGAACAACCGCTGGCAACCCTTCGTGAGCGTGGCCGCGATATCGCCCGGGGATATGCCAACGAGGCGGCGGTGGCCCGGCTCGTTGTCGGTTCAACCGGACAATTTGTGCCGGAAGATTTCAACCGCCCGACAATGAGTGTCCGGCTGGGCCGGATATCGGGCACGAACGTCACGGCGGTTGAACTCCCTTATCTGAATTCCCAGAACGGTTTTGGCATCCCGGTAATACAGCAGGATGACGGCAGATATTCACCTGCTGAGCCGCAATATGATCTCAGGTTGATCGTTGATGACAACTTTCAATCGGATCAGGTTGTTCGAGGCCATGTGAAACTTCAGGCGCGGCCGGAAAGTCTTGCCGTCCAGGTCTGGCGTCAGGTGCTTGGGGTTCTTGTGCGCGAAAGCGGAATCTGACCGTTTCCCGGCGATCCCACAGGGATACCTGGCGCCGTTCAATCAGGTCTTGCGGGATATCGGATATGTCGGCACTTCGATACTGGAACCGGCTACCGACAATCCGGGCTTCCACTTCCACGGCAGCCGCAACAAGCTTGCCGGAACGGGATGGGCGGACAATCGCGGCACATGATGCCCATGGCATGCCAGGGCCGTGTCCTTTCAATCCGTCTTGGGCGCTGCAATTTTGAGGTTATCAAATGCGATCCTAAAGCCGACATTACTCGCCGAACTGTCCTCGCTGGCCGCGGTGCGGGCGGCGATCCGGTAGCGGTAGCAATAGCTCTTGTGGCACAGAAATGATCCACCCTTGAGAACCTTCTGCCGGCTCGCCGCCGCCTGCTCCGTGCGCAACTTTGCCTGCCGCGAAAGCGAGCGAACCCGGAACGGGTCGGCCATCCATTCCCAGACATTGCCCTCCAGATTGTAGAGCCCGGCCGGACTGGGTGCAAAACTCCTTGCTGGTGCCGTACCGTAATATCCATCGGCGCAGGAATTGCGCCCGGGGAATTCGCCCTGCCATATGTTGCAGTAAATCCTGTCATCGTCCGGCTCTTCGTCACCCCAGGAAAAACGCCGATCACCGGCGCCGCCGCGAGCGGCATGTTCCCACTCCGCTTCGCTCGGAAGCCGTCCGCCGGCCCAGGCGGCAAACGCCACGGCATCGTTCCACGACACATGGGTCACCGGGTGGTCGGCCCGCGCCGCGAAATCGGACCCGGGCCCTTCCGGCTGGTTCCAGCACGCGCCCTCGACGCGGATCCACCAGGGCGTTTCCGGCGCGCCCAGATGAAGGTCGGGATGGCCTTCCGGCAGCAGGCCGACAAACACCGCCGACCAGCCGATCCGTTCGACCTCGGTGCGATATCCCGTTGCTGCAACGAATTCGGCGAACCTGTCATTGGTCACCGTCACGGTTTCGATTGAGAAGGGCTGCAGTTTGACGGATCGCTTCGGGCCTTCGCCGTCAATCTGGATTTCCGGGTCATCTGTTCCAACAAAAGAACGCCCGCCCTCGAATGCCACCGCCGGAATAATCTTCGCACTTTTAGCGCCGATCCCGGAAGACAAACCGCCCGCCGGCGGTTCATCGGATAACGCCGGAGCGCCAACCCGGCCGGGCACACAACATGATGGTTTGCCCTCGGTCATGCCACTATGGATCCGGCAGGTTCAGTTTTCATCAAAGGGGCCATTGCATATTCGTCATATATCCTGTGCCGACAATATCTTCGGTCACGCACGGTGAACAGGGAAACCGCCCCTCGATCTGCGGTTGGCAGGTGGCGTGGCTTCATATCGAAGGAAGAAGCCGGCTGATCGCCTCATCGCATTCCTGCAATCTCTCGGACGCAACCAGTTCTCCTTCGCAGACCCGTAAGACCAGCCCGGCCAGATCCGGCAGCAGATCAGCGCGCGAGCGCGTTCCGGAAAAGACCGCCGATGCGTCGAAGTCGATCTGCCGCGGCAGGCGTTCAGCAGTTTTCGGGTTGGCGGTCAGCTTCACCGTCGGCGCCATGGCGCTGCCATAGGGATTGCCTTGCCCGGTCGTAAAGATCACCAGCTGCGCGCCGCCGACAACCATCGATGAAATCGATTCCGGCGACAGGGTCGGTGTATCCATGAGATAGAGCCCCGACGCGTCGGGCAGCGCCTCTGCCTGTTCAAGTGCGCCGGAAATCGACCCGGTTCCGCCCTTGCTGACGGCGCCATGGGATTTTTCCTCAAGCGTGGTGATACCGCCGTCATGGTTCTGCGGGCCGGGATTGCCAAGCCGGATATTCCGCCCGGCGTCACGGGCTATGCCGTGGCGCGCCTTGATCAGATCCGCCAGCCTGGCGGCAATCTCCGGTGTCCGGCAGCGGGCGTACAGGCTCGGTTCCGTGCCGGTCCATTCAAGGGTTTCGCTGAACAAGGCACAACCGCCGGCGGTGATCAGCAGATCGGCCATGTCGCCGGCCAGAGGATTTGCAACGATGCCCGACGATGCGTCGGAATGGCCGCACTCCATGGCGACAGCGAGAGCGTTTGTCGGACAGGGAACGCGCTGCGCGCCGGCAAGCATGGCGGCCAGTTCGCGCCCGGCATCGACCGCAGCGCGAACAAGCGCCTCGCCGTCTTCGTCGGTCTCCTGCAGTGAAAACCCGGCGCATGGCCGCCCATGCGCCTCGAGCGCTGACTGGAAGCGCTCGCGAAGCGCCCGGTCGGGCGCCAGCACAATGACCGCGCCGGCGTTGGGGTGGCAGCCGAACCCTTCCAGCATGCGATTGTGGAAGGTCTGATCGACGCCGACCTGTCCGCGCCCGAACATGGTGGAAATCAACACCGACCCGGGCAGCGAGGCACTGACCTTGCGGGCGCCCGGGGCATTGAGGCCGCAGACCGACAGAACCGTCAAATGGTTGCGAATGCCCGGCCGGCCATGCCGCCTGGCGAAGCCGGAAAAGTGCGTCGGCAGAGCCGCGCCGGTCATGTTTCGTCTCCGACCGCCAGCAGGCCTTCAAGATTGTGCAGATGGACATGGTCGCCGGCGCTGATTTCGGCTGTGGCCCGGCCGATGACTGCGCCGTATTTGACGATGTCGGAGCCACCCGCAATGTCCCGGCGGGCAACCTTGTGGCCAAGCGGAATATCTGCCGCCAGCAATGGTCCGCCTCCGCTTGCCAGAACCGGGCATTCGCCGGCGCGATGATCGCGCAGCAGGCAGACGACATTGTCGTTGCCGTTCAGCAGCAGAGCCGTCACCTGCGTCATGCCTCGAGCCTCAGTTCCTGTTCGCTGACCAGCATGTCGGCGGCAGCCGATATATCGGGATCATAACCGAGGCCGGGGCCGCCAATCAGCGGAAACAGGCCGTCGCTCAGTGACAGTCCACGGCCGGAAAACAGGTCCAGAAGCGGATTTTCAGAACTGTCGACCTCCAGCAGGCCGGGGCCGCCGACAGCCGAAAGCATATGGGCCGACGCCATCAGCCCGACGCCGCCGCCGAGAAAATGCGGGCAATATATAAGGCCGCGCTCGCGCGCCCGGCTGGCAACAGCGAAGCAGCCGGATAGGCCGCCCCACTTGCAGATATCAGGCTGCAGCACCGACAGGGCGCCCAGGTCTATCGCGGCATAAAATGCGTCATCGCCGCGGAGGTTTTCACCGCCGGCAAGCGGGATATCGGTCGCCTTGGCGAGCGCATGCCAGTCGGCATCAGGGGCGTCCGCCGGCAGCGGTTCCTCAAGCCAGCCAACGCCGAGCGGAGCGAGGCGCTCCGCCCGCTGCAACGCCGTCGGCAGATCCCAGGCCTGATTGGCGTCGACCATCAGTTTCTCATATGGAGCAAGGCCGGAAGCGGCTGTTTCGACTTCGCCCAGCCCGTCGTCGGGCCCAAAACCGATCCGCTGCTTGAAGCGGCGGTAGCCGAGCGAGCGCATGCGGGCGAACTGATCCTGGAAGACAGCCGGGCTGATGCCGCTGGCATAGGCCGGGACATGCCGGGCCTGGCCGCCAAGCAACACGGCAAGCGGCACATCGGCGCGCCGCGCCGCCAGATCGTGCAGCGCGATGTCGACACCTGCCGCCAGCTGCGCTACCGGTCCCGGCTCGCCGGCCTGGATCGCCAGCCTGTGCAACCTGGTCTGAACAACTTCAAACGGCTTTTTGTCCAGATTGCCGGTCAGTCCGGTCAGCGCGGCCGGCAGCACATTAGCCGCCAGCCGGGCGCGATGAAGATCGCCGTCGGGCGGAAAGTTGCACCAGACCTCGCCCCAGCCGGATGCCCCCTCTGCATCTTCGATCCTGAGCAACAACGCCGGACGGCCGGTCATCAGCCCCATGGTGGTCGGTATCGGCCGATCAAGGCGATGGCGGAAGTGGAAGACCTGCAGACGCGTCAGGCTGGCGCTCATCAGGCTCCCCCGCCCGCAATCTCATCGAGACGGTTCATATCCGCTTCAAGCGGCCATTGATATGTGCTGGCAGGTTCTACATTCTTCGCCCACGCCGCCAGGATATCCTTGCGGTCACGCCTGATTTTCATCTGGCGGGCGATGTCGTCCGGGTCCCAGTCGCGGTATATTTCCGCGAGCAACCGGTTGAGCGTTGCGGCATGAACCGGATCACCGGCCAGATTTCGCTGCTCATGCGGATCGTCGCCGAGATTGAACAGCAGCGGCGGATAATTGTTATAGACATGCAGCTTCCACGCACCGTACCGGACCATGCGCTGCTGCACGGCCTGACCGCCGGTCCAGGGCGGAACCGCGTCGGTGCAATATTCACTGAACGCCACATCCTCCCATGCGGTATCGGCGCCGGTCAGGACGGGCCAGAAACTGCGGCCGTCGGCATGAGGCAGGACCGTGCCGCCCAGCGCCTCGATCATCGTCTGGGCCAGATCGATCAGGCTGACAACCCGCTCGCAAGTGCTGTTCTCAGCCAGAACGCCGGGCATCGACATGATCAGCGGGACCTTGGCGGACTCGTCAAAGAATGTGTGTTTCCACCACAGACCGCGCTCGCCGACATGGTCGCCGTGATCGGAGGCGTAGACGATGAGCGTATTTCGGTCCAATCCGGTTTCCGAAAGGCGTGTGAGAATCCGGCCGATCATCTCGTCCATCGTCGAAACGAGGCCCCAATAAGCGGCCCTTGCAAGGCGTGACTGGGCCGGATCCGTGTCGGTTATGCCACGGTTTTCGCGCCACCATCTGATCCACGGATGTTCGTCAGAGCCGGTCGCCGGCGCGATGTCCGGATCGGGGAGAATGTCGAGATAATGGTCGATCCACTTTTGCGCGGCGGCATAGGGCGCGTGCGGGAGCATCAGGCCGACACTCATGCAGAACGATTCGCGATCGCCTTCCGGGACCACGGCAATCCGGTCTAGGGCGGCAAGCGCCGCCTCGATGACATCACGATCCTTGACCTCATAAGCCGACTGGCCGGCGCCGCAAGCGATCAGGCTCTCCGGATTGGGATCGTTGGATTTGTTCAGGACGCCCATATCATGGCGCGGCACACCGGCCCAGTTCGGGCTGTGATCGCCCACTTCACGGGTCGCGTAACCGTGCATCTGGTCCGGCCCCATCACATGCATCCGGCCAATAAGCTCCGGCCGGTAACCGGCCGCGCCGAGCGCATGCAGCCAGGTCGGGATATCGGAAGCAAGATAATCATCGTTGGTCCAGCATTGCTGGCGGAACGGATGGCGTGATGTCAGCATGGACATGCGGCTGGGCACGCAGATCGGCGACGGGCAATAGGCATTGTCAAACTTGATGCCCGAGCGCGCCAGATTGTCGATGGCTGGCGTTTTCACTTGGGCATCGCCGTAACAGCCGGCGACACGCTGGGCGTGCTGATCGGAGAATATGAACAGCAGGTTCGGTTTTTCAGGTGCGCTCATTTGCTGTCTCCGTTTCCGAACCGGCTCTGCAGCCGGCCGGAGGCGTCAAAGCGCAAGCTTTCCGGCCCGTCGTGCGAAAGCAGCAGATCCGCCTCGCGCAATTCCTCAAACAGGGGTTCGGTCACTGCAATCTCGCTGAGATGCATGGAGGAGCGGATCTGGCAGATCCGCATCGCATTTACATCATGCACCCAGCAGGTGGCCACGAGCGCGCGGATCACGGTCAGATCGTCGGGCAGAACAATCGGGATGAACGCCTTCTCCAGGATCGTCGCGGTGACAGCATTCATGTACATCGCTTTCAGGTCCAGCCTGTCGGCGACATGGCGCGGGATGTAATCGGCCATGCCGGTGCCCATGCCGTTGCCGCCGGTTTCCCGGGTCATATCCAGCACGGCGATTTTATGGATGAACGGTTCGGCAGGGTTGTCGACTCCGCGAATATCGGTGCGACCGGAAATGGCCGGATCGATACCGGCGCCGGAAACGTCCTTGCCGATTTCTTCGATGATCAGGCCGTCCAGGCGCGCAAAAGGCAGGCGCGCCATCGCCGCTTTCGACTGAACCAGAAGACGCTTGTCGGTCGTGGCAAACTCGGCCGGCGGCACGATCTCGGCATGCATGATCTGCTTGGCGGCATTTTCGACCAGAGCAAGGCCGGCCACCAGCGGCGCCCGCTCGACAATGCGCTCGGCCAGCGCGGGCAGAATTTCAGCCAGGCCGCGCGGGCCCAGAAGATGCACCCAGCGTGCGCCTTCGGCCTTGCCCAGTCCGACCGCAAGCATCTTGGTCAGGCCGCTCTCGATCGGACGGGGGAAACTGGTATGGGCCTTGACCCGGTTGATCACCAGAATGCCGTCGGCTGCGGCTGCGAACGCATCGAAATGACAGGCAATACCGCCTTCGATTTCGCCGTAGGTTGCCGTTTCCATCGTCGCCCGGACCGGGCAGCCGATCGTCTCTTGCGTGATCCCGAGGGCTGAAAGAACCTTGGTTTGGCCGTCGGCGGTGCCGCCGCCGTGCGAGCCCATGGCCGGGACGATGAACGGCGAAAACCCACGCGTTTTCAGCCAGGCAACCGCCGTGCGTACGATGATGTCGATGCAAGCGATCCCGCGGCTGCCGACAGCAACGGCGATTTCGGCGCCTTTCGGCAACTCAAACAATGCAGCGTTTCCGGAAAGCTCGGCGTCTATCGAAGCCACGAGGTCGTCGAGCTGCGGATTGTCCCGCTGTTTGATCCGGACGCGCCGCATCGGCGGAATGTCCACAGCAGCCAGATGCGGCAGTTCGATCGATGGAAATTTCGGCGTAACCCCTGGCATGTCAGGCATTGGATACCCGCCTTGTTCCCGCTGTTACAGTAGAGGCCCAGGCATTGAGATGGCGCAGGATCAGTCGGCATCGCAATTCCGTCAAGTCCGGATCGTCAAACCGGTTGTCGAATTCGCCCGGGTCTGTTTCCAGGTCGAACAGTTCGCCGATATCGTGGCTGTGATAGATTATCAGCTTCCAGCGCCCGTCGAACGTCATCGTCGCCTGCGTGCGGTCGGGCACCGGACTGTAACCGACGGAATCGTTGAAATCACAGATGACAAGATCCTTGTGGTGGCCGGGTGGTGCCGTCCCGGTCAGAATTGGCAGCAGCGATTTGCCCTGCATCGCCTCCGGAACCTCCAGCCCCGCGGCCTCCAGCAGTGTCGGCGCGATATCAACCAGTTCGACCAGCGCATCGGACTGCAATCGGGCGGCGACGCGGCCAGGCCATGAGATAATCATCGGCACGTGAACCAGCCCCTCGAAAAACCGGCAGCCCTTGTAGAGCAGCCCGTGATCGCCGAGCAGCTCGCCATGATCGCTCATGAAGACAATGATCGTATTGTCGATCTGACCGCTGTCTTCAAGGGCGGCGACAATCCGCCCGAGCTGATTGTCGAGCAGTTCGATCATCGCATAATAGGCGGCCTTGACCGCCCGGCCGTCGTAACGTTCAGGCGGCCGGTATCCGCGTTCGCTCTGATTGCTGTAGGCATAATTTCTGACATCACTGGCCAATGGATCGGAGGCCGTCACGGTTTGCGCGCGGACATTGGCGAATTGCGGCTGCCGTTCGAGGTCTGAGGGTCTGAACAAAGGCGGCGGAATGTCGGCCGGGTCATAACGGTCGAGATAATCCGCCGGCGGATCGAACGGCGGATGCGGATCGTACGGATTGACGCTGAGCATCCAGGGACCATCACGTTTTTCGCCGATAAACCGGATTGCCATTTCGGCGCACCATGTCGTCTGGTGCAAATCGGCCGGTACGCCCGGTGATATGAAATCGAGCTGATTTTCGAAAAGCGCTGATGCATCAACACCTTTCTCGTCGCGCAGCCATTGATGATAGGCATTGTATTTGTCTGCCTCGCCGGTCATCGGACTGTGCGACCATTGATAACAACGATAACCGTCGTCTGGGCGGGTTTCGTGTCTGGTCGCGGTGGACAGATGCAGTTTGCCGACCAGACCGCAATCGTAGCCGGCATCTGCAAGCAGCCGGGTGACGAGAACTTCGCTGGAGGGAAAACTCTCGACTCCGTTGCGGTAGACCCGGTGGGCTGCAGGGTAGCGGCCCGTCAGGAAACTGGCCCGCGACGGCGTGCAGACCGGGTTCTGGGTGTAGGTTCGGGTGAATGCCGTGCCCCCGGCGACCAGCCTGTCCAGGTTCGGCGTGCGGATATGCGGATTGCCCAGGGCGGCGACCGTGTCATAACGCATCTGATCGGCGCAGACCCAGAGAATATTGGGACGGGGTTCAGTCACGAACATATCTCCTGGGGCAGATCGAACCGCCGGTACAGTTCCGCCGGCGCATCGTGACGGGCCATTTCGGCAATGATGGCCCCGACCAGCCGGCTTTCAATATCCGGATCGTCGACCGGGCATACCTGCGACAGATCGCTTTCCAGATCATAGAGTACCGTCCTTGTATCGGCGAAACCGCCGCCCTGCATCGGCGGCCGCCTGGCCTGCGGCAGGGCCGGTATCTTGAGTACTGGCACGCCGTCGGTGAACTCAAAACCTGGATGAAGCTCGCTGCCGCGCAGTTCTTCCTTGCTGAACGCCGTGCGGGCATGTTGCGGCATCAGCGTATACTCAAACAGCGGCGTCGCCTCCATGTCAGAGGGATAGCGGAAATAGGTATGACGGCCGTCGGTCGCGTTGATGGCGCCGCCGAAAACGCCGTATAATGCGATATCACGGCCGCAAGGCCGGCCGTGCATCGCCGGTGTCAGCGGCTTGCCGATGATCTCATCGGCAATGTCTATTCCGTAGATATCGAGCAGCGTGGCCATCACGTCGATGTTCTGGGACAGCGCTGAACTGCGCGCGCCGCCGGCGACGCCGGGCAGATGAATCAACAACGGAATAAGCGCGATTTCATTGTAAAAGGGCATCCGGTTCTTGCCCCACCAATCATGCTCGCCAAGCAGGAAACCGTGGTCTGTCGTGACGATCAGCGCTGTGTCGTGCCACAGATCCAACCGGTCCATCTGATCGAGCAGACGGCCAAGCTGCTGGTCGCAGAGAGCGACAAGGGCTGCATAATTGGCCTGCATCTGTGCAATTTCCGCCTCGCTTTCGCTCTCCAGAACCTTGTAACGCGGCCAGTCGAACACGGGTCCCTGATAGGCGGTCGGAAACTGCGCCCGGAATTCCTCCGGCGCGTGGAATGGTTCATGCGGATCAAAGGTCTCTATCTGCAGCAGCCAATTGTCGGATCTGCTGTTGCGGTCGAGAAAATCGAAGGCTGAATCGAAACATTTCACACACGGAAAGTCGTCGGTTTCCCGGATCTCTTCCCGATTCAGCATGCCCTGAAGACGGTAGCCGCTTCGCTCGCTCTCGAACTGGTCGGCGTGATAGGTCTGGCGAAACCGCTCCAGCGGCGGATCGACCATGGCGACCCATGGATCGGCTTCCTGCCCGCGGATGAAATCCCAACTGGTATAGGCCGTGTGATAGGTCGCGCCGCCGTTCTCGAAATAATGATAATGGTCGGAAACGAGGTGGGTATAAATACCGTGTTCGGCCATGATGGGTGGAAAGGACGTATCGAAAGGCTCCAGCGGACCCCAGCTGCGGTGGAGAAAATTCAGCCGTCCGGTATGCAGGTCGCGGCGGGCCGGCATGCACGGCATCGAGCCGATGAAATGGCGGTCGAATACCGTCGAACGTTTTGCCAGCCGATCGAAATTCGGCGTCGGCAATGTCCCGCCGTAACACGACAAAGCATGACGGTTGAGGGAATCGAAGAGCAGGAAAATCGCCTTCATCTCACGGATCCGATCGCTTGCGGCGGCGCCATTCGTTGATCAACGGCCAGACCAGGAGAACGACAGCCATAATGGTGAAGAAAAGCGGGAAAGGCCGTGTGAAGATCGGCGAAATGTCGCCGGCGGTCATCATCAGGCCGCTGCGCAGTTTTTCCTCCGCAAGCGGCGCCAGCACGAAACCGATGACAAACGGTCCGAGCGGGATTTTTGCCCTTTCCAGCAGGAACCCGAGAACACCGAACAGCAGCATGACCCAGATATCGAACATGGTATTGTTGAGCGCGTAGGAGCCGATGACGCAGAACACCATGACGACCGGCAGCACATAGCTGCGCGGAAGGTAGATCAGATTGGCGATATAGCGGACCGATGAGGTCATCAGCAGCCACATCAGGATATTGGCCAGCAGGCAGGTGGCGATAATCGCCCAGACGATGTCTGCGTTGGTCAGGAACAAGGTCGGGCCGGGCTGAATGGAATGGATGGTCAGCGCACCGATCAGGATGGCGTCGATCACGCTACCCGGGATGCCCATGGCGATCAGCGGAATGAGCGCACCGCCGACCGTTGCGTTGTTGGCGGCTTCGGAGGCGATGATGCCCTCTTCGGACCCCTTGCCGAACTCTTCCGGCGTTGAGGATACGTTTTTCGCCGTGGTGTAGGCGACGACGGATCCGATCGAAGCGCCGATGCCCGGCAGGATGCCGATCCAGGTTCCGATCAGCGACGAGCGCAGCATATTGACGCCGTGCCGGCGAAAATCCGCCAGTTTCATCAGCACACCGCGCGTATTCACTTCCGTGCGATCGGGCATGTTGTGAATGTCGAGGCAGTCGGCAATGATCTGGCTGACGGCAAAGGCGCCGATCAGAACCGGCAGCAGCTGCAGGCCGCCATTGAGCATGTACCAGTCGAAGGTGAGGCGCGGCATGCCGCTTGCCGGATCGACCCCCGGCATGGAGACCAGCATGCCGAGCAGACCGGAAATCAGCCCCTTGACCAGCGAGCCCTCGCTGACGGAGGCGATCAGAACCATTGCCATCATGATCAGTGTGAAATATTCGAAGGGGCCGAAACGGGTTGCGAGAATGGACAGGGGCTGGGTTATCGTCAGCAGGAACATCCAGGAGACGATTCCGCCGAAAAAGGACGCCGTGATGCCAAGGCCGAGCGCCCGGCCCGGCCGGCCGGAACGCGCCATCGGGTAACCGTCGAACGTCGTCATGACTGAGGCCGGCGTTCCCGGCATGCGCATCAGCGTGGCGGTGATCAGGCCGCCGCTGATGGCGCCGACATACATTGACACCAGCAGCACGACCGCGTTGAACGGCTGCATGTAAAAAGTGAGCGGCAGCGTCAGGGCGATCAGCATCGCCCCGGTGAGACCGGGAATCGCGCCCACCACAATGCCGAGGAAGGTGCCGGTGAACAGCATCAGGGCTGTCCATGGCGTGAGTATCTGGCCAATCGCGCCGAACAGGGCTCCAAGATCCATCTCAGTTCCTCATGTCGGCAGGTCGACGACAAAAACGTTGGTGAACAGGAACTCGGTGCCGAAGCCGACGAGCGCAGCGGTTAATGCGGCCGGGAGAAGCGCGCGCCTGCGGAAGTTTTCCAGAGACCAGATGAGCAGGGCGAGAAAAATGAATGTCGCGATGCCGAACGGCAGCAGACGAAGATGCAACACGCTCACATAGGTGACCGATGCGCCCAGCATGACAATCGCCCCATAGGGCGAGCGGCCATGTGTCTCCTTGCGGATTTCCGCGAACACACCGGCGCCGCCGCGCATTTGCAGCACGGCCCGCAGGATAATCCACAGGCAGCACAGAATGACGATGGCCGCCGTCACCTGCGGAACCGGACCGGAGCCAAGCGGTTCGAAGCTTCCCGGCGGCAGATAGGAGGCCTGCCGCCACAGGACTGCACAGATGATGATAACCAATGTGCAGACGCCGATTTCGGCTATGGGCTGTCGATCCATGCCACTGGCCTCCTCACGATCGAGATCAATCCGCCCGGCGGATGCCGGGCGGTTCGCGGTAACCCGGCTCTATTTCTGCTTCGCCAGTTTGGCGACCGGTTCGATCGCTTTCCAGGTGCTGGCCAGATCCTGCTGCAGTTCGGCACCGGTCAGAAAAACGTCGGCAAAGCCCTTGCTGGTCAGGAAATCCTGATATCGTTTGGTCTTGGACGACCCTCTCAGCGCCTCGGCAAAACCATCGACGGCTTCCTTCGGCGTTCCCTTCGGTGCGAAGAACCAGGATTTGATGCAGAATTCCATGTCGTAACCGAGTTCCTTCAGCGTCGGAAGATTGGGCAGGCCGGAAAATCGTTCCGCACCGCTATAGGCCAGCGGCTTGATCTGGGCGTCGGGATTGTCGGAGCCGTCGGGCAGCAGCGTAAACTGCACGACTTCCGCGCCGGACAGAACCGTGGTGTTCGTCTGGGCGCCGGTCAGCGCGGTATAATTGGCCGTGCCGCCGCCGATCTGGACGAAACGGAATTTGGCGCCGGGAGTCGTTTCCTGAAGCATGACGCCGGCAAGGTGATTGATCGCCCCGAGATTGGCGCCGAAGATCAGCGAATCCGGCTTGTCCTTGGCCTGCTTGAGAAGTTCCTCAACCGAATTGATGCCGGAATCCTTGCGCACCATCGGCAGAATACAGAATTCGCCTGCCGCAACGACCGGCTCGAAATCGCGCCAGCCGAAATCCAGTGCGCCGGTGCCTTCGCCGCCCATCAGTGCGATGTGGATCAGCAGAAATGTGTGTCCGTCCGCCTCCGCTTCCATGACCCGGCGCGAGCCGATTGAGAAATGCCCGCCGACATTGACGATCGTCACGGGTTGCGGCAGCAGGTTTTCCTCCTGAATGCCGGCCTGCAGGATCCGTCCCATCTGGTCGGATGTTCCACCGGCCTTGAACGGCACGATCAGTTTGATGGGTTTTTCCGGCCATTCCGCGTGAGCCGATCCGGCAAATGCAACCAGTGCGGATAAAACAAGTCCAGCAAGTTTTTTCATATTTTCCTCCCAATTCCAGAAACATCATAGAATAAGTTTTTACTTATGTTGATTTATTATTATTGCGGATAACCTTATGATATTAACTGCGAATTCACAACAGGATTTTGGCGAAAGCAGCACAATGCCGGACAATTTCAAACCAAACGTCATGCTCGTGACGGCGGATCAGTGGCCGGGCCATCTTCTTGGCCTGTGCGGGCGCGATGACATCGACACGCCGACGCTTGATCAACTCGGCCGAAACGGCGTTCATTTTCCCAACGCCATGTCGGAATGCCCGATCTGCATTCCCGCCCGGCGCAGCCTGATGACCGGCACCGATCCGCGCACCCATGGCGACCGGACATTCCAGCCGGCTCTGGAAATGCCGGACCTGCCGCTCCTGGCGGGGCTGTTTCGCGGCGCGGGCTACCAGACCGGCGCGGTGGGAAAATTGCACGTCTATCCGCCGCGCGACCGGATCGGGTTTGAAGAGGTTGTTCTGTTTGAAGAGGGCCGACCGCAGCTTGGCGGACCGGATGACTGGGATATCTGGCTGGCCGACCGGGGGTTTGCCGGTCTGGGTTACGCCCATGGCATGTCGAACAATGATTACAATTTCCGGCCGTGGCACTTGCCGGAAGACTGCCATCCCTCGGTGTGGCTGGGGCGGCAGATGTGCCGCACGATCCAGCGCCGCGACCCGACCCGGCCGCAATTCTGGCACCTGTCGTTCAATGCCCCGCACCCGCCGATCGTGCCGCTGGAATCATATCTGTCGCTCTATGCCGGCCGCGAGGTTCTGCCGGCCGTCACGGGAGACTGGTCTGCCGACGATGAAAAGCTGCCCGCAGCACTCCAGCGCGTGCGGCAGTCCTGGCCGGCGCTTTCCGCGGCAAAGCTTGCCGCCGTGAAACGCGCCTTCCACGCGCAATGCACGCTGATCGATCATCAGTTGAGAATCGTGATCGGAACCCTGCGGGAGAACCTTCTTCTCGACAATACGATCATCATGTTCGTCAGTGACCATGGCGACATGCTCGGCGATCACGGGCTCTATGCCAAACGGGTGATGTACCGGGGATCGGTCTCCGTGCCGATGCTGCTGATGGGGACATCGGATTGCGACCGTGTCGCGCCGGGGACAGTCGATCAGCGGCTGGCCGGAATGCAGGATGTCATGCCGACGCTGCTGGACCTTGCCGGGATCGGCATACCGGAGACCTGTACGGGCATGTCGCTGGTCGGCCCGAAGCGGCGGGAAACACTCTACTGCGAAGCGCTCGGCGGGCAGGCCGCGATGCGGATGATCACCGACGGGCGCTGGAAACTGATCTGGTACCCCGCCGGCAATCACCTGCAATTGTTTGACATTGAAGCCGACCCCGGAGAACTGAACGATTTGTCGGACGATGCAGCCCACGCCGGCGCGGTCGGCCGTCTTTCGGACTTGCTGATTGCCGAACTCTACGGCGATGACCTGGCCTGGATCGAAGGCGGCAGGTTGAAGGGCACTGCTGCCGAACCCGTCACGGTGCACGCCAACCGGGATCTGTCGGGCCAGCGCGGGCTGCATTATCCGCAACCGCCTGCCGGTGATCCTTCAAAAATTGTCGGCGCACCGTGAGCCGGCGCGCATCATGGCCTGGCGAACATGCCGGAAATGACCTGCTGGGCTTCCTCTATCAAAAGATTTGCGGCAGGCAGCAGCGGATTGTCCTTGCGCCAGGTCACGCCGCCTTCGCGGATCGGCAATTCCACATCCATATCAACGCTGCTGATGTCTGCATAAGCATTGCAGTGGGTTTGCGACAGAAACCCGAGCATGTCGCTGTTGCGCACGATGTTCAGCATGGCGCGCACGGAATTGGTTTCCACGACCGGCACCGGAACCTCGACATCGACGTGTCCGAAGACCCGCCGCATCAACTGGCGGCCGAACGTCTCGTCGCCGGTCATCGCCCAGCGTTCGCCGGCGACATCTGCCAGGGATTTCGGTCTGCCCTGATGGATCGGATGGTCGTTGTGGGCAATGACCAGCATCCGGTCACGGATCAGAATCCGGGTGATATAGGCTGATCCGAAATAGACGTCACTGATGGAGGCAAAGAAAAAATCGATTTCGCCAAGGTCGAGTTTGCGAAGCAGGACGTCGTTCAGCGCAACCGTCAATTCAACGCGAATATCGGGATTGCGGTCCTGCAGGTTGCAAATGGCGCGCGGCAGGATTTCATGGATCCAGTCGGGGCCGCATCCGAAGCGCAAGACGCCACCGGATCCGGTTTTCATGGCCTCGAATTTTTCCATCAGATCGATATTGCCGCGTTCGACCGTCTGGGCATATTCCATCAGCACGGCGCCATAGGCGGTGATGCCGAGCGGCCGGGTCGACCTGTCGAAAAGCTCCACACCAAGCTGCTTTTCCAGCTTGCCTATCGCCTGGGTCAGCGCGGGCTGGGATATGCCGAGCGATGCGGCGGCGGCTGTCAGGTTCCGGGTTGAGCAAACCGCAAGGAACTGCCGCAGGCCTGTCAGTGTCTTCACGTCGTCTCCACGTCCGCCTGCACAGCGGTGTCCTGATTGTCCGGTCGCAACCGGACCGATGGTACCCCTGACGTCATAAGCGCTTATCGCGGTCTGCGCAAAGCCCGCCAATCAACGTCGCCACCGCCGGATGCGCTGGATCATTTCCATTCAATGGATGTCGACGGCATATCGCCGCTCAGCGTCGATCACAAGAACTGGGACCGGACAGCCGGCCTGATCACCCGCAGGGGCGGCGAGCCCAACCCGTCCGCGGCGCAC
>CAMYKZ010000061.1 GCA_947259045.1 uncultured Afifella sp.
GAGATCGACGTCACCCGCCACTGGCCGCCATTGAGCAATCCCTTGGCGGTGTCGTTTCTCAGGCACACCAGCCGGTCGCCGACCGCCGGCAGCAGTCCGTCAAAGCCCTTCAGCGTCCGGATGCGCCGGTTATACAGCCGCCGCGACCGGTTGATCCCGACCAGCACCTGCTCGGCGGCGAGCACGGTTTCAGAATCGATGTCGGATTTTCCGATCACCCGGCTCGACCCGTAGCGGCCATGGTCGATGCGCTCGCCGGCCCGCACCCGCATCGCCAGATCGATGATCGGATTGTCGCGCGCCTGCCGATGCACCTCGCTCAAAAGCACGTCCGGCTCGTGTTCGGTGAAAAAGCCGCCGCCGCCGTCATTGGCTTTGATCGGCGGCAATTGCCCCGGATCGCCAAGCACAAGCAGCGGCGTGCCGAAGGACAAAAGATCGCGGCCGAGGTCCTCATCGACCATTGAGCATTCATCGACGATCACCAGCGCCGCCTTGCTGACCGGGCTTGACCGGTTGAGCGAGAACATCGGCGAGACCGTGGTCGTGCCCTTTTCCTCGTCCTCCACGGTCTCCTCGCCGCGCGGCCGATAGATCAGCGAATGGATCGTCCGGGCGCTCGTGGCCCCCTTGGAGCGCAGAACCTGCGCCGCCTTGCCGGTAAAGGCGGCGAACAGCACCTCGCCGTCGACGCCCTCCGCCAGATGCTGTGCCAAAGTCGTCTTGCCGGTGCCGGCATAGCCGAACAGCCGGAAAACCTGCTGGCCCGGCGTTTTCAGCCATTCGGAGACGGCCTTCAGCGCATCGTCCTGTTGCGGAGAGAATTTCATGGTTTCAACGGCAGCCCGGTGGGAGTGAGTCGCACCCCAGACTAGATCATTTGCCGGTGGTTTTCATGCTTGTGATCACATGAAAACCTGATTTAACGCCGGTGCGCTCAATCCTCGTTCATGCCCTCCGGCCCGCGGTTCAGCGCGGCGACGCCGGTACGGCAGACTTCGGAGAGGCCGAGCGGCCCCATGATGGCGATGAACTGCTCGATCTTCGACGTACGGCCGGTGATCTCGAAGATGAAATGCTCCGTCGTCGCGTCGATCACCTGGGCGCGGAAGGCGTCGGCCAGCCGCAGCGCTTCCACACGCATTTCGCCGCCGCCATTCACCTTGACGAGCGCCAGTTCGCGCTCCAGCGGTTTTTCGTGGTTGCGCTGCTTGGCGATCATCGTCAGGTCGGTAACCCGGTGCACCGGAACCAGCCGTTCCAGCTGGTTCTTGATCTGCTCCAGCACGTTGCGCGTTCCCGTCGTCACCACGGTGATGCGCGAAAGGTGCTTCTCGTGCTCCGTCTCAGACACCGTCAGGCTTTCGATATTGTAGCCGCGGCCGGAGAACAGGCCGATCACCCGGGCCAGCACGCCCGGCTCATTGTCCACGAGCACCGACAGGGTGTGGGTCTCTTCCGGATCGTGCCGGTCGTCCATGAAATAGGCCGATGCCGGAGGCGTTACCGCAGGCTGGCCGGTTAGGGTATCGGAATCGCTCATTGTCTTTGTCCTGAACATGCGCTCCATCCGTTCCCGGTGGAGCTTTGATTATCAAACCAGCGCCTTGCCTTCGGCGCTGATCGCATTGGCGACCGCCTCATCATTGGCTTCCGCCGGCAGCAACATCTCGTTATGCGCCTTGCCGGAGGGGATCATCGGGAAGCAGTTTTCCAGGTTGGCAACCCGGCAATCGAAGATCACCGGTTTCCTGACCGAAATCATCTCCCCGATCGCATCATCCAGCTCGCCCGGTTTCTGCGCCCTGATGCCAACGCCGCCATAGGCTTCCGCCAGCTTCACGAAATCGGGCAGCGATTCCATATAACTTTCCGACAGGCGGTTGCCGTGCAGCAATTGCTGCCACTGGCGCACCATGCCCATATACTGGTTGTTGAGGATGAAGATCTTGATCGGCAGCTGATACTGAACCGCCGTGGAGATCTCCTGCATCGTCATCAGCACCGAGGCATCGCCGGCAATGTCGACGACCAGCGAATCCGGATGCGCTACCTGCACGCCCATTGCCGCCGGCAGGCCGTAACCCATCGTGCCCAGACCGCCTGATGTCATCCAGCGGTGCGGCTCCTCGAACCCGTAGAACTGCGCCGCCCACATCTGATGCTGGCCGACCTCGGTGGTGATGTAGGTATCGCGGTCTTTCGTCAGCGCATAAAGACGCTGGATGGCATATTGCGGCATGATGACATCGTCATTCGGCCGGTATGCCAGCGAATTGCGCGCCCGCCACTGATTGATCTCGCTCCACCAATCATCGATGGCCGGCGGCGATTTCTTCTTTGTCACCGTCTTCCACTGGCTTAGCATCTCCTTCAGGATATGGCCGACATCACCGATGATCGGCAGGTCGACGCGAATGTTCTTGTTGACGGAAGACGGATCGATATCAATGTGGATCTTGCGCGATCCCGGCGAAAACAAATCCGTGCGGCCGGTGATGCGGTCGTCGAACCGGGCGCCGATGCAAACCATCACATCGCAATCATGCATCGCCAAATTGGCTTCATAGGTACCGTGCATGCCCAGCATTCCGAGCCAGTTGTCGCCGGATGCCGGATAGCATCCCAGGCCCATCAGAGTGGAGGTAATCGGGAAATTCGTCGCCGCGACCAGTTCGCGCAGCAACTGGCTGGCTTCGGTTCCGGAATTGACGACGCCGCCGCCGGTATAGAGGACCGGCTTTTTGGCTTCCGCCATCATCGCAACGGCGGTGCGGATGGCATCGATATCGCCCTCAACCCGTGGCCGGTAGCTCTTGTGCGTCGTCGTTTTCGACCCGGAATAGGTGCCCATCGCAAACTGGATATCCTTGGGGATATCGACAACAACGGGGCCCGGCCGGCCCGTGGTGGCGACATAAAACGCTTCGTGCAGGATTCGCGGCAGATCGTTGACATCCTTGACCAGCCAATTGTGCTTCGTACACGGGCGGGTGATGCCGACAGTGTCGCATTCCTGAAACGCATCATTGCCGATCAGATGAGTGGGAACCTGGCCTGTGATGCAGACCAGCGGAATGGAATCCATCATCGCGTCGGTCAGCGGCGTGACCATGTTGGTTGCGCCGGGGCCTGACGTCACCAGAACAACGCCGGGTTTGCCGGTCGAGCGGGCATAACCTTCCGCCGCATGACCTGCGCCCTGCTCGTGGCGGACGAGAATATGCTTGACCGTTTCCTGCTGGAACAATTCGTCATAGATGGGAAGCACGGCGCCGCCGGGATAGCCGAACAGATGTTCAACCCCCTGATCGATCAAAGCCCTGATGACCATCTCCGCGCCGGTCATCTCTTCCGCATCTGGCGCACCAGCCTGTTGTCCTGACATCGTCTCACTCCTGCCCTAATCCGGGCTTCTGCCTGAAGCATCGTCTCTTTCCTGACGGATTAGACACTCAGCTTCCGTTTAGCCAACAAAAAAGGGCCCCTCTGGGACCCTTGTTCGCGCACCACCGTTCGCAGCAGCCTATAAAGCTGCCCCGGCGATGCGCCTGCTTACCACGAGAATATTCTTGCTCATAAGGCAGCTTTTATGATCTCGTCACTGAAACGTCAAGCCGGTAGGTCACGGTGCGACATCACGGTACATCGAGAGCGCGGAGAACAGCATGCCGGTTTCCAACATCCAACAGCTTCACAACGATCCGAACTGGGACGCCCGGGTCGATCTGGCCGCGACCTTTCGCTGGACCGCCAGACTGAACATGCACGAAGGCGTGGCAAACCATTTCTCGCTGGCCGTTTCCGACGACGGATCGCAATTTCTCGTCAATCCGCACGGCCGGCACTTTTCGCGGGTGTGCGCCAGCGAGCTTCTGCTCGTCGACGCCAACGATCCCGACACGATGAGCCGCCCGGATGCGCCGGAACCGACGGCGTGGTTCATTCATGGCGCGGTCCACCGCAATGTGCCCCATGCCCGCTGCGCCCTGCACGTCCATCCCAAATACGCCACGGTACTGGCGACGCTGGCCGATCCGATCATTCCGCCGATCGATCAGAACACCATGCGTTTCCACAACCGGCTGGCGGTCGATCCGGAATTCGGCGGCCTTGGTCTTGCAGAAGAAGGCGAACGCATTTCCACGATGATCGGCGACAAGCAGATTCTTGTCATGGGCAATCACGGTGTCATGGTGGTTGCAGACACGCTCGCGGAAGCCTTTGATCTGCTGTATTATTTCGAGCGTTCCTGCGAGACCTTGATTACCGCCTATTCCACCGGCAGGCCGCTGAAGCCGGTATCCGATGACATCGCGGAATTGACGGCTCAGCAATGGGCGCAATACAAGGACGGCCCGATCAACCATCTGCGCGAAATCAAGGCGATCCTCGATACCGAAGAGCCTGAATACCGGACCTGAATACCGGATCTCAGGTCTGCAACCAGGTCCAGTCAGCCATCTGGTTGCGCATCCATGTCATCTGGCGCTTGGCATATTGCCGTGTCCGGGTTTTCGCCCGGGCCACAGCGTCTTCAAGTGAAACCTGATTGGCAAGAACCTCGCCGAATTCGCTGACGCCAATTGCTTTCATCGCCGGCAGATCCCGATCAAGACCGAGGGCCAGGAATTGTTCGGCCTCTGCAAGCGCGCCTGCGTCCACCATCCGGTCGAGGCGGTCTTCGATGCGCCGGTAGAGATGCGCCCTTTGCGGCTGCACGACAAAACGGGCAAGGTTTTGCGCCTGCAACACCGGTTTCGCGGCCTGCTCGTCCTGCCAGGCGAGAATCGATTTGCCCGTTGCCGCAAGCACCTCCAGCGCCCGCACGATGCGCTGGGCATCATTCGGCTTGATTGCAGCGGCGGCCCGCGGATCGCAGCCGATAAGCTCGTCATGCAGGGTTTCCGGTCCGCTTTCCTCCAGTTTTTGCCGCAAGGCCGTTCTGACCGCCTCCGGGATCTGCGGAACGGCTGCGAACCCGCTTGTCAGCGCCTTGAAATAGAGCCCTGTCCCGCCAACGATGATCGCAGTCTGATCCTTGTCCCTTAATTCGGCGAGCAGATCTTCCACATCGCGCAGCCACTGGCCGGTCGAATAGACGTTCTCCGCCCGGACATGGCCGTAAAGCCTGTGCGCAAAGCGGGCTTCATCCGCTTCGCCCGGCCGGGCCGTCAGAATGCGCAGTTCGGCATAGACCTGCATGGAATCGGCATTGACGATCACCGGCCGGCCGCCGGTACCCTGAAGCCGATCTGCCACGTCAAGTGCCAGAGCCGACTTGCCGCTTGCCGTCGGCCCGGCTATCAGAACCGCTTCCGCCGCCAACAATTGTTCAATGTCGAGATCCATGACCCATGTTCTAACGCTGATCGCAGCGCCTGCGAAGTCGCCATTGACCGACGTCCACATTGATCTAGCGCGCCGGGCAGCAGCGTCCTTGTCCGCCGAGGCCGGAGAGCCGCACTGGTTGGCCGATGCCGAAGCCTGTGACATCCCGATCAGCGGAAACCCTGACGGTTTCGTTGCAGCCGTCCGGCAGGCACTGCAATCGGCAGCCGTGGATATCGCCGTGGTGACGGCATTGCACCGCAGAAAAAAACTGCTGATTGCCGACATGGATTCCACCCTGATCGAACAGGAATGCATCGACGAACTGGCCGATGAAATCGGGTTCGGCAAAAAAGTCGCCGCGATCACGGAACGCGCGATGCGCGGCGAGATCGAATTCGAGCCTGCACTGAGAGAGCGCGTTGCCCTGCTGCAGGGTTTACCCGCGGCAATCGTCGACACGGTGCTCGATACCCGCATCAGCCTGATGCCCGGAGGCCGGCAACTGGTCCAGACAATGCGCGCCGACGGCGCCCACGCATCGCTCGTGTCAGGTGGATTTACCTTATTCGCCAGCCGGATTGCGGATCAGCTCGGCTTCGATGATTTCCGAGCCAACACTCTGATCGTCGGACCCGATGGCCGGTTCACCGGCGAAGTCGAAGAGCCGATTCTCGGACGCGATGCAAAACAGCAGACCTTGCGCTCCCGTTTGAGCGAACAGGGGCTTGAAGCCGATAACGCTCTGGCTGTCGGCGACGGCGCCAACGACCTTGCCATGATCGGCCTCGCCGGTCTTGGTGTCGCCTACCACGCAAAACCGGCGGTGCGCGCACAGGCCGATGCCGCCATTGACCATGGCGACCTCACGGCACTGCTTTATCTGCAGGGTTTTCACCGCGAGGAATTCAGGAAATGACACTGACGACAGACCGTCTGATCCTGCGCCAATGGAGAGACCAGGACCGACCGGCATTCGCCGCTCTGAACGCCGATCCGGTCGTCATGGAATATTTTCCACGCATCCGCACGCGCCAGGAATCCGATGCCGTTCTGGAAATCCTGAAAGATCATATCGACGAATATGGATTCGGTTTCTGGGCTCTGGAGCTCCGCGACTCCGGCGAAAACATCGGCTTCACCGGCCTGCAGCACGTCAATTTCAAAGCCGCATTCTGTCCGGCGTTGGAAATCGGCTGGCGCCTCGCCCAGCATCATTGGGGCAAGGGATATGCCAGCGAAGCCGCCCGCGCCTCGCTCGATTACGGCTTCGATGTCCTGGATCAGGACAGGATTGTCTCGTTTGCCGTTGAGGCCAACACCCGGTCTCGGCGGGTGATGGAACGCATCGGAATGGTTCATCAGCCGGAGTTCGACTTCAACCATCCGAAAGTCGAACCGGGAAGTCCGCTGGTCAGACACGCATTCTATGCGATCGACAGAGCCGGCGGATGACCGGTCCGCCGCAATCGTGAGTTCAGGCAGACGTTACTTTTCGTCCGTTTCGACCTCGTCGTCCTCATCGATCTTCAGGGGCACGAATGACAGTTCGCTGTTTTTCGATGCAACAAGCAGCAAAGCGGATTTGCGTCCGGCTTTTTTCAGTTCGTCGACGCGATCGATCACATCGGAAGGTTTTGAAACCTTCTCCTGCCCGACTTCGACAATGACATCGCCGGCGCTGATACGTTTTTCTTCCGCCGGACTTCCTGGCGCGACGGCGGCAACCAGCACGCCTTCAATATCTTCGGCAATTTTATATTGTTCCCGGGCTTCCGGTGTAATCTCCCCCAGCAGCAGGCCAAGTACCTCTTCCGGCTTGCCAGGGTCAGTATCCTCATCGTCAGAGCCCTCGCCGGGGCCCTGGCTGGCCATCAGTTTCTCGCCCTCTTCAAGCCGGCCCAGCGTCACCTTGATTGTTATCTCCTTGCCCTTGCGCAGCACAACGACGTCAACCGCCTTGCCGACACTGGTATCGGCAACCACCCGCGGCAGATCCCGCATCTCCGGCACATCCTTGCCATCGAAAGTCAGCACGATATCGCCAGGCAGAAGTCCTGATTCTTCAGCGGGGCCGCCTTCGGTCACACCGGCAACCAGCGCGCCTCTGGCTTCGTCCATGCCCAGACTTTCGGCGATCTCGTCGCTGACCTGCTGAATGCGCACACCAAGCCAGCCGCGCCGGGTTTCACCGAACTCGCGCAATTGTTCGATAACCGGAAGCGCCAGTTCAGAGGGGATCGCAAAGCCGATGCCGATCGAACCGCCTGTGGGCGAGATAATTGCCGTATTGATGCCGACGACATCGCCGTCAAGATTGAACAGCGGCCCTCCGGAATTTCCCCGGTTGATCGATGCGTCGGTCTGAATGAATTTGTCGTACGGTCCGGAATTGATATCGCGCTCAAGGGCAGAAACGATGCCGACCGTCACCGTGCCGCCGAAACCGAACGGGTTACCGATCGCCATGACCCAGTCACCAACACGCAGATCCTCCTTGTCGGACAGTTTGACAGCCGTCAGCGGCTTATCAGGTTTGACCTGCAAAACTGCAAGATCGGTCTTGGTATCGCGGCCGATGACCTCTGCGACAAGCTTTGTGCCATCGGCAAAATTCGCGACAATCTCGTCAGCATCGGCAATCACGTGATTGTTGGTCACGATGATACCGGATGAATCGATTACAAAACCGGAGCCCAGCGACTGGACCTTCCGCGATCGCTGTCCCTCACCGTCCTGATTCCGATTGAAGAAGTCTTCGAAAAACTCCTGAAACGGCGAGCCGTCCGGCACCTGCGGCACGGGAATGCCTCTGGAGCCCTTCACGTTCTGAGAGGTTGAGATATTCACCACGGCATCCAGCAGACCTTCCGCAAGGTCGGCAAAGGATTCCGGAGCGCCGCGGGCATAGGCCGGTCGCTCGGCAGCGCCGGCAAGGACAAGCCCCATGGCTATCAGAAACGCACTCGTCAGCCGAAACCAGTCGATATTCCGCAATTTAATCATCCGATTCTCCATCCGCCGCAAACTCGCACAAAACCGCCCCGATGCGGAGCGCCCTTGGATCAATTCACCGTTATTTCATCACGCCCGCAACAGCCAGACCAGAAACACGCCGATGCAGACGGAAATCAACCCACCAGTCCGTAGTGCATCCGGCGCCATTTCAACGGCCTGCGCTGCAACCTTTTTCATGAATTCCGGAAAGAGCGCATAAAGCGCTCCTTCAAGTGCAAGCACCAGGCCGAGTGCAACCAAAAGGTCGCTCATTGCCCCGCTTCAGGTCCTCCGACTGCACCGGCAGAATCCTTGAAGAATTCAAAGAACTGGGAATCCGGAGACAGGACCATCGTCGTGCTGGAACCCTCGATCGCCGTTTCATAGGCTTTCATTGACCGGTAGAAGGCGAAAAAGTCCGGATCGCGCTGGAAGGCACCAGCAAAGATCGAATTCCGCTCAGCATCGCCTTCACCGCGCAACACTTCTGAATCGCGCCTCGCTTCAGCAATCGTCACCGTCGCCTCACGGTCGGCCTCCGCTTCGATGCGAAGCTTCTCCTGGGTGCCGAGTGCGCGCAATTCTGCGGCTTCCGCCTCGCGTTCCGCCCGCATCCGCTGGAATGTCTGTTTGCGAACATCGGTGGAAAGATCCGTGCGCACGATCCGCACGTC
Source organism: uncultured Afifella sp. (assembly GCA_947259045.1). GTDB lineage: Bacteria > Pseudomonadota > Alphaproteobacteria > Rhizobiales > Afifellaceae > CAMYKZ01. Next base: position 9,003 of record CAMYKZ010000061.1, read on the forward strand.
ATCGATTGTCACGCCGAGCGAATTGGCTTCCGGCCGAAGCTGGTCGCGAACTTCGCGCATCATCGCCGCGCGTTCATTGGAAAGTGCGGCCTCAAAACCACGCTGGCCATAGACCCGCCGCAGGGCTGAATTGAGCCGCGTCAGCAAGCGTTGTTCCGCCTGGGACACATCGCCTGAAACCGTTTCGAAGAACCGCGTCAAGTCCTCGATGCGGTAGGTCATGAAGGCGTCGACGACGTAAAACTTGCCGTCGGCGACCTGAACCGTGATATCATCGAGGTCGAACCGCAGAAGCCTGTCTTCAATCAGGGTCACCGTGTCAACGATATTTGTCGGGACCTTGAAATAGACTCCCGGCTCCTTGATCGTACGGGTTATTTCACCGAACCGTCTGACGACCGCCTGCTCGCGCTCATTGACGATAAAGACTGCGGAATAAACCAGGCCGAGTCCAAGCACGACGAGTATGGCTAAGATGCTGAGACGGTTCATTGGCCGGCCTCCTTTGCGGTTGTGCGCGGCCGTTGCAATTCATTCAGCGGAAGATAGGGAACCACACCAGAGCCGCCGGCACCGGCTCCGCTTTCCAGGATGACCTTGTTGGAATCCCTGAGCACGCGCTCGAGCGTTTCAAGATAAAGCCGTTTGCGCGTTACATCCTTGGCCTTGTCATATTCCTGCAGCACGGCAACGAAGCGGGACGCCTCACCAGTCGCCTGGGCAATGGTCGATTGTTTGTAACCCTCGGCCTGCTGACGGATCTGCGAGGCATGGCCTCTTGCTTCACCAAGCACCCGGCTCGAATAGGCTTCCGCTTCCTTCTGGAACCGGTCCTGATCCTGCTGAGCGCGCTGGACTTCCTCGAACGCATCGGCCACTTCGCGCGGCGGCGCTGCATCTTCCAGATTGACGCCGGTAATACTGATGCCGGCTTTATAGGAATCAAGCGTCGCCTGAACGATATCAAGCACGTCGGCGGCGATACCGATCCGGTCGCGGCGGAATACGTCGGCAGACGGGCGGCGCCCGACAACCTCGCGCATGGCGCTCTCAGAAACCTGTTTCACAAGCTCCTGCGGGTCCCGCACGTTGAAAAGGAAATCCTTCGGGGCCGAAACACGCCACAAGATGGTAAACTCGACATCGACGATATTCTGGTCACCTGAAAGCATCAGGCCGGCATCGTTTGACGTGGATCGTCCGCCGGAGCCGGCTCCGATCTTTTCACGCCGCTCGACGATGAGCACCTTTTCGACAGTTTCGACCGGCCACCATGCGAAGTGCAGACCGGCCTGGCTGACGTCATCTTTCGGTTTGCCGAACACAAGCTCCTGTCCGAGCTCGTTCTGCTCGACCGTGTAGACGCTCTGCATGACCCAGAAAAACCCGATTGCAACAAGCGCGATCAGCGCGATCAGGCTGTTGCCGCCGCGACCGGACGGCAGAACGTTCTTCAGCCCGTCCTGGGTTTTCTTCAAAAGATCTTCCAGGTCGGGTGGCTGCGACCCGCCTCCGCCCGGCTTTTTGGGTCCTGACCCCCATGGGCCTCCCCCATTGCCGCCGCTACCGCCGCCGCTGCCCCAAGGGCCGCCATTCTTGTTATCCCAGGGCATCCTGTCTCCTTAAGCTGAATGAATACTCGCCTGAATTGAAGAGCATTGAATCGCCGAGTTTATAGGTAAGTCGACACATCACTTCAACGGCGCATATGAAAAAGCCGGCAAATTGGTTTCTGCCCACCAAATGGGACGAACCGGCTCGGAAATCAACGTCTTTGCTCATAGATGATGAATGTGGCATCGGCACTGTCGCCGTCTGCCCGGGGCAACGGCTCCCGGTGGACCTCTTGCCATATCGCATCCGGTATCTCCGGAAAGCGCGTATCGCCCTCAGGTTCGGCATGAACCAGGGTCATGCAGATCCGGTGCGCACGCGGCATCATTTCACGGTAAATTTCGCCGCCGCCAATGACGCAGACCTCCGGCACACCCGCCTTCCGGGCCTCGATTTCCGCCAGCCGCAACGCTTCGACAAGCCCGTAGGCAACAAGCACGTTATCGTGTTCCAGCTCAAGATTGCGCGTCACCACGATGTTGGCGCGGCCGTCCAGCGGTTTGCCGAGCGACTGAAATGTCTTTCGGCCCATGATGATGGGCTTGCCCATGGTGATTTGGCGGAAATGTTTCAGATCGCCCTTCAACCGCCACGGCATTTCGCCAAGATTGCCGATGACACCATTTTCGGCAACGGCAGCGACCAGAACAATTTCGATCTCATTCACACTGCAACCTCGGCGCGGATATGCGGATGCGGATCATAGTACCGCAACTCGAAATCCTCGTAGACAAAATCGAAGATCGAATGCACATCCGCATTGATCTGCATCACAGGCAGCGCTCTCAGCTCGCGCGAAAGCTGCAGTTGCGCCTGCTCGATATGGTTTGAATAAAGATGCGCGTCGCCGAGCGTGTGGATGAATTCACCCGGCGCGAGCCCGGCGACCTGCGCAATCATCTGGGTCAGCAGCGCGTAGGATGCAATGTTGAACGGCACACCGAGAAAAATATCCGCCGAGCGCTGGTAGAGCTGACACGAAAGCCGGCCCTCGGCGACATAAAACTGGAACAGGCAGTGACACGGCGGCAGTGCCATCCGGTCGACATCAGCGGGATTCCAGGCGGACACGATCAATCGTCTTGAATCAGGGTTTGAACGGATGGTTTCGATCACCTGGGATATCTGATCAATCTCACGCCCGTCAGGCGCCGCCCAGGAGCGCCATTGCCGGCCGTAAACCGGCCCCAGATCGCCGCTCTCGTCAGCCCAGTCATCCCAGATGGAAACCCCGTTTTCTTTCAGATAACGGATGTTGGTATCGCCGGCGAGGAACCACAGCAATTCGTGGATGATCGATTTGACATGCAGTTTCTTGGTTGTCACCAGCGGGAACCCGTCCGTCAGATCAAACCGCATCTGGTGCCCGAAAACAGAGAGGGTGCCGGTTCCGGTCCGGTCGTGCTTTTGCGCCCCTGTGTCGAGCACACGCGCCATAAGATCAAGATATTGTCGCATAAGCGCTGTCTACCGCGATTCCCTGTTGAACGCCTGCATTATTCATCCGATCTGCACAGAATTCCGCCCTGTTTGCATCACCTGCCACGATTGGCAGCGGCTGCGTCAAGCCCGCTCAGATGGCAGGTTACCAGATGTTCGATCGTCGGGCGAATTGTCTGCAGGCCGACCACCTTCAGCCGGTTGCTTTCCGACAGCATCAGCAGGCCATGCATCGCCGCCCACAGGCCACGCGCGGAACGGCGCGCAATGTCGGCATCGATTGCCGGGTTATGGCGGCTGATGACCTGCTCCAGAAACCCGAACAATTGATCGATGAAATGCTGGTTGGGAACGGAAGCGGCCATATCCGGCATTTCAACCTCGAAAACAGCCAGCCAGCGGTTCCGGTTGTTCTCCACAAAATGCATATAACATTCCGCAAATGCCATCAGGACATCATGGGTATTCAGTCCGGCGGGATTGATTTCCGCAATATCACTGGCCAGAACGGCAAGGGTGCGCGAATTGACTTCTGCGGCCAGCGCAAACAGGTTTTCAAAAACATTGTATGTCGTGCCGATTGCCACGCCGACATCTGCGGCAACGCGGCGGGCCGTCAATGCCTTGAGCCCTTCTTCGGCAATAATGCGCTCAGCAGCATCGATCATGGCTGTTCTGAGATCGTCTCCGCGAAGCCTTATGGACTGTCTGGCGGCCTTTTTTGCTGCCTTTTCTGGGCTTGCTGTCATTATGATCTCCCGCCGCTTCATGTGGCCTGTTGGGTGAACGACGTTCATAACATCGGATTACCGGCAGCCGTCAAGAGCTGATCGCAACGGCCGCCGGCATTCATTTACCGCGCTTCAACCCCGATGAACGATTGGGCTTTGAATTGAACGGCAAACCGCATTATATGTGAATTGCCGGTGCAAGCCGGATATGGCGATAAATGACCTGCGTAATAAACCTATCGGACCCGGGGGCGGTACCCGGCGCCTCCACCATGAACGGTGGTATCATCACCGCTGATGATGGGGGCGAAACAGGATCGACGAGGGCGTAAAGGCTGTGTTTTTGCTCGGCATGGTACCCACCGTTATCGGGCCATCTTAATAGTTGCAAACGACAACTATGCTGAGGCTCGTCTCGCTGCGTAATGCAGTCTGACGACTTCAATTCAAGTCCTGGCCGTTAGCACGGTCCGGCGGGGTTCGGAGGCACCTGGCAACAGAAGCCTCCACTTTCATCAGATGATTGTATGGAAATCGCATCGTGATTGGTTGCACAAGCCAGGCGCGCGCTCTAGGTTCAGCGGCATGAGTGAAGATATGATCCGCTATGACGTACTTGCGCAAGAAGCGATGCGCGGAGTCGTGCGCAAGGTGCTGACCGAAGTCGCCCAGACCGGCCTTCCCGGCGATCATCATTTCTTCATTACCTTTGATACGAATTATTCCGGCGTACGCGTATCCTCACGCATCCGGGAACAATATCCCGAAGACATGACGATCGTCCTGCAACATCAGTTCTGGGACCTGAGCGTAACCGATACGACGCTTGAAGTCGGACTGTCGTTCAATTCTATACCGGAGCGATTGCTTATTCCGTTTCGGGCGATCACCGCCTTCGTCGATCCGCATGCGAATTTCGGATTGAAACTGGAGGCCGACGAAGAAGACGAAGCAGCCGGAATTGCGGCTTTGGTGGAATCGGAACCGGTCAGCGCATTGCCGCCGCCTGACAATTCGGCTGAATCGCTGCAGGACCAGAGCCTGAACGATGACACGGAAATGCCTGCTGCCGACGCAGAGCCGGCTGAACCGGAAACCGCAGAAGGCGACAAGCAGACCGAGCCGGGCGGCGCGGAAGTTGTCTCGCTGGATGCGTTTCGTAAAAAGAACGGCTGATCCGGTCTGGCGCTGACTGCACCCGCATCGGCCCTTGCGCATTGTCGGCGCTGGTGACAGATACCGGTGAACATTAGCCGTCGTCGACCCCATCACTGGATTTGAAATCATGACCGGAACCCGCACAGAAACCGATTCCTTTGGCCCTCTCGATGTTCCGTCGGATAAATATTGGGGCGCCCAGACAGCGCGTTCGCTGATCAATTTCCGGATTGGCGGCGAAACAATGCCGGCGCCGCTCATTCGGGCTCTGGGTATCGTCAAACAATCGGCGGCCCTGGCAAATAGGGACCTTGGCGTCCTTGAAGCTCCGGTCGCCGAGGCCATCGCAGCGGCGGCACAATATGTCATAGACGGGAAACTTGACGCCCATTTTCCGTTGGTGGTCTGGCAAACCGGTTCAGGCACCCAGTCCAACATGAACGCCAATGAGGTCATCGCCAACAAGGCCATCGAGATACTGGGCGGAGAACTGGGATCAAAAGACCCGGTTCATCCCAATGACCACGTTAACCGGAGCCAGTCGTCAAACGACACTTTTCCGACCGCGATGCATATTGCCGCCGCTGAAACGATTTCCAACAATCTGCTGCCGGCAATCCGGCATCTGCGCGATGCGCTGGATTCCAAGGCAAGCGCCTTTGCCGGCATCATCAAGATCGGCCGCACCCACACACAGGATGCAACACCAATTACCCTTGGCCAGGAATTTTCCGGCTATGTCGCCCAGCTCGATTACGGCATGCGGCGGATCAGCGAGAATCTGGACTATCTGCTGGAACTTGCCCAGGGCGGGACGGCTGTGGGAACCGGGCTGAATGCAAAACCCGGGTTTGCAGAACTGTTTGCTGAAAAGGTTGCTGCGCTGACCGGGCTGCCGTTTCGCACGGCACCGAACAAATTCGAAGCCCTGGCAGCCCACGACGCATATGTATCCGCCCACGGCGCATTGAATACATTGGCGGTATCCCTGTTCAAGATCGCCAACGATATCCGGTTTCTCGGTTCAGGGCCCCGGTCCGGCCTTGGCGAACTGATCCTGCCGGAAAACGAGCCCGGCTCGTCAATCATGCCGGGCAAGGTCAATCCGACCCAGTGCGAGGCCATGACCATGGTCTGCGCACAGGTGATGGGAAACCAGACTACTGTTTCGATGGCCGGAAGTCAGGGACATTTCGAACTCAACGTGTTCAAACCGGTGATGGCGTACAATCTGCTGCAATCGGTGCGTCTCATGACTGATGCCTGCCGGTCATTCGCCGATAATTGTATTTCCGGCATCGAGGCAGATGAAGAACGCATCAGCGATCTGATGCAACGCTCGCTCATGCTGGTGACGGCGCTCGCTCCGAAAATCGGCTACGACAATGCGACAAAAGTCGCCAAGACAGCGCACAGGAACGGAACCACATTGCGCGAAGAGGCAGTCGCACTGGGTTTTGTCAGCGAACAGGAATTCGACGCCATCGTGCGGCCGGAAAACATGATCGGCCCGCGATAGACCGATTGCGGGAGCGCCAGGCAGAGCGGGTTCCATCATGATGAAACGGTCGGTCAATATTGCCGGACATGGCACAAGCATTTCGCTGGAAGATCCGTTCTGGCAGGAACTCAAGCGCATCGCCGACAATGATGGCGTGTCGATTGCGGCGCTGATCGCCCGGATCGATCAGGAACGGCAAACGGAAAACCTGTCATCGGCCATCCGTCTGGCCGTTCTCGACGACCTCAAAAAACAAGTCGCCGACAAAGAGCCGCCTAGCGAATCTTGATCGTCACGCCATTTGGCAACGTCTTGTAGATCGGCCCTTCATCTTCGGTCTTGTCCAACGGAGCGGGCGCCGGGTTGCGGACTCTTCTACGCACGGCCGGCACCGGCTTTTTTTCCGTAAACACGGCGCGGTCGTCAACAGTCTGGCTTTTCAGCGGTGGCAATCCGACATCCTGTTCAACGCTACCTGTCTTCAGATTTTCGTTCGCCGGCGGCAGCCGTTCCACATTGTCCTCAATCAGCGGCTCATTGTTTCGGATAATCGACTCGATATCGAGGCCATCAAACGGCGGGTCTTTTTCAGGTCCATTCTGCGTCTGTTGTTCCGCCGCCTGCCGGGCCTCTTCTTCGGCATCAAGCCGGGCCGCTTCCGCCGCCCGCCGCGCCTCTTCTTCCACTGCTCGCCGCGCTTCCTCTGCAGCACGACGGGCCTCTTCTTCCGCTGCGCGCCGCGCCTCCTCTTCAGCACGACGGGCCTCTTCCTCAGCCTGCAAAATCCGTTGAGCAGCCTGTTCGCGCTGCACTTTCAGCAACCGGACAAGCCGTTCGCGTTCCTGGATATTAGCCTGCAGCGCTTCGATCCGGTTGACCTCCCTCTCAAACGCCCGCACCGTCAGATATCCCATGAGCGGCGTCACATCGACGTCGCGCCGCGGATCAGCAACCGAACCACTGAAAAGAATGCCGACTTCCGGTTCTGCACCGGTCACCTTTTCACTGCCTGGATCGACCTTCAGGGACCAGTCGCTGGACAGGGTCCGGGTGTTGAGATCCAGCATGCCGCTGCCAAGCGCCGTCGCGCTTGTCGCATCGACGGAAACCGTCGACACCCGGATCGCACCGGAAGAAACGCTGAAAGACCCGGAGGCTCTTTCAAACGGCAGTGACCCGGCATCCAGATAACCTTCAAAAACCGAACGGACACGCTCCGGCGTCAGTACAAGCCCGGTATCGGTTGCACGAACGATGGAGGAAAATGCCATCGGATTGATGCTTCGGATCAAGCCGTCCCGAATTCCGAAAGACCCGCTGCCGCTCATTGTCGAAACCAGGCCGGCAAACGACCGGCCGCTGCCGGTGACAGAGAACGAACTGTCCAGCTTTCCCTGGGCAACAGCCCTGCCATCTGTCCGCCAGATAACATCCTGCAACGCCACATCGGCAAGCGCCATCCGCATCGTGTAGTCCAGACCCCGGTCTGTTGCACTTGCGCCAAATTCGCCTTTGACACGACCGCCGGCCCAATCTGCCTGCACACGATCGAGATTAACGGAACTGGCGGAAAGGCTGAACCGCATGTCGGCGTTTCTGGCAGCCGGTCCGAGACCGAAATCAAGCTGGTCGGAAGACAGGCTGATATCAACGGCGATATTATCGGGGATCGCGCGGGCAAACGGCGCATCGGGCCAATTGCCCTCGTCCGTCTGCGGCAATTGACCGGAGACCATGCTGAACACATGCGGCACCGACAGATCGCCAACCGACAGATCGCCATTGATGCGCACGAGGTCACCGAACCTGATCAGCAGCGAGCCACTGACAGGGCCTTCGTCGAAGCTGCTGTCCTTGAGAACGATCGAAACATTGGAACCGTCGACAGACAGATCTCCGGACAAGGCCAGCGGATGGCCATTGCCGACACCGGGCAGCGCAATTCCGGAAAGCACCAGCAGATCGTCGATCGAATTGCTCTTGGAACCGGCTGTGCCGTCAATCGACAGACCGTTGCCGTCAATCTTGCCATTGCCCGCAAAATCGAAATCTATGCCGGCCAGCGTTCCATCTGTGCGAACGGAAAAATCCGACCCAAGCACGCCATCGGCCTGCAACGCGATCCGCGCTGGCCCGCTCACGTCCAGCGGCAGAACATCAAAACCGCCCTGGCGCAACAGCTTGGCTGACTGATCAGCAATGACCAGGCCATCGACCTTGCCGCGTAACGTCGACAGGTCGCCGATCTGGCCGGTGCCGGCCATTTCAAGACTGACCCGGGTCCCGGCGAAGGTTCCGGTAAGGTCCAGCGTCAGATGATTGTCCGTCTGGCGCGCAGACAACAGAAATTCTGCCTTTGCCGGCGAAAGGTCCGCTGCAATCGTGTTGAAGCGGGAAACCAGGGCCTGATCGGGAAACAGGCCCTTGAGAAACCGCGCGGTACCGGACAGGTCTTGTGCGGCAATATCTGCATTGATGCGCCCGCCTGGTTTTCCGAACGGATCCACAACCCGCCCCCGCGCGCTGATGCTGGCGCCGGCAAGGTTGTCGACAGACAGGACTTTCAGGTCGAATATTGTTTTTTCCAGTGTGCCCTTCAGGACGACATTTTGAGCATCAACCCCGCCTGCAAACAGCCGATCAGCTTCAAGGCTTATCGCCATCCGGTCAATTTGCCCGCCGCTGAGGGCACGTCCGGCGAACAGACCGGCCAGCACCTGGGCTTTCTCAAGATCAAGTGCACTCGCGGTCAGACCGACATCGACAAAAACCTGCTGTCCGGCTTCCTGAAACCGCCGCATGCCGATCGAACCGCGCACTGCACCGCCGTCAATGTCTGCGATAAGGTCAGAAGCCGTCAGTTGGCTCTCCGTCAGCTCCAGAGCGGCGTCGATCGTGAACTCGTCGATCAGAGATGTGCGTCCGGCCGAGCCGCGCCACCATGACGCAAAGGCCGACGGCTGTTTCGACCTGACCTTTCCGCGGCCGACAAAGCCCGGCTCCTGCGATACGCTGAGCGCTCCTGTCAGGTCAATCCGCGTCTGTCCGGGAAGAACGGCGGACAGGATATCAACGGTCCAGCCATCGGCCTCAGGCCGGAGGTCGGCGCCAACGGCCTGTATGACGCTGCCGCCCACTACGACGCCTTTCGCGTCGAGATGCAATTCACCATCGATCGGCGCAAGTGGCAGGGATTTCAGATTTTCCACAAACGCCGACATCGCCCTGGATATGGAAACCGGATCGTTGGGACCGCCGCCCAGGGCCCGGTCGACATCAATCTGCCGGGCTTCCAGGCTGATGTCGAAATAGGGTTCGTCGCCAAACCGCAGTCCGGCGCGCCCGGCCAGTTGCAACGGCCGCCCGCGAAGCCCGTAGGTGATCTGGATTTCAGGTATGTCCAGACTGTCGGTGCCAAGCCGGAATGTGCCGGCGCTTTCCAATATCGCCTGTTCCCCGCCATCTGCGGCATTTGCCCCGTCGGCCCCCTCAGTCCCGTTTTCCTCCTCGGCGTGCAAATCCGTCAGCTCGGCAGTAGTGAAACCGCCCTCGTAATAGACCCCGTCAGGTGATCCGGTCTGCAATTTTCCGGACAATCGGGTGATAAAGGGAAGCCTTGCCGGAAACAGGCTCACTTTGAGAGGTAGTGCTCCGTTCGGCGCAATCCGCCCGGCCGACGCCCGGAACGAAATCGCTTCGCCATCAAGCACCAATCCGCCTTCGATCTTGCCTGGCCCGCTCAGGGACCGGGCTTCAATCTGGGCATTCATTGAACTGGCAAGCCATTGCCGGCCAGTCCGGCTGTCGATGAACTGCACCTGTCCGGAATTGATCTCCAGTGAATCCAGGGAAACGGCGTCGGGATCCAGCCGCCCCTGGGACAGTCCGCCACTGGAACCGAGAGGACCTGCCAGTGTGGCGATATCAAGCCGCAAAATCGGCCGATCCACACGCATCTGGATCACCCGGATATCCCCCCGCAACAAAGCCGGAAGCTCCAGCTCGGCGCGAACATTTTCAATCGTCAGCTCAGGATCAGCCTGATCGCCTACCCGCACATCGGTGAAATTCAGGGTCGGCGTCGGTAACAGGCGCACGTTCGCCTTGCCCGCAACCGTTACCGGCCGCCCGAGATAGGCGCCCGCTTCACGTTCGAACGTCTGGCGATAAGAGGTCCAGTCGATCAGATAAGGTCCGATCAAAGCTGTCGACATGAAAGCAATGATCAGCAGACCGATCACGATATAGATCCTGTTCAGCGCAATTCTCCTTGCAGTCGAACCATCATCCTCGGGGCTCCGCCGAATCCGGTCAGACCATGTCCGCCTGTTTGTTGTAACCCAGTATCTTGCCCGGGTTCATAATATTGTCCGGGTCGATCGCCTGCTTGATCGCCCGCATAATGTCAACGCCGGCCCCCATCTCGCTTGGAAGATAAGCGATCTTTCCCTGCCCGACTCCGTGTTCGCCGGTACAGGTTCCATCCATTGATATGGCCCGCGCATTGAGCCGGGCAACCAGCTTCTCCGCCGCTGCAATCTCATTTCCATTGTCCATGTCGACAAGCACGGAGACATGGAAATTACCGTCGCCGACATGGCCGACGATTGGCGCAACAAGGCCGAATTCGGCAATGTCGGCCTGGGTTTCGCCAACGCATTCCGCCAGCCGTGATATGGGGACGCAGACATCGGTTGCCAGTGCCCGTGCGCCGGGCCGCAGCGCAACGACGGACCAATAGGCATCGTGCCGCGCCTGCCAGAGGTTCAGCCGCTCCTCCTCCCGGGTTGTCCAGCGGAATGTCCCGCCGCCGAATTCTGCGGCAATTTCGCCAAACGCTTCGGTCTGTTCAGCAACCGACGCGGCCGAACCGTGAAACTCCAGAAACAAGGTCGGTTTTTCGTCATAGTCCAGCTTTGAATAGGCATTGGACGCCTTCATCTGCAATTCGTCGAGAAGTTCGATTCGGGCAACAGGAATACCATACTGAATTGTCGCCATCACCGCATTACAGGCGTCATCCACGCTTTCAAACGAACAAACGGCAGCCGATATGGCTTCGGGAATCCCCTGCAGCCGCAATGTCAGCTCGGTGATGACACCCAATGTCCCCTCAGACCCGATCATCAGCCGGGTCAGATCGTAGCCGGCCGCCGTCTTCTTTGCCCGGCTTGCCGTCCTGACGATCCGTCCATCCGGCATGACGACCGTCAGATTCAGCACATTGTCCTTCATCGTGCCATAGCGTACCGCATTGGTTCCCGACGCCCGCGTCGCCGCCATGCCGCCAAGGCTGGCATCGGCACCCGGATCGATCGGGAAAAACAGGCCGGTTTCGCGTAGAAATTCGTTCAGCTGTTTGCGTGTAACGCCGGGTTGCACGACGCAATCCAGATCCTGCGCATTAACCTGAAGAACCTTGTTCATCGCGCTGACATCGATACTGACGCCGCCGGCCGGTGCATTGACATGGCCCTCAAGTGACGTGCCGGTCCCGAACGGAATGATCGGCACCTTGTGCTCGGCGCAGATTTTGACAATGTCGACAATTTCATCTGCCGAATGCGCGAACACGACGGCATCGGGCGGCTGGTTGGCAATCCAGGTGGTCGTATGTCCATGCTGTTCGCGCACTGATTGAGAGACGCTCAGGCGCTCACCGAAGCGCTGCTTCAATATCGCGGTTGCCGTCGCGATGCCGTCCTCGTTGCGGTCCATTGTCCGGGCAAGTCCCATTGATTCTCCAGCGCTCTGTTCAGGTGACCTGTCCAGCCTTTTGATTGCAAGCAGATTAGCAAAATGCTTCACAAGGCCAAAGCACGCCATATCAATTGTTGTAACGCAAATAACATCGGAAAAGCCCGCATGACCTTTCCAGCCCCCTTTAAATCGTCACCGATGGCCGTTCAGGACGATTGGGTCGATTATAACGGTCACATGAATGTAGCCTATTACGTCGTTCTTTTCGACCGCTGCATCGACGAAGCTTTCATGCAGATCGGACTTGGTCCGGAATATGTCAAGAACCGCAACGCGTCGTTTTTCACCGTCGAGATGCATGTCAATTACATCCGCGAACTGCCGCCGAAATCGCCGGTATTCGCCACCCTGCAGTTCCTCGCTTTCGATCAGAAACGTGTGCGCACCTATCTTGAACTGTTTCATGCTGAGGAAAACTATCTGTCCGCCAGCTGCGAACAATTGTTTCTGCATGTCGATATGGCGGCCCGCCGCACCGCTCCCTTCCCCGAAGACATCGCCGAGCGGCTGAGGGAAGCCCATTCCGCCCACGCGGTGCTGCCACGGCCAGAGCGCGCCGGCCGGGCAATCACACTGGGTGACCGGCCCTGAGCTGCGCAACACCGCCCGCATTTCCGAATTATTGAGTTTATCGTGATTCAGTCTGACCCAACGTTACCGCGCCAGCCGGGAAGTGCCGGATGATATCTGAGAATTTTTCACGTCTGATCACCATTCTCCGCAGCGCGGTTGCGCCGGATATCCGGTATTTTCTCACCAACAGACAGCCGCTGGTCTGGCTGCTGGCACTTGTTATCGGTCTGACCGTGGCGATCGCCGCCATTTTATTCCGCATGGCGATCGGCGTGATGCAATATCCCTGGCTTGGCACAACAGGCGAAAATGTTGCCAGCGCCGC
>CAMYKZ010000062.1 GCA_947259045.1 uncultured Afifella sp.
TCGAAACCGACCCCGGACAATTGCTGGCCGGCCAGATTTGCGCGCGCCAGTTCTGCCTTGGAGAAGTTCACATCGCTCAGCCGCGCACCGTCGAATTTCGCCCGGTTGAGTTCCGAACCTGAAAAATCGGCATCCGAAAGATTGGCGCCCTGGAAGTTCGCCCGCGTCAGTTCTGATTTGCGGAAAACCGCTCCGGTCAGATTGGCGCCCTCAAACCAGGCGCGGGTCGCCTGGATCTTCTCGAACACAGCCTTGCTCAGGTTGGTTTTGCTCAAATTGGCGCGCGACAGGTCGGCACCCGTGAACCGGGCGCCGGACAGGTTGGAACCCCTGAAATCAGTCGAGGTGAAATAGGTATGATCAAACTTCGCCTCGGTCAGGTTTTCGCCGGTCAGCATCAGCTGCTTTTTCGTGCAGTTCGACCAGTCGACATAAGGGCCCGGTGCGTCACGGCAGCCGGCAACAGCCGGTCCGGCAAAACCGGTCAGTCCGGCAACGATCAGGCTTAATGCAATCCGGTTCACGATATTGTCCTCGGTTGTTCCTGAAACATAAACTAAACAGATCGAGCTTAAAGATCCGTGTCGCTCACAATTTCGTTTTAAGGCTGCAATCGGGCGAAAACGTTTGCAATGCTGCAGATCAAAGCGTTTCCAGAAAAGCCACGAGATCGGCGATTTCGTCTTCCGCCAGCCGAAGTGGCTTCAGCACCCGGTTGCCGTCCGCATGCAGCCGGTCCAGGTCCAGTTCGGAATAATGGCGGACAACATCGGCAAGCGTCGCCAGACTGCCGTCGTGCATATAGGGCGCTGTGCGGGAGACGCCGCGCAGCGCCGGTACCGAAAATTCGCCCCAATTGCGCGGCTTCAGATCAAGATACCGGGTTTTTCCGGCCGTTGAATGCTCAGGATCGTCACTGAACGGCCCGAGCAGGTTGAAGCGGGACGATCTGACCAGTTTGATCCCATCATACCGGCCCTTGTCGACGCCGCCGCCCGGCAGAAGTACCGGAAGCCCGGTATCGGCAAACTCGCCATTGGAAAAAGCCGGTCCGAAATGGCAGACATGGCACTGGCCGCGGCCGAAAAACAGTTTTGCCCCGCGCGCCGCGTCGGCTGGATATATCGCTTCTTTCGTCTCGTTGCCTTCGGCAATCGCGTCACGAAAATCGTCGAACAAAGTGCGCTCACTCACCAGGGTTTCCTGAAACGCGGCCAGCGCCTTGGCGGCAAGCACCATGGCGGTTTCGCCGCTCTGCAGCGCCGGGTCTGAACCGAATACGGCCTCAAACTGGTCGCGCAAGTCCTTGTCGTCCGCCAGCAATTGTCCGATCAGGTCGGGCCCGGATGCAAATTCCTCCGGTTTGAGGAACGTTCGGATGCTTGAAGACCAAAGGCTGTCGGTGCCGCCATCGCGGCCAAACCAGCGCCGGAAACGGACATTCATCAGGCCAGGCGCGTTGCGGGTCAGCGCCACCCGGCCCTGGCTGACGGCAAGATCTTCGGCGAAGGCCTGTTCCGGGCGATGACAGGTGGCGCAGGACATGACGCCGCCGGCGGACAATCGCGCATCGAAAAACAGCCGGAAGCCGAGTTTTTCAGCGTCGGGATCGCCGGACACGCGATTGCTCGGATCGGGTGTCCAGGGCATCGGCCATGGCCCGTGGCTGGAAATTGCCTGTCGCTCCGCATCGGTGAAGACCGGCCGGCCATCCTGTGCCAGCGCGCCGGCCGGCGCCAGTGCGACAAGGACCAGAACGGCAAGAGCCCGGATCATGATCATGCTACCGGACAGTCAGATCGGCATTCAGTTCATCCGGACTTGAGCCGGACAGTTCGATATGAATCCGCCAGACGCCCGGCATGTGAAACATCAGCCCATCGGCCCGGAAACGCCCCGAACCGGTTCGCGAGACGGCGACGGCATTGTTCATGCCATGGCCATGGGCCGGCATGGTCGCGTCCAGCAAAAGATCGCCCTCGAACGTACTGCCATCTGCCCGACAGGCGACAATGTCGGCGCCAAAGACTTCGCCAACGGCAACAGCGGACGGATCCAGGATAATAACGGCAATATTGTCTGCGCCTTGCAGCCGGATCGCGCGCTGTTGCGCGTCGGCAACGCATGACGTTCCGGACTGGCTGGCCTGGGCCGCCGACCAGTTTGCCAGCGCCCGGTCTGCAAGTGCCGAGCCATTGTCATGGCCAATCAGCGTTGCGACTTTCTCAGGCAGATCCGCCAGCCAGCCGCGCGAAAACGTGGCGGTGTCGGCGACAGCATACCAGCGCTCGGGCGTGTAGGTGTCGGTCCCGGTCATGAACCGTTCGGGAAAATCGAGAAACAATTGCCGCCATGACGGGTTTAGCTTGCCGCCCTGGGCGAATTCGCCGCGAAACGCCAGATCGGCCTGCAGATTGTCATGAACCGCCAGCATCTGGCGGATCCGGTTCGGTCCGGTAAATCCGGAATGAGCCCACAATATCCGGATATCGGGATCCTGTGCGAAAAGCCGCTCAACAGCCTCCGCATCGGCGTGAGCATGGAGAAAAATGCCGTACTGGCCGGCCAGTTCGACTACTCTGCGCACAACCGGCAGATCCGCATCGGCGCCGAACACATGAAACTCGCCGATGCCGGCATATGGGCTGGCGGCCAGTCTGGATTCCAGCATATCGATGACGGTTTCGTCATGCATCCAGGTCGAAAGCTCGCCGCGCCTGCGGTAGGGCCGCAGCACCGGAACGATGAAGTCCGGCGCCAGCGCATAGAGTTTTTGCGTGCCCTCGTCACTGGAACTTGAAACGAACGCCCTTGAAAGGCCGGCCGCGCGCAGCACCTCAAGCGCCTGTGCCGGCGGCAACATTTCCCAGGCATCGTGGGAATAATGGATATGGGTGTCGATCAGCGCTCGCTCCTGGGCGAGGGCCGCGGGGCAGGAAACGGTGGTAACCGCGAAAAGTACTGCTGCAAGACGGATCATCGATGACCGGTCGAGACGTGGTGATGCCATTATCGCAGATCTCCGAAATGTGCTGCTGCTGCCCCGGTTCTAATTGACCAGCCGAATCGTCGAAACGACCTTGTCGACCTCAGATCGCGAACGCTCCATCGACTGTTCCGTACCCCAGATGGCGATCTGGATTGTGCCTGCGCTCTCACTGGAATACATGAAATTTTCCATGTCAATGCGAACATTGCCGCACTGGAATGAAAATGTCGAATGCAGCCATTCCACACCGTTGATATCCCTGTTTGCCTGCTTCAGGTCCAACAGGTCATTCGGGCTGGCGCCCTGGTTGGCGTTATCTTCAACAATTTTTCTCATTGTCGGGGCGTCAAAATAACTCTCTTCGGTGATCAGGCCGATATAGAGGTCCAATCGTGAACTGAAGGCTTTTTCGAAATCGCCGCCGAGGTCCGTCTTGCGCCATGCCGGGACAAGACAGATTTCCGCCGGAACCACATCGGACGCGACCGCCCGGCAATCTGAACCGGCTGGCATGAGTTTTTCGGCATATTCCCAGGATTTATCGCTGTCGAGGACGATTGTCCGGCCGTTGAACTGCACCCGGCCGACTTCCTCGGAAGCCGCCGAAGTGACCAGCACAAACAAAAATATTCCGCTGAGAATCAGTTTCACCATAAACTCCCGGGGCCGGACGCAGGCACAATATTCGGATGGCGGCTCGACTGCAAACGGCTCAATCTTCGCTGCGGGCCGGACTGATCAGCCATGTGGCGAACAGAACCAGCAGGGCGAATGCTGCCCCGGCGTGGGCGTAGTTCGAACCGGCGGCGAACATGCCGGCGGTCGTGGCCCAGGATATCGACGAGAAGGCTTCGGCGAATGTCGCCACCCGTGACGATGTCTGACGGCGGCGGAATTGGCTGCGTTTAGCCTGGGAGCGGAACCAGAGCTGGATCGCGGTTGCAGACGCGGCCGCGACGGCAATGCCCAGGGTGGCCGTCAGGGCGATCCGCGGGGACGCGAACACCAGCGCGATCAGCAGGGGCGCCAACACCATGGCAACTGCGCCGAGCACCGCCTCGATCTTGGCGACTAGAATGGCCCAACGGGTTATCGGCGCTGTCTGGACAAGGTCCGGGGCGTCTTCGCCGGAAACCGCCAGCCAGGCGAGACCGCCGGACAATTGCCCGGCCGCCATGACCAGGACCGGCACCAGAATATTCAACGTGCTGGAATCGCTGCCGAAATTGCGCCACAGAAGCAGCGCAGGAGGCAGCAGATAGAAGATCTGCATCAATGTCTGGGACACCAGCCATGGATCCCTGCGCAAAAGCATCCACTCCTTGTGCCGGAGCGCGCGTTTTGGCGAGAGCGTCCGAAATCCGGACCTGCGCCGTTGCCGGACGCGCGTTTCCGCAACGCCGGCGGCCGCGACGGCGTGTTCGCCGAACCGGGTGGAGAAGATGGTGATCGCCACCGCCAGCAATGCCAGGCTGAAACAGACGATCAGTGCCAGCGAAAGATGGTCGCCCATCGCCGCCCGGGCCGGCAGCCAGACCAGGCTGTCGCCGGCAGGTGTTATGCCTGCTGCAACGTCGGAGTTCAGAAACGTGATGCGCGAAATGCTGCCATAGGTGATGATCGCTGCAGCCTGAACGCCGATGACAAAGATCGCACCGACAATGGCGGCGACAATCTGGGCAATCAGCCGCGTTCGCCTCGGTCCGATCAGGCGGAACAGCGCCACGGTCATGGCAACCGCAAGCGCGGCAGCCGTTGCGCCCATCGCCATGACGACGCCATAGGCGGAGAGCCAGCGCAGGCCGCCTTTCAGCGCAAGAATATTGATGAAGGGCCCGGTGATCAGTACTGCCAGCAGGACAGTTGAGACTGCAATCGCCGCTATTCTGAGGGCAAAAATGCGCCTTGAGGATGCCGGAGACGACAGGATCAGGTCCAGGTCGGCGCGGGCATAGAATGCCCGGGTGACCGATTCCATCGCTTGGGAAAGCATCAGCGACCAGGACAGCACGACGCTGCCGGTAATGACCACAAGCGCAGTCTTGCTCGGCTCAGCGCCGATATCGGCATAACCGGCAATCATGCCGTAGGCCAGAAGATGCATGAAAGCTGCAAGCATGATCAGGGCGACGGCGACAATCAGGCCGCGGCCGGGTTTGCCGGCGGTCATCATCGACATCCAGTCGCGCCAGGCCAGCGCCAGTTCGTGCCGGGCAAACCAGGTGAGCGTTGCCGGCTGCATCAGGCTGCCTCGTCCTGTTCGGCAACCAGCTCAAGGAAGATATCCTCCAGCGTGTTACCGTCGCGTCCGGCCCTCGCCCGCAATTCTTCCAGTGTTCCGTTGGCGATCAGGCGGCCCTTGTCTATGACGCCGATCCGTTCCGCCATCCGTTCCGCGACTTCCAGGATATGGGTTGTCATGATCACGGTCATGCCCTTGCCGACCCGCTGCAGCAGTACATCCTTGACGGTGCGGGCAGAGCCGGCATCGAGACCTGTCAGCGGTTCATCGAGTATGATCAGTTTGGGATCATGCACCAGCGCGCCGGCCAGCGCCACTTTCTGGCGCATGCCTTTGGAAAATCCGCCGCATCGTTCATGCGCATGAGGGCCGAGGCCGAGCCAGTCAATCAGATCACGGGCGCGGGTTTCGGCCTCCCTGGCGCCGATCGTCCAGAGCCCGGCAACAAATTCCAGATATTCAAACGGTGTCAGCTTGTCGTAGATCATCGGTTCGTCGGATACCCAGGCCGTCACCCGCTTGGCTTCAACCGGATTGGCGAGCGCATCGACGCCGAAAATGGAGATGCTGCCGGCATCGGGTCTGAGCAGTCCGGAGACCATTCTGAGTGTGGTGGTCTTGCCGGCCCCGTTGGGGCCGAGCAGGCAGTAAAACTCACCGGCCCTGACATGCAGATTGAGGCCGTCAACGGCCGGCCGGTCGAACTTTTTGGACAGCCCGCTGATGTCAAGCGCGGCAAGCGGCTGATTATCCATAAAATAATGATCTCCCACGATGTCCCCGAACATTATGAATATCGATATTCACGGATACAGGATCGAAGTTTCCGGGAGGTGAATCAGAAACTTCAAATCAATCGCATTTTTTGCATCGTGCAAACCTGTTGGGGCCATGTTATGGTCTGGTTTGGGAGGGGCGTTTCAATGGGTACTCATGATGAAACGATTCCTTGACGTTTGCCTTTCCGCCCTCATCCTTTTCACATTCACAGTTTCAGGCGTTTCCGCTCAGCAGAGCGACCGGCGTATTGTCCTCTCAGAGGATGCCGATTATTTCGGCGGTGATTATGACGTCCGCAAGGATGTAACGCTTGAGGCCTGCTCGCAGGCCTGTCTGGATGACGGACAATGCCGCGCCTTCACCTATAATGTGTCGGCCGGCTGGTGCTTCATGAAACGCGAGGTCGGCGAACTTCGGTCTGTCGCCGGAGCGATTTCCGGCCAGGTGGTTGACACTGTCGCGGCTGACCAGAACCTGGAATCGGACCGGCGCGGCGAGCTGACATTCATTCCCAGGCGCGAGATCGATGCTGCCGACCAGATTTTTGCTGCAATCGAACGGCGGCAACCGGCTGGATCAAGTGTCCCGGCGCTGATCAGTTCCGGCCGCACACTGCTGAACAACGGCGATGCCAAGGGGGCTGCCGACCTTTACCGCGACGCCATTGCTCTCGATCCGACGCGGTTCGACGGTTGGGGCGGGCTGATGAGCGCGGTTTATGCGGTCAACACCGATGACTGGCGGGAAAAGCAGGCGCTTGAGCGCGAACGCATATCTGTTGCGGTCAATTATTATCTGCGCGCGCGCAGCGGCGATCAGCGTGCTTTGGCGCTGCACTGGATGGGCCGGACGCTTGCCGACCGGCGGATCTGGAAGCCGGCGATCCGCAGCTACCGGGCGAGCCTCGCCTTGCGCGAAAATGCCCGCGTTCAAAAAGCCTATGACCTTGCAGTGTCCCAGCACGGATTCCGGTTGCTGGAACATCGCATCGATTCCGATACCGCCGCGCCGCAGATCTGCCTGGTTTTTTCCGATGAACTGGCGGGCGCCGGATCCGATGCAGGCGAATTCGTCCGTGTTGATGGCGGCCAGAATCTGGCGATCAATGCGTCTGCGCGGGAGATCTGCGTCGACGGCGTGGAACATGGCGGCCGCTATGATGTGACGGTGCGCGCCGGCCTTGCGGCCGCAGACGGCGAGACAATCGAAAAATCGATTGCGCTTGATATCTATGTCCGCGACCGTCAGCCGTCAGTGCGCTTTCCAGGCACCGCCTATGTGTTGCCCGGCCATGATGACGCTGCCATCCCTGTCACCACGATCAATACGGCGGTGATTGAGGCAAAACTCTACCGCATCGGCGACCGGGCGCTGGTGCGCACCGTCGGCGACGGCCAGTTTCTGCGCCAGCTCAACGCCTATCAGGGCGAGCGCATTGCCGAGCAGACGGGCGAGCTTGTCTGGCAGGGTTCCGTCGATGTCGAAGAGCAGCTCAACACCGAGGTGACAAGCACCATCGCGGTCAGCGAAATCACACCGGAAATCAAACCGGGCGCCTATGTCCTGGTCGCCTCGGCGGCCAGCAATGCGCGCGATTGGGAGGCCCGGGCGACGCAATGGTTCGTGGCAACCGATCTCGGCCTGTCGACGATCTCCGCCGAAGACGGTTTTCACGTTCAGGTCCGGTCCCTGACCAGTGCCAAAGCAAAGGCCGGCGTCGGCGTGCGCCTTGTCGCCGCCAACAACCAGATCCTCGGCACTGCGACGACCGATGACAATGGCGGTGCCCGCTTCGATGCCGGACTTGCCCGCGGCCAGGGCGGTCTGGCGCCTGCAATGCTGGTGGCGGAGACCGATGAGGGTGAGGGCGATTACAGTTTCCTCGACCTGACCAGGTCGGAAATCGACCTGACCGACCGCGGTGTCGCCGGCCGCGAACCGCCGGGACCGCTCGATGTCTACCTGACGGTTGACCGCGGTATCTACCGGCCGGGCGAGACGGCGTTTGCAACCGCATTGGTTCGCGATGCGACGGCAAATGCGTCTGAAGACCTGCCGCTGACGCTGATCGTCCACAGGCCGGACGGCAAGGAAGCCGAGCGGCGGCTGATTGACGACCAGAATATCGGCGGATCCGTGTCCGACATTGCCATTGCCGGCAATGCCATGCGCGGCGCCTGGCGGGTTGGTGTCTATGCCGATCCGAAAGGCAATGCATTGGCGGAAACCAGCTATCTGGTGGAGGATTTCCTGCCCGAACGGCTGGATTTCGATCTGAGCGTCAATGACGAGACAATCGATCCCGAACAGCCGGTCCCCTTGACTATCAATGCGCGGTTTCTTTATGGCGCGCCGGCCGGCGGTCTGTCTGTTTCCGGTCGCACCAGCCTTGCGCCGGTGCGCACCCTGGACGGGTTCCCGGGTTATCTCTTCGGCCTGGCGGACGAAGAAGACCAGCCTGTCAGCGACGCGCTGGCGGAAACGGAAACCGACGAGAACGGCCGCGCCTTCGTCGAAGCGACGCTGCCGGCAACAGCCTCGATCACGCGGCCGATGACCGCTACGATATCGGCCCAGATTGCCGATACCAGCGGCCGTCCCGTCGAGCGGTCATTGACGCTTCCGGTCATGGATACCCGGTTGCGGATCGGTCTCAAACCTCAGTTCGAAGGATCGGCGGAAGAGAACAGTTCCGTGCGTTTTGACGTTCTGGCCCTTGCCCCGGGCAAGATACCGGCTGCCCTTGCCGGTGCGGAATGGACGCTTTCCAAGGTCGAAACCGATTACCAATGGTACCGCAGCGATGGCCGCTGGAGTTACAAGACGATCCACCGCAAGCGGCGTATCGCAACAGGAACGGTCGATATCACCCCCGGTCAGGCGGCACAGATCGATGCTGGCGTCGAATGGGGCGGCTATGAACTGAACGTGAGCGCCAATGGTCAGGTGCTTCCGGTCAGTTACCGGTTCTATGCCGGCTGGTATGTCGAACCGAAGTCGCTCGACACGCCCGAGACATTGAAACTCTCGCTCGACAAGAGCCAGTACGCTGTCGGCGACGTCGCCACGGTTCACATCACGCCGCCCTTTGCCGGCACGGCCGAAATTCTGGTGGTCGACAATCGGCTGATTGAGCGCATGAGCGTCGACGTACCGGAGGGCGGCACGACGATCGATATCGCCGTCACCGCCGAATGGGGTCCGGGCGCCTATGTCCTGGCCAGCGTCTTTCGGCCGATGGATCTGGCCGCCAGACACATGCCGGCGCGGGCCATGGGGCTTGCCTGGGCGGCGGTTGATCCCGGCGACCGCAAGATCGCCGTGACGATCGACGCGCCGGAGACGACCCGGCCACGCGCAACGACACCTGTCACGATCACGCTTGCCAACCTTGCTGCAGGCGAAAAGGCGTTCGTGACGCTTGCTGCCGTCGATGCCGGCATCCTCAATCTGACCGGCCACAAGCCGCCGGATCCCGACGGCTGGTATTTCGGCCAGCGCCGGCTCGGGGTGTCGATCCGCGATTTCTACAATCAGCTGATCGACCGCACGCAGGGCGCGGCGGGACGGGTGCGTTCCGGCGGTGACGCATCGATGATGCGTTTCGACGGTCCGCCACCGCCCGATACGCTGATGGCGTTTCATTCCGGCATGGTCGAGGTCGATGAAAACGGCAGGGCGGTGATTGACGTGCCGGTGCCTGATTTCAACGGAACGGTTCGGCTGATGGTGATGGCCTGGTCTGAAAAAGGCGTCGGACACGGCATCAGGGAGACCATATTCCGCGATCCGGTTGTCGTTACTGCAAGCCTGCCGCGTTTCCTGGCGCCGGGCGACAGCTCACGCCTTCTGATCGACATCGACAATGTCGAGAAACTGTCGGGTGAGGCGAAACTGACAATCACCGCCAACGGTGAAGCGATTTCGATCCCCGGGGCCGATGCCAGCCGGACCATCCGGCTTGACGAGACGGCGCGGCGTCAGCTGCTTGTGCCGGTCGATGCGGCGAGCGCCGGCGATGCCGAACTGAGCGTTGCACTGGAAATGCCGGACGGCTCTGTGCTCAACAAGGCGATGAGCGTTGCGGTTCGCAACAATCAGCCGGAGACCGTACTGACATCGGAATTCCTGCTTGCGCCGGGCGCCAGCCTGACCCTTGAGGCGTCTCTAGGCGACGGGTTCCGGCCGGATGACTGGAGTGCGACGCTTTCAGCCAGCGGCGCCGGGCGGCTTGATGTCGCCGGCATTGTCCGCTCGCTCGATCTATACCCCTATGGCTGTTCGGAGCAGATCACCAGCCGGGCTTTGCCGCTGGTCTATCTCGACGATGTCGTGCTGGCGGCCGGACTTGCCGGCAGCAAGGATGTCAGCGAACGGGTCGACGAAGCGGTCGCCAGCCTGATATCGCGCCAGAATTCATCCGGCGGGTTCGGCCTGTGGTCGGTCGGCTCCGGAGATCTGTGGCTTGACGCCTATGTCACCGACTTCCTCAGCCGGGCGCGTGAAAAGGGCTATTCCGTTCCCGAGGTGCCGTTCCAACTGGCGCTGGACAATCTGAAAAACCAGCTTGCCTATGTGCCGGATTTCGAAAATGGCGGCGAGGATGTCGCTTACGGGCTCTATGTGCTGGCCCGGCACGGCAAGGCGGCGATCAGCGATCTGCGCTATTACGCCAAGGCGCGGCTGGACAAGTTCGCCACGCCATTGGCCAGGGCGCAGATCGGCGCCGCGCTGATGCTTTACGGCGATCAGAGTGAAGCCGACCGGGTGTTCCGCGCAGCGCTTGCCGCGCTGCAGGCAGATGACCGCAAGCGCTACCGGATCGATTACGGCTCGCCGCTTCGCGACAATGCCGCGGTACTGACGCTGGCCTCCGAAACCGGGTCAGGAGTGGTCGATCTGCCGAAGATGAGCGTGCAGCTCGACAATGCCTGGGCCGGCGCAAACCGGCACAGCACCCAGGATCAGGCCTGGTCGCTGATGGCGGCCCATGCGCTGATGAGCGGTGCGAACAAGCCGAAGCTCAGCATGAACGGCGAGACCCGCGACGGCCCGCTGTTTTCCAGGCTGACCGCCGACGAACTGAGCGACGGCGTGCGGCTTGAAAACAATGGCGACCGGCCGGTGACGATTGCGGTTTCCCGGCGCGGCGTGTCTGAGGTGCCGGAACCGGCCGGCGGCAATTTCGCCACCATCGAGCGCGCCTATTATGACGCCGTCGGCGGGCAGCCGGTGGATCTTGCTGCAATCGAACAGGGTGAGCGTATCGTCGTCGTGGTCTCGCTCCTGTTCAACGACCAGGAAGCCGGCCGGCTGATCATCGACGATCCGTTGCCGGCCGGATTCGAGATCGAGAACCCGAATATCCTGCGCAGTGGCGATATTGCAGCGCTCAACTGGCTGGAACTGGAAACCCAGACGGCGAACACCGAGTTCCGGTCTGATCGGTTCATCGCTGCCTATGACCGGCCGGAAGGCGGGGCGCCGAAGATCAGTCTTGCCTATATCGTCCGCGCCGTGTCGCCGGGCCGTTTTGCCCATCCGGCGGCGATCGTGGAAGACATGTACCAGCCGGACCGGCGCGCCCGCACGGCGACAGGCTCGATCAATGTGATCGGGCCGCTGCGTTAGGCGCTTTGGTGATGGAGCCTCGTCCGTTGCGCATCAGTTTGCATGTCGGGCCGCTGATCGGCATGGCGTTCGCTGTTGCGTTCGCCATGCCGCTCGTGTCCGTGCTCTGGCTGAAAGACCGGGTTGGTCTGGCCGATGCCGATCTGCCGCAATTGCAGCATTCGACGCTGGTCGTCGACCGCGACGGCAGGCTGCTCAGGCCGTTTCCGGTCGCCGACGGGCGCTGGCGGCTGGAAACCGGCATGGACGATGTCGACTCCGATTACATCGCCATGCTCCTGACGTACGAGGACAGGCGCTTTGCCGATCATCGCGGCGTTGATGTCACGGCGCTGATCCGCTCCGCTGTGATGAGCGTCTGGCACCGCCGTACCGTCTCCGGCGGTTCGACACTGACCATGCAGGTGGCGCGGCTGATCGAAGGCGGTTCGACGCGCAGCGTGACCGCCAAGGCCGGACAGATCGTCCACGCGCTGGCGCTGGAAAAGCGCCATGGCAAGGACGCCATCCTGACGCATTATCTCAACCGGGCGCCGTTCGGCGGCAATCTGGAAGGCGTGCGCACGGCGTCGCTTGCCTATTTCGGCAAAGAGCCGCTCCGGCTTTCAGCCGCCGAGGCGGCATTGCTTGTCGCTTTGCCGCAATCGCCGGAGGCGCGGAGGCCGGATAAAGGCACGGGGCAGCGTGCGGCGGTTCTGGCGGCCCGCAACCGGGTGCTGCGCCGGGCGCTGGAGACGGAGCTGATCGACCGGCGGCAATATGACCGGGCACTGGCTGAACCGGTTCCAGCGGTGCGGCGGCCGATGCCGGTTCACGCCGCGCATCTGGCCGACCGGCTGATTGCGGAAAAACCGGAAAAATCGCTGCACACGCTGACGCTCGACGCCGGCCTGCAGGCGAAACTGGCGCGCCTGGCAAACGCGCGGGCGAAGCGGCTCGGCGGCGCCGTCTCCGTCGCCATCCTGGTCGCCGACCACCGTTCCGGCGCGATTCGCGCCTCGGTCGGTTCCGCGGATTATTTCGACCGCAACCGTCTCGGTTTTGTCGACATGACCCTGGCTGTGCGCTCACCGGGTTCGACCCTCAAACCCTTGATCTACGCGCTGGCGTTTCAGGATGGCAGGGCTCATCCGGAGAGCCTGATCGAAGACCGCCCAATGGCGTTCAACGGCTATCAGCCGGCCAATTTCGACCGCGCCTATCTTGGCACGGTGACCGTTCGCAAGGCGCTGCAATTGTCGCTCAACGTGCCGGCGGTGCAGATGCTGGAAGATGTCGGCCCGGCCCGGCTTCTGGCCGCCATGCGCCGGGCCGGCGCGGCGCCGGTGCTGGCCGACAATGCCAGCGCCAATCTGGCGATCGGCCTTGGCGGCATTGGCATGCGGCTGACCGATCTGGTTGCCCTGCAGGCGATGATCGCCAGCAGCGGCCGCGCCGTGCCGTTGCATTATGACAGCTCCGAAGATTATACCATCACCGCAAAGGCGCGCGCCCAGGTGCTCGATCCGCGCGCCGCCTGGCAGGTGTCGTCGATCCTGGCCGGCGTGCAGGATCCGCACGGCATGACGCCCGGCGATGTCGCTTTCAAGACCGGCACCTCCTATGGCTACCGCGATGCCTGGGCGGTCGGCTTTGACGGCCGCCATGTGGTCGGCGTCTGGGTTGGTCGGGCCGACGGCAAGCCGGTCAGCGGCTTTGTCGGCGGTCTTGTCGGAATCGAAGTGGCGGCACCGATCCTCGACGCCGTATTTTCGCGCATCGGCGAGCGCCACCGGCTGCCGCCGGCGCCGCCGGGCACATTGATTGCAACGACCGCATCATTGCCGCCGGCCATGCGCCGCGCCGGCAAGCTGGCCGAAGAGGCTGTGGCGCAGGTCAACGGCCCGGAAATCACTTTCCCGCCGGACGCGGCGCGCATCGATTATACCGCCGGCGCCCCCGTGCTGCTTGAAGTGCGCAGCGGCGAACTGCCGCTGACGGTGCTGATCAACGGAGCGCCGGTTGCCACCGACCCGTGGCGCCGGACGCTTGACTGGGTACCCGTCGGGGCCGGGCAGGTGGATATTCTGGTGATCGACGCCAAAGGCGCTGCGGCGAAGTCGAGCGTGTTCCTGCGGTGAGCGGCGTGTGCTGTTGTCTAGTGGTATTTATGGGAGAGGCTTGTGTGGAGGAGACCGATGGGTCTCGTGTTTCCCGTGCCTGCCGAAGAAACCGCATCATCGAAGATGCTGCGGAGCGTACGGAATGACCGGAAATACCGAACAGGATGTCACAAGTGCTGGCTGGCTATCGGGAAGGGCGATCCCATATCAATGTCATCCCGGGCGCGCGTGCAGCATGAAATGCTGCGCCGCAGACCCGGGATCCATCCGATCCGCAATTGAACTCAGGCTGCCACCAGCGGTCTCGCTGGACGATGCCGCTAATCCCGCGCCGGAACCGTCAGCTTCTTTTGCACCGCAGGGTTGACGAATATTTTGTTCATGATATGTTCTATCTTCCAGATATGGGGTGATATGATGTTATTCAGGTTCAAAAACAGGCTGAACGCAGGTTTTCTCTTATCCGTTATTGTTTACCTCGGCGGGTGTCTGGCTATCTACGGGCTCCTTTCATGGAGCTTTCTGGCTCCGACAAATGCTGCCGCCCAGAGCAACAGTCAGGATGCCGCGCAGATAATCAACGATATTTCTGATATTATCGCTGAAAAGAATACTTTTGCTTTCGTATTACCGATGTATTTCAAACTCGAAACATTTGAAAGATCAGGCTCAGATATCAATTCAAGGTTGGATAACAGTGATTATATATTCGTTTACACGCCTTATAAAGCGCGCGAGAATAATGTGTGGTTTCATGTAGAACGCAATCGGTCCGGCGACGGGCATCAAATCATCGGACGCGGTGGTGCGATAACATATCTCAAGGCCGACATGTTCGATGCGCCGGGCTTTGATGAAGAGTCGACTGCCAACTGTATTCGCTTCTGGCTGTTTCCACAGAGGCGTGTCCAGTCATGCAAGTCGGTCGAGTGCCGCTCGGCCCTGCATTTGACCGGTGAGAACGGCAGCCCGAATTTCACTGTCCTGCAGGGACGGAAGGGCTGGCATATTCTGCATGAGATTGAATTTGGCGAGACGCGATATGATTGCCTGTTCAATTCAGGAGAGATGATCGATCTTCTGGAAATGGGCGACAGAACGGCGGCTGGTTTGGCCGAATGAAACGGCAGTCGGGCCGGTCGTCCTTCGCGCCCATGACTGCGCGCGCCGCCCCCGCCAGGTTGAGATGATCAACCGACCTGGTCCCACGCACCGCTCGCCTCCGACCGGACCAGCACGTCGGGATTGTGTGATCTTCGGAGGCATCTTCCGGGCCGCAGGGCAGTGCCCTCATCCCCGCTGCATTATTGGCGCAGTTTTTACCAGGCACTCAAACTATCCTGCATGGCCAGCCGGGCCTCAAAGGCCCGACTGGGCGGGCATTGCAGCATCATCCCGCTCCGGACGACGCCGGGCCGGTTTGTCGGACACTTTCATCAGCCGCTGCTCGCCGAAACCGCGAACCTCGCGGGTGCCGATATCGGCGAGATCGAACTCGTCGATCAGCTCGCCCATCATGTCGGCGTGGCAGGTGATCTCCATCGGATCCGACAGCGCCTGCAGCCGGCTGGAGAGGTTCACCGCCGGGCCGAACACGTCATAGACATATTTCTGCACGCCGACGACGGAACCGACCACCGAGCCGCTGGCCAGGCCGATGCGGCAGGTCCATTTGTGCGGATGGCTCTGGTTGCGCCGTTCCAGATAGCGGATGAACCGCACGGCGCACTGGGCCACCGCGCGGGCATGGTCCGGGTTGGGATGCGGCAGGCCGGCGACGGCGAGATAGGCGTCGCCCAGGGTCTTGATGCGCTCGCAGCCATATTGCTCGGCAATGCGGTCGAAGGCGGTGAAGATCTCGTTCAGCTCGCTCACCGTGACGGTCGGATCTGCCGACGCGGCCATGGATGTGAAACCGACAAAATCGAGCATCAGGACGGAAACCGGATCGTAAAGCTGCGGCGTGACGACGCCGAAGGTCTTGAACTCCTCATAGACCGATTTCGGCATGATGTTGAGCAGCAGCTTTTCCACCCGCTCCTTCTCGCGCTCAAGATCGCGCGCCTTGCGCTCCACCATGCCGGCATAGGTATCGATCATGGTCTCCAGTTCGCGGATGCGCGAAATGTTCTGGCTTTCCAGAACGATGATGACATCGCCCTTATATTCGGCGCGGCGGAATGTCATTTCGATGACAAGCGTCCGGCGTTTTTTCCTGACCTGTGTCTCGATGGCATATTCCCCGGTCTGCTCCAGCTGTTCGGCCAGGCTTGCAAGATCGAACCCGTCGAGAACCTGGTCGATGGTCTCGCCGGTGATCGGCTCGCCGAACCATTCCGCAAAGGTGGGATTGCGAAAGCGGAAGGTGAAGCTTTCAGCGTCTATCAGGGCAACGCCGACGCCGATGGCGCGCAGCAATTGTTCGTTGACGGGTTCAAAAAACATCAGATCCTCCTCAGGATACGATGGCCCGGCGACGGGCCTCGATCGCGTCGAGCACGATATCCGTGTCGCCGGCGTCAAAGCCGTGATCGTCCAGCGTGTCGGCCAGAATGTCTTTCATCTCGTCGAAATGAAAATCACGGATGCCCAGATGGGCATGAACCTGCGACAACCGCTGGTCGGAATAATCGACCGGACCGCCGAGCAGGTAGGATACGAATTTCGTCTGATGGTCGACAATCCGGTTCATGTCGATCTTTTCAAAGAAGTCGCCGATCACGTCGGAATCCAGGGCGGCATCGTAGAAACTGAAAATCACCTTCCGGATGGCAGAAAAGCCGCCATATTTGTCATAGATGGTCTGTTCGAGGGCGGTTGAGGCCATGGTGCTGTTTCCTCTGGTTTTGTCATCAGACAGATAGACCCTGCCGGCTGCGGAAGCTTGCAGGCGGTCTGGAGATTGTCTGAAGATTTCATGGAAAATACCGCCGGTGCCGGCAAATCGCAGCAGCTTCGGCATGATCGGCGACCTCCGGCGTTCAGGTCGCGGCTGTTCCGGCTACGATTTTCCCAGCCAGCCCTTGCGCCAGAAATAGACAATCAGCGCCGCGGCGACGGCGGTCATCAGGCCGAGGGCCAGCGGATATCCATAGTAGAGCCGCAGCTCCGGCATGTTGAGCGGCGAGACGTCGGGATTGAAATTCATGCCGTAAAGCCCTGCAATGAAACCGAGCGGAATGAAGATGGTCGCGATGATGGTCAGCACTTTCATGATCTCGTTCATCCGCGCGCTCATGCTGGAGAGATAGACGTCGAGCAGGCCGGAGGCGATTTCACGATAGGTTTCGACAATATCCATCAACTGGATGGTGTGGTCGTAGCAGTCGCGCAGGTAGAGCCGCGTCGGTTCTTTCAGGAACGGTGATTCTTCGCGGATCAGGCCGTTCACCATCTCCCGCGTCGGCCAGATCGCGCGGCGCAGCGCAAGCAGGTCGCGTTTGACGGAATGGATGCGGTCGACCTGATCGATGCCCGGGCGGGCGATCACCTCGTCCTCCAGCTGTTCGACCGTTTCGCCGTACTGCTCCAGCACCGGATAGAACCCGTCGACGATCGTGTCGATCAGCGCATAAGCGAGATAGTCGGCGCCGGCTTCGCGAATCCGGCCGCGGCTGGCAGCGAGGCGCTGGCGCACAGGGTCGAAACAATCGCCCGCCCGTTCCTGGAACGTAATCAGGTAATTGTCGGCGAGGAAGAACGACACCTGCTCGGTCTCCGTGCCGCGACCGGGCACGAGCATGCGGGAGACGATGAAGACATGGTCGTCAAAGTCCTCCGCCTTCGGCCTCTGGTGGACATTGATGACGTCCTCAAGCGCAAGCCGGTGAATGCCGAATGCAGCGCCAAGCTGCTCGATCAGGTCGATATCGGCCAGCCCCACGACATCGACCCAAAGCACCTGGCCGGGGCGGTGCAGGGCTGCAAGGTCGGACACCGGGCAGTCGGGATAATCCTCGATTCTGTCGGCGGAATAGACCATCGCGGAAATGACCGGTTTTGCCGCCAGCGGATCGGCAACCAGAGTGCCGGGCGGTGCGCCGGGATCGCTGCGGCGGCGAATGCGGGTTGCCGGCCGGCGGCGGGCAGGCCGTGGCGTGTCGGCACTGCCGGCCGGTTTCGGCCTTCGGCCGGTCATTGCCGAAACCCATTCATGGAAGACGCGCCCGGCAACCTAACCAACCCGTTCCCACGCGCCGCTCGTCTCCGACGCGAACAGCGCGTCTAGAATGCGCATGTTCTGCACAGCGTCCGCCGGGCCGTATGGCAGTGGCGACTCGCCGCGTACGGCGGCGGAAAAGGCGTCGGCCTGTTCGGCGTACTGGTCGCATGCCTCGATTGTGATCAGCTCTTCGCCGCCGCCGGTCAGATCGCGGCCGTCGTCGATGCGGATTAATGTCGCCTCCCCGGGCGCCGCATTGAACGGCACGATCAGTTCGGCGCGTTTTTTCGTGCCGATGGCATGGACCCGCTGGTAAAGCACCGATTGCGTGGAGACGGTGAAATCGGCCCGGCGGCCATTGCCGAAATCGAGCATGGCGCTCGACAGCCGGTCGGTTCCGAAATTCGGGTCGCGGTCGATCAGGGCGATCACGCGCTCCGGCTCGGCGCCGAACAGAAAACGCCCGGCCAGCATCGGGTAACAGCCGATATCCAGAAGCGCGCCGCCGCCGATCGCCGGATCGTTGCGGATATTGTCTGGATCGTCGTTGAAATAGGAAAAATAGGCCTGGATGGAACGGACATCGCCGAGCGCGCCCGACCGGACGATCTCCCGCAGCTTCAGCCATTGCGGATGAAAGCGCACCATGAAGGCTTCCATCACCAGCCGGTCACTGGAACGAGAAAGCAATTGTTCTGCTTGCGCGGCGTTGAGCGCAATCGGCTTTTCGCAAAGAACATGTTTGCCCGCCGCCACCGCCTGCAGCGTCAGCGGCACATGCAGATGATTGGGCAGCGGATTGTAGATCACATCGATATCCGGATCGGCCAAGAGCTCGTCATAGGAGCCGTAAGCCTTGCCGATGCCAAGCTCGCCGGCGGCCGCCTGCGCCCGCGCCAGATCGCGCGACGCGATGGCGGTGACATGGGCGGTCTGCGACCGGTTGATGCCGGGGATGACCTTTCCCGTGCCGATCTCCGCGGTGGAGAGTACGCCCCATCTGGTCTTGCTCATCGCTTGTGCCCGCCTTTGCTGTATCCGGTTTCCGTCAGGCTAAACGCTGACGCGCCACCCGGCAATCGCGTAGTCGCGCCTTGCGCTGGTCTCTGCGGGTACAAGCCGGTAATGTCGGCTGCACCTGTTACGGAGCGCCCATGGCAATCGGCCTGTCTTTCATTCGCCCGATCGTGTTGCTCGCCGGCTTCGGGTTTGCCGCCGCGCCGGCTCTGGCGCACGAATACTGGATCGAACCGCTGCAGTACCGGATCGCCAGCGGTGACGACATCCGCGCCCGGCTGAAGGTCGGCCAGAATTTTGCCGGCGACAATCTTCCCTTCCTGCCGGACCGGATGGAGGAAGCCGGCATCACCAATGGTGCCGGAACCGTTCCGCTGGCCGGCATGATCGGCGACCTGCCGGCAATCAGCGAAACCGCCGGGCCTGCCGGATTGCATGTGCTGCATTATTATTCCCGGCCGACGACCCTGACCCATACCGACTTTGCCCGGTTTGAGAAATTCGTGCGCGACGCCGGCGATGGGCACACTCTGGAGCTGCATCAGGCGCGCGGTCTGCCGCAGACGGGTTTCATCGAGGCATATACCCGCTGCGCCAAGACGCTGGTGCAGGTTGGTGCGGAGGGCGGTTCGGATGTCCTGACCGGCATACCGCTGGAACTGCTGGCGGAAGCCAACCCGTATGCGCTGAAGCCCGGCGGCCCGGAGCTGCCGGTCCGGCTGTTCTGGCTCGGCGAGCCGCTGGCCGATACGCAGATTGCAATCTTCCGCAAAGGCGATGAACCGGAGATCGCGAAAGTGCGCACGAACGGCGATGGCCGGGCGATGATATCGATTGGCGATGGCGAAACGTTCCTGCTCAACGCCGTGCGGATTATTCCGCGTGACGATGAAACCTCTATCGTCTGGCACTCCTACTGGGCGTCGATGACGTTCCGGATCGGTGAATGAAAGTGCCTGCCGCGTCCGGCGACGCGCGGTATTCTGATCATCAGAATCTTTCTACCCTCCCACCTGTGGGCACCTGTGGGGAGGGCCGGCGTGCAGCGCCGGGGCCGGGTCTGCGCATCCCGTTTTGAAGCGCGCCGGCGTTTCAGTAGTCGACCGGTGGGCGCACTACCGGCGGCCTGCGGATCAGGACGCGGGTCTTGCGCCATGTGTCGATCGTTTCATGTTCCGGCGTTGTCTGGATTCTGGTTTTCCTGCCATCTGCATCTGTTGCAGGTTCGACCTGGATCATCGGCGCTTCGCGGTGGTCGGCGGCAATGGCGATTGTCGCCATCGGCACGGCGCAGATCGCCGCGGCGGCGAGTGTGATCCTGAAAATGTTCGTCATGTTTTCGCTCCTGTAACGCAGTTGGCCGCCACAGAGGTTGCAGCGGGCCGCTGACAGGTTTGACGCGGGGAAGGGCGAAAAGGTTCAAGCCCAATAATGTTCCATTGCATGCGCCAAAACCGGATTGCCGGGACAAGCCCGGCAATGACAAATATTATACAAGCGATGCATGGTGCCATCACACTGAAATGCAGTCCCGATAAAGATGGCTAACTAATCACGTCGATGTCGCATGACCGGCGCATCACCGGCTTTCGTCATTGCAGGGCTTGTCCCGGCAATCCAGTTTCACAGGGTGTCTGCGTTCGCCGAAAAACCGATGCGTGCGTCTCATTTGAAGACACCAGGCAACTCTTCCAGCTCTGCAAGGCGCCTTTCGATCGAAGTTTTGTCATAATGTTGTTTAACGTTCGGCCACCGGAGATAGGCTTCCCGAAATATGAAAAGGATCCCCACGGCACCACCGATCATTAGCGAAGAAAATGAGAGAACCAGGTCATTTTTGCCATTACCGAACAATTTGGACACCATGATCATGGATATAAACATCATGATCCAGCCAATGAAAACCGCCCATGGGCTCGTAAGTGGATGTGGTTTGTCGGAGTCAATCATCTTGAGCAACTTCTCAAGATAACGCCTTTCCCGCTTTGCATTCATCACAACCTCCATTCCTTCAAAGCCGCGGATCAACCGGCTCGCTCTCCAGTGCCAGCACCCCGAAGGTGCATTCATGCACCCGGCGCAGCGGCTCGCGCTCGACAAAGCGCGACAGCGCCTCAAAACCCAGCGCAAACTCCCGGCCCGCAAGGCCGCGCTTGGCGCCAAGCCCGCGGCGGCGCAGGCGTGTGAGGTTGGCTTCTGTATCATATTCCGGCCCGTAGATGATGCGCAGATAATCCCTGCCGCGGCATTTCAGCGCCGGCTGCACCAGGCCTTTGGGGCCGCGGGCGATGAAATCGAGCGGCTTGACCACCATGCCTTCGCCGCCTTTTTCCGTCATTTCGAACCACCAGGCGGTTGCCTCCGCCACGGCCTTGTCGTTGGCCAGATCGACGCTGCGGAACGGTGTCGCCATGATCACCGGATCGCCGGTTGCGGCAATCTTCGCCAGTTCCTGCATGTGCCAGACATGGTCCTTGTCCATATGCACTGCACCTTCGGTGGCAAGCAGATGGAACGGCGCGATGC
>CAMYKZ010000063.1:0-6956 GCA_947259045.1 uncultured Afifella sp.
CCGGCCACAACCAGATAACGCATACCCTTGGCGACAAAGACGATTATCGCAAAAACCGGCAGCGGCGTTCGCGCGATACCGGCAATCACGGTCAGCGGATCGCCGATCACCGGCACCCAGGACGCCAGTAGCGACCAGAGACCCCAGCGGCGGTACCAGCCGGCATAACGCTCATAGGCCGCCGGTTTGACCGGAAACCAGCGCCTGTGCCGGAAATGGGCAAGATAACGCCCCATGCCCCAGTTCACGCACGAGCCGAGGCTGTTGCCGATGGTTGCCACGAGAACCGCCAATCCGGCCGGCACATCGCCAGCCGACACAAGCCCGGCCAGCACCAGCTCCGAAGAGCCGGGAAGCAGGGTTGCAGATAAAAACGCGGCAACAAACAGGCTGGCGAGAAGGCCGGTCATACAAGTCCAGTTCCAAAGAATTTTCCGAATTCGAACCGGGTCACATTCGCAGTCCGTATCGTTAACAATTGATGAACCGGATCGCACGCCCGCGCGTCCAACTGGTACGGAGCATCAGGCTCTGGCGCCTCGATGACTCTCAAACCGTCAAGGAGAGTGATATGACCAAATCCGCAACCATGATTACCGCATTGACCCTGCTTACGGTCATTTCCGCCAATGGGCAGGCCGCCGAGAGAATAGGCCGCCAGGCGCCGACCGTGCGGCAAATGGAGAAGAGCACAATCAACATATTCAAGATCCCGCCAAAATTCAGCTGCATCGCCGCAAATAACCGCGACTTCGGGTCCGGGCTGGTCGTGAAACTTCTGGGACCTTATCCCGTCGCTGCCGGGACAAAAGTTCACTGGAAGTTGGCAAAAACGAATAATCAGGGAACCACTGTACTGCCGGCACTTTCGCCGCAACAGGATGTCTATATCGACACGCAGGTCGCCAATGTCGGGGCATTTCTCCCATGCACTGTCAATGTCGTAAGCCTGCCATAAGGCCGGCGGCCGGGCCGGGCGGCGGAAAACCGCCGTCCGGATCGCGGCGGCAACAACCGATACGGGGCCGGTCGAGACACCGGTTTTGTTGAATTTCATGATCACGATATCGAAGCGGATGCAGTGATCGGGAAAAAAGGAAAACCACGATGCGCCATGAATATCTGATCATTGTCTTTTCCGCGGCTTTACTCTCATTGTTTATCAATATTTCGCCGGCCAGCGCACGGTGCGATGAAGCCAATAATGATGTTCGCTGCGGCCAGTTTTCCCCTGGAATGAAGCAACAGAATTTTCTGAACATGGTTCATTCGAATGACGCCAAAAACGGAACTGCGTCGCCGGTCTATCTGTACCGGTTTTGTGCATTCGGAGACGACGTTCAGATCAGTGTTTCAAACCGGGACCCCGATATGATTACGGTTCTCGCCGGCAATTGCAGCGACATCGATATACGGCCCTCTGCCGGGTTGGAAATAACTGCTGTGGGTCAATCGCCGTCGGCGACGATACAATACAGTCTTGTGACGATCGTGCCATAAGGCCGGAGAGGACAGGTGGAAACAGACAATACCGGCTCTGACAGTGAAAAGCTTCGCGTCAGCAAGGCAGGGGTTCCGATGCGGCCAGGGCGGCTATGCCTTCCGCTTCAAGGCCTCACTGACATCCTTTATCCTGTTCGACCGCCCGAATGGTTGACAGGTTCGTCCATTCATAGCTGTTCATCTTCACCAGATTGGCGTCATCGACGCTGCAGGTTGAATTGCCGTATAGTTCCTTTCCCCTGGTGGTCTTGAAGCAATAATTGTTGTCGGCAAAAATGCTGTTTCTGACATGCCGGAGATTCTCGCATGAAAGCCGTTCCACATCGCTTTTGGCCAACGCCGCCTGGTCAGTGCAGCCCGGATCGCCAAGGTCTTCAAAACACATTGCGAATGCAGTCGCAGGAATTGACAACAGTGCTGTTGCCAGAATGGGAACGGACAGGATGCGCATGGCGTGACCTTCAGGAAATGCCCGGCGGGATTTTACCATATTCTGCTTGAAGAGCCTAACAGAGTTGTCGGACCATTCTATGGCCGCGACCGGCAGTCATCGCATTTGACAAGATGAAAACCGCGCTCCAATTTGCCGGCAAAAGAGGCTTGTGAGCAGACACCGGAGTGCGGGAATGGCGAACATTGCAGGTGCCGGCGCAATCGACGCTTTGCTCGATCGTGTCGGCAGGCTTGAAAATCCGTTTGAAATGGTGCTGCCGGACGGCACACGGCGCATGCTTGGCGACGGCGCGCCGCAATTTACCGTCTCGCTGAACAACGACCAGGCGATCAGGGCCCTCAAATCGCTCGACGAAGGCCATATCTCCGAGGCGTTTCTGCGCGGTGACCTTGATCTTGAGGGCGACATGATCGCCCCGTTCTCGCTTCGCGCATCGCTCAACGACCGGCATCCGCTGGTCGCCGCATGGCGTTTCGTCCAGCCGATGCTGTTCGGGCAGGTCTACACCAACCGCCAGGCCATCGCCTCGCACTATGATCTCGATCCGGATCTGTTCCTGAGTTTTCTCGACCGGCAAGAACCGGCCTACAGCCAGGGCATCTATGCAGACGACAATGAAGGCCTCGGGTCGGCACTCGCCCGCAAGTTCGACTATGCCATAGACCGCTGCGGTATCAGCGAGGGCACCCGCGTGCTGGAGATCGGCCCGGGCTGGGGCGCGTTCGCCCGCCACGCTCTGGAGGCCGGCGCCGATTTCACTGGCATCACGATCTCAAAAGTGTCGCAGACCTTCATCGAGGGCCGGCTGCACAATCACCGCGACCGCTCGCGCATCGAACTGGTCGATCTCTACAAGTATCAGCCGGCGGAAAAATTCGACGTCATCGTCATCATGGGCGTGATCGAACATCTGCCGGATTACGCCCGGGTGCTGAAGAAATTCGACAATTTGCTCAAACCCGGCGGCCACGTCTTTCTCGACGGCAGCGCGGCGCGCAAGAAATATGAGCTTTCGACCTTCATGGTCCGGCATATCTATCCCGGCAACCATTCGTTCCTGGTACTCGACGATTTCCTGGGCAAGATGAACCGCACGCCGTTCGAGATGCTGGAATGTTTCAACGACCGTCATTCCTATTTCCTGACCTTCCGCCAGTGGGCGCGCAATCTCGACGCCAACAGGGATCAGATCGTCGACCGGTTCGGCGAGTTCGAGTTCCGCAAATTCAGGCTCTATCTGTGGGGCGCGGCCTATGAATTCATCTCGCGCAATCTGGAATGTTACCGGATGATTTTACGCAAGGCGGGTTAGGGTTCGAAATAATTTGGAAATTTCGTCCAGCGTTCAAAAACAGCGTTCCGGCTGAACCGGCGCCGCAGCTTAGAGTGGGCAAGCGAAGGGCTGGAGATGGCGCGATGTTATCGTAGCGGAAGTGCCACATTCCAATCCTCATCCTGAGTGCATGCGCAGCATGCGTGATCGAAGGGCCGGATCAGGCTCTTCAGAATTACAGCGCGCCATCGCCCGCATCCTGCCGACAAAAGCAACGCCGCCGGCCGAAGCGCCCTGCGGAAATGCGGCTGTTCATCCGGCCCTTCGATCACGGCCGCCTGTGCGGCCTACTCAGGATGATGTCGGCGGGTGGCGGAAGCAGGATCACCAGGTGGTTGGCATTAATGTCAATTTCTGACGATGGTGTGCGCGATAATCAATTCGAAGGTTCCGCAGGCTCCATTTCACGCCCTCAAATCAGATAAAACACAAAATACGCCGCCAGCATCACCGTCATCCAGAACGCCATCGTCCCCGTCGGCCGCGTGCGCGCCAGGATGCCCTCCGGTCCGTGCGTCCGGTAGAGCGTTGCCAAGAATCGTTTGGCGGCGCGGATATTGTTGCTGACGAAGATCGTCCAGGCCTGCACGGCACGCCAGTCGAACTCTCTTGCCAAGGCCTGGCCGATGCCGCGCCAGAACCAGTCGACGTCGAGCGTGATCGTCAGCGTCCGCTTCAGGAATCCGAGCAGCAGGAAGAAAGCGAGGCCGGAAAACAGCAGCAACTGGAACTGGAACACCACATGGCTGCCGGTATAGGGCACATAATCGACCGGGTAGGGCAGCAGCGCGTAGAGCGGGCCGGGCACCAGGCCGATGGCGATGCACAGGAACGACAGCAGGATCATCGCCACAAGCATGGTCAGCGGCGGCTCGCTGGGCCGCAGGCCGGAATCCTTC
This sequence comes from uncultured Afifella sp., assembly GCA_947259045.1. Lineage (GTDB taxonomy): Bacteria > Pseudomonadota > Alphaproteobacteria > Rhizobiales > Afifellaceae > CAMYKZ01. Next base: position 4,190 of record CAMYKZ010000063.1, read on the forward strand.
TGGAAGAACACGAACCAGGGGAACTTGATGCCGGCATGCAGGAAGACGCCGGCGGACGCCGCCGCCAGCAGGAACCAGACGACCATCATATGCTCGTCGCCCGCCGCCTGGCTGATCATCGATTTCGACACGAAACCGGAGGTGAACGGGAAGGCGGAAATCGCCAGTGCGCCGATGATGCCGCAGGTCGCGGTGATCGGCATGGTGCGGAACAGGCCGCCGAGATCGGTGCACTTGCTCTTGCCGGTCATGTAGAGCACAGAGCCCGCCGACATCAGAAGCAGCGCCTTGTAGATGATGTGCGCGAAGGCGTGCGCCGCCGCGCCGTTCAGCGCCATTTCCGTGCCGATGCCGATCGCCGTCACCATGAAGCCGACCTGGTTGACGATGGAATAGGCCAGAATGCGCCGCATGTCGTTTTCAAGGATGGCGTAGATAATGCCGTAAAACACCATCAGCAGGCCGATGACGATCAGGATGTCGGCGCCGGGAAAGCCGCGCAAGAGAACATAGACCGCGGTCTTGGTGGTGAAGGCGGAGAGGAACACCGTGCCCGACCAGGACGCCGCCGGATAGGCGTCGGGCAGCCAGGCCGATATCGGCACGGCACCGGCATTGATCAGGAATGCCGCCAGGATCAGCCAGCGGGCGAAACTGTCCGGCGACATCGCCTCAAAGACAGTCGAGCCGGTAACCGCCACCTCGCCGGCAATGCCGGCCATCAGCAGGACGCCGCCGAGAAAATGCACCACCGCATAACGCTGGCCGGAAGCGCGCGCCGAAGCGCCGCCCATCCAGACCACGATGGTGGAGGCGATCGCCATGATCTCCCAGAACACGAAGACGGTGATCAGGTCGCCGGCAAACACCACGCCAATGGCCGAACCGGCATAGACGAAGGCAGCGGACAGTTCGGCGATGTTTTTCTGTTTCAGCGAATACAGCCCGCCGGAAAACGCCATGATGGCGAAGATCGTGGCGAACAGCCGCGACAAAGCGTCAGCGCGCACCGGGATCACCTCATAACCGAGATAGCTCGCCGTCACTGCAATACCGTCCGGCAGGCTCCAGACCGCAAAAAGCGTCAGGACGGGAAAGGCCAGAATGACCAGCGCTCGGGTCATCGCCGGCAGGAATGGGATCAGCAGGCCGCCGAGAACCAGGATCAGGCCGGGAGGGATGCCGGTATCGCTCATCGGGGGCCCTCATCAGAATCCGTATCGCCGTAATAGGTGTCGGGCCGTTTCAGGACCGCGCCCAGCGCCTTGGAGAAAAACACCAGCACGACGCAGGAGAAAAAGCCGAACCAGGCGCCGAAGCCGAAGGTCCCGTCCAGGCCGAAATGCGGATGATGGCTGACGACCAGGTCGGCCAGTACCGTGAGCACCAGTACGGCGATAAAGACGATCCACAATTTGCGGATATTCTCCGGCCGCACCAGCCAGTGATCGCCATCGGGGGCCGGTTCGGGTTTTTCAAGCTGATCAGCCATTCTCGCCTCTCATCGCACGATTATCCCTTCCGCCAGATCGAGCACAAGGCCCGGAAAGGCAAACAGCAATAGGGTGCCGGCCGCCGTTGCGCAGACCGCCAGCACGATCGGCAGCGGCGCTTCGCCATGCGCATGGCTGCCCTGATCGGGTTCCTTCAAAAAAGCGGCATAAAGGATCGGCAGGAAATAACCGGCATTCAGCATGGTGGACACGAAAATGACCCCGAGCGCGACCCAGTTGGCATCCGACATGGCGCCGGTCAGCATGAACCATTTGCTGGTGAAGCCGACGGTCGGCGGCACGCCGATCATCGACAGCGCGCCGATGGCAAACGCGCCCATCGTCCACGGCATGCGCCGGCCGATGCCGTTCAGCTGGCTGATCTCCGTCAGGTGGGCGGCGGTATAGATGGAACCTGCGGCAAAGAACAAAGTGATCTTGGAGACCGCATGGGCGGCGATGTGCAGGCCGGCGCCGACAATCGATATCGGCGTCAGGATGGCGGCGGCAAGAATGACGTAGGACAGCTGGCTGACGGTGGAATAGGCCAGCCGCCGTTTCAGATTGTCCTGCCGCAGCGCGACGATCGACGCGGTGATGACGGTAAAGCCTGCCGCATAGACCAGCCAGTCGCCGGCGCCGGTCTCCTTCAGGAGGTCGATGCCGAAAATATAGACGATCACCTTGACCACGGTGAAGACGCCGGCCTTGACGACGGCGACAGCATGCAAGAGCGCGGAGACAGGCGTCGGCGCGACCATTGCCGCCGGCAGCCAGAAATGCATCGGCATCAGGGCCGCCTTGCCGATGCCGAACATGAAAACCGCCAGCAGCACCGCCAGCGCCGTCGGCGTCATCCGGCCGGCCAGAATACCGCCGGGCGTGAAATCCAGCGTACCGGCAACAACGCCGGTCAGCACGATGGCCGGCAGCAACAGCACCATCGAGGTACCGAGCAGCAACAGCAGATAGACCCGGCCGGACGCCATCGCCTCGGCACTGGCCTTGTGGGTGACCAGCGGATAGGTCGACAGGGTCAGCACTTCGTAGAACAGGAACAGAGTGAAAAGGTTGGCGGAAAAGGCGACGCCGATCGCGCCGGCAATGGCGATGGCAAAACAGACATAGAACGAGGTCTGGCGCGGTTCGTTGTTGCCGCGCATATAGCCGATCGAATAAATCGAATTGACGATCCAAAGCGTCGAGGCGACGCAGGCGAAGATCATGCCGAGCGGCTCCACGCTGAAGCCGAATTCCACGCCGGTAAAGATCTC
>CAMYKZ010000063.1:7025-28280 GCA_947259045.1 uncultured Afifella sp.
ACGGTTGCAAACAGCGCCAGCGCGGTGGCCAGCGTCACGCCTTCGCGCAGGTTGGGCGCGCGGCCCACCATGGCGATCAGCCCGGCGCCGATGGTCGGGATTAAAAGTGCGGCGATGATCAGGGCCTGCGAGGTCATGGATACCCCGCCAGCAAAGCCTGCGCCGCCTGGCCGGCAACGCCGGCAGTAATGTCGGTGACGAATCCGAACCAGATCACCGCCCCGGCCAGAAGCCATGTCACCGCCGCCATTTCCGGCGGCACGGTCCTGATGTCGTTCAGCCGCTCATCCGGCTCGCGGAACCAGGCGACCTCGACGATGCGACCGATATAGAGAACCGCCAGCAGCGAGCTGATGACGATGATCGCCGCAAGCCACCACATGCCCTTTTCCAGCGCGCCGGCGATCAGGTAATATTTGGAGACGAAACCGGCTGTGCCCGGAACCCCGATCAGGCCGAGGCCGGCAATCACGAAGGCGCTCATGGTGAGCGGCATTTTCCGCCCAATGCCGGCCATGTCGCTGATCTTGACGATGCCGGCGGAATAGACGATGCAGCCGACCGCCAGGAACAGGCAGCCCTTGATCAGGGCATGGTTGAAGATGTGCGAAATGCCGCCGGTCAGTCCGGTCTGGTTGGCAAGTGCGATGCCGAGCGTGATGTAGCCGATCTGCGCCACCGACGAATAGGCCAGCATCCGCTTCACATTGGCCTGGAAGATCGCCACGATCGACGGCGCCAGCATTGCCAGGACCGACAGCACAAGCAGGATTTCGCCGGCGCGGAACTGGCCGAACACCATGGCGGCGCCGAAGATGGAGAACATGATCCGAAGCATCAGATAGACCGCCACCTTGGTCGCCGTGGAGGCCAGGAACGCCGTTGCCACCGACGGCGCGAAGGCATAGGCGTTGGGCAGCCACAGATGCAGAGGGAACAGAGCCAGTTTCAGGCCGATGCCGACGGTCAGGAATGCAAGCGCGGCAATCGCCGGCCGGCTGGTTTCGACCTCGACAATGCGATTGGCGATATCCACCATGTTCAGCGTGCCGGTCATGGCAAACAGCAGGCCGACGCCGATGACGTAGAATGTCGCGCCGATTGTCCCGACAATCAGATATTGATAGGCAGAAAGCAGCGCCCGGCGGTCGCGCCCGAGCGCAATCATCACGTAGGTCGCAAGCGACGAGACCTCCATGAAAACGAAGACGTTGAAGGCATCGCCGGTGATTGTCATGCCGAGCAGGCCGGCCAGACAGATCAGCAGCATGGAATAATACCAACTCTGCCGCTCCGGCGCGATTTCAGAGGCCAGGCTGCGCGGCGCATAGCTCATCACCAATGCGGCCATGATCGACACCAGGACCATCAGGAAGGCGGATACCAGATCGACGCGGTATTCGATGCCGACCGGCGGCTCCCAGCCGCCCAGCGCATAGGATATCGGCCCGGTGGCCAGCACCTGGTTCAGCAGCGCCATGGAAATCACCGGCATCGTCCAGCAGACGACAAACGCAATCAGCCAGGCCAGATTGCCGCGGCGGACAAGGGCGGCAAGCAGCGAGCCGAGCAGCGGGACGACAACCTGCAGTGCTGGGAGATGTTCAGAAATCACTCGCGCCCCAGCCTTTCGATGATTTCGTCTTCTTCGATCGAGCCGCAGGCTTCGTTGATCCGCACCACAAGCGCCAGCCCGAGCGCCAGGGTCGCCACGCCGACGACGATCGCCGTCAGGATCAGCACATGGGGCAGCGGGTTGGAATAGACCGCTTCCGTGTTGCCCTTGATGATGATCGGCGGTGTGCCGCCAAGAATTTTGCCAGGCGACAGGAACAGCAGATAAACCGAGGTCTGGAACAGCGACAGGCCGACCAGGGTCTTGATCAGATTGGTGCGCGACACGACGACATAAAGCCCGGACACCATCAGGAAGATGGTGATCCAGTAATTGTAATTGGCGGTGATCTCCGCAAGCAGCGTCATGAGCTGTCTCCGGACCCGTCCGGCGGATTGACCACCCGGCCCCTGGCGGCGAAGGCATAGAAGATCGTCACCATGGTTCCGGCCACCGTGACAAGAACGCCGAACTCGACCAGAAACACGCCCCATTCCTGGCCGTGTACCTGGTCGTGCGCCAGGTGCGAATAATCAAGATAATTCGCGCCGGTGAAAAACCCGAAAACGCCGACGCCGGCATAGATCAGCACGCCGAGCGGCACCATCGCCTCCACAAGCGCCGGCGGCACAACGCGCCAGGCTTCGCGCAGGCCGACGATGATGGCGTGCAGGATGATGGCCGCGGCGGCGATGACGCCGGCCTGAAAGCCGCCGCCCGGTCCGTAATCGCCGTGAAACTGCACATAGAGCGCAAACATCAGGATGAACGGCATGAACAGTTTGGAGGCGACGCGGAGAACGACATCGAGACGCATTGTGTCAGTCCTCCTTACCGAAACGTTTCAGCAACAGCAGCACGCCGATGCCGGCGGTGAAAATCACGGCGGTTTCGCCCAGAGTATCGAAACCCCGGTAGCTGGCCAGAACGGAGGTCACCACATTGGGGATGCCGGTTTCCGGTATCGAGCGGTCCAGAAAGGCCTGTCCGACATGGGTGTTGACGGGCGTGTCGGCCAGTCCGAAACCGGGCAGGCCATAGGTGCCGTAGATCAGCATGGCGCCGGTGCCGATCGCAACGAACAGCGGCAGGATGGCGTTTGTGCGCGGCGGCGATTCATGCACCTTCGTCAGATGAAGCGTGCCGAGCACCAGCACCGTCGAGATGCCGGCGCCAACCGAGGCCTCCGTCATCGCCACGTCGACGGCATCGAGCACGACCATGACGCTCGCCATCAGGAACGAATAGGCGCCCAGCAGGACGACAATCGCAAACAGGCTGGTTGCCCGCACGATGCCGATCGTGACGGCTGCAAGCAGCGTCAGTAAAACCATGTTGATCAGCGCTTCGATGGTTCCGCCTCCGGCAGTTCGACGGTTTCCGACACAAGCGGCGCGGCCAGGCGGGCGCCGAGACCGGGAAACAAGATGTCCGGATCACGGGCTGCAAGCGTGCCGTCGTCGCCGGCAAGCAGCGGCTTTTCCCCGTCATGCAGTGCGGCGCGGGCCAGCGCGTGGGTCGCCACCGGGCCGGTGACCAGCAGTACCAGCAGAATGATGATCAGCTTGGCGGCGACCAGCGTGAAACCCGCCTGCAACACCATGCCAAGCACCAGCAGCCCGACGCCGAGCGTCTCGCTGACGGAGGCTGCATGCATCCGGGTAAAGACGTCGGGCATCCGGTTCAGGCCAACGGCGCCGACCAGATAGAAAAACCCGCCGCCGGCGAGGGCCGCCCAGCTCAATATGGTCACCAGCATGGCCATCAGGGAGTCGGCTCCTCGTCTTCGCCGCGATGGCCGAGCCCGCCATAACGGAAGAATTTCAGCACCGCGAACGTGCCGATCATGTTCAGCAGCGCATAGAGAATGCCGATATCGAGAAATTCCGGCCGCCCGGTCATGAAGCCGTACAGGGCCAGCAGCAAAATCGTGCCGGTTCCGATGGCATTGGCCGCCAGCAGCCGGTCGAACACGGTCGGCCCGGCAAGCGCCCGCCAGACGGCAAGCCCCAGCGAAACGAGAATTGCAATGATGGCGGTTTCAAACATCAGCGCTGCCCGGTCTCAAAGCGTGTGACCCGGCGGTCCATCTCGCCGTCATCAAGCCCTGCAGCCGTCCCGGCGGTGATGGCGTGAACCCAGATAACCCGGCTGCGTTCGGAAACCTCAACGGAGATGGTGCCTGGCGTCAGCGTAATGGAATTGGCGTATGTCGTCAGGCCGACGGCGGATTTCTGGCTGGCGTCCACCCTGATCATTTTCGGCGAAATGGGCAGTTTCGGATTGACAATCAGCTTGGTGACATCAAGCGCCGATTTGACGATTTCCAGCCCAAGCCAAGGCCAGTAGACCAGTCCGCGCGGCACCAGGCCGATCGGAAAACCCTCTTCGTCGGCAAATCCCATGCGCACCCCGAAGGCGACGATCGCCACCGCGCAAACCAGGCCGGCGCCGATCAGCCAGGGGGTGTAGTGACCCGACAGCAGCAGCCAGTAGGCAAGAAGGGCAACTGCAATGATAATCAGACGCATGGATCGGTTCCATTGGGTGACCAAGAACTAAACTGCCTCAACCTACTGAATAGACAGCACCGATCAACCCAAAATGCGCACAGTCCCCGAACATTATCCAGCAGGATTGATGCGCGCTGTGGTGGCGAACGGCGATTCGCCGAACCCTTGTGGGTAGGGTCGGCGCAACCGGTCTTGAAAGCGGTCGACATCGATGCGGGGAGCGCGGGAACCAGCATCAGCGCCCGCGAGTGCTGCCGCAATCAGCCGGCACGCACAAACAACACGGCTCAGAAGATACCCGCATCCAGCCCGGCCGCCAGTGCCGCGCCGAGGTCGCGGCACTGTTCGGCAAACACCTCCTGCCACTCACCGCGGCAGATCAACGGTTCCTGCACCGCGCGCCAGCGCAATCCGGTGGTGATGGTTTCCACCCCGCGCCTTGTCCCGGTGCCGTCGTGACCGGCCCGGATATAGAGCGCATAGGGCAGGCCTTGCGTTTTCTCCAGGCAGGGATAATAGCAGCGGTCGAAAAAATCCTTTAGTGCGCCGCTCATATAACCGAGATTCTCCGTCGTACCGAGGATTATGGCGTTGGCGGACAGCACATCATCGGGTCCGGTATCGAACGGGCTTTTTGCAACGACAGTGACAGCCGGTTCATCACCGGCACCCGCCACCACGGCATCGAACAACAATTGCGTTCTGGGCGAGGGGGCATGGGCGACAATCAGCAGCGTCCGGTTCATCGCCCAAAACTCCCGATTGCGGCGGCGCACGACCGAGAAAAGCCGAGGCGAGAGAATTCTGCAATATCCATGGCATGATCCTGACATGACAGACGAGGCTGGGAAAGCCGGTATCGAACCGCAGCGCCCGCTTCTGGCTCAGCTTTTATCGGATGTTGCTCCGGTTCACATAGGTGCCCCGGTCTTCGGCGTCCAGCTGTCGGTAACCTTGCCTTCAGACTTTCACGCTATCACTTGACTTTACGGGCCATCGGGCCCATTTAATCAACAGATTTTCTCGCGAACGCGCGGTTCGCCCCACTATTGCGGGCGTTATTGTCTCGAGACATTTCATCAAAACCCAAGTCTGATCCAGGTGCGCGTGGACAGGTTCATGTGCGCAACGGCGGCACGGCCAGATACTGGCCTGCCGGCGCGCCTGCGCGCAATCAAAGGATATTATTTAAGTGACTGTTTCTTCTTTCGCCGAACTCGGCCTGACCGATCGGCTGCTGCGCGCTCTTGCAGATGCGCAATATGACACACCGACCCCAATTCAAAGCCAGGCCATTCCGCTGCTGCTTGACGATGCCGACCTGCTCGGCATTGCCCAGACCGGCACCGGCAAGACCGCGGCCTTCACCCTGCCATTGTTGCAGAATCTTGAGGAAGACGCTGCAGAAGGCGTTCGGGCCGAACCGCGCGGTGCGCGGGCGCTGATCCTTGCACCGACGCGCGAATTGGCGCTGCAGATATCCGAAAGCATCAAGACCTATGCCCGGCATATGCGCATCAGCCAGGCCGTGGTGATCGGCGGCGTGTCCCAGCGCCCGCAGGTCAACGCTTTGCGCCAGGGTGTCGACATCCTGATCGCCACCCCCGGCCGGCTGCTTGATCTGGCCAGCCAGCGCCTGGTCGATCTGAGCTGGTGCGATTATCTGATCATCGACGAAGCCGACCGCATGTTCGACATGGGCTTCATCCGCGATGTGCGCAAGATCGTCAAAATGCTGCCGGAAGACCGCCAGACGCTGCTGTTTTCGGCTACCATGCCGGCGGAAGTGGCCAAACTGGCGGGTGAAATCCTCGACGAACCGGAACGTGTCGAAATCGCCGCAAAAACTGTCGCGGTGGAGCGGATCGAGCAATATATCCACCATTTGTCCGGGGGTGACAAACGCGAGCGGCTTGCCGGCCTGCTGGAAGGATCGGAATTTGCCAAGGTCATCGTCTTCACCCGCACCAAGCGCGGCGCCGACAAGGTGGTGAAGTTTCTCGCCACCGACAAAGTGGTCGCCGAGGCGATGCATGGTAACAAGTCCCAGGGCGCGCGCCAGCGGGCGCTGGAAAATTTCCGCTCAGGCAAGGCCCGGGTTCTTGTGGCGACCGATATCGTCGCCCGCGGGCTTGATGTCGACAACGTCACCCATGTGATCAATTACGAACTGCCGAACGAGCCGGAATGTTACATCCACCGCATCGGACGCACCGCCCGCGCCGGCGCCGAAGGCATCGCCATTTCGTTTTGCGATCCGACCGAACGCACCATGCTGCGCGATATCGAACGGCTGATCAAACGGCCGCTGGATCTGGTCGGCGACGGCCCGGTCGGCCCGGACGAAAAACCGGCCAAACGCGGCGGGGGAAACCGTGGCCAGGGCGGCAGGCGTTCAGGTGGTGCCAATAACGACAACGGCAACAAGCGGCCGGCTTCGGCCAACCGCAAACGCCGCCGCACACGCCGCCCGGAGCGCCGCGCGGCGTAACGGATAATTCCACAACTGAGCCAAATGGGTCCCGTGTCTGCACAGCAGCATTTCATGCTGCAGTGCGCACGGGACGACCGTCTAGCATTAGTGATAATATAAAATGGGCTCCCGGATCGTGACGGATCAAATCCGCTTCGCTGTCATCCCGGGCGCTCCGCAGCATCTTCGATGATGCGGTGCAGACCCGGGATCCACGCTGTCCAGGTTTGTGATTCCGCAAGCTGTTGCCGGCCAAGAATCTGCAACCTTACGTCGCTTGTCTGACCCGACAATTGTTCTTATTTTGTTCCCAATGAACAAAGAAGCGCGCGAAGAGCTCCGGATCCGTTTTACCATCACCCTGACGATGCTGCCGAAACAGCTGCGCAACGATCTGGGTGAGCGGATCACGTCGAAGAAAGATCCCGCCATCGCCGCCATCGTCGAGGCGCTGATTGCCGCGCTTGAGCGTGATTTCGAGATCGCAGCCCGGCCACACAGCGCAGTCGGGCCGCGGATCAATTATTAGGATCGAAAGCGCATGCCACCGCTTCGGAAAAACGCCTCCAACCTTGTCATTGTCGCAAAAGCTTGGGACACTTGGATCATCAGAGAAGTTTTGATCCATGCAGACACCCGCAGATCTTGCCAAAATCACCCTCCATGAAGCTTCAAAAGGGCCATATCCGCCTGTCGGATTTGTACCCTTCTCCGAAGGTGAACTTGGCAATGGCGATTATTACGGGCTGTACTGGCCGATCGGTCGGGAGACAAATGAACCAATCATATGCGACATGCTGCATGACGAATGGCGGATCGAACCCTGTTTTTCCAGCTTGAGCGCATGCTGGCCCTGGCTTGAGAGCAATGACGGCTTTCGCGGCGATGATGAACCGGAGCCTGAACCGGATTTCGGAATCGAGAAGTTTCGCCAGGCCGGAGCCTGTCTGAAGGAAAATTCGGTTCCTCAGGCGATTGCCCTTCTGTGCGAAGCTGTTGAATCGGTTCCAGATGTCAGTACCTGGTGGACATTGCTTGGCAGTCAATATTTCCGCGAACGCAACACTGCTTCCGCCGTCGAGGCGGCGATCGGAGCCTATTGCGCGAACTGGGCCTTTGGGCGTCCCCAGCAGCAGGCACTTGGTCTGCTGGCACGGGCCGCAAAATCTGCACCTGACAGCAATGATCCGGTGCTGAATAGGGTGGGCCTGTTCGACCTGTCGTTCGGCGGCAATAAACAGAACGACAATTATGACATCATGCAGCTATGCATTCAGGATTATTTCCAATCCGACGAGCCCCATCTCGGGCTGCAACTGCATCACAATTACGCTTACATGATGCAGGGTGAGACAACAGCATTTCAGCAACGTTATGCGTTTGATCTGCAGCAATGGCAGGATGAACACGCTGAGCTTTGCCTGAAATATCTGGGTGATGACAGAAAGTTTCGGCCCGGATGATCCACGCCGCCAAAAATCATTGCAATTCGGAGCCGCGCCATGACCGTCATCCCGCCGCCGCCAGCCCTGGGCGCCAAGTTTCACGCCGACGGCTCGCCGGCGCCGTTCGCCGGCAATACGATCATCTGCCATCTCGATCCGGCCAGCGATGCGTTCAACCGCATGGTTGCCATCCAGGACGGATTCCGCAAATCGTCCTTTGCCGCAAAGCTGGCCTTCCTGCCGCCGACCAGTTTCCACATGACGGTTTTCGAAGGCGTCTGCGACATTGTTCGCGATAGGCCGGGCCACTGGCCGGCGGATATGCAGGATGATGCGCCGTGCGCAGACGTCACCCGGCATTTTGCCGACAGGCTTGCCGGCATGCCGGCGCCCGCCGGCTTTGCCATGCGCGCCATCGGGCTGCAAACCTTCTGGCCGAACGGTTGCGCGATCCGGCTTGCACCGGCCGACAGCAGCCAGAACCGGATGATCAGGGATTACCGCGATGCGCTGTCGGAAACCCTGCGCCTGCGCCATGCCGACCATGACGGATATCCGTTTCATTCCACTTTGTTTTACATGACCGACTGGTTGAGCCCGGCTGAACAGGCGGACTATGTCGCTTTGTCAGCAGAGTTGGCGCAGCAGATGAGCGAAGCCGAGATTTTGTTCGAACTCGGCCGGCCGGAATTTTGCACGTTTGACGATCTCAGCCACTTCGAACGTCTGCGTTTCCTCGGCTGACCGGCTCAACCGGGTCACATGCTGATCGCCCTCACATGCTGATGGAAAGACCGCCATCGACCGTCAGAACATGACCGTTGACGTAAGATGCCGCGTCGGAGGCGAGGAACACCACTGCGCCGCCGATCTCTTCCGTTTGCGCCCAGCGCCCCATCGGCGTGCGCTGTTCCACCCAGGCGGTGAAATCGAGGTCGTCGAGCAGTGCGGTATTCATCTCAGTGGCGAAATATCCCGGCGCGATGGCGTTCACCGTTATACCCTGCGATCCGAGCTCGGCAGCCAGCGACCGGGTCAAGCCGTGCAGTCCGGCCTTGGCGGCGACATAGGCATGGATCGTCGGCCGGGCGAGGATCGCAGCGATGGAGCCGGTATTGATGATGCGGCCCGATTTCTGCGGCGCCATGATGCGGGCGGCTTCGCGCGCCAGCCGAAAGCAGCCTGTCAGGTTTGTCGAGATCACCTGGTCAAAATCGGCGTCCTGCCATTCGCTCAGCGCGCACCGGTGCTGGATACCGGCATTGTTGACCAGAATGTCGAGCCGGCCCTGGCGTTCGCCAAGCCCCGCGACGGCCGCCGCGGTCGCGCCGGCATCGCCGACATCAAACGGCAGTGCCGTTGCAATCAGCCCGGCCTCCGACAGTTTGCCCGCCGCCGCTTCCACCGTTTCCGCGTGGCGGCCGTTCAGGAAAACATCGGCGCCCTGGCGCGCCAGGGCCTCGGCCATGGCGTAACCGAGGCCGCGCGACGAACCGGTGACCAGCGCGGTCTTGCCGGCGAGAGAAAACATGTCGGACATTGGATCACCTCCCTGTTTAAGCCGAAATTACATTTGACCGGCAAAAACTGCAAAGCAATGTTCCGTGGCACTGATGGTCCGCGGTGCTAGTGCTCCACCGCTGCGCGGTAAAGATGCCAGGTCGCATGTCCCAGGACCGGCAACACGATTGCGAGGCCGACAAACAGCGGCAGCGAACCCAGGATCAGGCCGCCTGTGACGATCATGCCCCAGACAATCATGGTGCCCGGATTGGCCAGAAAAACCGCAATCGATGTCTGCACGGCGGCAATCGTGCCGACATTGCGGTCAAGCAGCATCGGGAACGACACTGCGGCGATTGCAAGCACCAGAAGCGCGAAGATGAAACCGGCGCCGCAGCCCAGGAAAATCAGCGTCCAGCCGGCCTGGGTGGTCAGAACCTGTCCAGCAAATGTACCGATCGACGACGGCGCCTGATTGCCGAAGGTCATAACGTAGATCGCCTGCGCGGTGGCGATCCAGGCGAGATAAATGACGCCGAGCAGCAGGCTCAGCCGGATAATCGCGCCGATCGACGGCGAGCGGATGATGTTGAAGGTGTGCGACCAGGACATGTCGAGGCCCCGTTCACGCCGCCGGCTCATTTCATAAAGCCCGATGGCCGCCAGAGGACCGACCAGCGCAAAGCCGGATGCCAGCGGAAACACCAGCTGCAAGACGTCATAACCGGCCGCCAGCCGGACCGCGACGAGGCCGACGACGACGTAGATCATCGGCACCAGAACAATATGGCTGGGTTTGGTATTGAAGTCGTCAAGGCCTTTGGCGAGGGCTTGCCTGAGGTCGGCGACGCCGATCGTGCGGATCGCCGGATGGGCGGTGCCATGAGCGGCGTCCGGTATCGATTTCGCACCCCGTATGGAATGTGTCATCGGCATGGTTTTGCCTCCTGAACGTTTCCCCTTGTCTTGGGGATCCAAGCGGCCGTCGCGCCAATTCCGTCTCTCAAAGCGCTCGTTCCGGATTCGGTATCAAGGTCCCGTCCGATTGACGCACGGCCCGAAGCGCTGAAACAATTCTACGCCGCAGAGCGGGCTTTGTCGCTGCATATTCGCACACGCCTTCGTGATGGCTCGGCGTGGCATCGGGGGCTCAGCGGGAAATTCCCGCCGCATCGTTTTTCAGTTCGATTGCGGTTTGCGGGTGCAATGCGCGTCAGGCAAAAATGTCAGCCAGTTCGTCGACGCTCGTTCCATCCCTGATTTCGCGCAGTCGGGCATAGAGCAGAGCCGTGGCGACGCCGAACAGTCCGAAAGAGATGATCGATGAGACAATCGAAGTCAGAACGTAAACGACTGGGCCGGAATTGATCGGAAAGCCGATCAGCGCGATGAACATCATCGACGGTATCATTGTGGAAATTCCGATGACGATCAGAACACCCATGCAGGGCCATCGGTAGTTCTTTGTAAGAGCCCTGCTGTGACCGAAGCTTTTATAGCCGGCTCCCTCGATGACGATTGCCGGTGTCATGGCACACCACATGGCCGCAAGATAAAGACCCGGCAGAATGAACAATCCCAGTCCGCCACCGATCGCTAATGATGCGCCGACCGAGCAGACGACCAGCGGAATGAGATTGTTGACGGCCGATGAGACATAGATCGCCGTTCGCATCGGCCTGCCGCTCTTTGCGTCATATGCCAGTCTGACGATCAACGCGGATACAATCGCCATGACCGCAAGGCTGAAAATGGTCGACGCCATATTGTTCACGAAGGAATAGGGCGGCGGAGGATTGGTCACCGGATCCAGACCCTCGAAGAGATTGTATTCAGCAGCCCCCTCCGGCAGAAGCATGTAGGACACCAGCACAATCAGCAAGGACGGAAGCAGGCTGAGCAGGGCGATATGGCCAATGTGTCTGAAGAAAACAGAAAACGTTTCGCCAATGATCTTGCCGATGCCCAGTTTCGGCCTCGCCCCACCCAGAGCCACATCCGTCATATCGTCCCTCCATATACCCCGGAACAGCGTAGCCGGATCGGGCTCGCGTGCCGACCCAGGTTCAGTTTTTGCGCAGTTTCACCGCCGTGCCGTAAACCAGGATTTCCGCCGCCCCGGCCATCACCATCGATGTGGCGAAACGGATGCCGACAATGGCGTCGGCGTCCGATTCGCGGGCCTGGGCGACCATGCGGTCAAAACCCTGTTCGCGCGCTTCCGCCATCAGCTTGGTATATTCCGACACTTCGCCGCCCACCAGGTTGCGCAGCGCGGCGATAATGTCGGTGCCGATATGTTTGGCGCGGATGACATTGCCGCGCACCACGCCGAGAATCTCGGTGATTTCATGCTCCGGCACGGTTTCAATCGTGGAAAGGATCATCGCTCGCCCATTCTGTGTTTGATGTATGATGAGATGTGTCGTGACTATTGTTTGATATTCTTGTCGTAATAATCGTCTTCCTTGTTGGACAGCCGATCCTGGATGACGCGGTAGAAAAAATAGCCCACCAGCAGGAACACGACCAGCGCCGGCAGGCCGTAGGGCAGCGTGGCGATAATGCCGGTCAGCATGACCAGACACCAGATCGCTGCAAAGGCCACAACAAGGATCAGCGCTAGTTTATCGAGTGCCATGGGACAGGCCTCCTGTCAGTTACCGGCGGGGCCGGGCGTGTTGCGCAAGATCATAGAAAGCGCCGTTGCGGAAGTACAGGGAGGGGCTCTGCTGAAGCACCATTGACTGCGCAAACCGCAATGTGATTATCGCAACTGACTGATTGCGGTGCGGGCCGCCGCGCGAAGCGCCGGAATAACTGGTTTCAGCAATTCGATACGATCGAATGTGTCGGGATTGTCCTGAACAGATTGGCGCAAGGCCGCGCCGAATGCCATGCGCAGTTCCGTGCCGATATTGAATTTCGATACCCGGCTTTCGCGCGAAAGCTTTTGCCGGACGGCGACCGGAATGCCGCTGCCGCCATGCAGGACGAGGGGCAGGGCGGTCACCGCCTCTATCGCCTCAAGTGCAGCAAAATCGATACCGGCGCTCTTGTCCGTTTGCAGATGCACATTGCCGATGGAGATCGCCAGCGCATCGGCGCCGCTTTCGCGCCCGAACCGGGCGGCCTCCTGCGGATCCGTCACGGCGGAGGCAGCGCCGTCGGCATAACCGACAAACCCGACTTCACCTTCAACCGAGACGCCGGCGCTTTCGGCCGCTTTGACGATCTCGGCCGTGATTCTGATATTCTCTGCGATTTCCAGCCTGGAGCCGTCGAACATGACGGAGGTAAACCCGTTGTCGATCCCTTCAAGGCATTCATCGACCGAATAGGCATGATCGATATGGCAGACCACCGGCACGCCCGCCTGGTCGGCGAGATGACGGAACATTTGTCCCAGAACCGGCACAGGCGTGTGTTTGCGGCAGCCCGGGCCGGCCTGCAGGATGACCGCCGCGCCGGTTTCTTCCGCGGCTTGCACATAGGCCAGCGCATCCTCCCAGCCGAGCACCACCAGCCCGGCGACCGCATAGCCGCCGCCCATCGCCGGGACCAGCACATCACGCAGGGTCGCTGCGCTCATTTGAATTTCGCAATCATGTCCTTGATGCCCGGGATGGTTTCGATCTGGTAGGCATGGGTCGGCTGGAAAAACTGCACCAGCGAACGCTGGCTGAGGCCGCCGAGGATGGTGAAATAATACATTTCGTAGCCCGGTGCGGCGACGCAGGGATGATAGCCCTTGTCGATGAAAAACGTCGAACCGTCGACGATATGGAACGATTCTCCGACCGCGCCATCCTCGCGCTGGAGAAGCTGCATGCCGAAACCGTGCCCGGGCCGGAAGCGGAAATTGTAGACCTCGTCATGGCGGGTCTCGTCGGGAAGCCGGTCGGTGTCGTGCTTGTGCGGCGGAAAGCCCGACCAGCCGCCCGCGCCGACCGTAAACAGTTCCGAAACCAGCAGCCGGCCAACCTTGTCGGCCTGTTTCTGGCCCAGAATATGTTTGATCTTGCGGTGGGTCTTGGTGTCGTCGGAGCCGTATTGAACGAGATCGATATCGGAACTGCGAACCGCAAACGGTTCAAGCGTTTCATCGAACCTTGCGCCGGCGACGAAGATCTCGGCGCCTTCGGAGGTACAGACAAATTGCGCCCGGGTTCCCGACGGCACATAAACGGCTTCCGGTTCGCCGTCCCAGACGTCTGCGCCGCGGCCGCCGATCCCGGCGAACTGCAGACCTTCGACCTCGACATCCACCGTGCCGGTGGCCGGCGCGATGCAGGTCTCGTAACCCGGCGTCTGATAGTCGAATGCCTGGCCCTTCGCCAGTTTGACGATGTTGAAATAAGTCAGCGGAACACGCGCATCATCCATGTCGATGATCGGCCTGTTTGCGTTGTCAAACGGTGGAATGTGCATGCGTGTCCTCATTTGTTTTCTGTGTGACAGTCTTGCCTGCCATGAAGGTATTCAGGTCTTCGCGCACCGGCATGGCGGAGGCGCAGCCAGGGCGCGATACGACGATGGCCGCCGCAGCGGATCCCTGTCTGACGGCTTCCGCGACATCCAGACCGGATGCGAGACCGGCCATCAACGCACCCATGAAGGCATCGCCGGCCCCGAACGGTTTCAGCACCTTGACCGGAAATATCCCGGTTTCGATGCTGCGCCCGCCGGCCAGCGTGACGGATCCGCCGGCGCCCAGCTTCAGGATGGTGATCGACGTGCCAGCCCCGGCCAGTTTGCGTGCGCAGGCCAGGGCATCGGCCTTGCTGCCGGCAATCAGGCCGAACTCGTCGTCGTTGCCGATGACAATGTCGCAATGGTTGATGGCCGCCTCATAGATCGTTCTGGCTTCATCGTCCGAGCCCCACGAATAGGGCCGGTAGTCAAGGTCCAGCACGGTCACAACGCCGGCTTCGCGCGCGCGGCCATACGCCGTCATGATCGTCGAGCGCGACGGTTCGCGCGCCAGCGACGTGCCGGTGGCGATCACCGCGCCGACGCCGGCATAATCCAGGCCGGAAATATCGCTCTCAGACAGTTCGAAATCGGCGGCGCCGTTGCGGTAGATGACCACTTCGCAATCCGCCGCCCGGGTTTCAGCCAGCGCCAGCGTGTTGCGGGCCTCGCCGCCGACCGCCCGGCAGAGCGATGCGTCGACATTGTAGCGGGCGAGTGTGTTGCGGGTAAAACGGCCAACCGGATCGTCGGCAAGCGGCGAAAGCAGGGCGGCGTCGGCGCCAAGCCTGGCGAGAGCCACCGCAATATTGCCGGCGGAGCCGCCAAGGTCGGCCCGGAAACCGCTCGCGTCTTCGATTTTTGTTCCGTCCGGCTCGGGATAAAGGTCGAGACCGGCGCGACCGATGACGACAAAACGGTTGCGTCCAAGCCGATCGAGCATCGCATCCATGTCAGACGCCCTTGCGCTGTCTGTCACGGCCGCTTTCCCAGTCGGTTCGGGCGTTGCGGACGTTTTCGCTTTCAGAGACTTCCGGCAGCCCGACTTCCCACCAGGCATGGCCTTCGTTCGTCCAGCCGTCGAATGCGTCCACCTTCAACGTAATGACATAGGTGCGCTCCGATGCCTTGGCCCGGCCGAAGGCGTCCTTCAGGTCCGCTATCGACTCGACGGTTTCCGCAGCCGCGCCCATCGAGCGCGCGTGAGCCTCGAAATCGACGGCGAACGGTTCGCCTTCGATATTGCAGTCCTTGATCAGGTTATTGAACGATGTGTTGCCGGTATTGTTCTGCAATTTGTTGATGACGGCAAATCCGCCATTGTCGCAGACGACAATGATCAGTTTCTTGGCCGTCAGCACGGACGAATAGATGTCGGAATTGAGCATCAGATAGGAGCCGTCGCCGACGAATATGATCGTATCCTTGTCGGGTTCGCTCTCGCTCTGGGCGATCCGCGCGCCCCAGCCGCCGGAAATTTCATAACCCATGCAGGAAAATCCGAATTCGACATCGACGGTGCCGATGGATTTCGTTTTCCAGTTGGCGGTCACTTCCGCAGGCAGGCCGCCGGCAGCGGTAACGATGCGGTCGCGCGGGTCGCACAGTTCGTTGACTGCGCCGATCACCTGGGCATAGGACATCGGCCGGTTGCCCGGGCGGATATTGTCCGCCACATAGGCAGCCCACTTTTCGCGCTCCTCTGCCGCACCGGCAATCCAGCTTTGCGGACCCCGATAGTCGCCCAGCGCCTCATCAAGCAGCCCGATGGCGGTTTTTGCGTCTCCGACCACCGGCAAGGACATGTGCTTGCTGGCGTCGTGGCGCGCGGCGTTGAGCGAAATGATCCGGGCATCGGCGCCGAATACCGTCCACGAACCTGTGGTAAAATCCTGCAGCCGCGTACCGATTGCCAGGATCACGTCAGCCTGGGCGGCAATGGCGTTTGCCGAATTGGACCCGGTTACGCCGATCGGGCCGATATTCAGCGGGTGGTCGAACGTCATGTTCGCCCGGCCGGCGATCGTCTCCACCACCGGGATATTGTGTTTTTCGGCAAATGCCGCGAGTTCGCCGCTTGCCCGGCTGTACTGCACGCCGCCACCGGCAATGACCAGCGGGCGTTCGGCTTTCTTCAAAACGGCAGATGCGTCGTTTATGTCGCGCAGATCGGGCGATTGGCGGCGGATGCGGTGAATACACGGTTCGAAAAACGCTTCAGGATAATCATAAGCCCAGCCCTGCACGTCCTGCGGCAAGCCGAGAAACGCCGGGCCGCAATCGGCCGGATCGAGCATCGTCGCGATGGCGGCGGGAAGCGACTGTATGACCTGCGCCGGATGGGTGATCCGGTCCCAGTAGCGCGAGACGGACTTGAAGGCTTCGTTCACCGACATCGTCGGATTGTTGAAGTGCTCGACCTGCTGCAGCACCGGATCGGGAAGGCGGGTCATGAAGGCGTCGCCGCATAGCATCAGCATCGGCAGCCGGTTGGTGTGCGCGATAGCGGCGGATGTCAGCATGTTGGTGGTGCCCGGCCCGGCCGATGCCGTGACGAACAGAAAACGCTGCCGCAGTTTCTGCTTGGCATAGGCCACCGCCGCCATCGCCATCGATTGTTCGTTCTGGCCGCGCCACACAGGCAAATCTTCGCGGTGCGCATAAAGCGCCTCGCCCAGGCAGGTGACGTTGCCATGGCCGAAAATGGCGAGCCCGCCACCGCAAAGGCGAACCTTGTCGCCGTCGATTTCGATAAACTGGTTGGCGAGATAGCGGACGACCGCCTGCGCCATCGTCAGCCTGACGGTTCCCGCGCTGCTCGACATGAAGACCTCCATGAAAATGCCGGCGGAAAATTACCCGCCGCCGAATTGTTTCTTGACGACGGATCATAGATACGGTTTATATTTTTTGCAACCGGTTGCAAAATGAAAACCGGCGGGGGAGGCGCGTCATGACAACAGGCATTGGGATCGGCATTATCGGCGGCGGTTATATGGGTAAGGCCCATTCCGTCGCCATGAGCGCTGTCGGTGCGGTTTTCGGTACAAAGCTGCGCCCGGTGCTTGAAATGATCTGCACGACGTCGGATGCCGGCGCCGCGCAAAAGGCGAAGGCCTTCGGTTTCAACCGCTCCACATCGGACTGGCGGGCGCTGGTGAGCGATTCGGGCGTTGATGCCATCGTCATTGCATCGCCGCAAGAGACGCATCGCGAAATTGCGGCGGCTGCGTTTAAATTGGGCAAGCCGGTATTCTGCGAAAAGCCGCTTGGCGCCAGCCTCGCCGACAGCCGCGCCATGGTCGCTGCGGCGGAAGCCTCCGGAGCGGTCAATATGTGCGGCTTCAACTATATCCGCACGCCGGCCTCGCAGCTTGCCCGCGACATCATCGCAAGCGGAGAGATCGGCGACATCACCTATTTCAGGGGCGAGCATACGGAAGATTTTCTGGCCGATCCGGATGCCCCCTCAACCTGGCGGACGCAAGGCGCGTCCAATGGCACGATGGGCGATCTGGCGCCGCACATGATCAACGGTGCACTGGCGCTGATCGGCCCGATCGAAAGGCTGATTGCCGATATTGAAACCGTCCACAACATGCGACCCGGCGCCGATGGCCCGGAAGCGGTGACAAATGACGATCATGGCCAGTTTCTGTGCCGGTTCGAGAATGGCGTCATGGGCATGCTCTATTTCAGCCGGATCGCCACTGGTCGGAAAATGGGTTACGCCTACGAGGTCTTCGGCACCAGGGGAGGCATTCGGTTCGATCAGGAGGACCAGAATGCCTTGTGGCTTTACAAGAGCGATGCCGCTGGTGGCCGCCGCGGTTACACGAAGATTCTGACCGGGCCCGAACATCCCGACTATGAGCCGTTCTGCCAGGGTCCGGGACACGGAACCGGTTATCAGGACCAGATCATTATCGAGGCGCGCGATTTCCTCAAGGCGATCGAGACCGGCGAACCGGTCTGGCCGACATTTCGCGATGGCATGATGGTCAACCAGGTCGTCGAAGCCGCCCGGCTGTCGCAGCAGAAAAATCAATGGGTGTCGGTCGCCGATCTGTAGCGAGTGCTGCCGCCTGAAGTGTGTTCAAGAAGCCATTTGAAATGGCAAACATGAATGGAATGAACATGGCAATGATGATCGGAAATGCCCCTTGCTCATGGGGCGTCGAGTTTGCCGACGATCCGCGCAACCCGCTTTGGACAGATGTCCTCGACCAGTGCGTTGCCGCCGGATACAAAGGCATCGAACTGGGGCCGGTCGGTTATATGCCGGAAGACCCGTCTGTTCTCGGCGAGGCGCTTGAAGTCCGCAATCTGCAACTGATCGGCGGCGTGGTGTTTCGCCCGTTCCACGATCCGCAAATGTGGGCGGAGACGCTTGATGGCGCCGTGCGCACCTGCAAGGCCCTGAAAGCCCATGGTGCCGAGCATCTGGTGCTGATCGATTCCATTTCACCGCGCCGCGCGCCGACCGCGGGCCGGCCCGCCGAGGCGGTTCAGATGGACCCGCAGGAATGGCGGACCTTTGTCGAGCGGATCCGGACAGTCGCGAAAATGGGCGCTGAAGAATATGGATTGACCGTCGGCATCCATGCTCATGCCGGCGGCTTCTGCGATTTCGAACTGGAACTGGAGCGTTTGCTGGCGGAGATCGACGAAACGGTCCTGAAAATATGCCTCGATACCGGTCACTCGCTCTATGCCGGCTTTGACCCGGTGCCCTTCATGCAGCGTCATATGACGCGCATTTCCTACATGCACTTCAAGGATATCGATCCGGCGGTCAGGGCCAGCGTGATTGCCAGCCGCACCGATTTCTACGAGGCCTGCGGGCAGGGCATCTTCTGCAATCTGGGAGATGGCGCAGTCGATTTTCCGTCCGTGCGGAAATTGCTCGTTGACGCCGGCTTCACGGGATGGTGCACGGTGGAGCAGGATTGCGATCCTGAGGGCGCAACATCACCTCTCAAGGATGCAACGGCCAATCGCGATTATCTGCAATCGATCGGATTTTCTTGAGAACAGGGACTGCCGCAATGACAAAGTTGAACTGGGGAATGATCGGTGGCGGCGAGGGCAGCCAGATCGGCTCCGCGCACAGGATCGGCGCCGGCCTGGACGGGTATTTCCGCTTTGCCGCCGGCGCGCTTGACATTGATCCGGTGCGTGGGCGGGATTTTGCCGGCCGGCTCGGCGTCTCGGAAGACCGCGCCTATGCAACATGGCAGGAGATGCTGGCCGGCGAGAAGGACCGCGCCGACCGGATAGACCTTGTCACGGTGGCGACGCCGAACGCGACGCATTACGAGATAACCCGGGCGTTTCTGGAAACCGGCTTTCATGTCCTGTGCGAAAAGCCGATGACCATGACGGTTGCGGAGGCTGGGGATATTGTCCGGATCGCCGGAGAGGCCGGGCAGATCTGCGCGGTCAATTACGGCTATTCCGGTTATGCGCTGGCGCGTCAGATGCGCGCCATGGTGGCGGGTGGCGATCTGGGCAAAGTGCGGCTGGTGGTTGCCGAGTTTGCGCACGGCTTCCATGCCGATGCGGCAGACGCCGACAATCCGAGAGTGCGCTGGCGTTACGATCCGGCGCAGGCGGGGGTCTCCGCGGTTCTCTCCGATGCCGGCATCCACGCGCTGCATCTGGCCTGTTTTGCGACAGGCCAGAACGTGGTCAGCCTGTCGGCGGATTTCGCCTCCTGTATCGAAAGCCGTCAACTGGAGGATGACGCCCTGATCGCCTTCCGCATGGATGGCGGCGCCGTCGGGCGGTTGTGGACGAGCGCCGTCGCCATCGGCCGGATGCACGGCCTGACCTTGCAGGTGTTTGGAGAAAAGGGCGGTTTGCGCTGGGCGCAGGAGCAGCCGAACCAGCTTTACTGGACGCCGCTTGGCGAGCCGACCCGGATCCTGGAACGCGGCGCCGGCGGCCTCTCGCCGCAGGCGGAGCGCGCATCGCGGGTGGCCGTCGGACATGCGGAAGGCATGCCGCTGGCATTCGCCAACATCTACTCGGATCTGGCCGAAGTCATCAGCGCCCGCAAGGCGGGTCGGGAGCCGGATCCGGCAGCGACACACTATCCGAATGCGTTGGACGGGTTTAGCTCCATGGCGGCAGTTTTCGCGGCCGCGCACTCCGCCGGAAACGGCGGTGCATGGACGGAAGTTCGTTCACCGGCGGTATGATCACGTCGATTGACGTTGTGCGTTCGCCATCTGATCGTCACACGGCCTCAACGTCGACCGTTCGACGACGGAGCAGGGAAACAGACGGGCTTCTGCCGTCCGCTCGGGATTATTCAGCGTCGTCACGATCAGATCGACGGAGCTGAGGATGATATCGCGGATCGGCTGTTGGATCGTGGTCAGGTCAAAAGCGCTCCATCCGGCCATTTCCATGTTGTTGAAACCGACAAATCCGAGATCCTGCGGCACCTGAAGGCCTGCCTCGCGAGCGGCGTCCAGGGCGCCCATGCAAAGCACATCGTCACCGCAGAACACGGCGTCGGTCTGGTCTTCCCGAAGCAGATTTTCCATGGCGGCGCGTCCGGCCTGATAGCTGTAGTTGGCAGCGTAGAATGTCTTCGGCGCGCGCGCATGTAATGCCTTGAGCGCCTTGCGGAACCCGGCCAGACGATCTTGCGTCGACGTTGCCTCCCTCGGGCCGCCGAGAAATGCCAGGTTCGTGTATCCGTGCCGGATGAGAAGTTCAGCTGCGAGTTTGCCGCCATTCTTGTTGTCGACACCGACGACATGAACATCGGACGTATTCGAATAGCGTCCGAACGCATGGACGACCGGAACGCCGGCGTCCTTGAAGGCGAGAGAGAATGTCGGCGGCAGTGTCGACGATGCCACGATGACGCCGTCGACACTGTATTGCCGCAGCATCCGCACCGAATTTGCCGGATCGGTTTCATTACTGAGATTGACAAGCAGTGGACGCAGCCCGCGTTCCTGCAGTGCCAGCGTGAAGAGATCGAAGACTTCCATGAAGGCGGGATTCTGGAAATTGTTGGATACCAGTCCGATCAATTTTGTCCGGCGTGTCGTCAGGCTGCGTGCGATGAAACTGGGGCTGTAGCCAAGTTCGCGCGCTGCTTTTTCCACCTTTTTGCGGGTCTTTCCGGAAACGCTGGCGCCCTCGGTAAATGTTCGCGAGACGGCGGATCGGGAAACGCCGGCGCGCAGGGCTACATCCTTGAGTGTCACTGCC
>CAMYKZ010000064.1 GCA_947259045.1 uncultured Afifella sp.
CGGAACCGGCGCAACGATTGCCTCCATGAAGGCGATGCCACTGATCCGGTCGGCGTGGCGATGCGCCCAGTGAAAGCCCAGCGCCGAACCCCAATCGTGTACGACAAGGGTCACTTTTTCACCGGGCTTCAAGAGTTTTTCAAGCAGGCTGTCCAGATAATGCCTGTGCTCGACGAAGGTGTAACGCTCAGGCCCGGGATCCGGCAGCTTTGCGGAATCGCCCATTCCGACGAGATCCGGCGCGATCAATCGCCCCTTGCCGGCCAGGTGCGGCATGACATTACGCCACAGATAGCTTGACGTCGGATTGCCGTGCAGGAACAGGATCGGACCGCCACTGCCCTGCTCCACATAGGCCATGTCGATATTGTCGACGGTTTCAAACCGCTTTTGCTCCCGGACCATCGCCACTCCGCCCTGTTCGTTTGCGAGGCCTGAAGACTAACCCACACCCGGTGAAACCGAAATCACGATTCCGCGCTCGCCTGATCATGCGCAGGAAACGACCATGACCAAGATTCACTTAACCCAATTATGCTATCTTGGGTTGTACTAGTATTGTTCAGAGGGTTTATTGCATACGAATTTCGTTTTCCAAACGGCCATCCGTGGAAACAGATAAACATTGCCTGAGCATTTTAATGAACCGTTTTCGAATTATACTTAAACCTTCAATCAAGAGGTGCGACTCAATACTTTCCCACGCGGAAAGCTTTCTGTAACCGTTTGGAAACCGGATCATGATATCACGATGAAATTCGGTAATGGGCGACGTGATGCCGAAACAGAGAGAACGAATTGAAGATGACTTCAATGTCAGGATCGGATTGGCTGCCGAAATTGAAAATTCGTGACCGGATCATCGCGCTCGTCGTTGTGCCGGTGGTTGGTCTTCTTGCATTGGGCTTTGCTTATCTCTTTGCGGACTCGCGCATTGAATCTGCGTTCGACAACAATCTCAAGTTCCAGAAAATTCTTGAAAACGCCGAGAAGTTCGAAATCTCGGTGCTCGAAATGCGTCGGCGGGAGAAAGATTTTCTGCTTCTGCGCGGGCGCGACACCGCACTTCAGGAACGCAAGGACGAAGCCTATCTCAGCCAATTTAAGGAAAGCGCCAATAAGGCTCTTACCGCGCTTGCGGCGATTACCGATCACGCCGGATTATTAGGCGAGATTGCGGATGAGGATATTGCATCTATCGCTGCGCAACTGGGCGCCGATTTGCAAAGTTACACGGGCGAATTCGCGGAAACCGGCGAGGAGCTCGACCCGACGGGATTTCACGAAATCGTCGGAATCCTCAAATCAATCGGCATGCGTGCCGGCGAAGGCCTTGATGCGCGCCTGCAGCAATCGGCAAACGGCGTCGAACAGATTATCTCGGAAGCCAACCTCGACTATCTGACGATGGAAATGCTTTTGATGCGCCAGGACCAGATGCGCTTCATTGAAAGTCGAAACAGACAATATCTCAATTCATTTCAGGACAGGCTCAACGAATTTGAGGGCCTTCTGGAGGACTCCGATATCGATCCGGTGTTGCTGACGCGCGTCTATGTGATGATGGCCAATTACCAGCTCAGCTTCGAAAGCTTCGCCCAGCAATTGCTCGACCTTGATGTCAAGACAGAAAACCTCGGCCGAATTTTCGACCGAATGGAACCTTCCTACCGAACCATTGCAGACGCGGCCCTTATCGGGCTTTCAACATCGGAAAAAAATCTGACGGAAACGCGGGAAGCCATGCGTCTTGTCTGGCTTATTCTCGCAGTTGCGATCGGCGCTCTGGTCGTTTTCTTTGGCGGATCGATCAGCCGCAGTGTCATTATTCCGATCCGCTCCATCACAAAACTTTTTGGCAGAATCGCCGATGGCGCTGCTGATGTCGATATCCCCTATCAGAACCAACAGGACGAAATCGGCGAAATGGCCAACGCGCTCGCTGGTTTCTATGGCGTGTCGGTCAGCGCAATGCGCGCGGAATCTGCGGTCATGATGGCCTCCGCCAATGTCATGATAACGGATACAGAACACAGAATACTGAGTTTGAACCGTTCTGCTCAATCCATGTTCCGGCGTGTTGAGGACGAACTTCGCAGCGAACTTGCAGGCTTTACCGCCGACGATCTTATCGGCAGCAATATCGACGTTTTTGGTCAGACATGGGTTCGCGACGGCATTTTCAATCATTCCACCACTGGCGACGGTGCCGACGGATCTCCGGAAGACGATCGTGACGCCGCGCATGACAACAAGCCTGTCCGCGCGGTGATCGGTTACAGAACATTCGACATTATCTTCACGCCCGTGCTCAATCGGCATGACGAATTGATCGGGACGGTCTGCGAATGGAATGACATCACGACACAGCTGGCTGTTGAGCAGCAAATTGCCGACATCGTCCAAGCAGCCAGCAATGGCGATTTCTCCCAACGCCTGACGGAGGCCGACAAAGTCGGCTTCATGGCCGATCTGTCCAACGGCATGAACGAACTGCTCGATGTGGTCGACCATGGTCTCAATCAGGTGATCCGGGTCATGTCGGCATTGGCTGAGGGCGATATAACCAAACGCATGCAGGGTGAACACAAAGGCGCCTTTGCCAAGCTGAAAACCGACGCCGACCGCATGGGTGACCAGATGGAAGATATGGTCGGTCGGATTGTCAGCGTGTCGAATACCGTCAAGGCCGCAACGGACGAGATCTCGTCAGGCATGTCCGATCTCTCCGCGAGGTCAGAACATCAGGCCTCGTCGCTTGAAGAAACGACGGCATCGATGGAAGAGCTCTCAGCGACCGTCCGGCAAAATGCCGACAACGCCCATGAGGCCAATCAGATCGCCGCCGCCGCACGCGATGCGGCAATCAGTGGCGGAAAGGTTGCTGCGCGGGCTGTCGGGGCCATGGATGGTATCGAAGGGTCTTCCAAGAAAATCGGCGAAATTGTCGGGCTGATTCAGGAAATCGCCTTTCAGACCAATCTGCTGGCATTGAACGCATCCGTCGAAGCCGCCCGCGCCGGCGAGGCGGGCCGGGGATTTGCAGTGGTCGCCAATGAAGTGCGGGCACTGGCCCAACGCGCTGCCAGCGCGTCCAAGGACATCAAGGAACTTATCAGCAATTCCGGCGGCCAGGTGCAGGAAGGCGTCAAACTGGTCGGCGAAGCCGGTGATTCGCTGGAAGAGATTGTCAAGTCGGTCAAGAAAGTGGCCGATTACGTGTCCGAAATCGCTTCCGCCAGCCAGGAGCAGACATCCGGCATCGATCAGGTTTCCAGCGCGATATCCGGCATGGATGAAATGACCCAGCAGAACGCCGCATTGGTTGAGGAAACCACCGGCGCCATCGCATCATCCATCACCCAGGTGGAATATCTGCAAACGGCAATCGGCTTTTTCAAGACAGCGCATAGCCGACCTTCGACAATATCCCCGTCAGAAGCATCGAGTGAAATTGCGGACGATCCTGTACCTGATCAACAACCACGGCTGCCGGCAAGGATCGGCGCCCGAAAATCGGCTGCCGGCGGCGCAGCCGTGCTCGATCTGGACGAAGACTGGCAGGAATTCTGATTGCCGCTGAGAGCAAATCCGGCTTACCCTCAAGCTGACATCAAGCCCCGCTGACACATCCCCTTGCGTTCAGGTAAACCGCCTGCAGGCTGGTCGTGGCGCAGATATAAAGCCGGTTGCGCTTGATGCCGCCAAATTCGACATTGGCAACCACTTCACCGGTCAGGATCTTGCCGATCAGATCGCCTTCGGGCGTGATGCAATGAACGCCGTCGCCCGCCGATGTCCAGATGTTGCCCTGCGTATCGATCCGGAAGCCGTCGAACAGACCGACTGTGCAGGTCACGAAGACCTCGCCGCCACTCAGCTTTCCGTCCGCGCCGACATCGAAGACCCGAATGTGACGCGGCCCGTCCTCGACATGGGTCGCACCCGTGTCGACGATATAGAGCTTGCTTTCATCGGGTGAGAAGGCCAGGCCGTTCGGTTTGACGAAATCGGTTGCCACCGCCTCCAGGCTGCCGTCGGCAGGGTCCAGACGATAGACATGGGAGCCGATCTCGCTTTCTGCCTTGTCGCCCTCATACTCGCTGTCGATGCCGTAGGTCGGGTCGGTAAACCAGATTGTGCCGTCGGATTTGACAACCAGGTCGTTGGGCGAATTCAGCCGTTTGCCCTGATATTCGGAAGCGAGCACCGTGCGCGTGCCGTCAAACTCGATGCGGCTGATGCAGCGGCCGCGATGTTCGCACGATACCAGCCGCCCCTGACGGTCGACACTATGGCCATTGTGATTGCGGCACGGCTGCTGAAACACCGAGATGCCGCCATCGGTCTCGTCGTAGCGCATGATGCGGTCGTTGGGAATGTCGGACCAGACAAGATACCTGCCGGCCGGGAAATAGGCCGGGCCTTCGGCCCAGCGGCAGCCGGTATAGAGCACCTCCTTATGGACGTTGCCCATGGCATATCGGGTAAACCGTTTGTCGAGCACTTCAAATGTGTCGGTAAGCATTGCCGTCTCCGTTTCCAGCCGAATTTACTGGGTTACATTGTCCCTGCGACCATAAACCAGCAGCATCATGATGATGACCGTTCCGTAGATCACCTGCCGTCCGGCTTCCGGCATCTGCATGATTGAGAGCACCGAGTTCAAGAGCACGATCAGCACCACCCCGACCAGGGTGCCCAGATAGCGGCCGCGGCCGCCGAGGATATTGGTGCCGCCGATGACCACTGCGGCGATGGAGGGCAGCAGAAAGGCATCGCCCATGCCCTGATAGGCCTTGGTGGAATAGCCGGCGAGCAGGGTTCCGGCCAGGCCGGCCGTCATGCCGCACAGGCAGAATGCAATGATGATCGTGCGCTTTGTGCGCACGCCGGCCAGATAGGCGGCGGCTTCCTTGTTGCCGATGGCATAGATGGTTTTGCCGAGAGCACTTCGGTTAAGCAGCGCCACAATGGCGACGGAAACGATTGCCCAGACCAGAAGCGCCACCGGAATGCCCAGTACCTTGCCGACCGCCAGCCATTGCATCAGGTCGGTGGCCGCCGTCTGCGGCGCAAAGCCGCCGGTGTGCGCCACCATCAGGCCGCGCATCACCGCATTGACCCCAAGCGTGAAGATCATCGACGGTATGCGCAGATAGGCAACACCCAGCCCGTTCACCAGACCGACGATCAGGCCGACAGCAAGCCCGACCGGAATTGCCGCCGGTCCGCCGACAGCGGTCGCCATCATCGCCGCAGCAGTCAGTGTCCATGGCACGGAGAGGTCGATGTGACCAAGCAGGATCACCAGCATCATGCCGGCAGCGACAAGCCCGAGAAACGCGCCAACCTGAAGCTGTTGCAGCAGATAGGCCGGCGACAGCAAGGTCGCCTTGCCCTGGGTGATCAAGGTGTAGACTGTCCCGACCGTCAGGATGACGACGACAAAACCAAGCGCAATGGCAATCGGCTTGTCATCGGCTGAAAGCCTGAATCGGGCAGCAGGTTGTTCAGATGTTACACTTGTCACGATGGCTTCGCCCCTAGCGGAAGAGTTCCAGTCTGTTCTTGATACGCAAGACGCGCATTGCCCCCAGGCTGACGGCCGCAAGAAGAACGACGCCTTCAAACAGCGGCTGCAGCAGCGGGTCGATTTCGAAAATGCGGAAGTTGAACGAAATAGTGCGCAGGACCAGCGCACCGAATATGGAACCGATGGCGGAACCAACGCCGCCCAGCAAGGATGTTCCGCCGATGACAACGGCGGCGATGGAATTCAGCGTATAGGCGCCTGCCTGGGGAATATCCGCGTTGCCGGACGAGGTCTGCAGGGCCAGATAAAGCCCGCCAAGGCCGGCGAAAAACCCGCCCAGAGTGAAAGCGGCGATCTTGGCGCGGGAAATATCAAGGCCGGACATATAGGCAGCACCCTCCGCCGACCCGACCGCGTAAGCCGCTCGGCCCGTCACAGACCGGGCGTAGGGAATCCAGATCAGGATCGCGACCACGAACAACAGAAGCAGCGGCACCGGGATCCAGGCGATCGGCTGAAACCAGGCGGCGTCGCCGCCCTCTGCAAAGCCATAGGTCGCAGCGATTTCAAACAGATCGTTGGTGGAGGCCCAGGACAGATCTCCATCGACATCGCCGCCGGGGCTTGGCCGCAGAAACAGCGCAAGCCCCATGAACACCGCGCCGGTGGCAAGTGTGGCGATGATGGGCTGGATGCGGCCATAGACGACAACACAGCCGTTGATGAAACCGCAGCCCGCGCCGGCCGCCATGCAGACGATCACGCCAAGCAGCATCTGCAGCGGAGAGCCGTTGATAATCAGGCTCGCCAGGCAATTCACCAGTGTCATGATCGCGCCGACCGACAGGTCCAGCCCGCCGATCAGAACCGCCGCTGTCTGCGCCATCGCAACCATGGCGAGGGCAAAAACCTCGTTGGAATTCTGGATCAGCACAGCGGCGGAAAAACCGCGCGGGTGATTGAGATTGTAGAATACGTAAAAAACGGCAAAGATCAGGACGGCGGTCAGAAGACCGGATTTCTGGGACAACCGTATCTTCAGATCGCCAAGCAGACTGCTCCGGTTCATGCTGCAGCTCCCGCTTTGTCATCGATATTCAGCGCGCTTGCGATAATGTTGTGTTCGGTATTGTCTTCGCCTTCAAGTTCGCGCACCACCTCACCGCCATACATCACCGCGACCCTGTCGCAGCAGCCGATCAGCTCTTCGTAATCGGTGGTGTAGAACAGGATCGACGCGCCGTCGTCGGCCAGTTGGCGTAACAGACGGTAGATTTCCTGCTTGGTGCCGACATCGATGCCTCTTGTCGGATCGTTGAGAAGGATGATACGCGGCTCCGTCATCAGCCATTTGGCGATAACGACCTTTTGCTGATTGCCGCCTGACAAAGTGGAGACCAGATCGTCCTTCGAACCGATGCGGATATGCATCCGCGATATCGCACCGTCAACGGCCCTCTGCATCGCGCCGGCGTCGACAAACGGTCCGTTTGAGA
This sequence comes from uncultured Afifella sp., assembly GCA_947259045.1. Taxonomy (GTDB): domain Bacteria; phylum Pseudomonadota; class Alphaproteobacteria; order Rhizobiales; family Afifellaceae; genus CAMYKZ01. The sequence goes on from CAMYKZ010000064.1 coordinate 7,033, forward strand.
GATGATCGAGCGAGGCGATGGCGAGATTGTCGGCAATCGACATGGGCAGGAGCAGACCTTCCGTCTTGCGGTCTTCGGGGATCAGCGCCATGTCGATACCCGGTCGCTTGGCATCGACGGGCGAATTGATGCGCACCGGCTTGCCGTCAATCAGCAAATCGCCGCTCACCCCCTTGAGAACGCCGAACAGACCGAGCAGCAATTCCTTCTGGCCCTGCCCGTCCAGACCGCCCAAACCGACAATTTCGCCACGCCCGACGGTCAGGTCGATATCTCGGAGCCGGTTTTCCCAGGAGAGTTTGCGCAGTTCCAGCACGGTTTCGGGAAATTCCCGCTCCGGTTTGGGCGGAAAATGGGCAGAAATTTCCCGCCCGATCATCATCTGGACGATCTCGTTTTCCGATCGTGAACCCTGGCGGAATGTTTCGATATGCTGACCGTTGCGGAAGACGGAACACATGTCAGCGACGGCTTCGATCTCATGCATGCGGTGTGAGATTGTCAGGATCGAGATGCCGTCCTCGCGCAGCTGGCGCAAAATGGCAAACACCTTTTCGACATCGGCTGCCGTCAGTGCGGATGTCGCTTCGTCCAGGATCAGAACGGTCGGATCCTTGGCCAGCGCCTTGGCGATTTCCACCATCTGCCGGCGCGACAGCGGAAGATCACGCACGCGCAAAAGCGGATTGACGTCCTCGCAGCCGATCCGGGCCAGAAGTTCCTCCGCGCGCCGCCGCTGGGCGGCGCTGTCAATCAGGCCGAAGCGGCGCGGCGGATCGGCAATGGATATATTGTCGGCAACCGTCAGATCCGGAATCAGCGACAGCTCCTGAAAGATACAGACGATACCAGCATCGTTTGCCGAAGCCGGATGGGGGAAGTGAACCGGCTTTCCGGCAAGCGTCATTGTGCCTTCGTCGGGCTGGACGACACCGGACATAATCTTGATCAGCGTCGATTTGCCAGCCCCGTTCTCACCCAGAATGGCATGAATCGATCCAAGCCGGCATGAAAAATCGACATTGTCGAGCGCCTTGACGCCGCCGTACCGCTTCGAAACTTGCGACAATGTCACATGGGCATCATCGACAGGTTCGGACGCGGGTTGCGCCGTCTGAGTCTGATCAATCATATCGCGTCTCCTGCCCGGCTGACCGGCAGACATAATGTTCAGGGCATTGGGGCCGCTGCCAGCGTGCGAGAACACCGTCATCGGGGCAGATGAAAGGGCCGGCCCACGATACCGCGAGGGCCGGCCCGGTTGGTCCTATTGAACGTTCTCGGCGTCTTTTGCCATGATTTCCGTCGCGGTGATATTCACGCCGCAGGGCGGAAATTCGTTCACCGTGAAGAAATTGTCGTTCAGATCCGGCCAGTAGTTCTTGCCAGCTACAAGCTGATCGTACTCAGCGTATGGTACCGGCACCGAAATCAGCTGCGGCATCACATTGCCATCAAGCGCGGAAAGCGCAGCCTTCATGGCAATCGCCACCATGCCGGGCGACTGGCCGATCGATGTGCCTTTCAGGCCCTTTGGACCAAGCTCCGCCAATTGTTTGCGAAACCCGTTTTCCGCCTCGCCTGCTATCGGCACCAGCGGGTGATTGGCGTCAAGTATGGCGCGTACCGTACCGGTGGACCCGCCCTGGACCACGACCGCATCGAACTTGTCGTGCACCGCGATTGCATCGGCAGTGACTTTCTGCGCCGTGCCGTCATCCCAGTTGCCGACAACCTGGACGATGTCCCATTTGCCGGTGTCCTCGAAGGCTTCGCGGAAGCCGAGATGGCGGTCGCGGTCGACGGAGTTTCCAGGCAATCCGCGCACCTCGAGGATCTTGCCCTCTTTCTGGTCGCCAAGCTGCTTGGTCAGCCAGCGGCCATACATGCGGCCCATCTCAAGCTGATCCTCATTGACCTGCATCACCTTGTCGGTATCCAGCACATTGTCGAACGGCACAACGACCACGTCGTTGCGGTCGGCCAGGCGGATAACCCGGTCAAACCCTTCCGGCGAAACCGCAATCGTGACAATCGCGTCGTAACCCTGGTTGATGAAATCCTCCATCGCGCCAAGTTGGGCGGCCACGTCGGTGCCGGTCGAGACGATCTTGAATTCCTCGAGCTGCGAGGCGATTTCCGGCTGTTCGGCAAACGCCTTTGCCGTCTGGATCATCTGAATGCGCCAGGTGTTGCCGACGAAGCCGTTGACCACGGCGACCTTGTGCGGGCCGTCGCGCTTGTCCCATTGGAAATATTTGACGTCGGCGTCCCATGGCGCAAAACAGGCCGGATCGGCACCCGGTCCGGAGACCGTTTTGGGACCGGCAATTGCCGCGGTTCCTGAGAATACAAAGCCGGCAGCCACAATTGCCGGTGCAATAAATCGGTAGTCCATCGGTCGTCCTCCACATGAATTATTTATTCATTTCAGGAGGTTATGACGTTTTTGCAACAATTGTCCCCCCTGCGATACAAAGGTTAGTCTACACTTGACCGCTTGCCAAGCCTGTTGTTGAAGCAGACTTCCGTGCAGCAAGAAATCACCGGGAATTTCGGCTATCGCCGCTACGGCAGATTGGATTCTGCGTTACGGAAGATGCCTGAACGGCGATGCAACCGAACAATCAGATACCATTCGCCTGGCCGATCAGCGCAGCGGCTCCTCGTCCATGGTCAGGTGCAAGGCATCGCCCTGATATACATGAGCGCGGGCGACATCTTCGTTCAACTCAACGCCGAGTCCCGGTTCGGATGAGGGAATGACATAACCCTCTTCCCAGACGATCGGCGTCTTGAGGATGTCAGCGTGGAAGCCATCCCATTTCCCGATGCCCTCAAGGATCAGGAAATTGGGCGAACATGCGCTGATCTGGATATTGGCTGCGCCGACGACCGGGCCGCAATAAAGATGCGGTGCGATCTGGGCATTGTGGGTTTCGGCGATGGCGGCGATCTTCTTGGCTTCCAGAAGCCCGCCGACACGGCCGAGATTCATCTGCAGGATGGATGCTGCCTGATGCTCCAGAACCCGGGCAAACTCATATTTTGTCGTCAGCCGTTCGCCGGTCGCGACAGGAATCGTCGTGGCCGCTGCGACCCGGGCCATTTCCTTCGGGTTCTCCGGCGGCACCGGTTCTTCAAACCATAGCGGATCATAGGGCTCCAACTGGCGGGCCAGCCGGATCGCCCCGGCCGCAGTAAACTGGCCGTGGGTTCCAAACAGCATATCCGCCTTGCTTCCGACAGCCTCGCGGATCGTCCTGACAAAACGAACCGAGCGCTCGATGTCTTCCAGCGACGGCTGGTGCCCGTCATAGATCGTATAGGGCCCGGCCGGATCGAATTTGACGGCGGTAAACCCATCGGCAACCAGATCCGCTGCATAAGCTGCCGCCACATCCGCATTGATATAGGGATTATCCGGGTCGTCATCGGCGGGGTAAACGTTGCCACCGCGCGGATAGATATAGGTGTAGCTGCGCAGCCGCTCGTGCACCTTGCCACCGAGCATGTCATAGACCGGTTTGCCGGCCGCCTTGCCGGCAATGTCCCAGCAGGCCATCTCAAGGCCGCTCAAGACACCCATCACCGAGACATCCGGGCGCAGCGTGTAGCCGGCGCCGTAGACGCTGCGCCACAGGCGCTCGATGCGCACCGGATCATGGCCCTCGACATGGCGCTGAAAAACGTCGCGGATCATCGCCTCGATGACATGCGGGCTAAAGGTCGCCGAATAGACTTCGCCAATGCCTTCAATGCCGCACGCCGTTGTCAGTTTCAGGAAAATGAAATATCGGCCGCCAAAATACGGCGGCGGATTGCCGACGATAAAGGTTTCAAGTCCGGCAATTTTCATGGCTCACCCATTAAACGACCGGCTGGTCAATGTTCAAACACAATCACGTTGCGCCGCACTTCACCACGTTTCACGCTGGCGACCGCCTCGTTGATCTGACCGAGGGGATACCGGTTGGAGATCAGTTCGTCGAGCTTCAAGCGGTCCTCCTTATAAAGCCCTGCAAGCCTGGGGATATCAAGCCGGATGTCAGACGACCCCATCTTGGAGCCAAGGATACGCTTGCTGTCGCCGGCAAAGGCGCCGGGCTCGAACTCCGACATCACGCCGTTGGCCGGCATGCCGACAAGAACGGCCGCGCCACCGCGCGCCAGCATGCCATAAGACTGGTCGAATGCCGTCTTGGCGCCGACCGTGACAAAGACATAATCCGCGCCCCGTCCGCCGGTCAGGGCCCGGATTTCGGCAATCGCATCCTGGCGGCTTGAATTGACGCCGTGGGTTGCGCCGAACTCGATCGCATCGTCAAGTTTGCCGTCTGAGATATCGACGGCGATAATGCGGTTCGCCTGACAGTGGACACCGCCCTGCAACGCATTGAGGCCAACGCCTCCGGCGCCGATGACGACAATATCGGAACCCGGCTCGATGCGCGCGGTATTGGCGACAGCGCCGTAACCTGTGATGACGCCGCAGGCGAGCAGTGCAGCGCAATCAAACGGCACATCCGCCGCGATGGCGACAAGCTGCGAGGCATCAACCAGGACCTCTTCGGCAAATGCAGCGGTCCCCATGCCCTGCACGAGGCGCTCTCCTCCGGCTCCGGTCAGAACGCTTCTGTGGTTCAGCGGGAAATCGCCCTCGCACACAGAATAAAGGCCCCGTGCGCAACAGGCGCATTCGCCGCACGAACGAACCAGCGTGACAACGACGTGGTCACCCGGTCGGATATTTTGCACGTCAGAACCGACTTCCTGCACGAGGCCGGCTGCTTCATGGCCAAAAACCGCAGGCAGATCGCCGCCCCACGCGCCATCCATATAGGCGATGTCGCTGTGGCAGATGGCGCAGGCGGCGAGCCGCACCCTCACTTCACCGGCCTGCGGCGCAGAAAGTTCGACAGCTTCGATCACAAGGGGCTCACCGAATGCCCGGCAGACGGCAGCTTTCATGGGCACATCCCGGTCCGGCCCCGGCTCAGAAACAATTGCGCAACCCTGTGACGATCATCGTCATGTAAATCGCCGGACCTTCCTGCACCCAAAGCGTACCAAGCCCGCCCAGCACCAGGCCGGCGGCATAAAGGCCCAGCGAGACCAGAGTTGAATGCAACAGTTCAGCCATCGTCATATTGTAAACTCAAACCGGGTTCCGGTCCATCGGCGAAACCGCGAAAAAATGCCAGAACAACGCCCCGGCAAGCATTATCCAGAGGGCAACAATGACATAGGCGGCGGCCCGAGCCTTCGGGCCGTTGCCGGCAAATTGCCGCGCGGCCCTGGCGCGCAGATCGTCGATGATCGGGTCCGGGATCAGGCGAATGACAAGCATGATGCCGAGCGGCACGAGGACAAGATCATCAAGATATCCAAGCACGGGGATGAAATCCGGGATCAGGTCGATGGGACTGAGAGCATAACCGGCCACAAGAGCCGCCAGTATTTTGGCAATTGGCGGCACCCGCGGATCGCCGATCGCCAGCCAAAGCGCCAGAGCGTCCGTGCGAACCGCCATCGCCCATTGTTTCAGCCGCTCCAGGCGCGGGGCATCAGTCATGGCGAGCCGACAGCATCAAACCGGGTTTCGGTCCACCAGCCGCTTCAGTTTGGCCAGAGCATTTTCCGGCGTCTCGTCATAGGTGATGGTGCCGACGAATTGTCCGGCGGAATCGAGCAGGAAAATCGAGGCGGTGTGGTCCATTGTATAGTCGCCGTCATCCAGCGGCACTTTTTTGGAATAGACATGAAACCCTTTCAACATGGCGGCAATGTCGGCCGGGTCGCCGGTAATTCCGACGATCCGTTCCGATATGGCCGTCACATATTGTTTCAGGATTTCAGCGGTGTCGCGCTCCGGATCGACGGAAACGAAATAGGCAGAAATCGTTGCGCCGTCCGAACCGAGTTTGTTCAGCCAGCCGTTCAGTTCGTAAAGCGTTGTCGGGCAGACTTCCGGACAATGGGTAAATCCGAAAAACACCAGAGTCGGCTGACCGCGAAACGCCGCTTCCGTGATCATCGCACCATTATGATCGATCAGCCTGAACGGTTGGCCAAACGCCTCGCCGGGCACCAGTGCGGTTGGCGCCTGCTCGCGTTGGCCGACCAGCACAATGCCTGACATCAGCCCCAGGATGGCAACAGCGGCCCAGAGCACATAGCGGATTTTCCGCATCGCCTACCCGCCCTCGCCGGCAGGAATCGCGGCCGGCTTTCTGGCCCCGATCGGTACTGCCGCAAAGTCCAGTGTGATCGAGCCGGCCTTCTCAAAAGTCAGTGTCAGCGGAACAGACGAACCCACTTCGATTCTTCCATCAAGTTTCATCAGCATGAGATGCAGCCCGCCCGGCTTCAGCTCGACGGTCTCGCCCGGCGGCACGATGAGGCCGTCGCCCAGCGGCCGCATTGTCATGATTCCTCCGTCCATCTTCATTTCATGGATTTCGGCTTTTTCCGCCCGCGGCGTCGCAACGGCGATCAGCCGGTCGGCTTCATTGCCCGTATTGGTAATTGTGAGATATCCGCCGCCGACTTTTGCGCCCGGCGGCGTCGCCCGTGTCCAGGGTTGCTCGATTTTCAGTTCGCCTTGCATGACGGCATTCGTTTTTTCTGCGGCACCGGCGTAAAACCCGCCGAAGGCTGGTGCCGATAAGATGACCGCCATGGCGATCGGTGCAGTATTTCGTAACATCATTCGACTCCGGAGCTCGTTATCAATGCGCGGCACGGGACGGACCGCCCGCGGGAAAATTCGAAAAAGGCTCAGGAATATATCGGCGGCGCGCGGCTTTGCGCCGTTGCCCGCCTGCTATGGCCGCGCAGTATTGAAGTTCCGTTCGGCCAGGCGCCGATCTGTGGCGGGTCAGTGCGCGCCATGTCACGACCACTTGGCCCGAAACAGCCGGAACATCCGGCGTGGGGGCAGGTCGAACCGCAGAGACATGTGCCGGAATGGCCCGGCGCACTATCATTATTGTCTTCCGCAGCGCCAAAGCATATGGACAGGGCGGCAACCGGCTGCGGCGACCCGCTTGCCGCCGCCAGGGGAAGCATTGCCTGAAACTGAAATGCAATGACCGCAAGCGCGACCAACGGAGCGCGCAGGTCGCACAACGCAGAAAACAATGTCAGGCTCGGTCTGGCAAACGGGCGTTTCATGGTCTGAGGGAGTATCAGATCGACGGCCAGAAATCTTTGCGCCAAATCGACACAATCGGGAGCACTGACCGGAACAGGGCAGCCAATCCGCAAAGCCGCCAAAGCCTGTCGGATCTTTTCCGGATCGGCGCTGTTGTTTTCAGCCGATGGCAAACTTTTTGAGACCATCGCCTATGACGAAAGCGACCGTCGCGCAGCAGAAAAGATCACACGCCTGCTGAACGGGTCGCCGTGACGGCCGCCAGTTGTGATATCGGTGTGTTGACCCTATATTAATGAATCCTGATAAAGCGTTAAATTTCAAACTGTTAAACCCAGTTTCGCAGACCAGATCCGTGCCAATTTGACATGCAGAAACCGCATAACTGATATGCTGTCGTTTTTGCTTGATTACACTTCGCAAAAGGAACATCTGCTGATCATGAAAAGGCGCAAGAGCGTCTTTGGCAACAAGGCCGAAACCCCATTTGTGGAGATGGTTCCATGAGCGCATTTACAATGTTTTTCTTCGACGCACTCGTATCCCGGGCCAAACCCCGGCCGGACAACAATTTCAATCTGGCTCAGGTCATGGAACGCGACCGATTCCGCAAATCCATGCCGGGCGAATCAGCCATGACGCAGGCAACGCGGCTTTATTCCAACGGCCGCTGATCAAACGCTGAATTCGGATATCACAAACCCCGCTGCATTGACTTGCAGCGGGGATTTTTGTCAGAGCCCGCTTCAGATCACCAGTCTCTCGCCGGTAACCGGCTGCTGTTTCGGCATGCCCCATTCGCGCCCTGCATCGGCCAGCAGGCACCACAGATAATCAGCATGCGACCAGCGGACGAACAGGCGAACCATCGCCTCGCCATCGACATCGCTGACCAGCCAGAGCGTCGCATTGGCATGGCCGAGAATGGTGCCCGTCACCTGGCCGGGCCGAAATGCGCGCGAATGAATATCCAGCGTGGTCAGTTTCATCAGCAGTTCGCGGGCTCTGCGTCCGGTGATGTCAATCGCCGCGTAATAATCGCTGACATCGGCAATCTGATGATGTTTGCCGGCGAGAGAATCTGCAAGTTTCGCGGCCGTGGCTCCGGCATCTTCGGGCGGCGTCATCAGCATCCATTCATCCGGCCCCATCCACAACAGGGCCGTCTGTGGCGCGTCGTCATTGCTGGCCGTCGACGATAGCGGCTGCACCGGAAGCTCAAGACCCGTCGCGGTCTTTACCGCATCTGCACCGATCTGCGGTTCGACCCGTAAAATATGTTTGCCAAGGAAGGGCATTTCCGCCAGTTGCACGGCATTGCGCCGTGCCACGATTGCACCGCGTGCGGTCAACGGCGACCTCCGGACAGGGATCCAGGCTTTCGATTCAGACATTTTCCACACCTGCCTCTGAGCTCGTTGCACTAACCTCTTCAGGGTCCGGAGCAGTCGGCGGATCCAGTTCGTCCCTTTCCTTCAGCGCCAGGAAATCGGTCTCGCAGACACGAACCGGAATCGGCGCACCGTCCTTGCGCGAGACCCACAATGTCTGGCCGATGCGCTGACCGCCGGACTTGATCATGGCGAGCGCAATTGAACGGTTCAGGTTGGGGCTGAAATAGCTCGACGTCACATGACCGAGCATTGGCACCGGCGGCGCGCTTTCCGCCTCGCTCTCGATGATATGCGCGCCTTCCATCAGCACCTGACGCGGATCTTCGGTCAAAAGACCGACAAGCTGTTTGCGGCCGGGCTTTGCCGTGTCGGACCGGGTCAGCGAACGCCGGCCGATGAAATCGCCGGATTTCTTGACGATCCAGTCCATGCGCAGATCATGCGGCGTGACTGTACCGTCGGTCTCCTGGCCGACAATGATAAAACCCTTTTCCGCGCGCAGCAGATGCATGGCTTCCGTGCCATAGGCGGTGACGCCGTATCTGGCGCCCTTGCCCATCACCTGCTCCCACAGCCACAGGCCGTGGCTTGCCGGAATGTTGATCTCGTACGACAGTTCGCCGGTAAACGAGATACGGAACACCCGCACCGGAATGCCGCCGATATGAGCATCGCGCCAAGACATGAACTCGAAATTGTCAGGATCCGGATCGAGGTCGTCGCACAAATCAGCAACCAGCTTGTCGCATTCCGGGCCGCAGACTGAGACGACAGCCCATTGTTCCGTCGTGGTTGTCAGATAGACCTGCAGATCCGGCCATTCGGTCTGCAGGTAGTCCTCCAGCGTCCCCAACACGCCCGCCGCGCCCCCTGTCGTCGTGGTCATGTGGAAATGGTCGTCGGCCAGACAGGCGGTGACGCCGTCGTCGCGCACCATACCGTCTTCACCGAGCATGAAACCGTAACGGCATTTGCCCGGCGCGAGTTTCATCCAGGCATTGGTGTAGACCCGGTTGAGGAATTCGCGCGCATCGGGGCCGCGCACGTCGATCTTGCCCAGTGTCGAGGCATCGAGCATACCGATATGCGAGCGCGCCGCACGCGATTCCCGCTGCACCGCGTCATGGAAACTCTCGCCTGCCCGGGGATAGGCCCGGGCGCGCAGCCAGTCGCCGACTGGCTCGAAGATCGCCTTCTGCGCCCGGTGCCAGGCATGCATCGGCGTCGTTCGACGGGGCATGAAATGATCGCCGACATGCTGGCCTGCCAGTGCGCCGAAGGTGACCGGCTTGTAGGGTTGGCGGAAGGTGGTGGTGCCGACGGACGTGATCGGCTCGCCGCGTTCTGCCGCCAGGAACGCGAACGCATTGAGATTGGCAACCTTGCCCTGATCGGTGCCCATGCCGGTGGTGGTATAACGCTTGGCATGTTCCACGGACCGATAACCCTCGTTCACCGCAAGCCGCAGATCCTTGCTCGTCACATCGTCCTGCAGGTCGACCCAGGCGCGCATTTTTTCAGGCGGCCGGTTTGACGGCAGTTCGGGGATGATGCGCACAGACCCCTGCCCCGTGTCGCCGCCGGTCAGTTTCGGCGCCCTCGGTGCAATTGCCTTGAAACCGGCGGCCCGGGCTGCGGCAGAACCGGCCTTCGCGCCGTCTTTCAGGCAATCGGCGGTGGCGAACTCGCCGTTTGCAGCGCCGGCGGATTGTTCCGCCTGCCAGGACTGGCCCGGGCGGAACGCGGCGATCTCCTCGTCATAGGCCAGCTTGCCGCGCGACTGGGAAAACAGCGCCACATTGGGCGCCCAGCCGCCGGAGACCGCCAGCAGGTCACAGGCGACCCGCGTCGAACCGGCAACACCGCCGCGCTCAATCAGGCTGCCGACTTCGATCGCCCGGATGCGCGCGCGGCCCGATGTTGCGATCACCGTCGAGCCCGGGTGAATGGCAATGCCGCGTTTTGCCGCCTCAGCCAGGCTTTCAGGCGGAATTTCGGTTCTCAGATCGATGATGGCGGCAATATCGGCGCCGGCGTCGGCATAATCGAACGCCGCCGCCCAACCGCTGTCATTGTTGGTGAGGACGGCAATCCGTTTGCCGGGAAGCACGCCGTAGCGGTGGACATAGGTCCGCACCGCGCCGGCCAGCATGATGCCGGGCCGGTCGTTCTCGTGAAACACCATCGGCCGCTCGATCGCTCCGGTGGCCAGCACCACCTGTTTCGCGCGGATGCGCCAGAGACGCTGACGCGGCAGATGGCTGACCCTCTTGCCCTCCGGAACGTGATCGCTGACGCGCTCCCAAGCGCCGAGGAAATTGTGCGAATAATATCCAAAAAGCGTCGTCCGCGTGAGAATGGTAACTTCGTCGCAGGCTTCCAGTTCGCGGCGGACATCCGCCGCCCACTGGGCCGGCGAAACGCCCCCCACCTGCAGCTGATCCGGATTGCGCGAAAGCAGCGAGCCGCCGAGCCGGTCGGTCTCTTCCACCAGCATCACCCGCGCGCCGGATTTCGCTGCAGCAAGGGCTGCCATCAGCCCGGCCGGGCCGCCGCCGGCGACCAGCACGTCGCAATGGCGGTTGACCGCCTCATAACGGTCCGGGTCCGGGCTTTCCGGAGCCTTGCCGAGACCGGCGGACCGGCGGATCAGCGGCTCGAACGTCATCCAGTTCGGCCACGACAGGCCGGACGGGCCCATCAGCGTCTTGTAATAGAACCCGGCCGGCAGGAAGCGCCACAGCGCATCGTTGAGCACGCCGACATCGGCCTGCAGGGTCGGCCAGCAATTCTGCGGCTTCACCGTCAGCCCGTCATAGACCTCCTGCTCCGTCACCTTGGTATTGGGATCGGTGCGCGCCATGTCGCCGCCAAGCTGCACCAGGGCTGCCGGGTCTTCGGCGCCGGCGCCCAGAATGCCGCGCGGGCGGTGATATTTGAACGAGCGCGCCACCATATGCTCGCCATTGGCAATCAGCGCCGAGGCCAGGGTATCGCCCGGATGGCCGGTCAGCGAGCGGCCGTCAAAGGTAAAGCGGACGGTGCGCGAACGGTCTATCAGGCCGCCTGTCGCCCTGCGGAATTTCTGCCGGCTCAATGGCCTGCCTCCTGATCGTTCTTGTCCACCGGGCCGTCATCCGGCTGCATCACCTTGACGGCATCGTTGCCGGAGCCGATCGGCGCTTCACCGGACGGCGTCGCCGGCAGCCGGGCCTCGACCTTTGGCGGTTTTTCACCCATCCGGTAGACGCCGAGAATATCGTCGGTCGCCGTGTTGCGCAGCATGTTGAACCAGCGCCGGCAGCCGGCCGCATGGTTCCAGCGTTCCGCCAGAACGCCCTTCGGATTTGTCCGCATGAAGACGAATTCCGCCCATTCGGCGTCACTCATCGTTTCGGATTTTTCCGGCCGGTCGATATGCGCCTCGCCGCCATAAGAAAACTCCGACAGATCGCGCGCGCCGCACCAGGGACAATCGATTATGAACATGGTCTTCTCTCCCCCATCATGCGGTCAGTGCGCGACGGCTGCAGCGCCGTGTTCGGCCACCAATGCGCCGGTGACGAAGCGTTCCATGGTGAACGGCGCGGCAATGGCGTTGGGTTCGTCGTTGGCCACCAGATCGGCAAAAGCGTGGCCGGAGCCGGGCGTCGCCTTCCAGCCGCCGGTGCCCCAGCCGCCATTGATGTAGAAACCCTTGAGCGGTGTCTTGGTGATGATCGGGCTGGCGTCGGGGCAGACATCCACTATGCCGCCCCACTGGCGCATCATGCGCACCCGCGAAACAAACGGAAACAGTTCCACGAGCGAGGCCATCTGGTGCTCGATAATGTCCATCGAGCCGCGCTGGGTGTAACTCAGATAAGGGTCGATGCCAGCGCCGATCACAAGTTCACCCTTGTCGGACTGGCTCATATAGACATGTACGGCATTCGACATGCAGACACACGGCATGACCGGTTTCAGCGGCTCAGACACCAGCGCCTGCAGCGGATGGCTCTCGATCGGCAGGCGGATGCCGGCCATCTTCGCCATCACCGAGGTGTGCCCGGCAGTGACGCAGGCGACCTTCGGCGTTTTTATCTTGCCTCGCGTGGTCTCCACCCCTGTCACCTGGCCGTTCTCACTCAGGATATCGGTGACCTCGCACTGCTGGATGATATCGACGCCGAGATTGTCGGCAGCGCGCGCATAACCCCAGCAGACCGCATCGTGCCGGTTGACGCCGCCGGAGCGCTGCAATGTGGCGCCGATGACCGGATAGCGGATATGGTCTGAAATATTGATCGGCGGACAGAACGCCTTGATGTCTTCCGGTTCCAGCCATTCCGCGTCGACGCCATTCAGCCGGTTGGCCTCCACCCGGCGCTTCATCTGCCGCGCCTCGCCCTCGTCGTGGGCCAGGTTGAGCACGCCGCGGTGGCTCATCATGATATTGTAATTGAGCTCCTGGCCGAGCGTTTTCCAAAGCGTCAGCGCGTGATTGTAGATCGCAGCACTTTCATCGAACAGATAGTTGGAGCGGACGATGGCGGTATTGCGGCCTGAATTGCCACCGCCGAGCCAGCCTTTTTCGATCACCGCGATATTCGTCATGCCGTGCAGTTTGGCCAGATAATAGGCGGTTGCCAGCCCATGGCCGCCGCCGCCGATCACCACTGCATCATAGGCCGCTTTCGGCTCGGCCTCGCGCCAGGCCGGCGGCCAGTCCTTGTGGCCGGCAAAACCCTGTCTGATCAGGGAGAAGATGTTGTAATTTTTCATCAGCGCTCAATCCGCCATTTTGCCGCCGCTGTCCAGCGGGCTGTTGAAAAATCACTAGCCGAGTGCGCGCCGATAGTGCTGCGTGATTGCGTCACTGGCAAGCACGGGAGCGGCGCGGCCTGAAGCGTCTATCGGCGGATTAAGCTGTCATTGTGCAGCGGCCACCAGGCCGGATGAAAAAAAATTCCCGCATCGCAACTTCCGATCAATCAG
>CAMYKZ010000065.1 GCA_947259045.1 uncultured Afifella sp.
CCAGTTCGGCGGCGCTGACGGTGACGGGTCCGGTGACGGCGCTGCCCTGGAAGACGAGGGTGCCGTCGGCGGGCAGCGTGTCGATGCGCACGGCGGCGAGCGTGTCGCCGCTATCGACGTCGGCAAAGTCGAAGTCGGCGGCGGCGAAGACGTGGCTGGTATCCTCATCGGTGGTGATGGAACTGCCGGCCGATGTCGGCGCGTCGTTGGCGGCGTCGATGGCGAGCGTGATGGATCCGGCTGTTGCGGTTGTGCCGTCGGAGACGGAATAGGTGATGGCGTCGACGGGTCCGGCATAGTCGGCGAGCGGCGTGAAGGCGAGCGAAGCGAACTCGGCGGCCGACAGGCTGTCGCCTGCGGCAAGCGCCAGGGGTGCGCCGGTGGCATCGTCGACATACGTGACGCTGCCCTGTGCGGCGGCGGGGACCTGGCTGACGGCAATGGTCAGGGTATCGCCGTCGACATCGGTTGGCGCTGTCGGGTTGAGGGCGACACTGGTTGCGTCCTCGTCGACGGTGACGCTGTCGGATGTGACGGCCGGGGCGTCGTTGACCGGGTCGACATCGATGGTCATGGTTGCCGGCGCTGCGGCGAAGGCGGTGCCGTCGGAGACGGAATAGCTGAAGCTGGCATAGGCGGTGCCGTTGCCGTCGGCCTCGGGGGTGAAGACCAGGTCGCCATTGGCCAGTTCGGCGGCGCTGACGGTGACGGGTCCGGTGACGGCGCTGCCCTGGAAGACGAGGGTGCCGTCGGCGGGCAGCGTGTCGATGCGCACGGCGGCGACCGCTATCGACGTCGGCAAAGTCGAAGTCCGCGGCGGCGAAGACGTGGCTGGTATCCTCGTCTGTGGTGACCGACCCGCCGGCCGATGTCGGGGCGTCGTTGGCGGCATTGATGGCGAGCGTGATGGATCCGGCTGTTGCGGTTGTGCCGTCGGAGACGGAATAGGTGATGGCGTCGACGGTTCCGGCATAATCGGCGGCCGGCGTGAAGGTAAGCGAAGCGAACTCCGCGGCCGACAGGCTGTCGCCGGCGGCGAGCGCCAGGGTTGCGCCGGTGGCGTCGTCGACATAACCGACGGCGCCCTGTGCGGCGTCCGGGACCTGGCTGACGGCAATGGTCAGGGTATCGCCGTCGGCGTCTGCGGGCGCTGTCGGGTTGAGCGCGACATCGGTTGCGTCCTCGGCGACGGTGACGCTGTCGGATGTGACGGCCGGGGCATCGTTGACCGGGTCGACATCGAGTATCGCCGGCGTCAGGGTCAGACGCGCCGGTCAGCAGGTCGAGCGAAAACGCCGCATCGTCTTCGCTGTCGGTCGTGGTCACCGGTCCGCTGACCGTCGGGTCGGAATTCGCTGTACCCAGGGCGATGACCACATCAACTGTGGCGGTATATAAATTTCCGTCAGTACCGATCGACTGATATTGAAAACTGTCACTCCCGGCCAGCCCTGTACCGGGTGAATAGGTGATCGTGCCGTCGCTGTTGACAACGACGCTTCCAAGCGCCGGACCAGATCCGGACACAATCGAGACATCGGTGAAGGCCAGGCGATTGTCATTGTCGAGGACATCGATGATGACGTCGGTATTCTGCACGGTTGCTGCAACGTCATCGGTGGCCGACGGCGTCGCCGACAATGAGCTGTCAAACTGCTCGTCCTTGATCTGGGACGTCGGACTTGCCGATGTATGGGTCGTCGCATTGATGATCTGGACATCGGCATAGGTGATCGGATCGGACGGAAAACGGGCGTTCCAGTCGTTCACGATCTCGTCGAGATTGATATAATAGGTAATACGGCTGTCCTGATTTGTGGCTCCTTCAAACGGATTGTCTTCCGTGGACAGTGTCGCTGTGGAGGGATTCGTGGCGTCAAATGCAACCGTTGACGTCTTGCCGCTCAGCTTGTTGGCATTCGAGTCCTTGACGCCATAATAGAGATTGAAGTCGCCGATCACGTGCGGACTTGTTGCGTCCAGTTCGACAAAATAATCGTAATTGGCATTGCCGTCACCATCTACATCGACAATCAGGCTCATAAACACACTCGATCCGCCCGACGGATCCATCTGCACAAAGCCGGCCAGATTGCCGTTTGCAACGTCCGAATAATCTATGTCGATGGCGGTGATATCGAAGTCGTCGTTACTGATATCGTTATTGCCGCCGTCATCGGCGAAGCTGGCAAGCTTGCCGAGCCAGTCCGCCGCGACGATGGCAACCGTCTCATTCTGTCCGACAGACACTTCCAGATCCCAGTCGCCGCCAAGCGCGGCATGGCCGGTCTCATCGTCCGATGCAGCAATGTCGGCGCCGGTCGCCGCAGCAAGAGCTTCCGCCGTCCTGACGCCCGTCTCGCCCTGACCGAAATCACAGCCATAGATCAGTATGTCGCCGCTTGCCGAAAGGGCGGCGCCGATCGCCGCCAGCTCATCGCCGTATTCGCCATTGATCGTCTCTAAATTCAATACCGAATTGCCGACAACCAATTCGCCGTCATTGCCGTGTGAAATGATGTGGATGGCGTCCAGATCATCACGGCCGGCCAGAATTTCAGCCATCCGCTCAACGCCGTTTTCAGTGCCGTCGAGCACGACAATCTCAACATTCGGATCGATCTGCGCGATAATGTCCTGGTAATTTTCGACACCCGTCGTGATGAAGGCGATTTCATTGCGCTGATCTTCGGTATTTACACCCTCAGCGAAATCCGCCAGCGCGTCGTTCTGCTCGATAGTATCGTTGACCGGGGCCACGGAATCGAAACCATCGCCGGTCGCTTCGACAGCAGTGACAACAGCCGCTGCGTCAAGCACGATGCGAGGCTCCAGTGCGAGAAGCCTTGGACGCCTTTTAGGTTTGTCGATCCTGAATAGAGAATTCGAGATATTCTTATTCATTCTGGCCTCTCTTATATTTTTGTTCGTTTCCCGCAGGTCGGGAATCCGAGGCATTTGATACTACGTCTATAGAGAGAACACGTATCTATACCCTTACTGGAGGCTTTAAATGCGCCTTAAAATCAAATTTTCAAAGAATTTTGCTAATCAGAATTACCAAAACCTAAACGAAATTTCTTAGCGTAACGTGATGCGGCCGCTTGTATTCTTTTGGTTTATTTCGAGACAATCTGACCGCGACTCAATCCGCATGTGCTTGAATAAGCCCCCGATGCGGTGTTGTGGGTTTTGTTTCGACCGTCGAGAAATACGTTCGAAATCTTGTCGAAATGCATAATGCCGAAACCATCATGCGGACAAGAGATCACCATCTCCACAACAAGCCCGTTGTCGCTGGCGCGAAGAATCTTGGGTTCAAAATCGTCGTTCGAAACCGAGCCGTCCGGAATGAGCGAGATTGTGGCGAGCGCGATGTTTGCGAGAATGGACATGAATGTCTCCTTTGATTTCATACAAAAGGTTTCAAACGTCATTTTGGTTGCAAGCGATTGCTGCGAATGGTTATCGCCGGGTTAATCAATTGCGGGATCGACGAAAGCTTTCGGCCTGCAGATCCATCAACCGGCAACGATTGCGAGGCTTCGAAGTTATCGGGCCTGGCCGCCCGATCTTGCCAATGATCTGTCGTTCAATACGAACACTGACCGAAGGCGGCGGCGCCACGGATCCATTGAGCTGCGAGGTGCCGGAACAACGCGAAATTTCCCGGTTACGCCCGCCGCGGTTTTGTCCACAGATAGTCGCAGGTGTCAGCAGATCCGGCTTGGGCGGGAAACCCGGCGTCTGCGATCCCGCCTGAAATCAACTCAATTGGCTGTCGGACTCGGGTATTGACGGCGCGCTCAAGGCATGGTTCGGAACGGCATGTCGACAATATCCAGGATTGAAAAAACCACGCTGCTAAACCGGAATGAATTTTTCCGGTTCGGCATGGCGTTGGTGTTTCTGATCGCCATCATGCTTTTCACGATGGCGCGGACCGATAGCGATGCCCATGGTATGCTGCTGGTCGTTGCGGCCGTGATCGGCGCCTATATGGCGATGAATATCGGCGCGAACGATGTTGCAAATAATGTCGGCCCGGCGGTCGGGTCTCAGGCAATCACCCTTGGCAGCGCCGTCGCTATTGCAGCAGCCTTCGAAGCCGGCGGCGCCCTGATCGCCGGGGGCGACGTTGTCGGGACTATCAAGAACGGTATCATCGATCCGGCCCTGATCGGCGACAATGACACGTTCATCTGGTTGATGATCGGCGCCCTGCTTGCAGCTGCGCTTTGGCTCAATGTTGCCACCGCGCTGGGTGCGCCGGTCTCCACAACCCATTCAATCGTCGGCGGTGTCCTTGGTGCCGGTGTTGCCGCCGGCGGATGGGCCATCGCCGACTGGGGTCAGGTCGGCCAAATCGCTGCAAGCTGGATCATCTCGCCGATGCTCGGCGGCATGATTGCAGCGTTTTTCCTTTATCTGATCAAGCGGACGATCACCTATCAGGATGACCTCATGGCGTCGGCCAAGCGGGTTGTGCCACTGCTGGTGGCTGCCATGGCCTGGGCGTTCGGCACCTATCTGATGCTCAAGGGCGTCAAGCCGGTCGTGAAAGTGTCATTCGGCTTTGCCGCGACCGTCGGGTTTGCCGGTGCCGGTGTGGTCTATCTGGTGGTCCGGCCGCAAATCCACGCTCTGTCGAACCGTCTGGCGAACAGCAAGGCGAGTGTCAATGAACTCTTCACCATTCCGCTGGTCGCCGCCGCTGCACTGTTGAGTTTTGCCCATGGCGCCAACGATGTTGCGAATGCGGTCGGTCCGTTGGCCGGTATCAACGAAGCGATTGTCGGCGGTGGCGTAAGTGCCAAAGCCGCAATCCCGGTTTGGGTGCTTCTGGTCGGCGCGACCGGTATCGCTCTCGGACTTGCGCTTTACGGCCCCAAGCTTATCCGCACCGTCGGGTCGGAAATCACAGAGCTGGACCGGATGCGGGCATTCTGTATTGCAATGGCGGCAGCGCTCACCGTGATTATTGCTTCGCAACTGGGCCTGCCGGTCAGTTCCACCCACATCGCCGTCGGCGGCGTGTTCGGCGTTGGTTTCCTGCGCGAATACCTCAAGGTGAATTACGCCGTCATGGTGGAAGAGATCCGCCTGCATCATCGCGAGAACGATCCGGATGCGATCGAGGCGTTTCTTGACCGGTTCGAAGCTGCCAATGTCGCCATCAAAGGCGAGATGCTGCGTGAGTTGAAGGATCGCAGCAACGGCAAGCTGTTGAAAAAGAGCGAACGCAAAGGCCTGGGCCGCATCCACCGGGTGGAACTGGTCAAACGTTCGTCGGTTTTGCTGATTGCTGCCGCCTGGCTGGTCACCGTGCCTGTGGCCGGCACCCTGGGCGCCATGTTCTTTTTCATGATCAGGGGAATCATGCTGCCCTAGCGAAGCTTGTTCCCTCGCACCCGGCTTGACTTGCATCAAAGTTGTGACCTCTCCGGTGCGCTACCCAACCGACCTCAGACCAATTGGCGATCTCGATGCGGGTGGGCATGAAACGGACTTGCGGGCTTTACACATGGGCATGGGTGCTGACGCTTGCATTAGCGCCGGGTTCGGCTACCGCGCAAAGGCCAGACCGGTTTCCGGGGGGGGGAGTCGGGGCCGGAAAACACGCTCGGCACGCTCAGCGATTCTGATATCTGGCGTGCGGTCCGTGACGGCGCTGAAGCGTTGCCTTCCGGATCAACACCCAAAGCCGAAGCCGCAGTGCTGATCAACGCAAATGGTGTGTGGTGGTCTGGTGTCCATCAAGACCAGATTATCCCATACAGCATCCTGGCCCTGCTTGGCATCGTGTTGGCGATTTCGCTGTTCTTTGCGGTTCGCGGGCGGGTTCGGATCGAAGGCGGACGCAGCGGCCAGACAGTAACCCGTTTCAGCCTCCTGCAACGGGTCGCCCACTGGTCCACAGCTGTAATGTTTATCCTGATGGCGGTTACCGGGCTCATCCTGTTGTTTGGGCGCGCCGAACTGATGCCATGGATCGGAAAGCCTGCCTTCTCCGTCATCGCGACAGCCGCCATGCAGGCGCACAATCTGTTCGGTCCGCTTTTCATGCTGGCGATTGTGGTGCTGTTTGCCGCCTTCGTTCGCGGCAACTTTCCGGCTCTTGCCGATATCAGATGGGTGTTGCGCGGCGGTGGCATGGTGGGCGGGCACGCCAGCGCAGGCCGCTACAATTTTGGTGAGAAAGTCTGGTTCTGGTTCGCGGTCACGGCCGGTATCGCGCTGTCTGCGACAGGTATTCTGCTGCTGTTTCCAGACACGCTCGCAGTTCGCGACCAGATACAACTGGCCACGCTGGTTCATGCAGTCGCCGCTGTCGGCGTCATCGGCTTCGCATTTGGCCACATCTATCTTGGAACCATCGGAACGGAGGGCACCCTGGAAGGCATGGTGCACGGCGACGTTGATGAAAACTGGGCTCGCTCCCATCATGATATCTGGCTCGGCGATACGCTCTCCAAATCCGAGGAGCCGGCTGAATGACACTGGTCGAAATTATCGATGGTCCGTTGTGGATTGCCGCGTCCACCTTTTTTCTTGTGTTTGCAGCATGGCGCCTCCTGGCAATCGCGCTCTCCGGCAGCTCGGGTGCGAAAGCACGCCCAGCGGGATCGCCCGCCGCCGGAGCCACGCGATCAATCATCGAGCGGTTTTTCGTGCGTCGCATGTTCCGGCGCAACGGCAAAGTCTGGTTCGTAACCCTCGCAGGGTATGCGTTTCACCTTGGTTTGTTTATCCTTATCCTGTTTGCAAAACCCCATGTGGCTTTCATTGAGGAGCGTATTCTCGGATTCGGTTGGGATCCAATGCCACGTTGGGCATTCATCATCGCGGCAGAATTTGCCATCGCAGGATTGCTCGTCCTGTGGCTGCGGCGTTTCATCGATCCGGTCGTCCGCCTGATCTCGCGCCCCGATGATCATGCGGCAGCAGGATTGACGTTCCTGGTGATGTTGACGGGATGTATGGCGCTGGGCGAGCAGAGCGTCTTTCTTCGGATCACACATTTGCTGACAGTTGAAATCTGGCTGGTCTATTTCCCGTTTTCCAGTTTGATGCACACCTTTACCTGGCCCTTCGTGCGCGGCGTCACAGGCGCTGTCGCGGGGCGCCGGGGCACACATTTTTAGGGGAAATCAGGCGATGAGCGACCAGCAGACCAAAGAACCGGCCGTGGCGTCACGAACATTCGACAAACAGGGCGATGCGACGGATCAGGAGAGGATCGAAGCCGCAATGGCGGGATTTGCCGCTGAATTCGGCGCGCGTACCGCTCTGTATATGAACGCATGCGTCCGCTGCGGGCTGTGCGCCGAAGCCTGTCATTTCTATCTCACGACCGGGGAAGCGAAATATACGCCGATTCACAAGATCAGACCGTTCGAAAAGGCCTACAGGCAGACCAGGCAACCGTTTTCGGTTCTCGCAAGAGCGTTCAACCTGGCTCCGGGTCCCTCCCTCGATGAATTGCAGGAGTGGCAGGAACTGATCTACGATTCCTGTACCTTGTGCGGCCGGTGCACAATGGCCTGCCCGATGGGTATCGATATTGCCGAGTTGGTCAAGGAGGCCCGGCACGGCATGTATCAAGCTGGCCTGATGCCGGATCGGCTTGCCCAGATCACGCACAATGCGGAGGTCAAACACAGTCCGTTCGGAGAGCCGGAGGACTTTCTGAAGGCGATCTCGGACATTGAAGCGGAGTTCAGCATCAAGCTGCCGGTGGACAGAGCCAAAGCCGATCTTCTGTTTACTCTGGCACCGGGGGAACTGGACGAACACCATTCGTCGGTTGCAGCTGCTGCCCGCATATTCGATCAGCTCGGCGTCAACTGGACGATGTCGTCTGAGGCCTTTGAAGCGACAAACTTCGGATATCTCTCCGGCAATGTCGATCTCCAGCGTCAGTTGACCTGCCGGCTGATCGACAAGGCCCGCGAAATCGGTGCGTCTGTCGTTCTGCTGCCGGAATGCGGTCATGCCTGGGGTGCTGCGCGGTGGGAGGCAGCGCGATGGTATGGCGCGCCGCTGGACGATCTGCACGTCATGCACATGATCGAATATCTTGCAAAGCACATCGAAAGCGGAGCCATCAGACTGAAACCGGCTTCCGGAACCGTGACGTTTCACGATCCCTGCCAGCTCGTGCGCCGCGGCGGTCTGGGGGAGGCGCCGCGCATCATCCTCAGGGCGCTTGGCATGGATCTGCACGAGCTGGAGGACCACGGCGAAGAAGCCTTTTGCTGTGGCGGTGGCGGCGGCGTGCTTGCCAATACCCGTGCCGAACCGCTTCGCTTGAAAGCATTCGAACTGAAAAAGCGCCAGGTCGAAGCCACCGGCGCGGATCGGTTCGTCACAAGCTGCGGCCAGTGCAGATTGCAGTTCGACAGGGGGGCAAAGAGCACGGGCTGGTCCAAGCAAGTGGAAAGCCTGCTTGAGCTTGTGGCAGCTAATCTCACTGACTGAAGTCCCGAAACGAGGCAGCCGAACGGCTTGGATATGGATCTGTTTTTTGTACTTCTGGTTCTGCTTGTCGTCACGCGGGCATTTGGCGAGTTGGCGGAACGTCTGGGGCAGCCCTCGCTCGTCGGAGAATTGATTGCCGGCGTCACGCTTGGGTCAATCGTCAGCAGATATCCGGCAACCTTCCCGGATCTTGTCGGCCTTTCCGACAATCAGGTTTTCTCCTCACTCACTGATCTCGGCATGTTTTTCCTGATGGTGTTTGCCGGAATCGAGATGCAGCCCTACAAGATCATGCGTCATTCAGGCAGTGCGTCGGTCGTGGCCGTCGGCGGCATGGTTCTGCCGCTGATCCTTGGATTTGCGCTCGGCGTCCTGTTTCTGCCCGATACCGATCTGAAACTTGCACAATGTCTTTTTATCGGCACGGCGCTGGCCGTCACTGCCGTTCCCGCAACCGTCAGGGTCCTGATGGATCTCGGTCAGCCTGGATACACCGGTCGGGCAGGTTATCGTATCGGCGGCCGTCTTCGATGACATATTCAGCCTGCTGCTGTTGGCGCTGATGACATCTCTCATGCTCTTCGGGGAACTGCCGGGCATCTATGAGGTCGGATTGCTGGCGGTCAACGTGATTGCGTTTTTCGCGATCACCGCGCTTGTGGGGCTTTACATATTTCCATGGGGCGGACGGTTCATCCACATATTCAAAACGCAGGAACTGGAAGTCACGGCCGTGCTTGTGGGCGCGTTCTTTTTTTCCGTCCTGGCAGAGTTGCTGTCGATGCATTTTATTGTCGGCGCGTTTCTGGGCGGTCTCTACTTCGGCAAGAAGACCATCAACGAAAACTGCTATGATCGGGTCAAGGACTCCGTCTCGGCGATGACGTTCGGCTTCCTGGCACCGATATTCTTTGCCTCGATCGGCCTTCACCTGGATTTTTCAGCGCTGATCGAGGCGCCGGTATTTGTTGCCGTGATGATTATCACGGCCTTTCTCGGCAAGATCATCGGTGCCGGCGGAGCTGCCCGTTTATTCGGTTTCAACCCTCGGGATTCCCTGAATATCGGTGTCGGAATGAGCCCGAGAGGCGCGGTCGAACTGGTGATTGCCGGCATTGCGCTTCAGGCCGGATTGTTCGATCCGGTTGGCGGTGACAAGACACATGTCCAGTATATCTTTTCCGCCGTTGTGATCATGGCGGTTATCACCACAGTGCTCAGCCCGGTCATATTGAAGCGGACGTTCGTTCGCTGACCTTCAGGCCGCCCGCTTGAACGAATAAAGGTCAGACCGCAGCGCTGCCTTGGAGACTGCGATCTGAACCATCGGCTGCCTTACATCGCGCCGCAATCGGCGCCGATGAGTTCATCGGCCACTTTCTTCTGTTCGTCTGTCAGGGCAGCGTAAAGCTCTTCAGTTGCCGGCTGCACCGCTTTCATGGCTTCAAGCATCGATTCCATGCCGGTGATGCGGGCGTTCATCCGGTCCACTGCACTGCCGTTCTGCATGGCTTCCATCATGCCCTGGCGCATGCCTTGCATCATCTCCACCCGGCCACTGACCGCGTCGGCGTAACCATCCCAGGCCTCTGTCTGATCGTCGGTAATATCGAGTTCGGCTTTCAGGTAGGCAAGACGGCCGTTGATCATGGCGCCCATTCTGGCCTGGCCGCGCATTTGGCCCTGGCCTCGCATTTGGCCCATCATGCGCTGGCCCATCATGTCTTGGCCGCGCATCATTCCGAGCATCGGGCAGCCACCACCCATCATTCCCATCATCGGTCTGGTCTGGCCGAGTGTTTGGGCAACGCCAGGCATCGGCGCTATCGTGGCCAGTGCGAGACCCAGGGCCGCATTCTTGAAAAATCTGTTCATAACAAGGTTTCCTTTCCTGACGGGACATCAGCCAGTCCCTGAGATCGTGCACCGTCATGGTGCGTTGTGCGCCTCCGGCCGCTCCCTCTCATCCGTTCTTTCTCTTCAGCGCCTCTCGATGGGGCGTTTTCTCGGTTTTGAAAATTGCCGGTGTAGCCGGTCGTGATCACGGTTCCACAGGCGACGATCCGCTTTCCGCCGCGGATATGGACGCCTGTTGTGCCAGCGGTCATGATCATCGCGCCAGCGACGGTCATGGAAATCGAAATAAATCACCGGTGGCCGTGGATAATATCGCGGCTGGAAAACGACGAACCGAAGGTAGCGGCGCGAAACCCAGCCACGCCTGCCGCCCCAGCGAACCCTGCACCAGCTTCTGCTGGAATGGCAGTAGCTGACTGCGACACGCGCTCCGGCCGGAAGGACGGCAATGCGCGCATATCTGACGCCCGGCCCGGTGCGCATGTTGACGGCGGTGATCGTGTGAGCAGTGGCCGCCGCTGCCGGCGATGCTGCGGTCAGTCCGGAGATAATCAGAAGTGCGGAAAACACGTGTCGAAGAACCATGGATCGAAGCCTCTCAAATCTGAAGCCGAGGCTAACCGGCACCGGTCCGGGGTACATTGACGTGGCGCAATCGTCCGGCTGATTTATCCGCGACCGGCAAGACTCCCGCGTACGGCCTCGATTGCGGCAACCGGCAAAAATCCGGCAACGAGCACGAGCAGCCAGCCGGACGGATCAAGCGCGGTAACCGCCAAGATTGCAGACAGTGGCGGAATGACCATTGTCGCCACAAGCAGGGCGATGCACAAAGCCAGCGCTGCCCAGACAAATGGATTGCGGACAACGTCGTTGTTCCAAAGCGGAGTGTTCAGGTCGCGCATGTTGAACACATGCCACAATTGTGCCGTGGCCAGGGTGAGGAACGAGACGGTGACGGCTTCTGCCGCAGGCAGTTGGAGCCAGTGCAGGGCGACCGTCAATGCGCCAAGCGTTGCTGCCGTGATCAGGCTTCCAAACAGGATGATCCGCCGCCAATGGCGTTTTGCCAGGATCGGTTCCGCCGGATCCCGCGGCGGCCGATTGAGAACGTCGGCAGGGCCTTCGCCAAGGCCGAGTGCGAAGGCCGGAAAAACATCCGTGACGAGGTTGAGAAAGAGGATCTGCAGCGGCAGGACGGGAAGCGGCAGGCCTGCAAGAACGGCAATGCCGACAATCAGGATCTCAGCCAGATTGCAGGACAGGAGATAGGCCGCGAAACGCCGGATATTGCCGAAGATGATGCGGCCTTCGCGGACCGCGCTGACGATGGAGGAAAACGAATCGTCCTGCAGGATGATGTCGGCCGCTTCCTTCGCAACCTGAGTGCCGCGAATGCCCATCGCGATGCCGATATTCGCCTGCCGCAACGCCGGGGCGTCATTGACGCCGTCGCCGGTCATGGCGACGATTTCTCCGGCATCCTGATGCAGCCGGATCAGATCAAGCTTCTGTTCCGGGCTGACCCGGGCAAAAATTGCAGATTTCCGCAGGCGGTGGCTTTCATCCGTGCCGGTCTTTGAAAGCCGGGCGATGTCGTGTCCGGTTACGGCATCCTGCCGGCCGTCGCCGAGGCCAACGGCTTCCGATACGCTGCGCGCGGTTGCGGCGTGATCGCCGGTGACCATGATCACGGAGATGCCCGCATCGCGGCAGGCGCGGATGGCTGAGCGAATGTCGCCGCGCGGCGGATCGTGAATCGCTACAAGCCCGAGAAACGTCAGACCGTCATAAACCGGATCCGTCGGCGCGGCCGCCTGCTTGCCCGCCAATGCCAGCAACCGCAGGCCCTGGGCGGCATGGAAATCTGAGCGCTGCAACCAGGTTTCCATGTCGCCTGGTTTCATCTGGGTGTCGCCTGTCGCGCCGGCGATTGCCGTGCAATCCGGCAAGACCGCTTCCGGTGCCCCCTTGACGGCCACGTAGTAATCCTTGCCGTGACGATGGATCGTTGCCATGCGCTTGGAACGGCTGTCAAAGGCATATTCGGCGGCCAGCGGATAGTCCGGCAGCAGACCGGCCCGCTCGATCCCGGTCAGTGCGGCAGCCTGCAGAAGCGCGATTTCGGTCGGGTCGCCGGTGCCGGACGATGCGCCGGCGTCCAGCGTCGCGTTGGAACACAGGACGCCGGCAGTCAAAGCCCGGTTCAAAAGCGAAGGCTCATCGGTTTCCGTCTCCCCCTCTTGCGCAATCAGACCCGTGTCATGGTCGATCAGCCAGTCGCCGTCCGGCAGGACCAGACGCTCCACGACCATGCGGTTTTCCGTCAATGTCCCGGTCTTGTCGGTCAGGATCACTGTCGTCGCGCCCAGAGTTTCAACGGCAGGAAGGTGTTCCACCAGCGCATTGCGGCGGGCCATCCGCATCATGCCGCGGGCCAGTACCAGGGTTGCAACGATCGGCAGGCCTTCGGGAATGGCGGCAACTGCCAGCGCAATGGCTGTCTCAACCATCTGCAGTATGTCGCGGCCGCCGGCAATTCCGGCAAGACCGATCACGACAGTCAGTGAGACGGTCACCCAGATCAGCTGACGGCTGAGCGATTCCAGCTGGCGTTCCAGCGGAGAGCGGTCTTTTTCCGCGCCTTCGACAAGGTGTGCGATCCTGCCGATCTCGGTAGCGCTTCCGGTTGCCGTGACGATGCCTTCCGCCGTGCCGCGGGTAATCGCGGTGCTTTTGTAAAGCATCGAGGTCCGCTCCGGCAGCAGCGCATCCGCCGGGACCGCTTCGACCGACTTGTCAACCGCAAGCGACTCGCCCGTCAGAGCGGATTCGTTACTCGCCAGATTGGCCGATCGAATCAGCCGCAGATCCGCAGGCACCACGTCACCGCCTTCCAGTATCACGATATCGCCGGGGACCAGCCCGGATGCGTCGATCATCCCGGTTTGCCCGCCACGGCGAACCCGGGCTGTCTGGGCGCCCATCCGGCGCAGTGCCTCCATTGATCGCACGGCCCGGATCTCGGTCATGAAGCCGATTGCCGCATTGATTGCCAGAACCACCGCGATCGCCAGCGCTTCGACCCATTCGCCGAACGCCGCCGACACCAGTGCGGCAGTAACAAGAAGCAGAACGACGGCGCTGGAAAATTGCCGGACAAGGATCTGTAAGGCCGGCACCGAGCGGCGCATTCGCAACCGGTTCGGCCCGTATCTGGCGATCCGGATTTCAGCCTCGAGTTCGTCAAGGCCGGTGGCCGGCTCGACGTCCAGTTTCGCCAGAACGGCGTCGACGCTCATGGCGTGATCGGGGGTCGGTTCGGTCTGCGATAACATTGTCACTGACTTTCACGCAACGTAACGGCGATGCCGTCGGCGATCCGGTCGCTGGGATAGAGGATGATCCTGTCGCCGGCATTGAGTCCCTCCAGAACCTCGGCATGTCTGCTGTTGCGATGGCCGATCATGATCTTTGTCTGGCGGGCAGTGCCGTCCTCGATACGGAATATCGCCCAGTCGGAACCATCGCGAAACAGGGCACTGAGCGGAACTCTGAGCGCGTCATCGCCGGCCCATTCGGTTATGCGTACAAACACCCGGAAATCATGCCCGAGCGAAACCCAGTCTTGTTTTGGATCGGTCAGTTGAAGCACTGCGGTGACACGCTGTTCTTCGATGCCAAGCGCGGATACCTTGGTGAATCCGGCCGGATCGATCCGGCTTACCTTTGCATTGAGCGGCGGGCCGCCCCAGTTTTCAATGCGCGCGGCGGCGTCTGATGCGACCCTGACGGCATCGTTTGAAAGCAGATCGACGACGATCTCCAGATTGCCGGTGTCGCCGATTTCCAGGATCGGCGTACCAGCCTGGATCACCATCTCGCTTTCCTGGATCAGTTTCAGCACGACGCCATCGGATGGCGAGTAGAGAACGACGCAGCACGAGCGCTGATCATTGTCCGGCGCCGCGTCGGGCTCGATCAATCGGGCTTTCGCACTTTCATATTCATGCCGGCGCAGCTCGAGATTTGCCTCCGCCTGGCGCACGGCCGCTTTGGCCGTATCGTAATCAAGCACGGCCTTTTCAAAAGCGCTTTGCGAGATGGTCGCAGATTTCGCCAGCCGGTCGGCACGGTCCAGGCTGCTTTTGGCAAACCGTTCCTCCGCCTGCATCCGGGCCAGTTCCGCCTCCGCAAGACCAACCGACGCCCTGGACGCTTCGGACGCTGCATTCAGTTCGCTGCGGGTGCGCTGATCGAGAAATGACGGCGACACAGGCAGGATGGATGCAACCGGGCTCGTCTGCGCTGAAACCCGGTCGCCCACCTTGACCGGGAGCCGGAGCAGGCGCCCGGTGATCGGCGCGGATACGGTGTAGACATCCCGTATCCGGGTTTTGCCTTCTTCGTCGACAGTGACGACAATGGGTCCGCGGTCGATCTGCGCGACATCAACCGGCACGGGTTTTGGCGTCAGCACGGTGACAAAGCCGGCGGCAACCACGGCCAGGACCACGGCGGTCAGAGCGTATTTCATCCATCGGGTCATCGCATCTACTCTCTGGTTTTCAGTACGGCGATCAGATCGAGCGTGTCGATGCGCCGGCGCACGATCAGCGCCGATACCGATGCGGCGGCAAGGACAATCAGCGTGGAACGCGCATAACTGACCGGTGTGACGATAAATGGCACGGTGAAGAGATCGCTGGAAAAAGCCTGATTGGTGGCCCAGGAAAACCCGTATCCGAGCGCCCAGCCGAGCGGCTGTGCGAGGATGACGATGATGGCGAGCTGGATCATCAGCACCGAGGCCACTTCACGACGGGTGAAGCCGAGGACCCGGAGGCTCGCCAGTTCGCGGCCGCGCTCAGACAATTGGATGCGGGCGCTGTTGTAGACGACGCCGAAGGTGATCACGATGCCCAGTGCGACATAGACGCTGATCATGATGTTGATGTTTTCGTTGATGGTTTCGCGGAACTTGGCGAGCGATACCTTGCGCAGTGCAATGGATGCGGCGCCCGGCAATGCTTTAATGGCGTCATAAAGGTCGGTTTCCTGAGCCCGGTCATAGACGATGTGGGCCCCGGAAGCGCGCGGGCCCTCGTCGAGCATGTCGGCGAGAGCATCGTCGGCCATGTAGACGGTGAGGCCGAAATAGGAGCGGATTATGCGGTTGACGGGCGCAAAGACGGTTCCGCGGCGTCCGTCGAGGATTTCGATCTCCGCCATGTCGCCCGGCCTGAGGTCCAGGACATCGGCCACGCGCTCGCTGATCAGCAGCCCGTTGTCGGGAACGGGGACCGGGCGCATATCCGCATCGAGGATCCGGCTCAGTTCCAGTTGCCGCGGTTTGCCGACAATTGCCAGCCGCCGGAAGAGATGACCGTTTTTCAGCCGGACCGGCACTGTCCGGTGGCTCTCCGTCTGCATGACGCCGGGCAGGCGGGCGACCTCCAGAACCGATGCCGGGCCTCTTTCGTCGGTGAATGCGATTGTCGCATCCTGACGTTCGGTCTGGTAGAATGTAAAGTCGATCATCCCGTCCAGGGAATCGAGCGGCGAAAGAGCCGTGACAAGCAAAGCGGTCGACAATGCGACGCCCAGCACGGTCAGCCCGGTGCGCACCGGCCAGCGGAACAGATGACGGATTGCCATGGTGGTCAGTTGTGAGACGAGCCGGGTCAGCCCGATGATTTCGAACCACATGCGGCGGAAGCGCGGCGGCGCAGGCGGCTGCATGGCGACAGCCGGCGGCATCGATGCCGCCGTCCAGACCGACCGAAGACCACCGCCGACGGCAGCGGCAATCGTAACGCCGGCGGCGAGCGCATAGACTGCCGGGTCGATCTTGAAAATCAGGAACGGGAAATGGTAGAAATCGGCAAAGAGCCTGGTCAGACCGCGGCCGAGCCAGGTGCCGGCGATAAATCCGATGACAATGCCAACCATCGTGATGCAAAGGATCAGTTTGATATAATGGTTGGCAATTGTCAGCCGGCCGTATCCAAGCGCCTTCAGCAGCCCGATCTGTTCGCGCTCCAGTGCGATCAGCCGTGACAGGATCATGTTGATCAGGAAAGCGGAAACAGCGAGAAAGATCGGCGGGATGACCCGGGCCATGGCGTCGAGCTGGCGCAGTTCGCCGTCAAGGAAAGCATGCGAAAGCTGGTCCTCGCGGTCATAGGCGCCGGTGCTGCCGTAACGTTCCAGGATGGCATCGGCGCGACCGATGACATCGCGGATATTGACGCCGTTGAGCAGCTTGATCAACGCGGAGTTGAAAGCACCTTCAAGATCGAACAATCCGGCCAGCGCCTCTTCCGACATCCACAGGACGGCGAAACGACGGTCATCCGGCATGATGTCGCCGGGGCCGAGCGCATAGACGAATTCCGGCGACAAGGCGATGCCGACAATCGTCAGCGTACGCTTGCGGCCATTGAGGACGGCCTTGAATTGCGAGCCGGTGGTGAAGCCGTGCGCTAGCGCGAACGCTTCGTTGACGGTCACTTCATCGGCCCTGGCCGGCTCAGGTGAGCGCCCGGTTCTCATGTAAAGCCGGTTGACACCGGTCTGCCTGTGATCGGGAAGCGACAGAACGAGGCTGTTGGCCGGTTCGGCCATGCCGGGAATATCGAGCAGGGCATATTTGGCTATCCGCGTTTCGACCGCAGCGACCCCGTCGATCATCAGTAATTGCTGCCGGACAAAATTGGGCGCGCGGGTCACCTCGGCGAAGATATCGGCAAAGCGATGGCGCTCGTAATAGGTGGCGCGGATTTCCTCCAGTGACGATTGGGCGCCGAACGCCAGGATCAGCGTTGCCACACCGCTGCCCATGACCATGGCAATGGCCAGTGCCTGAGCCCAGATATGCAGGAGATCGCGGAACAGTTTTTTGTCGAGCGGCCGGTTCAGCATCACCATGTCACCTGTGAGGGGGGCATCCGCGTCTCGTTTGTCATCGTTTTGACGATGTTGCCGTCGGCAAAAAAGAACACCCGGTGGGCGATTGCCTGGATGCCGGCATTGTGGGTGATGATCGCAGTCGCTGTGCCAAGCTCGCGGTTGACCGCTTCAAGCGCCTCCAGGACCTTGACGCCGGTCTTGGAATCGAGCGCCCCGGTCGGTTCGTCGCACAGCAGGACCTCCGGCTGCTTGGCAATGGCGCGGGCAATCGCGACACGCTGCTGTTCGCCGCCGGAAAGCTGGGCCGGGAAATGATCGGCCCGGTCGCCCAGTCCGACCAGAGCAAGGGCGTCGGAAGGTTTCATCGGCTTGCGGGCGATTTCCGTCACCAGCGCGACATTCTCCAGTGCCGTCAGGCCGGGGATCAGGTTGTAGAACTGGAAGACAAAACCGACATGATCGCGGCGGTAGCGCGTCAGGCCGCTTTCGTTCAGGTCTGAGAGGACAAGATCGCGAAACCGGACCGTGCCCGATGTCGCATGATCCAGTCCGCCGAGGATATTGAGGAAGGTTGACTTGCCACTGCCCGAGGGCCCGAGAAGCACTGCCATCTCGCTCTCGAAGAGATCGACATCGACCCCACGCAATGCGTGCACTTCCACGTCGCCGCTTCGATAGACCTTGGTGACGTTTCGCGCCTCAAAGACGGTTCCGGCCATAATGCTCTCCGCAATCGAGGCCGATCATGTCAGCCTGGCCGGAACCTTCATTGCGTCAGGTCAAGGCGCGTCTAACGAGCGTGTTTTCCGCCAGCCTGATCTTCGAGTGGGCACGAGCTGATGCCGAAAATCGAGTATGCCGGGCAACGGCCGGCAATTCCTGTGATCAGCGGCACCAGTCCGATCCAGCCGACCCAGCTCCAGGATACATCCTTTGCCAGAACAGCGAAAGCGATGAGAGCGAGGCCGGCAACAACCCGGACGGCACGGTCTAATGATCCAACATTGGCATTCATGGCGAAAACTCCTTTGCGACGATGAAGATGAATAAGGGCGCAGCCAGGTTCATCGAGGGGGGCGATTTAGATGGCTGCGCCCACCAAGCCGGCGCCTGCCGGGTGCCGAGCCTGATCTCGATCGATATTGCAGTGCCGAGCGGCACGATTTCTGCAACTGACAATAGTGCGATTGTGAAACCCGGCATTGACCAGCATCAAATCGGAATCCGTCTCGCTGAGGCAATGTTGCCCCAGTGCAAGAGCAGCGGGTGGACTTTCTGATGCCGAAAAAACGCCGGACAACCTGGATATTGATTGCCGACGCAACCCGCGCCCGCATCCTGAAAAATGACGGACCCGGCCGTGGGATCGAGGCCGTCGAGGGGCTTGTGTTTCGAAGCGAACACCGGAAACTCGGAGAGATCATGGCTGACAGACCGGGCCGCGTCTTCGAGTCAGCCGGGTCACTCAGGCACGGACTGGAATATGCCAGTGATGCGGTTCGCGAAGATGACAGGGCTTTCGCAAAATCATTGGTTTCCGTCCTGCAGAACGCCCTTGGCCGAAAAGAATACGATCGGCTTGTGATCGTCGCTTCCAACAGGATGCTTGGTGAAATCCGTGCGGCACTGCCTGAAAAAGTAAAGGCGAGCGTCTATGCGGAGATCGGCAAGGACCTGACGCAAATCCCGAATTCTGATCTGCCGAAACATCTGGCGGATATTCTTTCAATCTAGGGAAATCACCTCAGCACATGGTGATCGGACCAGTCGGAGAACAGCATGCATGCCTTGACCAAACTCGATAATCCAGGCCGCAAATGCGATCAGTGCCTGGTGCGTCACCGCGCCCTTTGCAGAGTAGCGGGAACCGACGCTCTTGCCGAACTCAACCGGATCGCGCGTACGCGGACATTTTCCGCCGGCAGCACGATCATTGCATCGGAAGATTCCATGCCTTTCGTCGGCAATGTCCTGTCGGGCGTGGTCAAATTGACGAAAGTCATGGCCGACGGCCGCCAGCAGATCGTCGGCCTGCTGTTCGCCTCCGATTTTGTCGGCCGGGCATTTGAAGACCATTGGTCCTATTCCGCCGAGGCCGCCACCGATGTGGAAATGTGCACCTTTGACAGAACGGCGTTTGAACGCATGCTCGGCAAACATCCGGAACTTGAGCACCAGCTTCTTGTTTCAACGCTGGACGAACTGGATGCGGCCCGCGACTGGATGCTGCTTCTGGGATGCAAGTCGGCGGAAGAGAAGGTTGCCAGCTTCCTGATGTTCGTCGCCAGGCGTGCGGCAAACGGAGGCGGATGCGGCGAAGCCCTGCCGGAGGCCGGGGCTTTTGAAATGCCTGTCAGCCGTACCGATATGGCCGCCTATCTCGGCACCACCGTAGAAACCGTCAGCCGGCAGATCACCCGTTTGAAAACCGCAAACATCATCCGGCTGACCGATATGCATCATTTCATCGTTCCGGATATCCACCGGCTGGCTGTGGCTGCGGGCGTAGATGAAGTGACGCTTGAGGACTGATCGGGCCGCGCGGTGTATGATCTGGGTTCATTGCCGCCGGCGCTGAACGGCCTTCTGTTCATGGCAGCGGCCGCCGGCGTGTGGATGGCCGGCTTCCGGCTTGCGTCCTATGCCGACGAAATCTCCGACCGCAAGCGGATGGGGCAGGCTCTGATGGGGCTGGTGTTTCTGGCAACCGCGACCGAACTGCCGGAGGTTGTGACAACCATGACGGCTGCAATGGCCGGCGAAGCGCAACTGCTGCTCAACAACATATTCGGCGGCGTGCCAATGAACACAGCCATCCTGGCTGTCGCGGATGTGTTCGCCGGCGGCGCCGCAATCACGTTTTATCCGCGCAAACCGACACCGATCCTGGAAGGCGCATTGCTGATCCTGCTTCTCAGCGTCCTCAATGCGATCATTCTGTTCGGAGAATATGCGCTCGTCTGGCAGGTCGGCGCAGGCACCTGTTTCATCGCCATGGCCTACTTCCTGGCGATTGCGATGCTGAGGCAATATGACGAGAAAGATGCGTGGCTTGCCATCGAAATGCCCGAAGAAAGAGTTGATGCGCCGGTCTATCCCTGGCGCGTCCGACTCGAGGCGATGCCGGTCTCCGGGCTTGTCATGAGATTTGCCGCAGCGTCCGGACTGATCCTGATCTGCGGTGTCGTTCTGGTTCACACATCCAGTGCCCTGGCGCAGCAGACCGGGCTCGGGCAAAGCTTTGTCGGTGCGACATTGCTGGCGGCGACGACGTCATTGCCGGAAGTTTCGACGACGATCATGGCTGTCCGCCTGCGCGCCTACACGATGGCGATCTCCAACATATTCGGCAGCAATCTTATCATGCTCATTCTGCTGCTGCCGGCAGACATTCTCTATCGGCCAGGCCCGGTGCTTGCGGAAGTTGACGCCACTGCCGTATTCGCCATTGTTTCCGGTATCATCGTCACGATCATCTATGTGATCGGGTTGCTGATCCGCTCAAGCCGGACGATACGGGGTATCGGGTACGACTCAATTATGGTCATGTCGGTATATCTGGCGACGATCACCGGATTTTTCGTACTGCGATGAGCGAGAGCCAACGTTTTGGAAAGACGGTGGATTTGACGCCAATCAAAGCCAAACTCTGGCGGACGAGTATTTTTGCGATGGCATCAAAGAGCAATCACAAGGCAATGCCGATGGGCGAACGATCCGAATTCCAGTTTCACAGGCACGGCAACAACGCTTCGATTCGGCCAGCCGATCCGCTTGCCCTTATCGAGGGATCGGTCGGCGAGCGCGAATTCGTCTGCGATCAGCTTGAATCGATCGCCGACGATCTGCCCAACCGGATCGATGTCAGGCGCGCTCTTTCCGCCATGCAGTTTCTCAGGATCAAACTGCCGGTCTATCACAGCGACGAAAGGAGATGCCTGTTTCCGCTCTTGAAGCAGCGCGCGCCGCATTCGTCCGGGATCGTTCCTATTATCGCTCAGTTGCAATCGCATCAGATTGAGGATGAGGATTTCGCGCACGAAGTGGCGGAATTCCTGGAGGATCTTTCGACCGAACCGGTCATCCGCAATCCGGATGCAAGCGGTTATCTGCTGCGCGGTTTTTTCCAGAGTTACCGCCGCTATCTTGGCTGGCAAAAGCTGATGGTCCTGCCGCTGGCCAATCGCGTGCTCAGCCGCGAAGATCTCGATCACCTGTTTGCAGCGATAAACTTCAATCGCAAATCGGCGCCGGATCATGGCCGGCTATTTTCCAATTCTCGACTGGGGCCGTGACTATTCGTCGGAAACGCTGACGAACGATCTGATTGCCGCTTTGATCGTCACGATCATGCTGATCCCCCAATCGCTGGCCTATGCGCTTCTTGCCGGCCTGCCGGCCGAGATGGGGCTCTATGCCTCGATCCTTCCTCTCCTTGCCTATGCGGTTTTCGGAACCAGCCGCGTGCTGGCAGTCGGCCCGGTCGCGGTGCTGTCGCTGATGACGGCCGCTGCCGCCGGCAGTCTCGCCCTGCCGGGATCGGCGGATTATATCGCCGCCGCGATGACGCTGGCGCTGCTTTCCGGCATCTTTCTGATTGTCATGGGCCTGTTCCGGCTGGGTTTTCTTGCGAATTTTCTCAGCCATCCGGTGATCTCCGGTTTCATAACCGCCTCAGGCCTGATCATCGCCGCAAGCCAGATCCGGCATCTGATCGGAGTCGATGCATCGGGCCACAATCTTTTCCAGATTCTGAGTGCGCTCGCCGGTGCATTGCCGGAGACAAATTTCGTGACCGCTGCAATCGGCTTTCCGGTTCTGATTTTCCTGTTCTGGGTGCGCAATGGATTGAAACCGCTTCTGAGCCGTTTAGGCCTGTCACAGCGCACCATCGGTTTTCTGACAAAGGCCGGGCCTGTTGCCGCCGTCGCGGTTTCCACTGCACTTGTCTGGTTTCTCGATCTCGGTCGACACGGTGTGTCGATCGTTGGCGACATTCCGGATGGCCTGCCGCCGCTCACCATACCGAGTTTCAGCCTGTCTGTCTGGGCAGCCCTGATCGGCTCCGCGGCTCTGATCAGCACCATCGGATTCGTCGAATCGGTCTCCGTCGCGCAGACCCTTGCTGCCAAGCGTCGCCAGCGCATCGCGCCGGATCAGGAACTGATCGGTCTTGGTGCATCGAATATCGCAGCGGCATTTTCCGGCGGCTATCCGGTGACCGGCGGATTCGCACGCTCAGCCGTCAATTTCGACGCCGGTGCGGAGACGCCGGCAGCGGGTGCGTTCACGGCCGCCGGAATTGCGCTCGCGACATTGTTTCTGATGCCGCTTCTGTTCTTTCTGCCGAAAGCCACACTGGCGGCGACGATCATCGTCGCCGTCCTGTCGCTGGTGGACTTTTCCATCCTGAAAAGAACCTGGTCCTATTCCAAGGCCGATTTTGCGTCTGTCGCCATGACCATTGCGATGACGCTGGGCTTCGGAGTTGAGGTCGGTGTTTCGACAGGCGTTGCCCTGTCGATCGGTCTTTTCCTGTTCAAGACCAGCCGTCCTCATATGGCCGTGGTCGGCCTCGTCGAAGGCACAGAACATTTTCGCAACGTCAAACGGCATGAGGTGGTAACGGATCCGCATGTATTGAATCTGCGTGTCGACGAAAGCCTCTATTTTGCCAATGCACGGTTTCTCGAAGAACGGGTCTACGACATGGTCGCAGCCAACGACGTTCTGGAGCACGTGGTGCTGATGTGTTCGGCGGTCAACGAAATCGATGCAAGTGCGCTTGAATCCCTCGAGGCGATCAATCAGCAGCTTGGTGAGATCGGCGTCAAGCTGCATTTGTCGGAGGTCAAGGGCCCGGTGATGGACCGGCTGAAACGGGCGGAGTTTCTCAACCATCTGACCGGTGAAGTCTTTCTGTCGCAATACCAGGCGGCCGCGCATCTGCACGATTTGCCGCGGGCGCGGACTGAGGATGATTGACTGCCGTCAATGCCGCAATGGGCCTGGCCGGAATGCCCGGGCTTTGCTGCAATCGCGGATGCGCCCGGCGAGTACCGCTATTGCGGCATCGGCAGGTCGGGGGTCGCGGTCAGATCGATAATCGCTGCAAGCAGGATCAACGCACCGCCGGCGAGCGATATCGGCGCAAGCGAACTGCCGATAAGCAGCCATGCGCTGATTGTCGCGACAAGGATTTCCGTCATGGTGAGAAGTGCAGCCGTTGGTGCCGAAACCAGCCGTGCGCCCCATACCTGTCCGAACATTGACGGCCACAGCAGAAGGCCGCCGAACAATAAGCTGAGCGGCAGCATGTCCACGATATCTTCCATGTCCGGAATTGCGTCAGTCGAGCCGGGAGCCAGATAGAGCAGGATCGCACCGAGCAGGATGGCAATCGGCGTTCCAAAAAGGAAGGGCGCCGCCGAATTCGCATAGGGGTCGATACCGGGATTGCCGCGGATCAGCGTCAGGCTCAGGCCCCAGAGAAAACCGGCACCCAGGCCGAACCAGTCGCCGAGATTTTGCGGGACGGGCAGGCCGCCTCCGCCACCCAACAGCAAATAAAGGCCTGTCAGGGCGATCGCGATGGCCAGCATCTGGCGCGGGCGGATCATTTCGCCGTGCAAGACACGGGCAGTCAGTGTCGCCCAGACCGGCAGCATGTAGAAGAGAAAGATGACACGGATCACATCGGAGAAAATCACCGCGGCAAAATACAGGACGGTTGCCAGCCCGATGCCAAAACCGACGATGATAATCCATCGGATATCGCGCACGATGTGCCGGCCCTTCCAGCAGGCAAGCGGAATGGCGACAACCAGTGACGCGCAAAGCGTCAGCGCAACGGCCCAAAGTCCGGGTACACCGTTCTGGTCGAGATGACGGAGCGGGATCCAGAACAAGCCCCAGATGCCGGCACCCAGGGCAATGCTCAGGGATCCTTGATGTCTTGAACTGAGTTTGGGCATGATCCGACGTTTGAAATTGGTATTGATTGGTCTGATTATGGTATAGTCTTCATCAAGCCAAGCTTGGAGTCCGACATGTCCAGTCATTTCACAGTGGCCTGTGTACAGAATTGCGCAACACCGGACGTTGGCCACAATATCGAGACCTGCCTGCGGATTGCCCGGCAAGCGGCCGCGCAAGGGGCTGAACTGATCGCAACGCCGGAATATTTCTCCGGACTGGAAACACGTGACGGGCTGATCCTGCCGTGTGCGTTCAGCGAGGAACATCATCCGGTGCTGCCGGCCTTTGCAGAGGCTGCCCGTCAACTCGGGGTCTGGTTTTTGCTCGGGTCACTTGGCGTGGAGAACAGCGACGGCCGCATTTCCAACCGGTCGTATATGATCAATCCGGATGGTGAAATTGTTGCCCGGTACAACAAGATCCACATGTTCGATGTCAACCTCGATGGCGGATCCTACAGGGAGTCTGCAACGATCTCTCCGGGCGACGAGGCCGTCGTCGTCGATACGAAGTGGGCGCGCATCGGTCTTTCGATCTGTTACGACCTGCGTTTCGCCGCACTGTACCGGAGCCTTGCCAGAATGGGCGCGGAGGTCCTTGCCACACCGGCCGCATTCACCAAAGCGACCGGCGAGGCCCACTGGCACGTGCTGCAGCGGGCACGGGCAATCGAACACGGCGCCTTTGTCATCGCACCCTGTCAAACCGGTAGCCTTGCAGGCGGCGGCGCGTGTTACGGGCACTCGCTGATCGTCGATCCGTGGGGCAGGGTGCTGGCGGATGGCGGAGAAGACGAAGGCTTTATCATCGCCGAAATCGACATGGGCCAGGTTGCGCTGGCGCGTACCCGTATCCCGTCGCTGACCCATGACAGGCCCTTTTCGGAAATGTCGAAAACGCAGGCGCCGAACACCGGCGCCTATTCTGCTGAAATGGCGCCCGTCAGATCCTGATGAGCAAGTTCCATATGTCCGTTCAGGGCATCGATGGCGGCGGTAACATCCCGCTTGCGCAAGCCGCTCAGGATGGCACGGTGGAAGGCATTGTATTTGCGGATCTTCGACGGCACCAGAACGACTTCGCGCGCGGCTTCCCATTGTGAATGGGTCCGTACCTCGTTGATCTGATTATAAAGCTGCAGGATCAGCGGATTGCCGGAGGCGTTGGCAAGCAGGAGATGGAATTCCGAATCCAGCCGGGTGAACTCACTCTTGTCGTTCTCCGTCCCATCCATCTGCTCGAGAACGGTTTCCATCTTTTCAATGTCTCGCCCGGTCGCATGGACGACGGCCAGCCGCGTCATTTGGCGTTCAAAACCGATCCGCGCCTCAATCAGCTGCAATGGGCTGATCTGGTCGATAACCGTTCCCACATTGATTTCCGCCGGCCCGGAATAGCTGACAAACGTACCACTTCCAACCTTTCGGGTAACCAATCCGGCAATTTCCAGATTGTCCAGAGCCTTGCGGATGGTGCTTCGGGATGAAGAATATGTTTCGGAAAGTTCGCGCTCAGGCGGCAATTGGTCGCCGTCCAGATATCGACCGGATTCGATGGCGCGGCGGATCTTCGCTGTGATCGAGCGTGCGCCGCGCGTGTTTCTCATATCCGTCGATAAACTATCCATTCCGATCGCAAATCCAAGTCTCAATTCGCCAAATGAACCGAAAAATACATTTATTCTCGTGGTTTAGGCTTTAGCCGCCAAGGCTTGAACCCGACATCAGCCACGCGTCGATAGATAGGTTATGCATGGAAATTTTGCAACTGTACGGCATTTGCGGGCAGCCGGTTTCCACCGGAAAGACCGGAAAGCGATGCGTAATCCACGGTATGAACGAATGAATTTAATGTTGACGCATTTTTCAGGTTGTCAAAATTGGTACGCTATTGGTAGGCTAATGGTATAGTCAGCTTCAGCCGTCATTGGGAGAGTGCGCAGAATGGCCATGGACATCGAGAAATTCGCCGCAGTTTGACGGCCTCAACCGCTTCAACGGACGGGTCATGCACGCCCATGATTTCCGCGATGCCGTGGAGTTCAGGGATAAGGACATATTGATTATCGGCACCAGCTATTCCGCCGAAGACATTGGTTCG
>CAMYKZ010000066.1 GCA_947259045.1 uncultured Afifella sp.
CACTTCGCCGTCATTCTAACGGACCAAAGCGCGTCTCAGTGACGGTTCGAAGATGCAGGAACCGCACAGGTCACTGAAATCACTAACGAATTTCGACTGCCGGTGGGAAAGCGAAGAGAGACGCACACACCTTGAAGTCAACTGGCGGAGGGAGAGGGATTCGAACCCTCGATACGGTTTCCCGCATACACGCGTTCCAGGCGTGCGCCTTCAACCACTCGGCCACCCCTCCGCAGCGCATCCGTTTATCGCCAAGTCCAGCCGGACGCAAGATGTCTTTGTGTCCGATCGCGGCCTGACAATTTGCACAGCGGCAGCGAAACGCCTACTTAACGCTTCGATGGAATGCCTTCGGGCCAAATGCGGTGATAATTCATGATCAAGTTCATATTCCGGTTCGTCGGATTCTGGTTTCTGGCGGCAGCTCTGGTGGCGCTGGTGATCGACGGTTCCAAATCGATTGCCGATTCGACGGTCGTCACCACTTCGGTGGCGCAATATTTTCTCGAATATTCGCCGACGACACTGCAAAGACTCGAATTCGGCGTGCAGAACAATCTCGGCTCGCCCTGGCTCTGGGATACGGTTTTTGTCAGTCTTCTGTCCTGGCCGGCGTTTGCGGTTCTGGGCGCCATCGGGCTGATCCTGATGCTGATCGGCAAACGGCGCAGATCGCGGGTGCCCGATGACGAGGATCTCGACGATTAGGAAATGGTTTAAACCTGCCACAAAGAGAACACCCGGAGGACCGCGATGTTTCTGTTCGATGTCTTGTCCAAAAAAATATCTGTTCCGAAACCGGAAGATTGCCTGCCCGGCCGCGAGACCGAAATCGACCCGGGCGAAAACCATTTCGTCAACGGCAATCCGCTGAAGGGCCCCTATCCGGAAGGATATCAGACGGCCCTGTTCGGCCTCGGTTGTTTCTGGGGCGCAGAGCGGGTGTTCTGGCAAATACCGGGCGTGTGGGTCACGGCCGTGGGGTACGCGGCGGGTCATACGCCAAATCCGAACTACAAGGAAGTCTGCACCGGCGGCACCGGCCACAATGAGGTGGTGGTGGTCGTCTATGACCCGCAACAGGTGAGCTATGACAGCCTGCTTGCCGCCTTCTGGCAGTCGCACGATCCGACCCAGCGCATGCGCCAGGGCAACGACGTCGGAACGCAGTACCGCTCCGGCATCTATGTCTATGATGAGGGTCAGCGCGCTGCGGCCCTGGCGTCAAAACAGGCGTATCAGGCGGCGCTTGTGCCAAAGGGATTTGGCACCATCAGCACCGAACTGATCGACGCAGCGCAGTTTTATTTTGCCGAGGCAGACCACCAGCAATATCTCGCCAAGAATCCAGGCGGATATTGCGGCCTGGGCGGCACCGGCGTTGCCTGCCCGCTCCCCGCCCCGCCGGCCGGTTAAAGACCTGGCGGAATGCGCGCGAAATTCAGGGCCTCGGTTTCGGCAGCGGCGGTGCCGCGCCATTTAAAAGCGTATCGAACGGCGTCGGCTTTGCTGCAGATTTGCCATAAGCGATTGCTCCGGCACCCGATTTGTCGCTGGCAGCCAGAATTGTCCGGCATGCATTTGGCAGCCCTGCCAGGGTGACCGGAGGTTTCGGTTTCACCTTTTTCTTCGGTTTTGACGGGTCGGCATAGGGCGCCTTGGTATACCACCAGGCCAGCGGCTTGCCGCAGGCATCGCCGGCCGGTGTCGGATTCTGCGGCTTGCAGCCCTTCGAACCCGGCTGACAGCGGAAGCGGATGTGCATGTGGTAATTATGCCCGTAATAGGGCCTGATCTTGCGCAGCCAGGCCTTGTTTCCTGTTTCCGTCTGGCAAAGCTTCTTCTTGATGCCCGGCGCCACCAGAATGCGCTGAACGGAACGGTGCGAAGCCGCCCGCTTGATCAGCCTGAAATGCGCATCGGTCCAGACATGGGGGTAGACCTCGTTCGGGCCGGTCTGGGTGACGGCGACTGCCGACATCTCCTCGCGCTCCTTGCGGCTCAGCCGCCGGTTCGGCATCGGCGTCAGCCAGACATCGGCGTCCAGCCCGATCTGGTGCGATGCGTGGCCGGACAGCATCGGGCCGCCCCTTGGCTGTGAGATGTCTCCGACCAGAAGGCCGGGCCAGCCGTCTTTGGCGGCTGCTTCGCGCGCCAGCCATTGCAGGTAGTCGATCAGCGCCGGGTGACCCCAATTGCGGTTGCGCGACAGGCGCATGGCCTGCCAGTAGGGCCCGTCGACGGGCATGGCATTGGCACCGGCCAGGCAGCCGCGGCTATAGAAACCGACCGAACGGGCTTTCAGATCGGCCGGTAACCGCTTTCTGCCAAACAATTGTTTGGCCGGCACATTCTCCTTGGCAACCGCCTCGGTGGCAAAAAGTCCTGATCCGGAAACCGGGCCGAGGACGCCGAAGCCAACGAACAGTGCAAACATCAGAATTAAACGCATGATTGTCATCCTAGCATAATTGAACCGCAGTTGTGAATTGTCGCCGCCATTACCGCACCTTGTAGAGCTGCAGGTAGGAATTTTCCACCGGAACCGCCTCCAGCCAGGGCGCAGGACGGCCCTGCATGAGGGCGACGAAAAAGCCCGTTTCCTGTTCCTGCACCGTAAGCAGGGCTTCGCGGGACGTCGGGCAGATGACGACATAATCGATGCCGTTGCGCCGGGTGATGGAGCGCGCCAGCCGGTCTGATCCGGCGCCGGCCCGCACGGTATCGAGAATCGGCGTTTCGGCACGGTGATAGGGGCCGGCGAGAGCGGAATGATCCGACAAAGCGAGGATCGTGGAGCCGTAAAACAACGGCGACAGCACGCGGCCCGCCGGCAATGATGCCAAAGCGCGGGCGCTGGCCGGATCGACACATTCGCGTTCCGCCCTGTTTGCGCCGGCCGCGGCCCGGCGGATCTTCGGCTGTTGCGGGTTCATCCCGGTCTCGGCTGCCGGTTTTGAAGGCCTGGCAATCGAAGCGACCGCCTGGCCGGCTGCCAGATAGGTGACCTGAAGGCCGCCGAGCCACACTGCCACGATGGCGATGGCGCGCATCGGACCGGCCAGGCCGGTTTCCGCCCGCTGCCGCCAGTCGGCGATCCAGACGGCCAGCACCGGGATCGAAATCGCGTTGAGAAACGGCGTCCCGCGATACTGGTAAACGGACAGAAGCAGGGCGGCGATCAAAAACGCCGTGATGCAGATCCAGCGATTGCCGGCGCCATCCAGGCCGTTTGACTGCGGCGCACGCCTTGCAGCAAACACACGCCGGCAGGCGATGATCGTTGCAAGCACGGGGGCGGCGAAACTGGCAAAAGCCTGCACCGGGAAAACGGCAGCGTAGGCCCACAGGGGCTGCGCTTCGGCGACACCGTCAAGCCATTCCGTCTTCAACTCTGCGGAAATATTGCCCAGCGGGCCGGCCAGGCAGGCCGGAAAGATCAGTACCGTCAACACGGCGATGATCGCGGCAACAGCCGCCAGGCCGGCGAGGCGAACCATCGGGCCGTGCCGTGCCGCAGCGATCGACAGACCGGCCAGGCCGAAGCCGCCGATCATGCCCGCCGCAAGATATGCGGCGGAAAACGCATCGCAACGGGCCGCGCCGCCAGCCGGCACAAACAGAAGATAGAACGCCAGCAACGCCACAGCGAACGTGATGCCGAAGGCCGTCAGCCGGCGGTCCGGACCGGAATTTTCATCAAGCGCCCAGACCAGAGACAGAAAGGCGCCCGCGGTCGCAGCATAGGGCAGCGCCTCGACACCGATCGTCACCATGGCCGCCAGTGCCAGCGCCGATACGATCCCGGCGTTCCGGTCGGACCGGGCGGACAGAAGCGCGTGAACCAACAGCAGAAGCAGCACCAGTTGAACATTATGGTGATCGAGCCGGCCTGGAATGAAATGCGTGATGATGTCGATATTGAGCACGGAAAGGATGGCTGCCGGTAGAACCGCGTTGGCTCCGCCGAGCCGAAACGCCACCAGCAGCGCAACAGTGACAAAGCCCAGATAGAGACCGAGCGGCCAGGCGAACAGAGCGGTTTTTTCGCCGCCGGCCATCACCAGAGCCGCAATCGGCGCGTCAACAAGGCGCGACCAGTGCATTGCGACGCCGTCAAGGCCGAGCCGGTACTGGGTTCCATCGAACCAGCCCTGTCCGGCCAACAGGTCGCGCACCTGCACCAGCCTCAGCTGGCTGTCGGGATCCGGCGGCTCGACGATCCAGGGGTCAGGCGAAAATGTCCAGGCCAGCGCCAGGGCCATGATCAGCCAGGCGGCGATGCCGGGCAAAACAACCGGCAGGCTGATCCGGCCTTTGACGGCTGGATTTTCGACCTCAATTGTTGCCATTTGATCAGAAATCGCTGCTCACCCGTTGCACGGTCCCGGCTGCCGGCCGGAAACTTGCAGACCATTGCATGTATTCTCCTTACGCAAACTTAACTTCATTCTGCTTTGAATAGGCTCTGTTTTAGAGGTTGCGTACCATGCCTGATCTGTCACCCAC
Organism: uncultured Afifella sp.; assembly: GCA_947259045.1. Taxonomy (GTDB): domain Bacteria; phylum Pseudomonadota; class Alphaproteobacteria; order Rhizobiales; family Afifellaceae; genus CAMYKZ01. Next base: position 4,510 of record CAMYKZ010000066.1, read on the forward strand.
CGAGGGTTTCAACATTGCAGTCCTGCTGCCCTGTTATAATGAAGCCCTGACCATTGCGTCCGTCGTCGACGGATTCAAGGAAGCCCTGCCGGGCGCCGTGATCTATGTGTTCGACAACAATTCCACCGACGATACGGCCCGTCAGGCGGCAAAAGCCGGCGCACGGGTGTTCCGCGAGACCAGGCAGGGCAAGGGCAATGTGGTGCGCCGCATGTTCGCCGACGTCGATGCGGATATCTACGTCATGGCCGACGGCGACGGCACATATGACCCGGCCGACGCGCCTTCGCTGGTCAGCGCGCTGATTACCGAGCGTGTCGATATGGTTGTCGGCACCCGCCGCGATGTTACCGAAGATGCCGGACGTGCCGGACATGCTTTTGGCAACAAATTGTTCAACGGCGTCTATCAGATGATCTTCGGGTCGGATTTCACCGACATATTTTCCGGCTACCGCGTGTTCACACGCCGTTATGTCAAGAGTTTTCCGGCGATTTCGACCGGTTTTGAGATCGAAACGGAGATGAGCGTCCATGCCAGCCAGCTGATGATCCCGGTCGTGGAAATGGAAATGGATTATGGCCGCCGCCCGGAAGGGTCGGACAGCAAGCTGCGGACATTCCACGACGGCTTCAAGATCCTGCGCATGTTCGCGACTTTGATGAAGGAAACCCGGCCGGCAATGTTTTATGCGCTGATCAGCGCATTTTTTGCGCTCGGCAGCATTGCGCTGATGATCCCTGTGATCCTGATCTGGCTTGAGACAGGGCTCGTGGAACGCATCCCGACCGCCATTGTCGCCACCGGCATGATGGTGATCGCCTTCCTGCTGATGAGCTGCGGGCTTATTCTCGACAGTCTTTGCCGGGCCCGCGTCGAACAGAAGCGTATCCTTTTTCTGGGCGTCGACAAGCTGGGTGTGCAATAGACACGCTGATGACCGTCGTTTCCCGCATTCAATCGCTGCCGATCGGGCGCATGCTGAAGTTTGCATGCGTCGGTTTTGCCGGCTTTTTCGTCGATACGGGCTCACTGGCGCTGCTGCATCACTGGATAGGGCTTGATCCGTATACCGCGCGTATCATTTCGATTGCGCTGGCGATCTTCACCACATGGCGGCTGAACCGCAGCGTGACATTCGGGCGGTCGGAGACGGGTCAGGTTTCGGAGGGCGCGCGGTATTACGGCGTGGCGATCGTCACTGCACTGATCAATTTTGCGATCTACAGCGGTGTCCTGCTGACATGGCCCATCGTGTGGCCGGTGGCGGCAGCAATCATGGCGACCGCAGTGACCATGTTCATGTCCTATTTCGGATATTCGAAACTGGTCTTCCAGCGCTAGGCTGGCTAGGTCTTTACATTGACAGTGTAAATCAGGTTCAGGTCGGCAAATGGCACGCGCAGCGGCCACCAGCTTTCCTGACGCTCCGAATAATAATAGTGAATGAAAGTCACCAGATTGAAGATCGAGTTCACATGCTCGCGCGCCATCCAGTAATCATAGTCGATCCCGGCATCTTCGGCCCGCTGGCGGACGCCGAAACAGCGGCCGACACGCCAGGCCAGCCCCGGATCGCACGGCAGCACCAGCGACAGCACGCCGCCCGGCTTGACCACCCGCGACCATTCCCGCAGCACATCGTGCGGATTGACGATATGTTCAAGCACGTGAGTGGCGATCAGCCGGTCGAAGGAATTGTCTTCGAAACTCAGCCCGGTTGAATCCTCGACCTGGTACTTGATGCGATCGTCGTCGCCGTGGCGGTCTCTGGCCTGGGCCAGCATGTTCGGGTTGGCGTCGGTCAGCCAGTAGGCGTCGAAACCGTGCCGCACGGTTTCCAGATGGCGGCCGGATCCGGCGCCGACTTCCAGCACCTGGCCAAAATGATCATCGGCGGAATAAGCTTTTTCCAGCACGACATGACTGTGGGCAAGCACCCGGGACGCCATGTTGCGGGCATAATTGAGCTTATCGTAATTTTCTTCGAACTGCCGCTGGTAATCGGCAAAATCCGGTTCTGCACGCATCGACATGGTGAGCAACTCCTAGATGGACATCACCTGCCATGGTTCGGTTAAGTTAGGGTGAAATTTCGTCGTTTTGGCCGCAATCGCGTGCTTCAACGGCAGATCCGGCCGTCATCGGGACGGCGCGCCCGATCGAGATAGAGATTTTGCGGGCCGGCGGCGTCCGCAGGTTCCGACCCGGGGCCAAGTACGGTCGGAAAATACCCGCATGCGCCGATCCGGATCACCCGCTGGAAGACGCGGTCCGGACCGGTCTCATGATCACGCATACGCAATGTCAGGGGACTGCGCACCTTGAACGTGATTGCGGACACATAAACGGCGGTGCCGGTTTCATGCCCGGCCTGCGGCGGCTTGATTGACGATTCCGGGAGCAGCGGCGTGTGACAGGCGTCAACCGGCAAATGCACGATGCCCGCAGGTTCCGCCGTGAGATGCTTTGCCGCCGCATCGAGCACCACCTCCCGCATCCAGCCGGCCAGCGCTTCGACCGTGTCGCAGGTCAGCACGGCTTCCGGTTCGACGGAGATTTCCGGCGCAAGCTCGCGGATGGCCAGCAGCGCCTTGCCGTCACAGCGGGCGTCGATACCATCGGCTGGCAGCGGCTCAAAAGACACGCCGAGCGCCCGCAGCCGCCACTGGCAGGCCTCTTCATCCGTGCCGGGTTCTTCAGCCTGCACCGCAACCGCCGGACCGGCGGCGCCCGCGGACGGCTGGTCCACTCCGATCGTGTCCGGATCGGGTCTCGGCCTTGGGATCAGCGGATTGGACTTCGGCTTGGCAATCAGCATTTGCGGCTTCGCTTCCGGCGTGAGGGCCGGCTGGCCTGGCTGCTCCTGGGCGTGGACTGCACCAAGCGACATGGCGACTGCAAGCCAGGCGATGACAAATCGCCGCCCAATCCTGCTTGCCGGTTGTTCCAACAACGTCAGTGTCCGTGACAGGCACAATAATGCGGCAAGTATCGCCATGGGCAATTGAACTCCAGATACCGAGGCGCATTCTACCGGCATTTGCCTGAAATTCTAATCTCTCTTGCTGAGCAGTAAACAAGTGTGCCCGCAATGTTAATCATATGCCGCCGGGCCGCTGCCGGCAGGCGTCAATCATAACGCAGCCGGTTGCACAGGCCGGTTGCGCAGGCAGGCCGCTTTCGCCTACTCATGGGGCGAACAGATCAAGGGAGCAGATCATGAGCGACAATTGGCGAATTTACCTGTCCGGAGAAATCCATACCGACTGGCGCGAGCAGATCATTGCAGGCGCAAAGGATGCCGCACTGCCGGTGCGGTTCTCCGCGCCGGTGACCCACCACGAAGCCTCCGATGATTGTGGCGTGGCGATCCTGGGCGGCGAGACGGAAAAATTCTGGCACGACCACAAGGGCGCGCAGGTCAACGCCATCCGCACCCGCACGCTGATCGACAAGGCCGATGTCGTCGTCGTGCGCTTCGGCGAGAAGTACAAACAATGGAACGCCGCCTTCGACGCCGGTTACGCCAGCGCGCTCGGCAAACCTGTGATCATCATGCACGGGCCCGATCACGCCCACGCTTTGAAGGAAGTGGACGCGGCGGCGCTGGCCGTGGCGGAATCACCCGATCAGGTGGTGAAGATCCTGCGTTATGTGATCGACGGCGCGCTGGAGGGTTACACCGATCAGAAACAGGCAGCGGAATAAGCCAACGATATGGCGCGGGCGGCGCTCAGGCGGGGAAATTCAACTCGATGGAGACGCCGTTCGGATCCTTGATGAACAATTGCTGTAACGGCGCGCCGGGCACTTTCTTGTGCTCGTAGGCGATGCCGCGGCGGTCAAAGCCGGCCTTGGCGCTGTCGAAACCGTCGACGGCAAACGCGACATGGTCGATCGGGCCGGTGGACCCGCGCCCACCGAACGTGTCGCCGCCTGCGCCACCGGCTTTGTTGCGCCGTTCCGCCAGATGGATACAGGCGCGGTCGCCGGCATAGAGCCAGTAACCGGGAAATCTGAAATCGGGGCGCTTGCCGGCCGTCAGGCCGATCACGTCGACATAAAAATCCTTTGTCGCTTCCAGATTGTCGGCCAGCAGCAAAATGTGATCGAGGGATTTGAGCTTCATGGCATTCGTCCTATGCTTTTCACCCGATTCATAAGAGGCGAAGCCCGTGCTGCGCAATAGCGAAACCGGATACGGCCTGATCGCCATCGTCTTTCACTGGCTGATCGGGCTTTTGTTTCTCGGCCAGGCGGCGCTTGGTTTTTACATGTCCGATCTGCCGGTCGACGATCCGTCCGCCTTCGCCACCTATCAGTGGCACAAGAGCATCGGCCTCACTATCCTGACGCTGGCCGCCCTGCGGCTGTGCTGGCGGCTCGCCGGCATGGCGCCCGCATTGCCGGCGGCGATGCCGGCCTGGGAGAAGCGCGCCGCCCGGGCAGCCCATATTTTTCTCTATGCCGGGCTGCTCATCGTGCCGCTGACCGGCTGGGCGCTGGTTTCCGCCTCACCGCTGAACATCCCGACCTTCGCCTATTATCTCGTCGTCATCCCGCATCTGCCGGTTCCGGCCAGCGAAGCGGCGGAAACCGTCTGGGCCTTTGTTCACGAAAGCCTTGCCAAACTCGTCCTGCTGGTGGCGCTGATCCATATCGGTGCGGCGCTGAGGCACGAATTCGTGCTGCGCGACGGGCTGATCTCGCGGATGGTCCGGCCGGTGCGGCGGTCTTGAGAACCAGGCCGGGTCAATCAAGCGGCCGTGTCGTGCAGATCGCGGCCCGGATCGCGGCCCAGGTCGCGGCCCAGGTCGCGGCCCAGGTCGCGGCAATGTGAACATGAATATTGGAATAATCCGGCGCGGCCGTACGTATATCTGGAACATCTGTATGTTGCAGCGCCGCTTTTGGCGCCGAGGAGAGCAATTTGAACCGCCCGAGACGCATGACCGCACTGTTTGTCGTAATGGCCGCCGTGCTTTTCGCCGCGCCGGCGGCCCGCGCCGATGCGGCGTTGGAGCAGGCTGCCGGGAATTATGTCATCGAACCGTCGCGCTCGAAAATCGGTTTTTCGGTCTCGCAGGTCGGCGGCGGCGGCATTTCAGGCGTGTTCAAGGCGTTCAGCGGCTCGTTTGAAATCAACGGCCGCGACATCAGCCGTTCCAAGGTGACCATCTCCGTTGATCCGGGCAGCGTCGATACGGGCACTGAGCGCGTCGACGCCTTCATCCGCGGCAAGGCGGTGTTCGACGCCGAGCGCAAGCCGCCGGTGACCTTCCGCACCACGAAGGTTACCCGAACCGGCGACGATACGGCCCGCCTCGACGGCCTGCTCAACGCCCGCGGCATCGACAAGCCGGCCAGCTTCGATATCAAACTGGTGGAGCACAATGGCCGGCGGATCACCTTCAACGTGACCGGCAAGATCCGCCGCGCGCCCTACGACATGCAGATCGGCTACCCGATCTATTCCAACGAGGTGATGTTCGAGATGGTGTTTACCGGCAGACAGGGGTGATTGCCGGGGCCCGGCTCAGCCCGCCTCCGGCTCCGCCTTCCGGCGCACGCCCGGCCCGCCGCCATTGGCGGCGATGAAGGCGATGCCGGCATCCTCCAGCGTCTTGCGCAGCGTGGCCAGGTTTTCCGCGTTCGGTGTCCGGGCGCCGCGCTCATAGTCGGCGACGGTGGAGCGGCCGAGCCCGGCGGCATCGGCGAGTTGCTGCTGCGACAGGCCGGCCATCATGCGCCCGGCGCGAACCTGTTCCAGCGACGGCGCGGCTGAGGTGTCCGCCTGCGCGGTGCGCAGCCGTGCGCCCGGCCCGCCGCTGGCATCAGCGGCGATGAATTCCACGCCCGCCGCCTCCAGCGCCTCGCGAATGGCCTTGCGGTTATTATAAGTCGGCGTTCTCGCGCGGGATTCGAACTCGATAAGCGTCATTACGCCGATATGGGCGGACTTCGACACAGCAGACCGTGGCAACTTCAGCAGGCCCCGTGCCGCCCGGCTTTGCTCAGGCGTTAGTTTCATAAAATCTTAGGTCGTAATTTTTGTTTGACAATATGCAACCGCTGGGTTAGAAGTGGCCTCGATCGAACAACTCCGCCGGACGCAGACAGACATCATGTCCGCGCACGGCAAAATCAGCGGCGCGCACGGATGTTCGCAACGCCCGCCCGCACCTGACCGCAACCGGGCTCCCCGCGAGTCAGGTCATGGTTCGCCATGCCTTAGCACGATCCCGCCCCGCCGCGCCATGGCGGGCAGCGCCGCCGCGCGTGCTTTCGGAACGGCGTGCGCTTGTCCGCGGGCTGTCGTTCGCGCGCTGTCCTTCGCGGGTTGTCCGGGGGCTGGCCGCCGGGGCGCATGACATGGGAGGGGGCGGCATGGCCGTGAAAACATCCGACAGGAACGTCTTTGCGGGCCGGGTCGCGCCGGAAAAGACCGCCGCCCTGCTGGTTGAAACCTACGGCGCCGATGCAGCATCGGCGGCCCTGATCAACGCCGTTACCGCCCGCGCCGACGCCCGCCATGGCGACGAGCATTTCTGGCAGATCGTCCACGCCGCCTTGCCACCGGACCGGGACGGCCGGAAACCAGAATACGGCGGCGCGGCGGCAACGGCGCCCGCTCCGGACCAGCCGACCATCGGCGAAATGCTGGTGCTGGTGCGGCAGTTCACCCGCATCGCCGACCCGGCCGGCCGCAGCCGCGCCATCGACCGCGTGCGCGCCATCGCCAAGCGGTGACGGCAGACGTGGCGGAAACGGCGGGGTTCTGCCGAGACGGCGGCTTCAATGGTCTGAACGAAGCAAGATGACGGTGCGCGTCCTTCACGGACGAAGCGACAGGCGCGGTATCGACAAGCATGCCAGTTTCAGCATCGCGCTGATCGAGCACAAGAGTTGCAATATCGCCTTCAGCAGACCCGGGATCGGTTGATGATTGCAGACAATGGATCCCGCATCCGCATAGCATCACTTTGTGCTGCGATGCGTGCGGGATGACACTGCAAGGAAGTGTCCCTACTCGTCGCCCATCTTCAGCGCGGCGATGAACGCCTCCTGGGGAATGTCGACCTTGCCGAACTGGCGCATCTTCTTCTTGCCGGCCTTCTGCTTGTCGAGCAGCTTGCGCTTGCGGGTGACGTCGCCGCCGTAACATTTCGCCGTCACGTCCTTGCGCATCGCGGAAATGGTTTCGCGCGCGATCACCTTGCCGCCGATGGCCGCCTGGATCGGGATCTTGAACAGGTGCCGCGGGATCAGCTCTTTCAGCTTTTCGCACATGATGCGGCCGCGATATTCCGCCTGGCCGCGATGCACCAGCATCGACAGCGCATCGACCGGCTCGCCGTTGACCATGATCGACATCTTGACCAGATCGCCGGTTTTATGGCCGGTGATACTATAATCGAACGAGGCATAACCCTTGGAAATCGATTTCAGCCGGTCGTAGAAATCGAACACCACTTCGTTCAGCGGCAGGTCGTACTGCACCATGGCGCGCGAGCCGACATAGGAGAGATCGACCTGCAGGCCGCGCCGTTCCTGGCAGATCTTCAGCACCGCACCGAGATATTCGTCCGGCGTCAGGATGGTGGCGCGGATCCACGGCTCGCGGATTTCGCGGATCTTGACCACGTCGGGCATGTCGGCCGGATTGTGCAATTCGATCGCGGTGCCGTCGGACAGGGAAATTTCGTAGATCACCGAGGGCGCGGTGGCGATCAGTTCCAGATCGAATTCTCTGCTGAGCCGCTCCTGGATGATTTCCAGATGCAGGAGGCCGAGAAAACCGCAACGGAAGCCGAAACCGAGGGCGGCGGAGGATTCCATCTCGAAGGAGAAACTGGCGTCGTTCAGGCGCAGCCGGCCCATGGCGGCGCGCAAATCGTCGAAATCGGCGGCATCGACCGGAAACAGGCCGCAGAAGACCACCGGCTGGGCCGGCTGGAAACCCGGCAGCGCCTTGGCGGTCCGGATCTTGTCGCCGGTTATGGTATCGCCGACACGGGTATCGGCGACCTCCTTGATTGAGGCGGTCAGAAAGCCGATTTCGCCGGGGCCAAGCTCGCCGGTATCGATCATTTTCGGCGTAAAGATGCCGACCCGGTCGACATCGTAACGGGCATCGGTTCCCATCATGCGGATCGCCTGGCCCTTTTTCAGATGACCGTCGATGATGCGCACCAGAACGACGACGCCGAGATAGGCGTCGTACCAGGAATCCACCAACATGGCCTTGAGCGGCGCAGCGGCGTCGCCGCCCCAGCGGCCCTTTTCCGGTGACGGCAGGCGGGTGACGATCGCCTCCAGCACGTCTTCGATGCCAAGCCCGGTCTTGGCGGAAATTTCCACCGCATCGGACGCATCCAGGCCGATGACGTCTTCGATCTGCGCCCTGACCCGGTCCGGCTCTGCCGCCGGCAGGTCGATCTTGTTCAGCACCGGCACGATCTCGTGGTCGACCTCGATCGCATGATAGACATTGGCGAGCGTCTGCGCCTCCACGCCCTGGGAGGCATCGACCACCAGCAGAGAGCCCTCGCAGGCGGCAAGCGACCGGTTGACCTCATAGGCGAAATCCACATGGCCCGGCGTGTCGATCAGGTTGAGCGAATAGGTCTCGCCGTCCTTCGCCTTGTATTGCAGATTGACCGTCTGGGCCTTGATGGTGATGCCGCGCTCGCGCTCGATATCCATGCTGTCGAGCACCTGCTCCTTCATCTCGCGCTGGCTCAGGCCGCCGGTCGCCTGGATCAGCCGGTCGGCCAGCGTCGATTTGCCATGGTCGATATGGGCGACGATGGAGAAATTGCGGATATGGTCGAGTTTGATTGTCATGAGCCGCATCTAACACCGGATTGCTGCACTGCAAAGCGGCAAATGCGGCGCGGCTTGCTGCGGTCATCCGCAGCCACGCGGATATTGCATGCTTAACCAACATTTAGCCCGGTTCTGCTACCGCAGGCGGATGATGTTTTCGCCCGCAAACCTCGTCCGCAACCGGATTTTCTGGCTGCTCGTCGTCTTTGCCGTCTGCCTGGCCGGTTTTCCGCGCGGTTATGCCATGACGGTTCTGGCGGCCGGCGGGCTGACCGCCGGGGCCGGCGGGCTGATGCTGGCCGATGGCGGCATGCTTGGCGGCGATTACAAGACGTTCTGGGTTGCAGGGCAGATGGCGCTGTCGGGCGAAGCCGCGCAATTGTTCGATCCGATTGCCTTCAACGCCGCCATCTCCAGCACGTTCGACGTTCCAAGCACCGGTTTCCGCTGGCTCTATCCGCCGCACTGGCTGGTGCTGATCACGCCGTTTGCCATGCTGCCCTACTTCGTTTCGTGGCTGGCCTTTTCGCTTTCCACGCTGGCATTGTTTCTGGCGGCCTGCCGGCAGGTAATTCGAAATGACATCGGTCAGAGCACAGGCCTGGGTATGAGCAACAGGCTGATCATCTGGCTGCTTCTGGCCTCGCCGGCAATGCTGGTGAATTTTCTGTTCGGCCAGAACGGATTTCTGACATCGGCGCTGCTGGTCGGCGCATTCGCGCTTTTCGGCCGCCAGCCGGTGCGCTCGGGAGGTCTGCTCGGCCTGCTGACGATCAAGCCGCAATTCGGGCTGGCCGTGCCGGCGGCACTGCTTGCCGGACGGCAATGGCGGACAATCGCCTCGGCTCTGGCCGCCTTTGCCGCGCTCGCCGGTCTCTCCGTTCTCCTGTTCGGCCTGCACCCCTGGTCGGCCTGGTTCTCCGGCCTGGCCGGCTCGCAGGGCGAAATGCTGTCGACCCGCGACCAGACCTTTCTAGACCTGCAGCTCAGCGGCCATGCCAGCGCCCGGGTGCTCGGCGCCGGCCCCGGCCTCGCCGCTTCGGTACAGTCCGTGTTTGTCGTCATCGCCATGGCCGGGGCGGCTTTTGCCGCCCGGACGCGCGGACCGGCCGATCTCAAGGCCTGCCTGATCATAACCTGCAGCTATCTCGCATCGCCCTATCTGATGATCTACGATCTGCCGGCGCTGAGTTTCGTCTGCCTCTGGCTTTATTTGCGGCTCTATCTGCGGCTTCATATTCGCCGGGGAAAAGCAATCGCCGACCCGGTCACCGATATCCTTGCCCTGACGATCCTGGCGCTGCCGTTTCTCAATATCGTGCTGGTCACCGGCGGCATGCCGCTGGCGCCGCTTCTGATCCTCGGGCTGGCGGCCTGCCTGTTTCGGCAATTGCGCCGTTATGCAGCCGGTTCGGCCGAGCCGTCAGACCCGATCGATCCGGCGTCGGCCTCTTTGGCGGTTTCTTCGTCGTCGGTTTCCGCCACATCGGGCTGATGCCAGGTGATGCCCTTGTAATCGAAGCCGCGCTCCAGCGTCGGTTTGACGATGGCAAAAAACGGCGACAGGTCGAAATCGCGTGGCGCGAACAGCGAATGATGGCGGATATGGTAGATCTCCCGCCGCGCCCGCCGGGCGGCCGGGTCGTGGCGCTGGTCCTGTTCGATACTCGGCAGGATCGGATAACCGACCGACTGGAACGCCTCGGCAATCAGCGTTGAGCAGATCGCCCTGGTCGGGTCGCCGGAGCCAAAGGCGATCGCCCGCCGCCTGAGACGCTGCGGCAGCGGTATGGGTATGAAATAGCGCAGCATGTCGAAAATATTCTTCAGGTCGTATTTCAGGCCGAGCCTGTCGGTCATGTAACGTACAACGGCAAGACGGTCCGGCCCGCTGAGCCCGACCGGGCGGCAGATGCGGGTATTGTAGGTGGTGTATTTCGACAACGGCTTGCTGACACAGCCTTCGCCGAGATTGACCTCGATCAGGACATGATCCTCGCCGTCGGGCGTTTTGCGGCCCGGTATTCCGCTGACATAGATCGCAGCATGCGACCATGTGGAGTTGGTCAGATATTTGATCACCTTGGAAATATACTGATTGCCGTCGACGAGCAGGATGTCGCCGGGCTTCATGACCGTGCGCAACGTCTCAGGATCGGACGGCGTGTAGGGTTCATAACCGGAACTGGTGGTCTGCAGCCGGCGCGCAAGCCAGTTGCCGATCCTGTCAAGTAGCGGGTCAACCTGTTCGCTCATCCGGCTCCAACTCCCTCTGCCGGCGATTCCGCCGCCGGTCTTTGCATAAAGATCGCGGGTGACGGAATGACGATCAAGAGCCGCCATTATGACGCAATGTCACTTTGACTTGAAGGGTTTTGCACGACCTTGTGCGCGGTCCCGGCCGGCCAGCCGCTTTGCCGCCTTGACGAACGGCAGGGCATAAAGCGCCGTCAGGCTGTCATATTCGCTGTTTTCAGCGCCGATACCGTAGCTGATCTCTTCGCGGCCCTGCGGAATATACAAAGTTCCGAACATCCGGTCCCAGACCGCCAGCGCACCGCCGAGATTGCTGTCATAATGACGCGGGTCGCTGGAATGGTGGATCTGATGCATGGCCGGGCTGATCAGCCAGCGTTCCAGCCGCGGCCCGAACGACACCCAGACCGGCGAATGGCGCAACACGCCGCCAATGACGTTGAAGGCGACAAAGATGACGTTGGCGCCGGCGACCGCGCCCACCGTCAGCGTATCGCCGAAAAACAGGATGAATGTGCCGTTGACGAGGGTGGCGCCAATGGCAAAACCGATGCCGAGAAACAGCATTTCGACCGGATGAAACCGTTCCGCGGTGATGAAGTTGAGCACTTCGGCGGTGTGGTGGACCTTGTGGAACTCCCACAGGACCGGGACCTTGTGTTCAATGTAATGCAGCCCCCAGCGCAGAAAATCGTCGACGACAAAAAGCGTCAGCGTCAGCAGCGCGCTGACGAGAATCGTATCGTGACCGATCACCTTGCCGGTCACGCCGGCGGCCTCGATCAGCGCGAAACCGGCCTGCATCAGCGCGGCGAAATGGCTGACGACCCAGGTCAGAGCGAGAAACTGGATGAACGGGTTGATGACGGCGATACCGTAATCGTTGAGCGCGGACCGGCTGAGCCAGACATTGCGGGCAAAAAGCACCCGGTGAAACGGCGTTTTGTCGCCGGACAGGCGGTGCACGACATAACCCATGGCGATGCCGCAGATCGTGTAGAGCCAGAAATGCCGCGCATACCCGCTGAACAGGAAGGCGTGGAAGACATAAAGCGGCTGCAGCGCGATTTCAGACCAGTCCGGTTGCATGACTTTGGTTTACGCCAAGATGGCTAAGCAATCCTTGACGGCTGGCGATTCTGTGCTTCTGGCGAGTTCAGGCGCTTTTGGCCTCCGCGTCGGCCAGGTCGGCAGGCATGTCGGCGGGTTGGGCGGCCGGCTCAGGCACCTGGCCGGCGGGCGCTACGACCGCGTCGGCATCTGTGCTGGCGCGCCGGAAATGGCGGGCTGCATGAAGAAAAGGCAGCACGTAGAGATTATAGACGCTGTCGAACCTGCCATCCTCGTCGCCGCCGATGCCGAACACCAGTTCCTCCCGTTCACGCGGCATGTAGAGCGATTTTGCCAGCCGGTCCCAGAACACGAAGATACGGCCGAAATTGCGGTCGAAATGTTTCGGGTCGCTGCTGTGGTGGATCAGATGCAGCGCCGGGCTGCTGATGAATTCGCGAATGCCTTTGGGAAACATCACCCAGACATGGGAATGGCGCAGATGGTACCCGAAGAAGAAAAACACGAACACCGCCGCGTTGGATCCGAACAGCCACAATTCGGCAACCGGACCGGAATAGGCATAGAAGAAAACGCCGTTCACGGTGCCGATCAGAACCGAGGTGACGATGCTGTTGATGATCATGTCGATCGGATGCATGCGCAACACCGTGACCGGTGTCAGCACTTCCGCGGAATGGTGCACTTTATGGAATTCCCACAGAACCGGCACCATGTGCATCAGCCAGTGGGCGAAAAACAGCCCGCCGTCGAGCGCCAGCAGAATCAGCAAACCGAACAGGGCGCTCATGGCCAGGCCGGGGGCTGCGGCTTCCGCCGGCATCGGTCCGAGCAGCAGGGTCAAAAGCCCGATCACCCCCTGGGCGACCTGCGTGACCCCCAGCATCAAAGCGCCGAAGGCTGCGACCTGCAGAACATAATTGACGATCGCGTAGCGGTAATCGAGCAGCGCGGAGGGATGCAGGAACACCTTGCGCGGAAAGGTCGCCTTCAGGGCTTCCTTCAACGACCACGGTTTCTGCGCGATCTCGGCGGCTGCATTGCTGCGATAGACCAGCATGGCAATGATTGCGGCAGACAGCAGGAACAGCCAGGAAAACCGCACGCCGAACATGGTGACTTCGTAGACCGGCCGGGACACTTCGGTGATCAGCGCGTCGAACAGTTCCATAAGTCCCCCTGGTGTTGCGGCGCCTCTGCCGGCCGGCAAACCGGAACGCGGCAAAGCACATCGCAGCCGCCTTTATTCGCGCTGCATTCGCGCGGCAGACCATCCGGAATTAGCCAAACATGGTTTCGGAACCATTGATGTCAGCTCTGCTATCGGCTCAGCGGACAGCCAATCGGGGCGGTTGGTTAACAGATGGTTGATCGAATCGGGTGGTATCATTAGGTCTTGCACTCTTATCGCCCGTGGAGATTCGTGGAGATTCCCCCATGCTGATGCGCACTTTTGGCAAGACCCGCCGGTTTTCCGACCTTTCGGAGCAGGAAATTCTGGCGCTCGCCATCTCGTCCGAAGAGGAAGATGGGCGGATATATGCAGTCTACGCAGAAAAGCTGCGCGCCGATTATCCAGCCAGCGCCGCTGTGTTCGACGAAATGGCCGCCGAAGAGGATGAACACCGGCGGCGGCTGATCGACATGCACAAACAGCGCTTCGGGGATGTGATCCCGGTGATCCGGCGTGAGCATGTCGCAGGCTTCTACCAGCGCAGGCCGGTCTGGCTGGTGGAGAATCTCGGGCTGGATCGCATCCGCCAGGAAGCCGCCGGCATGGAAAGCGAAGCGGCCAATTTTTATCTCAAGGCGGCGCAGCGCACGGGCGACGCCGATATCCGCAAACTGCTTGGCGATCTCGCCGCCGCCGAAGCCGGCCATATCAAGACCGCCGAACAGCTGGAAGACAGCCATCTGGACGATGGCGCCCGCAGCGAAGAAGACCAGGCGGCGCACCGCAAGTTCCTGCTGACCTGGGTGCAGCCGGGCCTGGCCGGGCTGATGGACGGTTCGGTATCGACACTGGCGCCGGTTTTCGCCGCCGCTTTTGCCACCCACGACACGTGGCAAACCTTCCTTGTCGGCCTGGCTGCGGCCATCGGCGCCGGCATTTCCATGGGTTTCACCGAAGCCCTGTCCGATGACGGCCAGCTGACCGGACGCGGCTCGCCGATCAAGCGCGGCATTGCATCGGGCGTGATGACGGCAGTCGGCGGCCTCGGCCATGCGCTGCCCTACCTGATCACGGATTTCTGGACCGCCACCTCGATCGCCATTGTCGTCGTGGTGTTGGAATTGTGGGCGATCGCCTGGATCCAGAACCGCTACATGGACACGCCGTTCCTGCGCGCCGCCGCCCAGATCGTGCTCGGCGGCTCGCTGGTGTTTGCAGCCGGCATTCTGATCGGCAATGCCTGATCGGCGGAGTCCGGGCGGCGATGGAGCGGCATGAGGCTTCCGGCGGCAGGCCGGCATACATGTCGGCAGGAAACCGTCAGAACCCGGTCATCGTCATGCTGCACGGGGCCTGCATGAATGCCGACATGTTCGCCAGCCAGATCGCCGCTTCGGGGCCTGCATGAATGCCGACATGTTCGCCAGCCAGATCGCCGCTTTCAAAGGCCGGTTTCACGTTCTGGCGATCGATCTTCCCGGCCACGGCGCAAGCCGCGAGCTGGCGTTTTCCATGCCGGCGGCGTGTCGGTGCGTCACGGACATTCTTGAGCATGAAAAGGTCACGTCCTGCCATCTGGTCGGCCAGTCGATGGGCGGCATCATCTGCCAGTTGCTGATGCGTGACAGGCCGGAGCTTGCAACGAGCCTGACGCTGATCGGCTCCGTGCCGCTGACGGCGCCGCTTTACCGGCTGAAGTGGCTGCCGTTCCTGCTGGTTGCCGGGATGATCCGGTTCGCACCGCGGGCGCCGGTCAACCGCCTGATCGCGCTGGCGGCCGGCAGCCGGCCCGGGACCCGGCTCTATATCGAGACCCGCCTGCGCGCATTCGACCGGCCCGCCCTGTCTCGGATCGTCGGTGAAATCGCCGGCACGCTGGAGGCCGGGCCCTATCCGGCGCCGGCCGGCAGGTCTAAACCGCCTGTCCTGATGATCTGCGGGACACGCGACTTTCTCGCCCTCGGCCTGACCATTTACCTGGCGCGCCGCTGGGCGGCACGGATGGACGCCGACATGCACGCCATCCCGCAGGCATCGCACAATGCCAATATGGACCAGCCTGATCGGGTGAACGCTCTGATGACGGCGTTTCTCCAGCGTGCGCCGGAACAACGCAACCGAAGCATTGCAGAAAGCGATATCTAAGCCCAGTCCGCCAGAGTTTCCAGTTTATCCAGATATCTTCTGAATTGGCGCCGGAAAAAGAAAATCGCAAACAGTCCTGTTACCCGGACCCGCGAGGTCATATCGATGTGGGTCCCGGCCTCGGTTGGTGTCAGATCAAATGCCAATGTCTGGAATTTGGACGAGAGATCCGTTTTCAGAAATTCAAATTCCAGTCTTTTAAAGGGTGTCGA
>CAMYKZ010000067.1 GCA_947259045.1 uncultured Afifella sp.
CCATTCTCACCGCACAATCTCATACCCCGCCTTGCCCAGCGACCCGACCAGCGCCTCATAGCCGATCCTGGCATATTCCGCCGGCGGCGCTTTTACCGGATCCTGCTCGGCTTCGACGATGAACCAGCCCTCATAACCGGTATCAGCCAGCCGCTGCACCACGGCGTCGAAGTCGATCGATCCGTCGCCGGGCACGGTGAAGGCGCCCTTGATCACCGCGTCGAGGAACGATTCCGAACTGCGGTCGAGCGCGTTGATGACATCGCCCCGCACGTCTTTCGTGTGCACATGCACGATGCGCGGGCCGTGATTGTCGATCACCCGCAGGATGTCGCCGCCGGCAAAGGCCATGTGCCCGGCATCGTAGAGCAGGCCGACCGCCTCGCCGGTATGGGCCATCAGCGTGTCGAGATCTTGCTCGCTCTCGATCGCCGTCGCCATATGGTGGTGAAACGCCAGCGGCATTTTCTCCTCGGCGCAGAATTCCGCAAACGCCGTCAGCCGGCGGCCATAATCGGCGATCTGGTCATCGGAGAGCACGCGCCTGGTATCGAGCGGCGCGTTACGGATGTTCTGTTTGGTGCCGGCCGTCTCGCCATAGACCAGGCAGACACAGCCGACCGCCTTGAACAGGTCGATCTGTTCGCGCGCTTTGTCCTTCTCCGCTTCCAGCTCGGTGTCGAGCACCGTGCCGGAGTACCAGCCGGTAACAAGCTGCAGATCGTAGCGGCCCAGAACTTCCAGCATCTCGCCTGAGGTTTCGGGAAATTTGCCGCCGCGCTCAACTCCGCTGTATCCGGCCGCCTGTGCATCGGCCAGGCAGGTTTCCAGGGAGATATCGCCGCCCAGTTCCGGCAGGTCGTCATTGGTCCAGCCGATCGGCGCAATACCCAGTTTTGCTTCCATAATTCCTGCTCCCCTCAGACGCCGATACGCTGGGTCTTGCGGCCCTTATCATGGTCGGCCCGGGCCTGATTGACCTCCGCCCGCTCGCTCACTTCCGGCACGCCGACATCCCACCAGGCATCGCCCGGCGTCCAGGTATGGGCGTCGGTGTTGATGGAGATCAGTGTCGTGCGATCGGTGGTCTTGGCCCAGTCGAACGCCTGCTCCAGATCGGCCAGGCTTTCCACATGGCGGGCCAGCGCGCCCATCGATTCCGCATGTTTGCAGAAATCGACGGCAAACGGTTCCTTCACCCGGCTGTCCTTGATCAGATTGTTGAACGAGGCGCCGCCCTTGAAATTCTGCAGCCGATTGATGACGGCAAATCCGCCATTGTCGCAGACCAATACAATCATCTTGTGGCCGGTCAGCACGGTGGAATAAATGTCGGAATTCATCATCAGGTACGAACCGTCGCCGGACATGACAATGACGTCGCGGTCCGGATCGGCCATCGCCGCACCCCAGCCGCCGGCCACTTCGTAACCCATGCAGGAAAAGCCGAACTCGCAGTCGAATGTGCCCGGATCCTTGATCTTCCAGCCCTTCGTCACTTCGCCCGGCAGGCCGCCGGCGGCGGTCAGGATCAGGTCGCGGTCGCCCGCCTTGCGGTTCACCAGGCCGACAACCTGGGCATAACTGGGCAGTTCCGCATTGGTCGGCTTCTGCAGTTCGTCCAGGGTCTCGTTCCAGGCGGCGAATTCGGCCCTGCCCTTTTCCATCCAGGACGCGTCAACCGACCAGCCGCCAAGCGCCGCGTCAAGCTCGCTCACGCTCTCGCGCGCATCGCCGACAACGGCAATCGCCCGGTGTTTGACCGCATCGAACCGCGCCGCATTGATCGATATGATCTGCGCGTCTTCGGCAAAGGCCGACCAGGAGCCGGTGGTGAAATCCTGCAGCCGCGTGCCGATTGCCAGGATCACATCCGCCTCGCCCGCCAGCGCGTTGGCCGAGGATGAACCGATCACGCCCATCGGCCCGATATGGGCCGGATGGTGGTGCGTGAAAGCGCCCTTGCCGGCAATGGTTTCGGCCACCGGAATGCCGCGTTCGGCCAGTTTCGCCACCGCATCTTCCGCCAGCGAATAACGCACGCCGCCGCCGGAAATGATCATCGGCTTTTTTGCGCCTTTCAGCGCCGCCGCCGCTTCGGCGACACGGTCCCGGTCCGGGCGCGGCCGCGGCACGGCGTGCACCTTCGGCTCAAAGAAGACCGCCGGATAATCGAAGGCGATCTCCTGGGTGTCCTGGCACAGGCCGATAAAGGCCGGGCCGCAATCGGCCGGATCGAGCATTGCGGCAATCGCCTGCGGCAATGATGAAATGATCTGTTCGGGATGGGTGATCCGGTCCCAGTAGCGGGTCACCGCCTTGAAGGCGTCGTTGACGCTCATCGCCGGATTGTTGAAATGCTCCACCTGCTGCAGCACCGGATCGGGCCGCCGGTTGGCGAATATGTCACCCGACAGGAACAGGATCGGCAGCCGGTTGGCATGGGCCACGCCGGCGGCGGTCATGAAGTTCATCGCGCCAGGACCGATCGACGAAGTGGCGATCATGATCTGGCGGCGCCTTTTCGCCTTGCCGTAGGCGATCGCCGCCAGCGCCATCGATTGTTCGTTCTGGCCGCGCCAGGTCGGCAGCTTGTCCTGTGCCGCCTCAAGCGCTTCCGCCAGGCAGGTCACATTGCCATGACCGAAAATGCCGAACGCGCCGGCAAACAGCGGCTCTTTCCTGCCATCAATCATCGTGAACTGGTTGCACAGATAACGAACTACGGCCTGCGCCATGGTCAAACGGATTGTTTTGCCCGACATCAACTCCACCCTCTTTACACGGATCGTTTCGTCCTGATGAACAAGGATTATGGCGACACAATCATCTTTGCAATGGCGTTGCCCGATTCTATGAAGAGACCGGAAACACATAAACAATCGAGGAAACGGATATGGTCAGGAAAATCGCCGTACTGGGCTGCGGGCGCATCGGCGCCATGCATGCGGAAAACATCCACCGGCACGAAAAGGCAGAACTGGCCGCCGTTTTCGATGTCCATGCGCCTTCGGCTGAAGCCGTTGCCGGGAAATTCGGCTGCAAGATCGCGGCTTCTGTCGACGATGCACTGTCAGACAGCGGTATCGACGCCGTGCTTGTCGCCACCACCACAGACACCCATGCCGATCTGATCGAGGCGGCGGTCGCCGCAGGCAAGGCCGTGTTGTGCGAAAAACCGATCGACCTGTCGCTTGAGCGCGTCAACCGCTGCGCGGCCGCCATCGCCGGCTCCGATGTGCCGGTGCAGATCGGCTTCAACCGACGGTTCGATCCCGGCCACCGCGCCGCCCGCCAGGCCATGCTCGACGGCGAGATCGGCGATCTGCACCAGGTCATCATCACCTCGCGCGATCCCGGCATGCCGCCGCGTTCCTATATCGAAAGCGCCGGCGGACTGCTGCGCGACATGACGATCCACGATTTCGACCTGGCCCGCTACATGCTGAACGACGAGCCGGTCGAGGTCTATGCGGTGGCCGACGCGCTTATCGATCCCGCGCTCGGGCGCGAACTGGATGATGTCGATACGGCGATGATCATCATGCGCACCGCCGACGGCAAGATGTGCCACATCAACAATTCCCGCACCGCCAGCTACGGCTACGATCAGCGCATCGAATTGCTCGGGCGCGACGGCATGGTGCTGTCCGACAATCGCAAGCCGCACGAAATGCGCCGCTACACGGCAAAAAGCACCGAAGTATCAGAGCCTTACCTGCATTTCTTCATTGAGCGCTACCAACAATCCTTCAACGCGGAAATCAGCGCCTTTGTCGATGCGATCGAAGCCGGCACGCCGACTGAGGTCACCTTCGAAGATGGCCGGCGCGCCCTGATGCTGGCGGAAGCGGCCTATATTTCACGCGCCGAGGGCCGGGCCGTGCGGGTTGATGAAGTGGGATGACGGGCCATCTGCCTGCGGCAGATCACCGGCACGGGCGCGACAAAACGCTCAGCATGCGTACAAACCGCCCGTCAAAGCAGGCCCCGCGCGGCGAGGTTGCGCATCAATTGTGACGTTCCGAACGTCCAGGGTGCGCAGTCGCTGGCATGCCGGACTGTATTGCGCAGCGCGCCGAGCCGTTCGCTTGAGATCGTCACTATATCGCCGATATGGTGGGTAAATCCGAGACCGGCCTCCCCCCGGTCCTCAACCGGAGCAAACATGGTGCCGAGATAAAGCACCATGCCGTCGGGATATTGATGGTTCGGCCCGATCGCCGCGTCGACAAGCTCGCGCGGCGATCGGCTGATTTCCGACATGTGACTGTGCCCTTCGAGCACAAAACCGTCTTCGCCGGTGACATTGAGATCGATCGTCAGTTTGCCGATATCGGCTTCGGTGAAACCGGAATCGAGAATGCGGATAAACGGACCGATCGAAGCGCTGGCATTATTGTCCTTGCATTTGCCCAGAAGCAGCGCCGAGCGGCCTTCAATGTCGCGCAGGTTGACATCGTTGCCGAGCGTCGCGCCCTTGATGGCGCCGTCGCTGGAGACGGCAAGCACGACTTCCGGCTCGGGATTGTTCCATTTGGAAATCGGCAGGATGCCGATATCGGCGCCGGGTCCGACAGCTGAAAGCGGTTGCGCCTTGGTAAAAATCTCCGCATCCGGTCCGATGCCGACCTCCAGATATTGCGACCACATGCCCTCAGCGATCAGATGCTCCTTCAGCCGCATCGCTTCAGGCGAGCCGGGCTTCAGGTCGCCAAGGTCGGAGCCGATGACCTGCATGACCTCCGCCCGCGCCGCGGCGGCGCCGCTCGGATCGCCCTTGGCGCGCTCCTCGATCACCCGTTCCAGCAGGCTGACGACAAAGGTCACGCCGGAGGCTTTCACCGCCTGCAGGTCGCACGGCGCGAGAAGCCAGGGCTGCGCCGGATCGCGACGGCTTTGTACGGAATTCTCCAGAGCAGCGTCCGCCGGCCCGATCAGTTCGCCGGGTGCGTCGCGGACAAAGCCTGCGGCGTCATCCAGTTCCAGAACGGCGCTGACCGTCGGGGTCGACTTCGATGTTACGTCATAAAGTGCGCCCTGGCGGCACACCGCGACACACGGCCCCTCGACGGTCGGGTTCCACACCCGCCCGACCAGCAGCGCATCATGATGATCTTCAGGCAATAACGTCATTGTGTCCGGCGCCATTCTCATTTCCCCCATGTCATCGCCACAAGGTCGAGCGGCCTTGCCAGATGCAGCAATTCTTCGCGTGTTGCCGGATGCAGCGGCGGCATCGGATGGCGCACATGATCAGACCCGATCACACCGCCTTCCATCATCGCCACCTTGCAGGCGCGCAGGCCGCACTGGCGGTTCTCGAAATTGATCAGCGGCAGGATGCCGGCATAATGTTCCGCCGCAGTCTCCGGGTCGCCCGCTTGGTGATATTGCACGACCGGCTTGATCAGATCCGGCAGCAGAGCGCTCGACATCGTGCCTGTCGCACCCGCATTGAGATCGGCCATCAGGGTGATCGCCTCTTCGCCGTCAAACGGCCCGACGATCGCATCGCCGCCGGCCTCAATCAGCGCCCTGAGCTTGGCCGCCGCCATCGGCGTCTCGATCTTGAAATAGGAGACCTGCTCGATTTCACGCGCCATCTTCACCAGAAACGGCACAGAAAGCTCAACGCCGGATAGTGGCGCATCCTGCACCATGATCGGAATGGCGGCTGCATCGCTGACCCGGGCGAACTGTTCGAACGTGCCGGTCTCCGATCCCTTCAGCGTCGCGCCGTGATAGGGCGGCATCAGCATGATCATCGCCGCCCCGGCGCCTGCTGAGCGTTTCGCCCGCTCAACGACGATCTCGGTATAGAAATGGCTGCAGGTGACGATCACCGGGACCCTCCCGGCGATATGGGCCAGGCACAGATCGAGCAGCGTGTCGCGTTCGGCGTCTGAGATCAGGAACTGTTCGGAATAATTGGCCAGAATGCAGATCCCGTCGACGCCCTGGTCGATCATGCAATCGAGCACTCGCCGCTGGCCGTCAAGGTCAAGCGCCCCGGTTTCGGTGAACGGCGTCGGCGCGACCGGAAAGACGCCCCGATAGGCCTCGGAATGGACAGGCTGGCTCACGGTATATTCCTCCAGGCAATGCGATTTATGATTTTGAAAGAGCAGATCGAATGTCCGTTGCGGAACCATAGAATCTTTTTCTGCAATGTTGAACCGGCTGTTTTCATTCGAATTCTATTCGTCTTGCGCGAAAAACGCGGACCCGAATAACCCGCTCGCCATGGCCGGACATTTTCCGGCAATACGGCCGGATCTTTTCACATCAACAGTGGGCAAGTGTGTCTTCAACATACCCAAGGCCGGTCCGTCCCGGTATGATCGTCGCATTGTCAGATTCGCAACACTGAGACGGGGCAAGGATCAACCTGAACCGCCTTGCTCCACAAGTGTTGAACGTTGAGTATAAGGATGGGTGGATATGGGGCAGCATGCCATCGAAACAATAATCGAAAGTGCCGACAAGGCTCTGGCTGAGCAGAATTGGGACATACTGTCTGATCTCTATGCCGAGGACGCCGTGCTGGTTGTCGAACCCGGGCGCACTGTTGTCGGACGAGAACAGATCATTGCCGTCTGCCGTGAGTTCGCCGAACAGTGCGACGTGGCAATGGACATCCGGCAGAACGGCATAACGATCCTGGAATCGGGCGATACTGCCCTTGTGCTGGCCAACAGCCTGGTCTCCGATCTGACACAGACGGAAGAGCGCAAGGCAACCTATGTGTTCCGGAAATATCCAGCCGACGGCTGGATGTGCATCATCGACAATTCCTATGGCAGCGATCTGGTCGGCGCGGAGAGCGCCTGATCCGGTGTGCCGAGCGGTGTTCGTTTTGGCGGCATGCTGAACACCCTTCAAAACTCATCCCAAAACCGGCTGGGCGTTTTACAACCCGGCAGGCAGGTCCGGATTGCCGGACATTACGGACAATCGGATTGGATTACGCGGCAAACCGGTGCTTCGTTTCTGCGATAACGGCAGTCGATGCCGCTATTCGATCTCATTCGTGGAGGTCGATATCCAGCGATTGATCGGCGCCAGGTCGAGACCGGCGGCGCGGCGGTCATTGTCGATCAGCGACGGCGACCCAAAGAGGAAATCAAACCCGATCCTGAATTCGTGAACATCGGGTGAATCGCTTTCGTTTGTCGCGTCGTAATTGTAGCCGTTATAGGCCACGGAAATCCCGGCAGGCCCGGGCAGAACCGGTACGTCAAAGAGGTGCTGGACTTTCGCTCCCCAGCCAAAGACCTCAAGTTCCCCGTTTCCACCGGCGCCGTTCGGGCGATCGCCTGACAGGAAGCTCAGTTCACCGGATATTTTCGTGTTCGACATGTAATAATAACTCAGCACGCCACGGCCAAACCAGGCATTTTCGGGAATTTCCTGATAAAATTCTTCGCCGTCGAGATAGCCGACCTGGCCGTAGGCAGTGAAGTTGTCCCAATAGCCCTGCGCCTCGGCGCCGGCGAAGAAGAATGTGATATCTTCCTCATCATCGCCATTGTCTTCGCTCAGTCCGCCGCCGCCAAACAGGCCAACAAGAAACATCGACGGATCGCGATAGCTCAAGTGGGCAGCAGCGGTCAGATCGCCGATCGTCTGATCGTTATCACCCGTTTTGTCGAGCGTATGTTCGCCGAGCAGATCAAGCTGGACGCTGAACACGTCCATGAACGGGATCGACACCGCGCCGCGGCCACCAATGATCTGGGTCTGTGGATCTGGAATATCGACTTCATCGCTCTCGTAATCCAGATGCCCGAAATAGATGCTGGCAACACCACCCATGAGAAGTGACGTCTCATCTTCGATCGCACGCGCAGGCGAATCCGAATTCAGATCGGCGGCTCTGGCAGAGGCAGTTGACAGAAATGTAGCCCCGATCAGACAAGCGAAAATTGATTTTCCGGACATGCAAAACCCCCAATTGTTTTTGTTGGCTTCATTCCTATGCCAGAAGGTTCAATTTACCTATTGTAAAAAAGACACATTCACAAAAAATACAACCGGTCAGATTCCGATTGTCCGCCATGATAATCCGTCGATAACCAGCCTTTGAATTTCAAGGCATATCCGATCCCGCTTCCGCCATGATCCAGTCGCGAAACGCACAAATACCCGAGCTATCGAGCGCGGCTTTTGGATAGGCCAGGAAATAGCCGAAGTCGGCAAGCTCGACGTCGGAGATCCTGACCAGTTGGCCAGCGTTCATTTCCGTCGACACCAGCGTGTCGTTCAGCGCCACGCCCTGATCGTCGATCACCGCCTGGACGCGCACGTTCGGATCCGGGATGACGAGATCGTCGCGCGCCGGCCGGTACGGCAACCCGGCGACATCGTGCCAGTTTGACCAGGTTTCGCTGCCATCGCGGTCGTGCAGCAGCGGCACATCGGGCAACACAGCCGCCACACCGGCGGTCTCGACCCGCCCGGCGATGGCGCAGCCGGCAGTCGGAAATGCCGGGCAGATAAAAAGACGCTCGATTTCCATGTCGTTCCATTGACCGTTGCCCCAGCGAATGGCCATATCGACATTCTGGTTCTGCACATCTTCAAGATTGATCATCGGCTGCAGGCGCAACCCGGTTTGCGGGTGTTCGGCAATGAACCGCATCAGCCGCGGCGAAAGCCAGCGCGAAGCAAAATAAGTCGACATTCCGATGATCACATGCCGCGGATTTTCGTCCCGGAGATCTGAGATTTCGCGCTCCAGATCGCTCAATACCGGCAGCGAAATCTGCAGCAGCCTGCGGCCTTTTTCCGTCAGATAAAGGCCGCGCGGCAGGCGCGAAAAAAGCCGAAACCCGAGTTCATCTTCCAGCCGGTTTACCTGATAGCTGACGGCGCCCTTCGTCAGGTTCAGCTCATCGGCGGCCCTGGTAAAACTGAGGTGGCGGGCAACCACGCCAAACAGATGCAACCGGTCATATGATTTGAACCGCATGTCTATTGTCTAAATAATTTGAACGATAAGTGCAAATCATTTGGTTTGCTCGAATTGAAATACAGGCATTAAATGCCGTAAATCTCGTTGTTTTTCCCGAAATAGATGGCGCGATTGACATACAGATGAGCAATTTTTTTGACGGCAGAAATCGCAATGCTCAACACGGCAATTTCCCGCCCTGGCGGGGCATCCCGAACCGGACGCAGCGGCGGGCGCATCGCGCGGCTGGCGCGCCGCGCCGGCCCACCGCCGGCGCCAGTCGTTTTCACCCGCAAGATCCCGGCATACGAACTGCTCGGCGAAGACGCACTGGAACGGTTGGAACTGCATGCCGACTGGATCCTGAAGGAAATCGGCATTGAATTCCGCGGTGACGAAGATGCGCTTGCGCTTTTTCGGGATGCCGGCGCAACAGTGACGGAAAGCCGTGTGCGATTTGATCCCGGCCATGCCCGCGCGCTTTGCGCGAGTGCGCCTGCATCCTTCACAATGCATGGCCGCACGCCGCAAGCTGACATCACGCTTGGCGGCGACCACCTGGTTTTCATGCCGGCCTACGGACCGCCCTTTGTCAGCGATCTGGAGCGCGGGCGGCGTTATGCGACGATCGAGGATTTCCGCAATTTCGTAAAACTGGCTTATGCCTCGCCCTGGCTCAACCATTCCGGGGGCACGGTCTGCGAACCGGTCGACCTGCCGGTCAACAAACGCCATCTGGACATGGTCTATTGCCACCTGCGCCATTCCACCAAACCGTTCATGGGTTCCGTCACCGCGCCGGAGCGCGCCGAGGATTCCATCGCCATGGCCCGGCTTGCCTATGGCGAGGCCTGGATGGAAGACAATTGCGTCATCCAGGGTAATATCAACGTCAATTCGCCGCTGGTCTACGATCATGTCATGTCGGGTGCCCTGAAGGCCTACGCCCGAGCCAATCAGAGTGCGGTGATATCGCCTTTCATCCTCGGCGGCGCCATGGGCCCGGTGACGCAGCCGGCCCTGCTCGCCCAATCGCACGCCGAAGCCATGGCCGGCATTGCGCTGAGCCAGCTGGTGCGCGAGGGCGCGCCAATCGTCTACGGCAATTTCCTGACGACCATGGACCTGAAAACCGGCGCACCGACCTTTGGCACTCCGGAGGCTAACCTTTCGACCATGGCGATCGCCCAACTGTGCCGCCGGCTCGGCCTGCCGCTACGCTGCGGCGGCCACCTGACAGCATCGAAAGTGGCCGACGGCCAGGCGATGCAGGAATCCGCCGCCAGCATGATGTCCGGTCTCATGGCCGGTTCCAACTTCGTCTTCCACGCCGCCGGCTGGCTGGAAGGCGGCCTGACCATCGGCTACGAGAAATTCGTCATGGATCTTGACCAGTGCGGCATGATGCTGCGCATGCTGGGCGGGCTGACCATCAACGAAGACACGCTGGCGGCAGACGCCTACCGCCAGGCCGGCCCCGGCGAAACCTTCCTCGGCACCGCCCACACGCTTGCCCATTTCGAGGACGCCAACTACCTATCCGCCCTGGCCGACACAGCATCCTTCGAGCAATGGAACGAAAACGGCCGCCTCGATCTGGAACAGCGCGCGGCAGGAAAGTGGAAGGCCATGCTGGAGGCCGAGCCGGCGCCGCCGCTCGATCCGGCGGTTGACGAGGCCTTGCTCGATTTCATGGCGCGCCGGAAATCCGAACAACCCGACCAATGGCACTGACCCGCGATATAGGAGACCAGAAATGAGCACGCTCAAATGCATTCGTATCCCAACCACTGCGCCCCTGGAAGGGCTCCAGCCGACCGATTATATTCCGCCGGACACGGTACAATCCGGTGATCCGCAGGAACGCGGTCGCAGCCTCTATGCCGACCAGACCGGCCAGCTCGATGCCGGCGTGTGGGAATGCGAACCCAACCGCCATGTCATCGAAGCCGCGCCCTATGACGAATTCGTCTATCTGCTGGAGGGCCGCATCGATGTGAGCGACGCGAACGGCAATGTCGAAACCTTCAAGGCCGGCGACAGTTTCATGATGCCGCGCGGCTGCAAATGCACCTGGGATGTCAAGGAGCCGGTGCGCAAGCTTTATGTCGTGCTGACAGCGGAGGGCTATAGCGGCTGAGCGATGGCAGCCGTGATCGCGGGCCTCAAGATGGCATTGGCCCGGACCAATCTGTCTTCAGAAAAAGGCCATCGCCGGCCAGGCCGACCACCCTCAATCCGCGCCCAGCCCGTCAGCCATCTCGCGAATAACGTCAAACGCAAACGCCACGTCCGCTTGTTCGCCGGCAAACGATCCGACCTGGAAGCGGGTGACGAATTCGCCGCCCACCCGCGTCTGGGTCAGGTAGATTCTGCCATCATCATTGATGGCGTCAAGCAGCCGCTGGTTCAGGGCATCGAGATCGTCTGCCCCGGCAGGTTTGTAGCGGAACGAAAACAGCGACAGCATCGGCTGGCTGGTGATCTCGAAATCCGGCTCCGCCGCGATCCGTTCCGCCAGCGCCTCTGCCCAGGAAACATGGTTGCGGATCATCGTCCGCAAACCGTCCAGCCCGTGCGCCCGGATCAGGAACCACAGTTTCAGCGCCCGGAAACGGCGGCCGAGCGGGATCGACCGTTCGCTGTAGTCGATCACAGCGCCACTGTCGCCGGCTGAGCCGGAGGTCTTCAGGTATTCCGGCCGGATCGCCAGCGTTTTCAAAAGGCTTTCCGGATCGCGGACATAGTGGGTCGAACAGTCGAATTGCGCGCCGAGCCATTTGTGCGGGTTGAGCACGACGCTGTCGGCCTGCTCGACGCCGGCCCAGAAATGCCGGAACTCCGGGCAGATCATCGCCGAACCGGCCCACGCCGCATCGACATGAATATAAAGATCGTGCGTCCGGGCGACGTCGCAGACCGCCGAGACATCGTCGGTCGCGCCGATACTGGTTCCACCGACATTGGCAATAATGCCCGCGGGCAGCAGACCGGCCTGCCTGTCACGCACGATCGCAGCCTCAAGCGCCGCCGGGTCCATTCCGTGCGTTGGACCGGTTACCGGAATGCGGACCAGATTGTCCTCGCCGATGCCGGAGATCCAGATCGCCCGGTCGATTGAGGAATGGGCCTGATCGGAGGCATAGATCCGCACTGCCGGATGCACCGCCAGACCGCTCTGCTTGCCTTGCCATCCAAGCGCCCGCTCGCGCATCGTCAGTACCGCAGCCAACGTCGCCGAGGAAGCGGAATCCTGGATCACGCCGGTGAACGTTTCCGGCAGACCAAGCGCCTGGCGCAGCCAGTCCAGCGTGACCGTTTCAAGTTCGGTCGCCGCCGGCGATGTCTGCCACAACATGCACTGGGCGCCGATCGCGCTGACCAGATATTCCGCCACGACGGAGACCGGCGCGGCATTGGCCGGGAAATAGGCAAAGAAACGCGGATGCTGCCAGTTGGTCATGCCCGGCACGATGATATTCTCGAAATCGGCAAAAATGGCTTCCATCGCCTCGGCTGTGTCCGGCGGCGTATCACCCAACTGCCGCGCAATATCGCCGGGCCGGACCTGTGCCCTGACAGGCCGTTCACGCAATCCGTCCCGGTAGTTTGCGCCCCACTCGGCTGTCCTGGCCGACCAATGATGAAAGTCTTTGCTGTCCATCCCGTTCTCCATCAGCCCGGTATCTGAAATGTTTGGCGGAATATCAAAAAGGGCCGCATTTCTGCGGCCCTCCATGAGTTCAGTGTGTTCCGGGATCCCGTCCGGTCAACCCGACGAGGGATCCGGTCCGAAGGTGACGGTGATCACGAGAGAGGCTGCTCCCTCAAACCACGCATACATCCAAGATCCTGAAACCCCACTGTGTTCTCATTTGACATTGGATCACCTCCTTTCAATTGTTGAAATCACGGAAATTATGCCTCTGATTCGCCACAAGGGCAAGAGTGAAGACGGCGGTCAAGATCGGGTTTATTCAGAGCGCGCCCGTTCCGTCTGGGCCAGGTCGCACAGCACGTCGACCATGGCGGAAAAATCCTGATTGCCATAGCCGCGCGCCCGGGCGGTTGAAAACGCTTCGCGCGCTGCCGCCGCGACCGGAACCGGCACCCGTGACGCATTGGCCGCGCCGACGATCAGGGTCAGGTCCTTGTGCGCCAGATCGATGGTGAAGCCCGGGTCGGTGTCGCCGGCGAGCACCTTGTTCGGCCAGTTGATCTTGAGCTGGCCGTTTGTTGCCGTCGTGCCGTGGATCACCTCAAGCGTCGTCGCCAGATCGAGGCCGAAGCGCTGCGACAAGGCCAGCGCCTCTGCGTTCAACTGACAGGAGATGATCGCCAGATAATTATTGACCAGCTTGGTACGGGTGCCCGCACCGCCCGGCCCGCAATAATGGATCGTCGTGCCCATCGCCTCCAGCAGCGGTTTCACCTCGTCGAAATCGTCCCGCTCGCCCCCGACCATGAACAGGCTCTCGCCGCGTTCGGCGTGCCAGGCCAGCCGCCCGATCGGCGCATCGACGGCGCGGAACCCGCGCGCCTTAGCCTCCTCGTGCAGCCGGTCTGTCATTTCCGGTTCGATCGTCGACAGGTCCATCACCAGCGTGCCGGGCGAAGCGTGTTCGAACAGACCTTCCGGCCCCATGACAACCGCATCGACCTCACGTCCCGACGGCAGCACGGTGATGATGATGGAACATTGCGCCGCCAATTCGGCAACATTCTCCACCGCCGTGGCACCGAGATCGACCAGCCGCTTCACCGGCGCCGGATTGATATCATTGACGAGAAGCCGGAAACCTTTCTGCACGCATTGCGCAGCCATACCGCCGCCCATTGCGCCCAGGCCGATAAAGCCGATAACCTTGTCTTTTGTCGCCATAACGCTCCATCCCGATCCATGTTTGTCGGGATGATCGGGGATTTCGGTGGCCTTGTCGACAGGAGAACGGCGATCGGGTTGGAATTTCCATGGCACGATCCTCGTGCAGCCATTGTCCGGCGAAAGGAGCAAAATTGGAGACATTGCGCATGACGAGACTGGCTTACCGGAACAAGTCCGGCAATGACGAGTTGGCTTTTTCAGGACGAATGCATGTCTTCAAATCCGGCGATATGCGGGGCCCGGAAACCCAGGTGCCCGCGCCTATCGCGCCAGGTAACTGCGGCCTTCCGCGTTGAAGACATGCAGTTTGCCCTGATCGGCGGTGAAACGGATTGTCGTGCCGCGCTGGATCGGCGATGTGCCGGGTACCTTGGCAATGATCGGTTCGTCGGCGGAGAGGCCTTCAATGTAGAACAAAGTCACTTCGCCAAGCGATTCCACGATCGCCACTTCGCCCTCAAACAGGTAATCGTCGCCGGTCGTGATGTCGAGATCCTCCGGCCGGACGCCAAAATGGGCCTTCTTGCCCTTGTCTGCGTCCGGTGTTGCAATCGGCACGGAGACTGTCGATCCGCCTTCCAGCGTCAGCCGGGTCGCGCCGCCGGCCTCGGCAATGGTCGCCGGGATAATGTTCATGGCCGGTGAGCCGATAAACTTGGCGACAAACAGATTGTTCGGCCGCTCGTACAATTCCATCGGCGAGCCGACCTGCTCGATATAACCGGCAGACAGAACGACGATACGGTCGGCCAGCGTCATCGCCTCGACCTGGTCGTGGGTCACATAGATCATCGTCGTGTCGGGCATGGATTCGCTCAATCTGGCGATCTCGATGCGGGTAGCCACACGAAGTGCTGCGTCGAGGTTCGACAACGGTTCGTCGAACAGGAACACTTTCGGATTGCGGCAGATCGCACGGCCGATCGCCACACGCTGGCGCTGGCCGCCGGAGAGCGCCTTGGGGAGCCGGTCGAGATAATCCGTCAGTTGCAGGATCTGCGCGGCGCTGCGCACCCGCCGGTTGATCTCTTCGTTGCTCTCCCTGGCGATCCGCATGCCGAACGCCATATTGTCGAACACCGTCATATGCGGATACAGCGCATAGGACTGGAAAACCATCGCAATGCCGCGTTTCGACGGCGGGACGTCGTTGACCACATGACCGTCGATCTGCATCGTGCCGCCGGAAATTTCCTCCAGTCCGGCAATCATCCTGAGCAATGTCGACTTGCCGCAACCGGACGGACCGACAAAAACGACAAATTCGCCCTCGTTGATGTCCAGATCAATGCCGTGGATGACATCGACTTCGCCTTATGACTTTTTGATGTCTTTCAGTTGAACCGCGGTCATGAGATTCTCTCCTGCGTCTTGATCCTCAGCCCAGCCGGGCAAAAAATGCGTTGTGCGGCGGCAGTTCGATATCGTCGGCGCGCAGCAGGCCGGAAAACCCATGCCCCTCCAGCATCTCGACGGCGCCATCGGGTCTGGCGATGAACTGCTCCTCGGCACTCATGTTGAAGGCGCAGAAGATCTGCTCGTTTTCATGCCTGCGGATGAAACTGAGAACCGGGCCTGTGCGGCTTGTGAATTCAAGTGTGCCCTTTATCAGAGGTGTGTGCTCGTGCCGGAACGCAAGAAAGGTCCGGTACCGGTTCAAAATTGATCCGTGCACATGTTCCTGCGCATCGACGGCGCGCTGGCGATGCTCCGGCGAGACCGGCAGCCAGGGCTCGCCTGTGCTGAAGCCGGCATTATCGCCGTCGCTTTCCCAGACCATCGGCGTCCGGCAACCGTCGCGGCCCTTGAAGTCGGGCCAGAACTCGATGCCGTAAGGATCCTGCAATTGCTCAAACGCAATATCGGCTTCCGTCAGGCCGAGTTCCTCGCCCTGATAAAGACAGACCGAACCGCGCAGCGACATCAGCAGTCCGGCGAGAAGCGTCAGATAGATATCCCGCTCCGGGGCATGATCGCCCCAGCGCGATCCGTGCCGGCGCACATCATGGTTGGAAAAGGCCCAGCAGGCCCAACCGTCGGGTGCTGCGTCCTCAAATTGCTGAACGACCTTGACGACCCGCTCTGTGGTCGGCAGTTCCTCGGCCAGGAAATCAAATGAATAACACATCTGCATCTTGTCGTTGTCCGACGTGTACTGGGCGGCGATATCGAGGCCATATTGCGCATCGCCAACCTCGCCGACGGATGCAATTGCCGTGAACTCCTCCGTCAGCGCCCGGAACCGTTTGAGGAATTCCAGATTTTCCGGCCGGTTCTTGTCGTAGAGATGATCCTGATAATTGTACGGATTGACCGATGGCGCGATGGCGTCGCTACGGCGGTCTTCGGTGAGCGCCGGATTGTCGCGCATCCCGGTGTCGTGAAAATAGAAATTGATCGTGTCGAGCCGGAAGCCGTCGACACCGCGCTCCAGCCAGAACCGCGTTACGTCCAGGAGCGCATCCTGGACATCCCGGTTATGAAAATTGAGATCGGGCTGGGACGTCAGGAAATTGTGCAGATAATATTGCTTGCGTGTCGGGTTCCAGGCCCAGGACGATCCGCCGAAAACCGACAGCCAGTTGGTCGGCACGGTGCCATCGGGCTTGGCATCCGCCCAGACGTACCAGTCTGCCCTGGCATTGTCGCGGCTGGCTTTGCTTTCAGCAAACCAGGCATGCTGATCCGAGGTGTGGGAAATCACCAGATCGATCATCACCCGGATCTTGTGGCGATGCGCCTCGGCGATCAGATGATCGAAATCGTGCAACGTTCCGAACATCGGGTCGACGCTGCGATAATCGGAAACGTCGTAGCCGAAATCCTTCATCGGTGAGGTGAAAAACGGCGAGATCCAGATCGCGTCGGCGCCGAGAGAGGCAATGTAGCCCATGCGTTCAGCAATACCGGCAAGGTCGCCGACACCGTCGCCGCTGGTATCCTGGAACGAGCGTGGATAGATCTGATAGATCACCGCACCGCGCCACCAGTCCCGGTCAGCCTGGGTACCGAATACGAGATCATTTTCCAACGGTTTTGTTAAGACATTCATGGACTATCCACCTTTGACAGAGCCGGCCAGCAGGCCGCGCACCAGATAACGTTGCAGCGAGAAGAAGACGATCAACGGAACGATGATCGTAACGAAGGCCGAAGCGGTCAGGATTTCCCAGTTACCGCCGCGCGAACCAAGCAGTTCGCGCAGGCGGCCCGTCAGGACAAGCTGATCGTCGCCATTGCCGAGGAACACCATCGCCACCAGCAGATCGTTCCAGGTCCACAGAAACTGGAAGATCGCGAAGGACGCCAAAGCCGGAAACGACAGAGGCAGGATGATCTTGATGAAGATGTCGAAATCGCTGGCGCCGTCGACCCTGGCCGATTCCATGATCTCGCGCGGCAACCCGGCAATGTAGTTGCGCAACAGATAGATCGCCAGCGGCAGGCCGAACCCGGTATGCGCAAGCCAGATGCCAAGATAGGTCTTGGCCGGGACGCCGAAAAACGCGCCGACGCCATTGTACAGCTTCAACAGCGGGATCAGCGACATTTGCAGCGGCACGACCAGCAGCCCGACCACCATTGCAATCAGAATGGCGCGACCGGGAAATTTCATCCAGGCGAGCGCATAGGCGGCGAAGGCTGCAATCAGGATCGGAATGATGGTTGCCGGGATCGCAACGGTCAGCGAATTAATGAAGGACTGGCCGACGCCGCCGGAGCCCATGACGGCCTCATAGTTTTCCAGCGTAAACCGCGGCGGCGTAACCGCGGTAAAGAAAATCCGCTGGCCGCGTTTCTTGAAGGCTTCGTCGGAGACCAGTTCATACGCACCGTCGCTTTTGACACTCAGCCGGCTGCCATCTTTCAGCTCCGCCTCGGCGCCGACTGCGAACGCCGTCGGATCCCGGCTGGAAAAGCCAAAGGCCGTAACCTTGCCCGGTGCGCCCTCCAGCACATTTCCGGAAATGACAAACCTGCCGTCCTTTTCCACCTGGGCGTCGCCGCCGGGCGCGCGGATGATGCTGTTTTTCTCCGTCGTCGACAAGGACGTCCACCAGCCGGAAATCGCCAGCTGGTCCTTGTCGCGCAATGAGGAGATAAGCAGCCCCGCGGTTGGCAGTGTCCAGAGCACGACCAGGAAAATGACCGAAAGGTGGACCGCCCAGGCGAGCGGCGAACGGGTGGCTCCTGAAGACATGTCAGCGGCCCTCCATCTCGGCATTGGCCCGGCGGATGTTCCACACCATGATCGGAATCACCAGAACCATGATGACCACGGCAATCGCCGCGCCGCGACCGAAATCGCCCCCACCGCGGAACATCCAGTCAAACATCAGATTGGCCAGAACCTGGGTATTCCACTGGCCGTTGGTCATCGCCAGCACGATATCGAAAACCTTCAGCACAAGGATGGTAATCGTTGTCCAGACAACCGCGATGGTGCCCCAGATCTGCGGGATCATGATCTTGAAGAAAATCTGCAAGCCGTTGGCGCCGTCAATTACCGCGGCCTCGATGGTTTCTTCCGGGATCCCGCGCAGTGCGGCCGACAGGATCACCATGGCAAATCCGGTCTGCACCCAGACCAGGATGACCATCAGGAAAAAACTGTTCCAGAACGGCAGGGTCAACCAGGCTTCCGGCGTACCGCCGAAAAACGTCACCACGGCATTCAGGATGCCGATCTGTTCGGCGCCCTCGGCGCGGTAATCGTAGATGAACTTCCAGATCACCGATGCACCGATGAAGGAGATCGCCATTGGCATGAAAATCAGCGTCTTGGCGATATTGCCCCACCAGATCCGGTCGGTCAGGGCGGCGATGATCAGGCCGAAAAACGTCGACAGCAGCGGCACCACGATGAGCCACAACATATTGTTCGACATGGATTCCCAGAATTCGGCGTCATTGAGCATCCACTGGTAATTCGACAGGCCGACGAACTGCGCGCCGGACCGGTCAAAGAAAGACAGCCGGAATGAATCGATCACCGGATAGATCAGGTAAACGCCGAGTGCCAGCAGAGCCGGGCCAAGGAACAGCCACGGCCGGATCATGCTGGTGATCCGCTGATTGCGCACCGCAATCGGTCCCTCGCCCTGCTTGAACGGAAAAATCGTATCGAGAAGCCAGTTGGTTCCGTAGAAATATCCGGCGCAACCGGCAACGCCCAAAGCCATGGTGATCAGGGCGTAGAAAAGCTGTTGCATTTTTCGTCTCCCCTCTCAGTCTGCCGGTGCGCAGCGCACAGGCCGGCCTTTGGCATACCGGAATGACCCGGCTGCGCGTTGCCCGAACCGAACTGGCGGTCCGGGCGCAATATCGGACGGATCGGGACCGTCTTCGCTTATTTGAGGT
>CAMYKZ010000068.1 GCA_947259045.1 uncultured Afifella sp.
TTGTCGCCTATGCCCTGCATCACATCGGCTATGAAACCGCCCATGGCGCCAAAGGCCGTTTTCTGTCGGACCTGTTCGTTGCCCCCGCTGCGCGCCGCAAAGGCGTGGCAACGGCCCTGATCGCACGTGTTGCGAAGATCACCCGCGACGAGGGCGGCGAATTTCTCTGGTGGCTTGGAAAGCAGGAAACCGCAGGAGCGATGCCGACAAAGTCGGTTGAGACGGGTTCAGGTCAATCGGCTTCTTAAACTGCCGCTTCGCAAAAACGTTCGGTTTGCACTGCAACATGACAGGGGGTAAACAGATGTTCTGTTCAACCCGTTCCACAGGATCCGCCCTTGCCCGCCATTCAGAAAATCCTCGTCGCAAACCGTTCCGAAATCGCCATCCGCGTGTTTCGCGCCGCCAACGAGCTCGGCCTGAAGACCGTCGCCGTCTACGCGCAGGAAGACAAGCTCGCCCTGCACCGCTTCAAGTCCGACGAGGCCTACCTGATCGGCAAGGGGCCGCATCTGGGCGCGCAGATGGGGCCGATCGAGGCCTATCTGTCGATCGACGAGATCCTGCGCGTGGCGAAGGCCGCCGGCGCCGACGCAATTCACCCAGGCTACGGCTTCCTGTCGGAAAGCCCGGAATTCGTCGATGCCTGTGCGCAGGCCGGCATCACCTTCATCGGCCCCAGAGCCGATACGATGCGCCGCCTCGGCAACAAGGTTGCGGCGCGCAATCTGGCCGTCGATGCCGGCGTTCCGGTGATGCCGGCAACCGGCCCCCTGCCCGACGACCCGGACACATGGAAGGCGCTGGCGGAGGAGATCGGCTATCCGGTGATGCTGAAAGCCTCCTGGGGCGGCGGCGGCCGCGGCATGCGGGTGATCCGCGACGCGGAAAATCTGACCGGCGAGGTGACGGAGGCCAAGCGCGAGGCCCGCGCCGCCTTCGGCAAGGACGAGGTCTACCTGGAAAAGCTGGTGGAGCGCGCCCGCCATGTCGAGGTGCAGATCCTCGGCGATACGCATGGCAACAGGGTGCACCTTTTCGAACGCGACTGCACGGTGCAGCGGCGGCACCAGAAGGTGGTCGAACGGGCGCCCGCCCCTTATCTTGACGATGCCCGCCGGGCGGAGCTTTGCGATTATGCGCTGAAGATCGCCGATACGGCGGATTATGTCTGCGCCGGCACTGTGGAATTCCTGATGGACGCCGACAGCGGCGCGTTCTACTTCATCGAGGTCAATCCGCGCATCCAGGTGGAGCACACCGTCACCGAGGAGGTGACCGGCGTCGATATCGTCAAGGCGCAGATCCATATTATCGAAGGCGCAAAGATCGGCGAGGCCGCTTCCGGCGTGCCCGCCCAGGCCGATATCAAGCTGAACGGCCATGCTTTGCAGTGCCGCATCACAACTGAAGATCCGGAACAGAATTTCATTCCCGATTACGGCCGCATTACCGCCTATCGCGGCGCGACCGGTTTTGGTATCCGCCTCGACGGCGGCACCGCCTATTCCGGCGCGGTGATCACCCGCTTCTACGATCCGCTTTTGGAAAAGGTCACCGCATGGGCGCCGACGGCTGAAGAAACCATCCGCCGCATGGACCGGGCGCTGCGCGAATTCCGCATCCGCGGCGTCGCCACCAATCTGACCTTCGTGGAAAACATCGTCGCGCACGAAAAATTCCGCGATGCCAGTTACACCACGAATTTTATCGACAATACGCCGGAACTGTTTGAGACGGTGCGCCGCCGCGACCGGGCAACCAAGCTGCTGACCTACATCGCCGACGTTACCGTCAACGGACATCCGGAAACCCGCGGCCGGCCCCTGCCGCCGGACGATGTGCCCAAGCCGATTGTTCCGGTATTTCCGGGCCCGGCAGCCGAGGGCAGCAAACAGCGGTTCGATGCGCTCGGGCCCCAAGGGTTCGCAAAATGGATGCGCGCCGAGACCCGAACCCTCATTACCGACACGACCATGCGCGACAGCCACCAGTCGCTGCTGGCGACCCGCATGCGCACCTATGATATCGCCGCTATTGCCGAGGCCTACGCCACCGGCCTGCCGGAGCTTCTGTCGCTGGAATGCTGGGGCGGCGCGACCTTCGATGTCGCCATGCGGTTTCTGACCGAAGATCCCTGGGAGCGGTTGGCGAAGGTCCGCGCCGGCGCGCCGAACACGTTGCTGCAGATGCTGCTGCGCGGCGCCAACGGCGTCGGTTATACCAACTATCCCGACAATGTGGTGCGCTTCTTTGTCCGCCAGGCTGCCGATGCGGGTATCGATCTGTTCCGGGTTTTCGACTGCCTCAACTGGGTGGAGAACATGCGCGTCGCCATGGACGAGGTCTGCGCGGCCGGCAAGATCTGCGAAGCGGCGATCTGCTATACCGGCGACATCAACGATCCGGCGCGCTCGAAATACAACCTGGCTTATTATACCGGGCTGGCGAAGGAGCTTGAAGCCGCCGGCGCGCATATTCTGTGCATCAAGGACATGTCCGGCGTGTTGAAACCGGCTGCCGCGCGCACTTTGTTCAAGGCGCTGCGCGATACGACGGACCTGCCGCTGCACCTGCACACCCACGATACGTCCGGCCTCTCCGCCGCGACCGTTCTTGCCGCTGTGGAAGCCGGCGCCGATGCCATCGACGCGGCGATGGATTCGCTCTCCGGCCTGACCTCGCAGCCCTGCCTCGGTTCGCTCGTCGAAGCGCTGGCGGAGACAGACAGGCCAACCGGTCTTGACCCGGAAGCGATCCGCCGCATTTCATTTTACTGGGAAGGGGTGCGTTACAAATATGCCGCCTTCGAATCCGATCTGCGGTCAGGCGCCTCGGAGGTTTACCTGCACGAAATGCCGGGCGGCCAGTTCACCAACCTGAAGGAACAGGCCCGTTCGCTCGGGCTGGAAGCGCGCTGGCACGAGGTTGCGCGCGCCTATGCCGACGTCAATCTGATGTTCGGCGATATCGTCAAGGTGACGCCGTCGTCCAAAGTTGTCGGCGATATGGCGCTGATGATGGTGTCGCAGGATCTGACCGTCGACGACGTGACCAACCCGGACCGGGAAATTTCGTTTCCCGAAAGCGTCGTCAACATGATGCACGGCGATCTCGGCCAACCGCCCGGCGGCTGGCCGGAAGCGATCCAGCAGAAAGTGCTGAAGAGCGCGGCGCCGATCATTGTCCGGCCCGGATCGCTGATGGACGAGGAGGATATCGATGCCCGCCGGATGGAGGCCTCGGATCTGTTGCAGCGCCCGGCCTCCGACCGGGAACTGGCCTCTGCGCTGATGTACCCGAAAGTCTGGTCGGACTTCGCCGCCGCCCAGGAAACCTACGGGCCGACGGAAGTCCTGCCGACCCCGGTCTATTTCTACGGCCTGCCGGCGGGCGAGGAAATCATGGTCGACCTTGAAAAGGGCAAGACGCTCGTGGTGCGCTGCCAGGCCATCGGCGAGCCCGACGACGAAGGCCAGGTGCGGGTGTTCTTCGAGCTGAACGGCCAGCCGCGCATCGCCAAGGTGCCCGACCGGGCGCACGGCGCAGGCGCTGCCACCCGCCGCCCGAAGGCGGAAGACGGCAATGACGACCATATCGGCGCGCCGATGCCCGGCGTGATCTCGACACTGGCGGTGAAGACCGGCCAGAAGGTCACCGCCGGCGATGTGCTTCTGTCCATTGAAGCCATGAAGATGGAAACCGCGCTGCACACCGACCGCGACGGCACGATTGCCGAAATC
The DNA here is from genome assembly GCA_947259045.1 of uncultured Afifella sp. Lineage (GTDB taxonomy): Bacteria > Pseudomonadota > Alphaproteobacteria > Rhizobiales > Afifellaceae > CAMYKZ01. Next base: position 3,744 of record CAMYKZ010000068.1, read on the forward strand.
AACGTCAAGGCCGGCGACCAGATCGACGCCAAGGATCTGCTGGTGGTATTCGAGGCGGGGTAGCAAGGACTGGTGCATCATCCTAGTATAGACAGCTAAAAAACCGCTAAGGTCAGGGTCCCGACCATCGACGCAATAAATCCGCATCCAGCAGCGTTTCAAGCACAATTCGGACACAGTTTGAGCGCACGAAATACGTGTGGGCGCCAGGGTCTTTCAACCGGTTGCGAACGTTGGCACAGCCGCACCGCCGCCCCGCTTTTCTCATCAATGAAGGACGCCTGCACCAACGGCAGCAAGGAGGATATCTGCATGTTGAAACGGTTTGTCATCACCACGGCTGCGGTCTTTGTATTTACCTCTGCCGCGCTTGCCACCCAGTGCCCGTCGATCATCGGTGACATTGATGCCGCATTGGAAACGGCGCAATTGTCGGAAGCCGATGCTGCGCGGGTCAATGAATTGCGCACCCGCGGCGAGGAGCTGCACCAGGCCGGCAATCACGACGAATCGATCGCCGTTCTGACAGAGGCCCAGGAAATTCTCGGTATCGACGAATAGGCGATACCGGCAGGCAATTGCCGATGAACAGTGGCGGCGCGGAGACATTCCGCGCCGCTTTTTGATTCAGGCAGACAGTGCGCAACGGCATCAATCCTCCTCATCCTGCACGCCGGTTCGCACTGCCGCCGGCCCGGGGCTTTGAACCTTTCGGTTTAACCCGGCGACAAACCGGATGTGACAAGCGTCCCGTTGCAACATCGGTCAAATGCAATTGGCGGCAGTTGGAACCTGGCGGCAAAGACGCCTATTATGACAACAGCGCGGATACAGGAACCAATGAGCGACGACACCGACAAAGGCGAAGTCAGCAGGCTTCAATGGTTCGGCACCGTCGTTTACGTACTTTTTATCCACGCTTTGTTCGCAATCATCGGCCTTGTCGGCGCACTTGTGATCCATGCCATGGCCCGGGCCTGGCTGACCGGCGAAGCCGGCATCGGCGAAGCGATCGGCATCGGCCTGTTCGGCCTGCTGATGGCGGTCATCGGCTTCGGATTTTTCTATCTCGCTTATGTCGGTGCGCCGCGGTTTCTCGGCGGGCTGGAACGGACGCGCGAAAAATACCGTGACCGGCCCTGGCTGATCAATCGCCAGTGGCGTGCCCGCCGTGTGGTTCATTCGACAAAATACACCGCCTGGTTCATGTGGTTCTGGTGTTTGATGTGGTGGGCGATTCTGGGATTTTTCATGACCGTCAACGGCGATCTGATCATGGCGGAACTGCGCGGCACATGGGAGCAGGCGATCGGCACCTCCATCCCGTTCGTCGCCGGCATTATCGGATTGCTGGTGGCGATCTCGCTGACTTGGCGGCGCTGGCGCTACGGCGACGCGGCGCTGGCAATCGAGACTTTGCCGGGCTATCTCGGCGAAAAGTTCCGCGGCACGGTTTTCGCCCGCCTTGCCGGCAGGCCAACGGAAACAATCGACATCAACCTGACCTGCGGCAGCATGACAAGCGAGCGTGTCGCCAGAACCGACGGCAGCGGTTTTACGACCGTCTGGATCACCGAGGAATTGTGGGCGGCGCAACAGCAGTTGCATCCCGCGCAAACAACCTTTTCAAACGGCCGCATCGCTGTTCCGATCCAGTTCGACTTGCCGGCCGGCCTGCCGGAAAGCGGAGATATTCTCGATGACCCGCAGATCATCTGGGAACTCAGGGTCAATTCCAGATCGATGCCGGAGTGCAAGTTCAGGGTCCCGGTCTTCGAAAGACGGGACCCGGCCTGATGCCGACGTGTGCCGGACTGGCAGATGCTGCACCTGGCGGTGCTGGCGGAATTGTTCCGAAGATCCCCGCCGGAGCCACCCGCACCGCCTATTGATCTCAGTCATCAAACCGGATTGCTTGCGCTGTTATGCTGGCCGCGATTGGAACCCGTGCAGGACAAGCGCTATGGAAAATCTGGCAAACCGCTATGCAGCTCTGTTCATTGCCGGCGGACTGGCGGCCGCAGCGGGTCTGTCCGCGCTGCCCGCCGCAGCGCAATCGGAGGAGCCTGAACTCGGACCGGTCTTTCTGATCTCGCTTGGCGGCAAGCTTTATGACGATATCTGGACCGTCACCGAATTGCCGCCGCCGGAGGGCGCCAATCCGGCCTATCCGGCCAACCCCGATATCCCAGCCCGCGATACCTGGCGCTGCGTTTCCTGTCATGGCTGGGACTACCGCGGCAGCGCCGGCGAGCGCGGCGCGGCGGTTCCGGGGCTGCAAGCGCCCGGCTTGACGCAACTTTATGGCGTGGACCCGGCGCTTGTCGTCGGCCGGATCCGGGATCCGGGCCACCCGTTCCCATCGAACGAACTGCCGGAATTGTCGGTGGAACTGCTGGCTGCATTCATCAGCGCAGGTCAGCGGAATATTGAGGATTATTCCGGCGGAGACCGCGAGGCAGGCCAGGATATCTTCGAAGGCGCCTGCATCAATTGCCACCAGATCGATGGCCTGCGTTATCTGCGCGGCGAACCCGGCGACATATCATCGCTGGGCTGGCTGGTGCGCAACCGGCCGTCCCAGAGCCTGCACAAGATCATGAACGGCGTGCCGGCGGCGGAAATGCTATCACTGCAGTTCATGGCTGATCGGCAGATTGCCGATCTTTTGGCCCATCTGGCCACCCTCGACGCGCCGAAGCAATAATGCAGGCTTACGAACCGTCTTTGCGCAAGCTCAGAATATAGCCGATGAGATCGGCCGTTTCGTCCGGGCTGAGCACATAATTCGGCATTGTCGGATGCGGACTGCGGAACCAGACGCCGAGCGCCAGTGCGGTGATCTCGGGCCGGTCGGCAATCGACTGAAACGGCGGCGCATTCAGATGCGGTGAAATATCGTCATCGGCCTCCACAGCGTGGCATTCCGCACAAACCTCAACGGCCAGCCGGGCGCCCATCTCGATATTGCCGAGGCCGACAGTATCTGCCGATTGCGCCTGTGCCGGAAAACTGCCGGCCAGAGCAAACAGAACCGCCAGCGCCGGTATCTGCAGTCCGGTGCGTGCGCGCACAATTTCTGACCGTCCGGCGCTGAATTGACCGGTCATGATTTGCGGATCTTGATGCGTTTCGCAGCATTCGGCTTCGCCGGCAGTTTCGGAATAGACAAATGCAGGACACCGTTTTCATGGCCGGCTGCGATGGCTCCGGCATCGGCATCCGGCGGCAGCCGGAATGTGCGCTGGAAAGCGCCATATTCGCGCTCGGAAAAATACCAGGTGCGGCCTTCTGACGTCCGCTGCGAACGTTTCTCGCCCTTCACGGTCAGGGCATTGCCGTCGACTGAAATATCGATGTCATCGGTGTCCACGCCCGGCAGTTCCAGGGCGATATCATAACTGTCTTCGGCGGCGGAGGCTTCCGATGCCGGCGCAAACCAGTCGGCAATGCGGCTGCGCAGATTGTGGAACGGTTCGCTCATAGTGGGCAGCCATCCGGCTGTGTGGGTCTTTTCAACCATTGCGGGTCTCCTGATCTGATGGTTGAATGTGAGCCTGGTGTGTCGGCACTGCCTTGACGCCGGTCAAATCCGGCCGCCGATAACCTTGAGCCAGATCAATGCACCTTCCGGCAAGTGCAATGATAAGCTTGGGCCAGACCACATGACCGGTTATCGGAACGGAGGCACGGTACGCCATGAGCAACGTTATATTGGGGCGCAATCTGATATTTGGCCGGGTTCTGACAGCAGGAACGCTGACAGCAGTGCTGATCTTTCTGCATCTCGCCGGCGCTGCACAGGCGCGGCCCGACGCCCGCAAGATGACCTGCGATCAGGCTCAGTCGCTGGTGCTGCAACACGGCGCTATCGTCATCAGCACCGGCCAGTACACTTATCAGCGCTTTGTTTCCAGCCGCCGCTACTGCGATTATTGGGAATGGACAAGATCAGCCTGGACGGCGACCCGCGATAACCCGAAATGCCGCATCGGCTATATCTGCGAGGCCCGACCCGACGATGACGACAGACGGGGCCGCTTGAGATGGCTGAACCGGCGCTGACCGGGGGTGGGATATGGCAAAACCGATCACGGACAAAGCAGAGGTATCGATCGATTTCCCGGACAAATTCTATATGGGTTCGTTTTCCAGGGAAAGCCGTTTCGGCGTGACTGCCGACGCGGGCGGTGTCCATCTGTGGCTTGAGCGGACAGGAGAAAACCGCCGCAAGGTCAGCTTCCATGTTCATTATCATCTGCTGACCGGCATACTGGAGGCCATGGCCGACGCGATCCGGTCCGGCGAGCCGATTGACGATACGTTCCGCAATGATCTGGCCGTTGCGGCTGGGCGGCTTGGCACTGCCTTTGCCGAACAGCCGCCGACCAACCGCACTTAAAACCGGAGACCGTCCATGTACAAACACATCCTGATCCCCACCGACGGTTCGGAACGCTCCGGCAAGGCCGTTGAACAGGGCATCGAACTGGCCAGGCAGTTGGGCGCGCGGGTGACATTCCTGACGGTGACCCGTGCGCTACATGCGCTTGCAGGCGAACCGGAAATGATCGGTGCGATGGATGTTGAGGCGCGGAAATATGTCCATCAGTTCATGACCGCCGACGCCCGGGCACGACTTGACGCGGCAATGGAGTTTGCCGACACGGCAGGAGTCAAAGCGGATATGGTGAGTGTCGAGCACGACCATATCTATCAGGCCGTCATCGAAACGGCAGACAGAAACGGATGCGATCTGATCCTGATGGCTTCGCACGGCCGCGGCGGCATATCCGCCGTCTTGTTGGGCAGCGAGACGGTCAAGGTGCTGACCCACAGCACCATACCGGTGCTGGTCTATCGCTGAGGGGGTCAGACCGTCACTGTGTCGAGCCCTTTGATGCGGTTCAATGTCCCGACAATCTTCAGGCAGGCGCCTGCCGCCTCTTTGCCCTTGACGACAAAGTGCCGGCGGAAGAAATCCGGATGCGGCCCGTGCTCCTGGAAATGATGCGGCGTGAGCACGGCGGACAGAACCGGGACGCCGGTTTCCAACTGAACCCTCATCAGCGCATCGACGACGGTCCCGGCCACGAAATCATGCCGGTAAATGCCGCCGTCGACGACAAAGCCTGCCGCGACGATAGCATCGTAACGGCCGGTTTCGGCCAGCTTTTTTGCCGGCAGCGGAATGTCGAAGGCACCCGGCGCATCGAAGATGTCGACCAGTTCGGGCACATGGCCCTGCTGTTTCAGTTCGGCCAGGAAGCCGGTCCGGCATTGATCGACAATATAGGCATGCCAGCGCGCCTGGATGAAGGCGATTCTGGGCGCTGCGGGATGTTCGGAAGAACCGGGATTAAAAGTCTGATTCATGTCACTCTCCGTTTGACGTGAATCAGGGCGCGCAACCGGAAGACGCCGCCATTTCACATGAAACCCACGCTAAGAACCGTGGCGGCGGACTGCCGGTTGTTCTCTACCATCCGGACTGTAACCGTCGGCTTCGGAATCACACCGAATCTGCTGACCTTTCCGCTCTTCACAATCTGATAATGAAGATCGGAAAGCGCTCGCGGGCTTTCACATTTGTGATTACCGCCGGTGGGGACTTTCACCCCGCCCTGAGAACACTTGCAAGGCGACCTTTGCAAAAAGGCTGACCCGGTGTCAATCGGGCAATGCCACTGGACTAAAGCGCAAGCTTCATCCCCTCATGGCTGGCCTTGAAGCCCAGTGCCTCATAAAAGCGGATCGCATCGGGGCGGGTCCTGTCTGAGGTCAGTTGCACCAGGCCGCAATCGCGCTCCCGGCAGCGCTCGATGGCCCATTCGAAAAACCGATTGCCAAGCCCCGTGCCGCGCTGGCCGGCGGCGATGCGCACACTTTCAATCTGGCCGCGCCACATGCCGGTGCGTGAAAGCCCCGGGACAAATGTCAGCTGCAGGCAGCCAACGACCATGCTGCCATCCACCGCGACGGCCAGCAACTGGTTCCGATCCCGATCGATGGCGTCGAACGCCGCCCGGTAGCGCTCGTCGACCGGGTCGGATACGATCTCGCGCGACGCGCCGAGGGTATCGTCAGCAAGCAATTTGACGATCCGGGAAAGGTCGGCCTCACCAGCCCGGCGAAACGTTATGTCAGCCATGGCGGATACGATAGAACAAGTCCCCGGCGGTGTCATGCCTGGGCGCAGCGCACTCAGTTCCTGAGGCTTGCCGCCAGTTCGGCCAGGGCGGCCCTGTGCACATCTGCCGAACCTTCCGAAAAGCAGCAGAACGTCACCCGGTTGAGCGAACCGGCACCGGCTGCAACGAAATCGGCAACCGTGCCGACCGCAATCTTTGCCGCCGCGTCTGCCGGATAGGCATAAATGCCGGTGGAGATCGCCGGGAAGGCAATTGTCTCCAGGCCCCGTTCGGCAGCGATCTCAAGCGAGCGGCGATAACAGGCCGCAAGCAGCACCGGCTCACCGTTACCGCCGCCGTGCCAGACCGGACCGACCGTGTGAATGACGTGCTTCGACGGCAAGCGGTAGGCTTTGGTAATCTTGGCGCTTCCGGTCTTGCAGCCGCCCAACAGACGGCACTCAAAAACCAGATCCGGCCCGGCCGCGCGGTGGATCGCCCCGTCGACGCCGCCGCCGCCAAGCAAGGAGGAATTGGCGGCATTGACGATCGCATCGGCATCAAGTGTGGTGATGTCGGCAACGATAATGTCGAGACGGACAGTGTTGAGGGTGAGGGTTTCGATTGCTTTCGCCTCTCCGATCGACGATTTCATACCATCTTTCCGGTTTGGCAAGCCTGCGGCATTGATGTCCGGCAGTATCACGCCTCTCAGCCGGCGTCCGGCCCCTGGGCGCCCTGCCAGCCCATCTTCTCACGCAGTTTTTCCAGCGCCCGCTGCAGATGCGGTTTCGGCCCGCCCTTCGTGCCGGGTCCGTCGAGCCGGTAGGCGATCTCTTCTTCCAGCACCATACCGGGCTCTGTGCCGACCTTGTCGGATTCCATCTCCAGCCAGTCTTCCGCCGCCGCCTGGCCGATATCGCGCAAAAGCTGCAGAAACTCCCACTCGGTATTGAACTTCGAGGACGCTGAAAGCGGCATCAGGGCTTCGTCGGCGCCCACCCGGTGCATGCGGATCGCCATTGTCCAGCTTGCCCTCGTCGATCAGCCTTGTGACGAACTCGATGGCCCGGAATTCGCGCAGCAGCGAGGCGTTGAAGGTGATCTCGTCGAGCCGGCTGAGAATCTCCCGCGCGGAGCGCGGCGTCTCCGCCCGCTCCACCGGGTTGATCTGGACCAGCAGAATATCTTCCGATTGCGTCGCGCTGTAGAACGGAAACAAAGCCGGGTTTCCCATGTAACCCCCGTCCCAATAAGGAATGCCGTCGATTTCAACGGCCTGGAACAGATGCGGCAGGCAGGCCGATGCCATAACCACGTCAGGGGTCATTTCCTGCGTTTCGAAAATCCGTACCTTGCCGTTCCAGACATTGGTTGCGGCAAGAAATATCTTGATTTCCGTACAATCGCGGACCCGTGCGAAACTGACTTCCTCTTTCAGAACGTCGAGCAGCGGATTGATGTTCAGCGGATTGAAATCATACGGTGACGAAAATCGCGAAATCACATCGAACAGGCGAAAGCCCGGCGATGAATCAAGCGACCAGTTGCCCATGAAGACATCCCAGGCCGTGCGCTGGATCGGGCTGAAGCGCCAGTTGCGGCCGATCGCGTGCCAGAAATCGTGCAGCTTTTCGCGTGCGCCGTCGGCGCCGGCTTTATGAAAGCCGTCGGCCAGGACAACGGCGTTCATCGCCCCGGCACTGGTGCCGGAAATGCCTTCGATTTCAAAGCGGCCGTCTTCCAGCAATTTGTCCAGCACGCCCCATGTGAACGCGCCATGCGCGCCGCCGCCCTGCAAAGCGAGGTTGATCTTGCGCTGCTTCAGCGCTCCGTTTGCCGACTTTTTCGCCATTACCCGTCTCCACACCAAAATTATTCTGTTCCGTTAAGCAAAGCCTAACGACGTTCCTAAACCGCGCCGTAAGCCGGATCGGCTAAACGGCCGGGCAGAGAAGATCTGCACAGGAACCTGCAATGTATCTGTTCGATATGGCCCTTGCACTGGGCTGCATCTTTTTCGGCCTTGCCGTGCTGGCGCCGATTGTCCAGGCCCGCAGCCGCTATCAGCGTTACGTCACGACCGACGGCACCATCGTTGCGCCTGACATGGCGGAGCATATGCTGAGCAGCAACCCGGATGCTGATATCGATCTGCAATGGCTGTCGAGCGGTTGGCAGAACGAAGATGATCTGGCGGCAGACGGCTGGCGGGCGACCGATACGCAGGACCAGCCGGTTTACATGGCCATGCTCGGTTTTGGCGGCATTACGCTGCTTGCCAGCGCGATTGCGCTGCCGCTCGGGCTTGGCCGCGATGAACCCGCATTCGCCTATGTCACGTTCGCAGTCGCCGTGATTTTTGCCGGTTACGGCCTGTTTCGGCTTGGCATCAGCCTGCCGGACAAATTCACCGTCCAGCCGCTGAACCACGTCCACCTCATGCTGGCCGCCCTGGCCCTGATCGCCGGGATCCGGCTTTACTGACACGCTCAAAGTGCCGTCCAGCCGCCATCGACGGAAATGGTCGTACCGGTGATCTGCGAGGCATGGTCGGAGCACAGGAACAGGGCCGTCGCGCCCATTTCATCGACCGCCACAAACTGCTTTGTCGGCTGCCGCTCCAGCATCACGTCTCGGATCACCTGCTCGCGGTCCATATCGTGCGCCTTCATCTGGTCCTCGATCTGGCCTTCCACCAGCGGCGTCATGACATACCCCGGACAGATCGCGTTGCAGGTGACGCCGAATTCCGCCAGTTCCAGCGCCACGGTCTTGGTCAGGCCGACAAGGCCGTGTTTGGCCGACACATAGGCCGATTTGAACGGCGAAGCGGTCAGCCCGTGCGCCGAGGCGATATTGACGATACGGCCCCAGCCGGCTTTTTTCATTCCAGGCACGGCGGTACGGATGGTGTGAAAAGACGACGACAGGTTGATCGCCATGATCGCGTCCCACTTTTCCGGCGGAAAGGTCTCGATCGCCTCGACATGCTGGATGCCGGCATTGTTGACCAGCATCTGCACCGGGCCGAGCTGTTCGGCGGCCTTTTCCACCAGCGCCACGCAGTCGGCGCCTTTGGACATATCGGCGCTGATGAAATTGACTTTGACGCCGTGATCGGCAGCCAGTTTTTCCGCCAGAGCATGATCTTCCGGCCGGTCGGTATAGGAATTCAGCGCCACATTTGCGCCAGCCTCGGCAAAAGCCTCGGCAATGCCCAGCCCGATGCCCGATGTCGAGCCGGTAACGATTGCAGTTTTGCCCTTCAGCATGAAAGCCTCCATTTAATGAAATGCTGCGCCGCATATATTGCGTTGCAACATAATAGGGATTGAATCAGGCAATGTCATGCGGCAAACACGCAGTTGTGAGATGCCGGCGCGCATCAGGATCAACGGCGGATCCCCAGTCGAAGCTATTCGGTTGAAACGTACAATTTGACAATATTCGAATTTGGGGTAAAACAGGAACATTGAACGGTCTGAGCCGGAGTGAACATGAGCAAATTTCTGAAAAGCGCTCTCGTCTTTGCATGCCTTTTCGTCGCTGCAGTCGTTGGAAAGTATGTCTCGAACGCTTTATTTGATCGTTCGAATGTCTCCGAAGCTGCTCTGGAAGAGCAACTGTTGTCGGAAGATATCAGATTATTTTCAGCTATAAAAAACAATTTCCCCGACGAATTTCGCGTTTTGATCTTGGAATTCGAAAAAATTATCGATGAGGGTGGGGACAGCGACAAGATAAGAGCAGAATCTGCACGGGAAACTATGAGAATACGGAAAAAATATGCTGGTAATGTTGCGTTATCGAGAGATGAAGACCTTGTGAAATTGATATTGATATCGAATGGAATACATCAAGAAATATATGATCAGGAAGGGTTTGAAACCTGCAACAAACTGGCAATCAACGGACCTGCGTCGATCGGCAATATTATTCCGAAATATATTGAACAGTTTGACGAGCAGGCTGCTGTTTATATTGAGACTGTCGGCTATGCTGAGAAAAATCCGGCGCCCAATCCTGGCGACGCATCGGAAGATGATTGGGGACTGGTTGAAAATTTGATGGTCGAAAAAGGGACGCCGGACAATTACCTGAAGCTGATCGTTTATCCCGACCTGGAAGACCCGGAATTGTGCCCGGCTTTGATTGCCATGAACAACGCTTTGGTCGAGATACCGGGTGATGCAGGCCGGAGACTCAGGGTCGCCCTTGTGACAGTAATTGTTGGCAATTGAGGCCGGAATCGGCGGCGTTGAATGGTGCGGATCAATCTGCCGGGCGCCCATGCCGCGTCCGTGCGGATTGACTTCCGCCGCGCCATTCGCCACCTGCAGGGGGTGGATATGCCAACAAGCCGGATCACAACGATGGATAATCAGTCGAAATCTGCCCGTGGTGTCGACGGGCCTGGCCTGAGCAACGTCGAAGGACCGGCGCCGCGCGGCAGGAAGGTTGCCGTCCGCGTCGGCCACGTCGCCGTCGGCGGCGATGCGCCGATTGTCGTCCAGTCGATGACCAATACCGATACCGGCGATATCGAGGCAACCGTCGCCCAGGTCGCGGCGCTGGCGAAAGCCGGATCGGAGCTTGTACGCATCACGGTCGACCGCGACGAGGCCGCCGCCGCCGTGCCGCATATCCGCGACCGGCTTGCCAGCCACGGCGTCGACGTGCCGCTGATCGGCGATTTTCACTATATCGGCCACACATTGCTGGCCGATCATCCGGCCTGTGCCGAGGCGCTCGACAAATACCGCATCAATCCAGGCAATGTCGGTTTCGGCGACAAGAAAGACCGGCAGTTCGGCGCCATTATCGAAACGGCGATAAAATATGACAAAGCGGTCCGCATCGGCGTCAATTGGGGCTCTCTCGACCAGGCGCTGCTGACGAAGCTGATGGACGACAATGCCGGCGCGGCAAATCCGCTCTCCGCCGCCGCCGTCACCCGCGAGGCGATGGTGCGTTCGGCGCTTCTGTCTGCTGCGACGGCGGAAGAGATCGGCCTTGGCCGCGACCGGATTATCCTGTCGGCCAAGGTCTCGCAGGTTCAGGACCTGATCGCCGTCTACCGCATGCTGGCTGAGCGCTCCGATCATGCGCTGCATCTCGGCCTCACGGAAGCCGGCATGGGCTCCAAGGGCATTGTCGCCTCTTCGGCGGCGATGGGTATCCTGCTGCAGGACGGCATCGGCGACACGGTGCGCGTCTCGCTGACGCCGGAGCCCGGCGGCGACCGGACGCTTGAGGTCAAGGTGGCGCAGGAACTGTTGCAGACCATGGGTTTTCGGGCTTTCGTGCCCGTCGTCGCCGCCTGCCCCGGCTGCGGCCGCACCACCTCGACCCTTTTCCAGGAACTTGCGAAGAAGATCCAGGACGATCTGTCGGCAAACATGCCGGTCTGGCGGGAGAAATATCCCGGTGTCGAAGCCCTGAAAGTCGCCGTCATGGGCTGCATCGTCAACGGCCCGGGCGAATCCAAACACGCCGATATCGGCATTTCCCTGCCCGGCACCGGCGAAAGCCCGGCAGCCCCCGTTTTCATCGACGGCAAAAAGGCCAAAACCCTGCGCGGGCCGAACCTGGCAGAGGATTTCCAGACGCTGGTCGGCGAATATATCGAGCAGCGCTTCGGCGGCAAGGCCGATGCGGCGGAGTGATGCGACGCCTGTGGTGACCTTGCGCACGATCGACAGTAACGCCGATATCGCCGAAGGCCTCACCGCCCTTGCCGCCAGCGATCCGCGCTTGATCCCTGTCATCGAACAATCACGTCCGGTGCCGCTCCGGCGTTCAGAGGGCGGCTTTCCCGGTCTGGCGCAGATCATCGTCTCGCAGCAGATTTCCAAGGCCGCGGCTGCATCGATCTGGGAGCGCACGGTCGATCATTTGAAGACCATTTCGCCTGACGCCATGCTGGCGGCAAGCGATGAGGATTTTCGCGCCTGCGGGCTGTCGCGGCCAAAGATGCGGACGTTGCGCGCCATCGCCGAAGCCTGTGACGCGGACTTTGATCTTGACTGCCTGGCCGCCATGCCGGCCGATCAGGCGGTCGCGAAAATGACCGAACTGCATGGCGTCGGCCGCTGGACGGCGGAGGTCTATCTGCTGTTCTGCCTCGGCCATGCCGATATTTTTCCAGCCGGAGATCTGGCGCTGGTCGTTGCGGTCGGCGATGCCTTCGGCCACAAGTCGCGGCCCGACGAAAAGACCGTGCGCGCGATTGCCGAACAATGGTCGCCGTGGCGGGGAGTAGCGGCGCGATTGTTCTGGCGCTATTATGCGGTGACCCGCCGCGATGCGACACCCGCCTGACCCGAACATACGCCTGAATCGACCAAGCCCGAACCGAATAAGAAAGCCTCATCCTGATGACAATGATTGACGGACCCCGCCTGCCGCCCGCCAGCGGCCGGGCGGCAAAAAGCCTGGTGGTTTTCCTGCACGGTTATGGCGCCGACGGCAACGACCTGATCGCGCTCGGCCGGGAATGGGCGGACGTTCTTCCCGATACCGCCTTTGTCGCGCCGCATGCGCCGGAGGCCTGCGGCATGGGCCCGTCCGGGCGGCAATGGTTCCCGCTCACCATGCGCGACCCGCATGAATATGCCCGTGGCGTTGACGCGGCACGACCGGAACTGGATGCCTTCCTCGATACGGAAATCGAGAAAGCCGGCGTCAGCGACACAAAAACCGCTCTGGTGGGCTTCAGCCAGGGCACCATGATGGCGCTGCATGCCGGCCTGTTGAGGGCCCGGCGGCTGGCCGGAATTCTGGGTTTTTCCGGGCTGCTCGCCGATCCGGAGGCGCTGAAAGCCGGGCCTGTCAGCCAAACGCCGGTGTTTCTCGTCCATGGCGATCAGGACGAGGTCATCCCGGTGCAGGCCCTGTTTGCAGCAAGCCAGGGCCTGTGTGCCGCCGAAATTCCCGTCGAATGGCATATTTCGCGCGGTGTCGGCCACGGCATTGCGCCGGACGGCCTGACAATGGGCGGCGAATTCCTCAATCGGCTGTTAACGTCTTGAGCGATCCGGGTCTTTTCTGCTATCGGGAATACGCTATCTTCACAAGACCGGCATAAGGTCGGTACTATAATGGCGGAAGAAAAGGGAATCACGGTGTTACACCAAGGGTTCATATTAAAGGATGACGATACACGCTGCCACATCGCCTGAGGCCCATCCGGCCCTTGTCCTGAACGCCGATTTCCGGCCGCTCAGCTATTATCCCTTGTCCTTGTGGTCCTGGCAGGATGCCATCAAGGCGGTGTTTCTCGATCGCGTGAATATCGTTTCTGAATATGATTTTGCCGTGCACAGCCCGAGCTTCGAAATGCAGCTGCCGAGCGTGGTTTCGCTGAAGAGTTATGTTCAACCATCGCGCAATCCCGCCTTTACCCGTTTTAACGTGTTCCTGCGCGACCGGTTCGAATGTGTCTATTGCGGCTGCGGCGACGATCTGACCTTCGATCATCTGGTCCCGCGCTCGCGCGGCGGCCAGACCACCTGGACCAATGTCATCACTGCGTGCGCGCCGTGCAATCTGCGCAAGAGTGACAAGATGTGCAAAGACATCGCCATGTGGCCGCGCCATCAGCCCTATGAGCCGACGATCTACGACCTGCACAATGCCGGCCGCCAGTTCCCGCCCAACTTTCTGCACGAAAGCTGGATGGATTATCTCTATTGGGATACCGAACTGGAGCCGTAGGTTTGACAACGTTCAGGACAGAAAAATCGCCGCCGCGTCCGCTTCACTGAGACGCGGCGGTTTTTCGATCGGTGTGGCGATCTCGACGGGCTTTCCTTCCGCGCTGCCATCGATGATGGCGATCATCACCTCAAGCCCATGCAGGGCCAGTTGCCCGCTTGCGCGGTGGGGCGCGCCGGTTCGCACGGCGCGGGCCAGTTCGGCAACGCCCAGGCCGCGATAATTGGCAACCTGCGGCGCATCGCCCGGCCAGTTGGGCCGGCCAAGCGGCATCGTTGTCGAATCCTGCTCAGACCAGTCGCCGCCGCGTTCGCTCAAAAAGACCGCGCCGCCAAAAAAATTCGGATCGGCGAGCCGCATCGAACCCTCCGAACCGTAGAGCTCAAGCTTCGGATGGCCATGGGCCCAGACATCCCAGCTGGCGGCGAACATGATCATTGCGCCATTGGCAAATTCCAGCAGCGCGTGGGCTGTCGTCGGCGTCTCTACAGCGATCGCGTCGCCAGTGCGCGGGCCTTCGGCGGTGACGATCCGCTCGGCGAAACCGCTGGAGGTGACGGAGCGCACACGGGCCACCGGTCCGATGAGGTTGATCAAAGCGTTGAGATAATAGGGCGCCATGTCCAGCACCGGCCCGCCGCCCGGCTTGAAGAAGAATTCCGGATCAGGGTGCCAGTGTTCCATGCCGTGCGACAGGATAAAGGCGGAACCGCTCAGCGCCTGCCCGATCAGGAACGTATCCGGCGCAGAGCCGAGCAATAGGCCGCGCTGCTCCGCTTCCGCGACGATGCCCTTGGCGCTTGCCATGTCGATTGACAGCGGCTTTTCGGAAAATACGTGCTTTCCGGCCGAAAGTGCATCCAGTGTCACGGCGGCATGGGCCGCGGGCACCGTCAGATTGACGATGATATCCACGTCATCGCGCTTCAGCAGATCGTCGACCGGCAATGCCGGGACACCGAATGCGCCTGCCTGGGCCTTCGCCGCAGGCGCGTGCCGGTCGGCAACGCCACGCACCGCCAGGCCGGCAAAATGCGGCAGGTTTTGCAGATAGATGCCGGAAATGTTGCCGCAACCGATCAGGCCGACGCCAAGTGCCTCGCTCATCGGAACCAGCCTGAAACATTTGCCAGCGACCGGCGGGCGAAACGCTCGAAATCGGCTGGATTGTCATGCTCCAGAACGACCAGTTCGGCCCGGGTCGCTCTCATCATCGGCAACAGGTACGGCCAGTCGATGATTCCATGGCCGGCATCGGCCCAGCCGTCCTCGTTTGCATTGTCACCTGTCGGCGCAAGATCCTTCAGGTGCAGTGCGACGACACGGTCACCATATTCTTTCAGCCAGTCAACTGACTTTACTCCTGTACGCTCCAACCAGCCGATATCCGCCTGCCACGCGAGCGCGGGCACGGCGTCGAGGATCAGCGCCATTGGCATATCGCCTTCCGGCGTCGGCGAAAATTCGAAATCATGATTGTGCCATGCCAGCCGCAGGTCGTGAGCTGAATAGACCGCCTGAAGCACCGCAAGCCGGCGGCCCAATGCGCGCCAGCCGGCGCTGTCGGGCGGTCGGTCATCGGGTGCGATAAAGGGCACAATGAGCAATTCGGCGCCGATTGTCCTTGCCTTTGTCACAACGGCTTCAGCATCGCCTCGCAGAACATCGAGCCCGACATGGCAGGACGGGGCGGCCAGATTATGCCTTGCCAGCGCATCAGCGAGCCCGCCGGCATCGTCGAACAATGCGCCATAGGGCTCCACATTTGAGTAACCGAGGGCGGCAAGCAGGCCCAATTGCTCTTCAAGCGAACCGTGATTGCGGGCCGAGTATAGCTGACAGGAAATGCGGACCGTCATCGCCGCTGATCAGCCGGCCGGCTGACGGAGTTTCGCCAGACTGGTGATTTCAAGCCTGGTGATTGCAAGCCCGGTGATCGCAAGTCCGGCCAGCAGCAGCGAAACCACCACATTCCAGCCGGCGAATGACAGACCAAGGAACCGCCAGACGGCGTCGGTGCAGCTTGGCGCGGTTTCATTCTGCAGGCTGCCCAGAATGTCGCCGCCAATATTGCCGGCGCCCGAACAGCTTGCCGGACCGTCCCAGAACTTCCATTCAATGCCGGAATGATAGGTTCCAAGCCCGACATTGTAGAGCGCCAGCAGCGCCAGCGCGGCAAACAGCGCCATGACCGGCATCCGCGGTGCGTTCATCATCAGCGCCGCCACCGTCACAGCCGCCAGTGGTGCGCCGATATAATAAGGCGTTCGCTGCATCAGGCAGAGCGCGCAGGGCTGATAACCGCCAATATGCTCAAAACCCAGCGCTCCGAGGATTGTCACCGCCGCCAGCAGCAGAAACGCCAGCGCCAGTTGGACCGGCCGGGCCTGGTTGAGAAAGGGCAAGGACAATGCAGACATTTTCGAACGCCTCAGATGATATATTTTACCAGCGCGAAGCCGCCGATCAATACCGCCAGCGAGACAGTAAACACCAGCCCGAGCCGCTGTTCGATGAACTCGCGCACCGGCGGCCCGAAATAATAGATCAGTCCGGCCACGGCATAAAACCGGATACTGCGCGCCACAATACTGGCCACAATGAAAACCACAAAAGACAATTTCGTCGCACCGGATGCGATGGTGATCACTTTAAAGGGAAACGGCGTCAATCCGGCGATCAGCACCGCCCAGGCGCCCCATTCATTGTATTTGGCCGCAAAAGCCTCGAACTTAGCGCCGTAACCATAGAAATTCAGAATCGGTTCGGCGACGGCTTCAAACAGTAACGCACCGATGGCGTAGCCCAACATCGCGCCAAGCACCGAGGCGGCAGTGCAGACGAAAGCATACCACCATGCCCTGGCGCGCTCCGACAGCACCATCGGGATCAGCAGGGCATCGGGCGGGATCGGAAAGACGGAGCTTTCCACAAACGACACGAAAGCCAGCGCCTTGTCGGCATGGCGGCTGGCCGCCAGGTTCATGGTCCAGTCATAGAGTGCGCGCAGCATGAAGGGCGATTCCGGTTTTGCCGTCGGTTGAACGGTCCCGCCGATAGCCCGATTCCGGTTAACATACCAGTAAGGATTGTCGTTTCGCCATCCTGAGGCAGATGATACTCAATCCGGCCTGACGGCAAACGGCGCGCCCGGATCGATATCCAGCACAACCCGCTGCGGCTCGACGAGGGCCATTTCATGCATGCACAACCAGCGATCGTCTGGCGTCAGCCCCTGAACCGTGTGGCCGTTATCGATAACGTCGCCGTTCTCCAGCAGGTAACCGGCAAGCGACTGCAGCAGACCGGCAACCGCCGCCGGTTCAAGGCCGCGGAAACTCATCTGCAGGTCCGTCAGTCCGAGTGCCCCGAGACCGAGCGTGTCCATGACCATCTCGCCCCCGGTTCCTTCCAGGTTGAACAATCTGACATTGCTGAAACCGTAGACCGGATTGGCGCTCTGTTCCGGTTCGGCAAGGATTGCGGCCGCCTTTTCCGCGTCGACAAGCTGCTGGGTCTGCGGCCAGTGGATCAGATCCGGCTGCATGATGTCGAGCGCTGCGAGCAAGCCGCCTGCGATGATCCGCCGGCGGTCCTTTTGCGGCAGGGTCGACGACATCAGATTGATCATCCCCAGCGAATAATTGCAGGTTTCAAGCCGTGCCGCAGTATCATCCGTATCCCAGCTTTGCTTCAAGGCATCCTCAAAGCTCGCCGGGTCGGCCGGATCGTCGGTGTGCAGAAACGCAAGCTGCGCGCAGACAGTCGCATCCTGCAGTTCGACCGGAAAATCGCGCAGGAAAAACAGATGCGCCTTTTCCTCGTCGGCAGCCGCCGGACTGTCGACACTGCCGAGCCGCCGCCCGAGCGCGTCATTCAGCCCCAGAACGTCGAACCGGAAAGGATCGCGCGACAGGAACTGAAGCGGATAGGCCGGGCTGAAGATCGCATTGTCGTCCATTGTGCGCTCTGTCCTGTCTGGTTTTCAAGTTGTGTCTTGATTACGGGAGGCCCGGCGCCGAAGCGGGGAGGATCGGCCGTCAGAGTAGCCAAAGATTATCGGCAATCCGTTAAGAGCCCTATGCGGCGGCAATTTGTCGCCAAACCGGCGACTTCACTGTTGACCGCAGCATTTCCCGGCCTATAGTCCGCCCCGATTTGAGGGCCCCTGTGGCGGAACTGGTAGACGCGGCAGACTCAAAATCTGTTGCCCGCAAGGGCGTGCTGGTTCGAGTCCGGCCAGGGGCACCAATATCCCAAAGAGCCAAATGCGGTCATGAAGACCGGCCGGGCTTTGCCAAGCGTGCGCCACAGGCAGCACGGAACCACCCAAACGCTCCGATGTTGCAGGAATGTCACCGATAGGCTCTGTTCGCCTGGAAGCAATGATCACTATCGCCCGCTACGCAAGAACGACGCGTCCCCGCCCGCAGCGGGCAATTGCGGTGAAGGTGCTGTTCGTTGTAAACATTCCGCCCGCTTGTTTTTAGAGGAGACGCAGCATGGACCGATTCACGGGCGGTTGCCTGTGCGGCAACGTCCGAATTGTGGCGTCGGGACTTCCATACCGGGTCGGCCTTTGTCACTGTCTCGACTGCCGCAAGCATCATGGGGCGCTTTTTCACGCTTCCGCGGTGTTTCCTCAGGATGCGGTGACGGTCGATGGCGAAACACGCGACTACGCCGGGCGGTTTTTCTGTCCCCGCTGCGGCTCGTCCGTATTCGCACGCACCGCAGACGAAATCGAAGTGAACGTAGGATCCCTGGATGCCCCTGACCAACTGATGCCAACCTACGAAAGCTGGATCGTCCGTCGCGAGTCCTGGTTGCCGCCGTTTCCGCTCACGAGACGATACGACCGCGATCGTGACGTCATAAGCCGCTTTGAGGAATAGATCTTACCAGTTCGGGTTATTTTGCCCCTTTCCAGCCATATAGAATGTACATCTCCGCGATCTACTGATTGGAAAAACGACCTAACAACAGCCCATGGCCACTGCGTCCTCAAGGGTTGGGACAGTAAACTTCTGTTTGACGAAGCGCTTGTTCGACGTCCGCTCAGAGTCACTTTGCCGCTTTTCCGGTCTGTCAAATCGACGGTGAAACTTCACCCATGACCGGTCATTCGGATGAACACATTGCCGATCAAGGCACAATCGGGATTCAAGCTCACAGGGGCTTCGTTCATCAAGCTCGCCGCAATCAGACGGTGGCCAGGTGTTTATTAAGTCCGCGTCCTGGAATTCAGAACCTATTCCTCAAACACGGTTTCAAACCGGCCAAAGATCATTCGCTTGCCGTCAAACGGCATCTGCATGGTCTCAGGTTTCATGCGCTCGTCCGCCATGATCTTTTCCCAGCCCTTCGCCTGGGCCTCCTTGGAAGGCCACACGATCCACGAGAAAACCACTGTCTCGTCGGCTTCCTTTTTCACCGCCATCGGAAACGAGGTCAGCTTGCCGTCAGGCACATCATCGCCCCAGTTCTCCACCACCTTCAGCGCGCCATGCTCCTTGAAGATCCTTGCCGTATCGCGGGCATGGTCTATGTACCGCTGCTTGTTCGCATTCGGCACCGCCGCCACAAATCCGTCAACATAAGTCATAACCGTTCTTCCCTTTCACTCACTGTCGAAGTCACCCACTATCAAGGTCACTCGCCATCAAATGCTGCCTGAAGTGCAGCAATATCGATCTTTTTCATGTCCATCATGGCGGCCATGGCCCGTCCGGCCGCTGCCCGGTCATCCGCTGCCAGCAGCCGCGGCAGTGCCTCCGGCACGATCTGCCACGACACGCCAAACCTGTCCTTGAGCCACCCGCACATGCCTTCCGCCCCGCCATCGGCAGTCAGCGCATCCCACAGCCTGTCGGTTTCGGCCTGGTCCCTTGTCAGCACGGAAATTGATGCCGCTTCGGAATGGTTGAACTGCGGACCACCATTGAGGATCATCATCGGCGCACCGGCGAGCGTGAATTCCACCACCAGCGGCGGCTGATCCGGCTTTTGATGCACGACATTCTCAATCAGACTGTCAGGCAGCAGAGACACGTAGAATTGCGCGGCCTCTTCGCCGTTGCCGTCAAACCAAAAACAGGTTCGCACCTTTGCGCTGAACTCCACCGCACTCACCTCCCACTGGTTCGTCTGGCCAGTTCATCGAGCTGAGCCGCCGCGGCGCTCCAGCCCTGTTCGAACCCCATGTCGAGATGTTTCTGCTTGTCTTCTTGTGAAGTATGGCGGGCGCCCCAGACCATTTTTGTCTCCCCCCCGCCATGATCGGAAAGCTGCACATAGCCGGTCATGAACGGGTTGGCGCGGGGTATGAACCCTTCCGAATAACCGTCGGTGAAGGTCAGCCGCTCGCGCGGCACGACCTCCAGCAGGCACCCGACAACCTCGTGGCGCTCGCCCTCGTTCGGGCCCTGCATGACACAATTCATCCGCCCGCCGGGCCTGAGATCGATTTCCGCACTCGTCACCGTCCACGGCGCCGGGCAGTACCATTGCATGAGCAGATCCGGTTCGCTCCAGCACCGCCACACCACGTCGCGCGGCGCAGCGATCACCCGTTCGATCTCCAGCGTGAATTCCTCATTCTCCTTGTCCTGCACGCCCATCGCTCAAGCCTCCATCGCACGACCGCCGGCTGAAGACGTCCTGCAGCCGGCATCAGGCAAACTCAGAAACGCCGCCTTCTGGCGGGGTTTCCTTACCGCTTATGCAGCGGACCGTTCAACTGGCTGGCAATATACCGGAATTGCGGCAAATGTGTTACGCGGCTGCAGGCACAATCACGAATTACAGGGATATTTTATATATATATCTGAGCGGGATACTGGCTCGGCCAATCGATCTAGAACCTGACGCATTCACCGCTTTTTGCCGACTGATAGGCGCCCTCCACCAAGGCATAGGTTTTCAGATTGTCGGCGCCGCTGGTCTCCGGCGCAAACCCGCCGGCAAGGGCTGAGAGCGCATGGGCCTGCGTGTCATAGACGCTGTCCTGGGCAATATGCCAGGGCTGCGAGGTCCACGCGCGCAGCGGCGTTGAAACGTCCTCGACCCGATGTTCAGCGCCCGCCGATATCGACAGCCGGAAGTCCGACTTCAGATCGAGCGCGCCCTTTGTTCCCTCGATGGTGACCGATGTCTGCGGAAACAGATCGGGACGCTGGCGGCTCTCATAGGTGCAGTCGACGACAGAGGTTGCGCCAGAACCATGGCCGAGCATGATCGTTGCCATGTCCTCGCCGCTGACGCGCTGATCGATGCGGGCGTGGCGCGAATAGAGCGTCTCCACCTCGCCGAAAAAGAACCGGGCCAGGTCGAGCAGGTGGATGCCGAGATCGAGGACGATCAGCCGCTCTTCATCAAACAAATACGGCTGACCGGCCTTGACGTCATAACCGGTGCGAAAGGAGATCCGGCCCCAGACCGGATCGCCGATCGTACCGGCGTCAAGAACGGCCCTGATCCGGCGCATCGGATTCTGGAAGCGGAAATTCTCGTGCACCATCAGCATGGTGCCGGCGCCCCGGCAAACCTCGACCATTGCAGTACAATCTTCCAGCGTCGGGCCGAAGGGCTTCTGCACGATCACCGGAATTTTGCTGGCCGCACACAGTTCGACGAGCTTGCGGTGGGAGACCATGGTGGTGACGATATCGACAAGATCGGGCTTTACCTGCGCGATCATCTGCGCCGCGTCGGTGAACATTGCCGGTACCGAAAATTGCTCAGCCGCATCGGCGGCCTTGCTTTCGTCGAGATCGCAGACGGCAACCAGGTCGGCGCCGGGAAGTTCGTTCCAGGCATTCAGATGGTTGGAGGCAAAAAAGCCGCATCCGATGACGGCAACCTTCGTCTTGGTCAAAATTTCAGATCCTTCAATTGGCGCGGGCCATGCCGAAGAGGCAGGCGCCATGGTGACATTTTCCCCGCATGGCGCGCAATCGGGCTCCGTAACGTCACCTCATTGCCCATTGCGTATTGCCGCAACGGCCATTCTCACTATAGCGTAGGCGCCGGGGATCGCCGGGACGCGCTCTGCGATTGCCGCGCCGGACGATATGGTTCGCGTTGGCGTTCAGAAATCCAGTTGGAATTTTTCCATGGGAGGAATTGAAAATGGTCAATAAATTGAAAAAATTACTCGTCTCAGGCGTTTTTGCGGCGTCTTTGCTTGGCAGCGGTAGCGCGCTCGCGCAGGACCTGGAGATTGCTACGTCAATGCCGAGTTTCGGATTCCCGTTCTTCGTGCACATGCAAAAGGAACTGGAGACGGAGGCGAATGCGATCGGTGGCATTTCACTGATGGTGTCGGACGGACAGAACCAGACGCCGAAGCAAACCGGCGATGTCGAAGCGGCGATCATCAAGGGTGTCTCCGGTCTGATTATTTCGCCGATCGACGCCGTCGCCATGGCGCCGGCGCTGCAGCAGGCTGTGGATTCCAGTGTTCCGGTGATTACAATCGACAGACGGGTTGAAGGGGTACCCGGCATCCTTGCCCATATCGGCGCCGACAACGTCAAAGGCGGCGAAGCCCAGGGCAACCTCATCGTCAAACTGTTCCCCGATGGTGCGACCATCGTCAATCTGCAGGGACAACCCGGCTCAAGCCCGGCAATCGACCGCAACAAGGGCGTTCACAACGTGCTCGACGGAATGTCCGACAAATACAAATTCGTTGCCGAGCAGACCGCAAACTTTGCCAGAGAGGAAGGCGCGTCGGTCACCGAAGCGATCCTGGCCGGGCTCGACAGCAAGCCAGACGTGATTGTCGCGGCGAATGACGATATGGCGCTTGGCGCCCTTCAGGTTGCGCAGGAGCAGGGCATCAACATCCCGATCATCGGTTTCGACGCGCTGCCGGAAGCGCTCGCAAGCGTTCGCGACGGCGGCCTGGCGGCGACGATCGAACAGTTCCCGGGCGGCCAGAGCCGGACTGCCGTGCAGGCGATGACAAAGTTTCTGCGCGAAGGCACAAAGCCCGAGCCGCTGATCCTGCTGACGCCGATCGCAATCACCAAGGACAATATTGCCGAGGCCGAACGGCTCGGCGAAGTGCAATAGCGAAAACCGGCGGCCCGGTCGGATGACCGGGCCGTTACTCACCGGGGCGGGCGACAGAGCGGGTTACAGCAGACATGACGATGAATTCGAGCGGAGCGCCGCATGATGCGCCGGCGGCCCGGCGGTTCGACACCGTGCAATTCGTGGCAAAATATGCAGCACCTCTGTTTCTGCTCGCGCTGGTACTGGTTTTTGCACTGCTGGAGCCGCGCTTCCTGCATCCGCTCAATCTTTTCAACGTCCTGCGCCAGGTATCGATTTTCGGTCTGGTGGCGATCGGCATGACCTTTGTCATCCTGACGGCCGGGATCGACCTGTCGGTCGGCTCGCTGCTGGCCCTGTGCGGCCTTGTCGGCGCCTATGTCGCCAAGGGCGGCCTGGCCGACCGCTTTGCCGTCGGCGCCAGCGTCGATGCCGGCAACCCGGCAGTGCTGGCGCTGGCGGCGGCCATTGCCGTCGGCATGCTTGGCGGGGCGATACAGGGGACCGCCGTGACCCGGCTGAAAGTGCCGCCGTTTGTCGTCACGCTCGGCGGGTTGACAGTATTTCGCGGCGCCGCTTTATTGTTTTCCGGCGGCGGCCCGATCAGCGGTTTTGCTCCCGATTACACATGGTGGGGCCAGGGCAAGATCGGCATCGTTCCGGTTCCCGTGATCATTTTCCTCGCGGCCGCACTGATCGCACACATCGTTCTGAAACAGACACGTTTCGGCATGCATGTTTTTGCCACCGGCGGAAACGAAGCCGCGGCGGTCCGCAACGGCGTTCCGACCCGGCGCATCGTCTTTCTCGCTTATGTCATCACCGGCTTTTTCTGCGGTCTCGCCGGTTTCCTGCTGTCTGCCCGGCTGAGCTCGGCAGAAGCAGTTGCCGGACTGGGGCTGGAACTGACGGTCATCGCCTCTGTCGTGATCGGCGGGACAAGCCTGTTCGGCGGCATAGGCAGTATTGTCGGGACCGTTGTCGGCGCCTGCCTGATCGGCGTTTTGACGAATGGACTGGTCTTGCTGAACGTGTCGTCATTCGTGCAGCAAATCGTCATTGGCATCATTCTGGTCTCTGCAGTGGCGTTCGACCAGTTCGCCACCGACCGCGGTCAGGCCTGAGCCGGTCTCTGCTGGACAAGACATCACCGTTGCGCCGGATCAATCTCCCGGATCCGCGCCGCATGCGACTTCAGATCGGCAAGCTCATGTTTGAGGTGCACCCGTTTTTGCGATGGCGGCTGATGCGTGGCGCTGACGGCCGGGCGCCATTCCGTTTGCGGCCGCACCGGGCGCGGGCAGAAACCGCCGCCGCAATTGGGGCAGACATTGTCCAGTTCGTCTCTCACGCAATCGCTGCAAAAGGTGCATTCGTAAGAACAGATCATCGCGTCGGCTGAATCCGCCGGCAGGTCCTTGTCGCAAAATTCGCAATTCGGTCTGAGTTCAAGCATGTCAAAAACCTTCCCCAACGGAAATGTGAACACCGGTCGCGCCACCGAATGATAACCTGTGGGCAAAGGGAGGATATCATCATGTCGAAAAACCGTCTTGTCCTGATCGCCGTGGCCTGGCTGGCGCTGCTGCCCGGCCTGCAGTCTTCGGCTTTTGCCCAGGAGACAAAACGCGCCATCACGCAGATTGCCGGCGATCTCTACCGCTTCCAGAACAATTTCCATTTCTCAGTCTTTCTGGTGACGCCTGACGGCGTAATCGCCACGGATCCGATCAACGCCGAGGCGGCGGAATGGCTGAAGGCGGAAATCAAGAGCCGGTTCAACCAGCCGATCCGCTATGTCGTCTACAGCCATGACCATGGCGACCACATGTCCGGCGGCGAGGTCTTCAAGGCCGACGGCGCGACGATCATCTCCCATGCCGTCGCCAAGGCCGATATCATGGCCAACAATGTGCCGACGGCCATTCCCGATATCACCTATACGGAAGACATGACGCTGACGCTCGGCGGCAAGTCGGTCGAACTGATGTTCCTCGGCAACAGCCATTCCGACAATATGACGGTGATGCATTTCCCCGATGAGCGCGCCGTCTTCACCGTCGATTTCATCTCCGTCAAACGCTTGCCGTTCCGCACCCTGAATGACAGTTACTGGCCCGATTGGGCCGAGGCCATCGACAAGGTCGCAGCTCTTGATTTCGACAAACTGGTGCCGGGCCACGGCCCGATGGGCGGCAAGCAGGACGCCATGGACCATGCGCAATATCTGCGCGACCTGCATGCGGCGGTGAAAGCGGCAACCGACGCCGGCCAGTCGCTCGATCAGATGAAAACGTCGATCAAGATGGAGAAATATGCCGACTGGGTTCAGTATGACACCTGGCTGGCGGAGAATATTGAGGGCATGCACCGGCTTGTGACCCAGTAGGACACGCGCAATCAGCCGATGGCGACCCTGGCGCGGTCCTGTGCGGACCGGCGTGGCCGGGGTCTGCTGGCGTTCCGGCGCTGCCGGCGCTAACGTGACCGGACCAGCGAAACGTCGTCGCCTGCAGCACCGGTATCGTCATGTCATCTGAACACATCGTCACAAGCGTTGAAGATCTGGAAGCGCTTTACGGCCAGCCCAACCCGAACTCGCTTGCCAAGGAAACGGCAGAACTGACGGCTGAATATCGCCACTGGATCGAAAATGCGCCGTTTTTTGCCATCGCGACGTCCGGTTCCGGCGGCCTCGATTGCTCGCCGCGCGGCGATATCGCAGGCCAATTGATCCGCGTCCTGGACGACCGGCGCATCGCTATTCCCGACCGGCGCGGCAACAATCGCCTCGACACTTTGAAAAACATCATCACTGATCCGCGCATCGCCCTGCTGTTCCTGATCCCCGGCACCAACGAGACGCTGCGCATCAATGGCCACGCATCCATCAGCACGGATCCGGAGCTGATCGACGGTTTCTCGGTCGGCGGCCGCAGGCCGGCAACGATCATTCTGCTGGAGATTGATGCGGTTTATTTCCAGTGTGCCCGGGCGCTGGTGCGCTCCGGATTGTGGGATCCGCATGCCCGGGCCGATCCGGGCGATATCCCGACGGCTGGCGAAATGACACGCGGCGCCCTGCCCGATTTCGATGCCGACGATTATGACCGGAAATTGCCGGCCCGGCAGAAAACGACATTGTACTGACGGGCCCGAACCGGGAATCGGCCTTGCGTTCGGGACCGGAAACGGAAATTATGCCAGCGACCATTTCGTTCCCATCAAACCGGCGCCGGACCATCCCGCACAGCCGCAAATACGAATCTCAGACAGGAAACCATCATGAGCATCAAACGCATCCAGGTCGGCGACCGAATGAGCCAGGCCGTCATCCACAACGGCACCGTCACCACGGCTGGCGTCGTTGCGCAGACGGCGCCGGGCGAAAGCTTCCAAGCGCAGACCCGCGATATTCTGGAGCGCATCGACGGTCTGCTGGCTGAGGCCGGCACCGACAAATCGAAACTTCTGAGCGGCATGATCTGGATCACCGACATGGCCGGGTTCGCGGAGATGAATTCCGTCTGGGACACCTGGGTGGTGCCGGGCGCGACGCCTGTGCGCGCCTGCGTTGAGGCAAAACTCGCCGCATCACATTTCAATGTGGAGATACAGGTCACCGCAGCACTCGACTGACGGGGCCGGGAGAGGCGAATGGCTGCAATCGCGCCCGAGGCGGGCGATGTTGTCGAGATCGAGGAAATCCCGTTTGAGACCGACGCCGGTCTCGCCGCCCGGGCGCGTATCGGCATGATCGTGCTCGCCAGCGATCATACGGTCGAGCATGAATTCCGCCGGCTGATCGACCTGCCAGGCGTCTCGGTCTATGCGGCGCGCATTCCCAATTCGCCGACGGTCAATCCTGACACACTGGCCGCCATGGAACAGCACATGACGGCGTGTGCTGCTGTCATCCTGCCCGGCGAGAGGCTGGACGTGGTCGCCTATGGCTGCACCTCCGCCTCCATGGTGCTTGGCGAGGAGACGGTGTTTGCGCGCCTCCGCGACGGCCGCCCGGAGGCAAAACCGACAACGCCGATCACCGCCGCTTTTGCCGCCTTCGACGCGTTCGACGCGGAGCGGATTGCCGTCATCACGCCCTACAGCCGCGAGGTCAATCAGCGCGTCGGCGCCTATATAACCGGACATGGTTATCAGGTGCCGGTCTTCGGCTCTTTCAATTCAGACGACGACAATGTCGTCGGGCGGATATCGCCGCAGAGCATCCGCCGGGCCATCCTGCGGCTTGGCCGCCGCGACGATGTCGACATGGTATTCCTGTCCTGCACCAGCCTGCGGCTTGCCGAAGACGTGGCTAGGATCGAAGCGGAACTCGGCAAGCCAGTCACCTCGTCGAACCACGCGCTTGCCTGGCATTGCCTGCGGCTGGCCGGCATCGGCGATGTCCTGCCGCAGTTCGGGCGGCTCTATACAATCTGAACGCGGCGGCCGCGGGCACAGCCAGACTTTCATGATGCAGGCCCACCTGCACTGCCCGGTTTTGGCTTCGATCGGCCATGTGCTATATTTGCCCGGGGGCTGAAAGGACCGCGCATCATGCTGAACCGTCTCGGGCTGCCCTGCCTGTTCGCCGTTGTTCTGTATTCCCTCGCCGCAGGCCCGTCGATTGGCGAAACTTTTCTGATTCCGCCACCGGGTTCGGACAAGGCAAATAATGCGACGCGCAATATCACCGACGTGATCGACACATTGCGCCGTGGCGGGATGGAGCGCGAAGCGGACCAGGTCCAGGAACTGCTGAGAAACCGTCAGGTCTTCTACCGGACATCGGGCCCGAATATGCATGACGCCCAATTCGTCCATGCGTTGGTCTCCGATGATGACGACAAGCTTTATTTCGGCGTCCAGCACGTCAATCATGTCGATGGCAAAGGCTCGGTGCTCTATACCGGCAGCGAAGGCGAACGCCGACGTTTCCTGACGGTCCTAACAGCCCTTCACGAAATGGTTCACAAGGATCAGGGCGCGGCTGCCGTCGGCACTAGCAGCCTGCGGGTCGGCGACCGCGGATATGCGTTGCATGAAATTGAAGCCTATCGCGTATCGATGAAAAAATTTGCCGACAAATGGGTCATCGGCGAACTTGAAAAATATCTCAATGCACGCGGTTCGCTAAACGCTGAAGACGATTACCAGGCACTTCAGAATCTGCGCGACAAACTGTTTGCACTGAGAAATTCGGTCGGCGCACCCGGCGGGAACGGCGATAAGGTTTGCCGCTGGAACGCGATCAAATCGGAAACCGGCAAATTGCGCGACATGCTCGATGCGCTGTGGCTTGATCAGGGGTCGCGGCGGAGCTGCCAGAACAATCTCGACAATGCCGATCATTACAAACAGGCCGCAATCGAGATCCGCTTGAAGTTCGAAAACCTGGGCGAAGCGATGAAGAGTTCCAAGTCGCAGCTGGACGCCATGTCGGCGGAATTCAAAAACGGTCGGGCCGAATATTCCGATCTGCGCTCGGAGATGGAAAACCCTGCCACCGGTTCAGCCCGCCGCGCAGAGCTTGCAACCCGGCTGGGGCGCATGAATGCCGATCTCGATGATCTGCGCGAGCGCTACAACCGGCAGGTCGGCGAATACAACGAGAATGTGGCTGAGAGAAAGAGCCTGCGGGCCGGCTATGACGATGCCGTGCGCAAACAGCAATCGGGTGGTTCCGGATTCGACCAGTGCCGGATCGACTATGTCATTGAGAAGACCAAGGGCGTGAATAAAATCGCCGAGACACGATTGCCTCCCGATATGGTAAAAAACCCCGACGGCACGATCGGGCTGTCGCCAGACGGCAAAAAGCGGCCGATCGATTTGGCCGCAGTTCGCGATGAACTGGGCAAGATGTTCGACTACGATACCAAATTGCTGAGTGCGACCGAGGCCGCACGCGCCGACGACCCGCGCACCCCGTGTTACAAACCGCCGCAGACCGCGACTGCGCCTGTCGCCAAGCCGGTCAAAAAATGTTCCGGCGGCGGCTTGGTAGCGGCGATGAACTGCGTTACCGAGCGCATCGAACAGGGCCAGTAAACAAGCCAAGTGCAAGTGAATGCAGGGCGCACAGTCAGGTCACCGGCCGCTGAAATCTATCGAACCCTGAAGCGGCGGAGTGGTACGAACGGCACGCCCGCCGCCCTTGATGTCGTCCCAATAGAATATAAACCGCCTGTATTTCACCGGCCCGGGCATCTTCGCCGCGCCGGTCCACGCTGCTGCAATCTGATCCGCCTCGAGGCTGGACATGAAAGCTATCAGCCGGTCACCAAATTCCGCAGCGCGCAGTTCTTCGTCCGAGGGCACATAATCAGTAGGATTGCTGCTGCGCGCGAATTTACCCTTTTCCCGGTGACCCGGATTCTGCAGGGCGTGCCGGTTCAGGTCACCGAGATGGATAATCGCCTCCGTCAGCTTCTCAAGCCGAATACGCGGCAGCGAATCCAGTTTCCCGGCAATGCCGGGTCTGTATTGCAACATGCTCGCCCCGGAATCACCCGGGACATAAGGCAACCCGCCAGGTTCGCCCACCCGCCAGCGAACCGTCTTCTTGCCACCGCAACAGGCCAGCACATATTCCATCGTGTCATTGCTCAGCCACCTGGCGAATCTATGAACAACCGTCGGGCTCTGGCCCGCAGGCGACAATTTTCCGACCACATAATCGGCCTCGCTCTCGTTTCTCAGATAGGCTTTCAGATGATCCGCGCTGACCACATGGAGCGGTCCGAAACGGTCCTGGAGCAGCACGATATGGGCGCCGTCCGGCGAGAAAACATCGAAACTCCAGTCGGTCGCAAACAGCTCGCCTTCCGGCTTGAATTCATACTCGCGGTCATCGCCCTCAAATCGGAATGCCAGCGAACTGACGCCGTAACTGCGCGGCACAAGCTCCCGCTCCTCGCCGTAGAAATAGGCCGCCACCGACCCTGAATAGACCAGCTTGACCAGTTCGCGCGCCTTGACCGGTTCAAGAACGCCCAAGCCGTCGAGCAGGTTTTCGGTGATTGCCGCCCGGTTGAAAGCATATTCGGCGCCGCGATAATCGGCGTAAGCCGACACCGCTCTCAGGCTCGTTCCATCCCAGGCATCGGTCGGTCCGCGGTCGAAGAACTTCATGGAACGCAATTGCGACTGGAACTGCCTGATCTGCGCAGCGGGCAAGGGCCGCTCGATGACGAGATAGCTCTGGCCGGACGGAGACGGCGCGATGATCACCCTGCGATCGACCTGGGTGAAACCGGCGAACGGTTTCCCCTTGCACAGGATTGCAACCGGCCTGTTGCCGCGCCGGTCACCAGATGTTTTCGGCCCGTCCACCGGCGGCACCTGGGTATCGGACAGGATCGGATCCGCCAGATTGACCGGGGCCGCATCGGTCTCCGAGATCGACCAGTCATCGCATCGCGATCCGTCCCACCAGACCAGCGTTTTGCCGAAATGTACCGGTGCGCCAAGGGCGCCCGCCACGCTTTCGTCGACCGGTCCGCCGGACACATCGCCGGCGCGCCGGAGATCGACCACCTTGAATTCGCCGGCCGGATCCGCCGGCTGCGCAATCGCCGGGTAGGCCGCGCCCAGAAGAAATGCCGATAGCGGAACAAGAATGAGTTTCATGCCCGACTCCTGCAAAAAAGATCGCCCCAGTCGATCATCGCCCATCATTCCGGCCCGGGTCAAACCGCAGGCGGAACGGACGTGTTTGTTTGCAATTTGACGATCCTGTCAGCGCTTGCAAAAATATCGCCCAAAGCTGACAAACAATCTCCGGGTAACCGGGCAGGACGATCATCATGACCGACCATAACCCCCTGATGGAAAACGCCGCCGGGCGCGAAAGCGCCGATCTGGCGCGGTTTGCCGCCGCACTTTCATATAATGATATCCCGGCGCCCGTCATCGACCGCACGGTCGAACTGTTTGTCGACTGGGCCGGTTCCGCACTGTCCGGCAAGGGCCAGCGGGCGATCGGCATTCTGGAAAAATTCGCTTCAACCATGGGGCCTGAGAGCGGCCCGGCGGAAGTGCTGACCAGCCGCGCGACGACATCGCCGGTGTTTGCCGCCATGGTCAATGCCGGAGCCTCGCACATTTCCGAACAGGACGATGTCCACAATGGTTCCGTCTTCCACCCGGCAACAATCGTCTTTCCGGCAGCGCTCGCCACGGCCCAGGCGCTCGGCGCATCGGGACGGGATCTTATCACCGCCTGCGTCGCCGGCTATGAGGTCGGCATCCGGGTCGGCGAATTCCTCGGCCGTTCCCATTACAAGGTCTTCCACACGACCGGCACCGCCGGCACCCTCGCTTCTGCTGCCGCCACCGGCCGCCTGCTCGAGCTTGACGAAGAACAGATGCTGCACGCTTTCGGTTCCGCCGGCACCGGGTCTGCGGGCCTGTGGGAATTCCTGCGCGACGCTGCAGACTCCAAGCAGCTTCACACTGCCCGCTCAAGTGCCGAGGGCCTGATGTCGGCCTATATCGCAAAGGATGGATTTACCGGCGCAAGGCGCATCCTGGAAGGCAAGCAGGGCATGGCCGCCGGCATGTCGTCGGACGCCGATCCGGCGAAACTGACCGACCGGCTCGGCGCGCGCTGGTGCGTGCTCGAAACCTCGTTCAAATACCACGCCTCCTGCCGCCACACCCATCCGGCGGCCGACGCCCTGCTGCAGATCATTACGCCGCACAATCTCGGACCCGGGGATATCGCCTCCATCACGGCCCATGTTCATCAGGGCGCCATCGACGTGCTCGGCCCGGTCACCGATCCGCAGAGCGTGCACCAGGCGAAATTCTCCATGCCCGCCACCCTCGGCCTGATCGCCACGCACCGGAAGGCCGGCCTGGCCGAATATGGCAATGTGTTGTCCGACGAAACGGCGCTCGGGTTTC
Source organism: uncultured Afifella sp. (assembly GCA_947259045.1). GTDB lineage: Bacteria > Pseudomonadota > Alphaproteobacteria > Rhizobiales > Afifellaceae > CAMYKZ01. The sequence goes on from CAMYKZ010000068.1 coordinate 35,567, forward strand.
TTGACCGGGTCACGATGACACTCGACGAAGAAGTCGATGCCGCCTATCCGGCGCGCTGGATCGGCAAGGTCAGCCTTGAGACCGTAGACGGGCGGACGCTGACCGGCCGGGTCGACGAACCGAAGGGCGATCCGGGCAACACACTCTCGCATGAGGAGATCGATGCCAAGGCGCGGGCGCTGGCCGTCTGGGCGGATGCCGTCGCGCCTGACGAACTGGACGGGTTGATGCAGCGGCTGTGGACGATTGCCGAAGTTGAGCGGGTCGGTGCGCTGCTGCCGCCGGATCTGCAGGAAAGTGCGGCGCGGTTGGCGGCAGGCTGAATAGACGATTCGTCATTCGACTGGGTCGAGTTTCCATTGCTTACGCTGTCAGCGCACCGCCTCCTGATGCCTGAGAATAAACCGCCGCGCCTCACCAATCGGCTTGGCGCGCTCCGCCTCGCCCAGCGTGTCGTGATAGAAACCCGGAAAATCATGCCACTCCTTGTGCGCACACGCGAGGCGGTCGAAAAACACCGTCTGCGGCCGGCGTTCAACGACATAATCACGGCCTGAGATCAGCATCTGCACCGGCACATCAATGACTTCCGCCTCGGCGACCGCCCGCCGGCCGGCGTCTGAGACATCGAGCAATGTGCCGACCGAGATCGGCCGGGTGATCAACGGGTCGGATTTATACGACGCTGCGCGCCCGGCATCATGGGTCAGCATCTCCGGCCGGACATAGGAATTGACATGGAATGAGCCGCGCAGTTTGCGCAGCAACGCAAGTGCGGAGCGGGCGAACGGCACATAGAGCCTGATGCGGAAGGCTGGAGCGGCCAGCACGGCGCAGCGGATTTCGGGCTTTTTCTGCTGCAGCCAGCGGGCGGCAACAATTGCGCCGACGCTCTGGGCGATGATGGACACGTGTTCCATATCGCGGCCACACGTCTCGGCAGCAAGCCGGACAAACTGGTCCATGTCGGCGACCGAGCGGTCCATTGACGGGCTGTGGCCGCGCGCGCCGCCGGAACGGCCATGACCGCGCGCGTCGAGTGCAAAGATGTCGAACGGGTCGTCGAGTGCCAGTTCGTCGGCCAGATGCGCCACCCGACCGGAATGTTCATGGCCGCGGTGGAAGATTGCAATGGCGCCGCGCGAAGCTCCCGACGGGCCCCTCGCCGGCCATTGACGATAGAACAGCCGGGTGCCGTCGCTGGCGATGAACGTCTTCTCCAGGCATTGCCGCGCGCCCGTGAGGGTGGCGGCGATATGGGCATTGTGGATTGTCACATCTGTCTCCTTCAATCGTGCCTCAGGCATTTTTCTCTGCCACCATGACGCCGAAAATCCCGGTCTCTTCCATGGTCTGCGAGACGATCTGGAAATTGGCCTGCTTCAGCCAGTCCCAGGTCTGTTCCACCGGCCTCAGCCGCATCGCCCAGGGTTTGCCGGTATGGGAGTTCAGCACCCTGGCGATGAATTCAAGTTGCGGATGGTTCGGCTGGATCGTCACGATCAGCCGCCCGCCGGGTTTCAGAATGCGGGAAATCTGCCGGAAATGATGGGCGACGGTCCGGTTATCGGCAACGATTTCATGCAGGCCTGAGACGATCACCAGATCGCAGCCGGCAAGCGGCGCCAGCGCTTCATCCGAAAACGCGTCGCCGCATTCGATCAATGCGGCGTCGACATTGGCGCTCGCATAATCGCGCAGCACGGCCTGCACCGGGACATCGCGTACCTCGTCCAGCGCGTCGAGCACATAGCGTCCGCCGCCGCAGGCGAGATCGGCCAGTTGCACGGCATGATCCGCCTCTCCGGAACCGCCGGCCGCCCGGGTGATCGCCAAGGCGCGGATTTCGCCGGCGATCGTCTGCTGCATCAGCGCACCGCGATTGCGGATGCCGCGCCAGCCGACGGCGTTGAGATAGACCCGGTCGATGGCCCGGCCAAGCGCGCCGCGGCCGCAGGCCCGGTTCTCATAGACGTGATCGAGCATCACGCCGCTGTCGAAACCGTGCCTACGGCCGATTTCCAGGCCTTTGGAGAGGCCGGCGCCAAGGCGGACCGCGCCGCGCAAAGCGCCGTAATACCAGGCCATCGGGTTCCAGGCTGGCAAGGGTCGTGACAGATCATCATAGGTCGGGCTCATGATTTTCTCCAATATTGAACATTGTTCATTTTTGATGTAGCATGAATTTGAACAATGTTCAAGTATTTTCCGAAAGCAGATTTTTACGCATGCTGGTGTGGCCGTCATGGCCGCAGGCGTGCATCTTGCCGGGCACTTCCGACGCCCAGGGTTTGCCGGTTTCCTCAAGGATCGGCAAGGCATCCA
>CAMYKZ010000069.1 GCA_947259045.1 uncultured Afifella sp.
TAGCGAACAGGCTGCCCTGCACGTGGATACCGGCATGAACCGGCTTGGCCTGTCATCGGCCGACGCCGCGCAGATCGGTGCGCACGACGTGACGGCTGCCGGAATCGTCCACCTGATGTCACATCTGGCCTGCGCCGATACGCCGGAGCATCCCATGAACAGCATGCAACGCGACACCTTCCTGGCCCATTCGTCACGCTTTGCTTCAATCCAGGCATCGCTTGCTAATTCGGCTGCCATCCACGCCGGACCGCAATACCACCTTGATATGGTGCGGCCGGGCATAGCGCTTTATGGCGGAGCATCCCATCCAGCCGCGACAAGCGATCCGGTGGTGACGGCGCAATCGCGGATCCTGCAGATACGTGACGTCGCCAAAGGCGAAAGTATCGGTTACGGCGCCGCCCATCGGTTGCAGACCGATAGCCGGATTGCCATTCTTTCAGCCGGATATGCCGACGGATATCTGCGCGCGGCGGGCGCCAGCGACACTAGCAAGGGCGCGGAGGTCGCCATCGCCGGATATCGCGCACCGCTCGCCGGCCGGGTCTCGATGGATCTGATTGCCGTTGACGTGACGGCCATTCCGCAGCAGCAGATCGACAAGGCTGAATGGGCGGAACTGTTCGGCGATCAGATCGATATCAACCAGGTTGCAAGCCGCGCCGGAACGATCGCCTACGAACTGCTGACCGGCCTGTCGCGCCGGGCTGAACGCATTTACACCGGAAAGACCCCTTAATGGCAAAATCACGGGCGCAATATGCCTGCACCAATTGCGGCGCGGTGACATCGCGCTGGCAGGGCCGGTGCGATTCCTGCGGCGGCTGGAACACGCTGCAGGAGGAACAGGCGGCCGATGCGCCGAAGTCCATGCGCACCGGCAAGGGCCGGATCCTGGAGCTTTCGGCGCTTTCAGGCGATTCGGAACCGCTTGAGCGCATCCTGACGGGCATCGACGAACTGGACCGGGTCACCGGTGGCGGTTTCGTCCCGGGTTCGGCGTTGCTCGTCGGCGGCGATCCGGGCATCGGCAAATCGACGTTGCTGATCCAGGCCGCGGCGACGCTTGCGCGCCAGGGCAAGCGGGTGGTCTATGTTTCAGGCGAGGAAGCCATTGACCAGGTGCGGATGCGCGCCGATCGGCTTGCCCTCAAGGACGCCGATGTTCTGCTGGCAGCCGAAACCAATGTCGAAGACATACTTGCCACCCTGAAAAGCGGGCCGCCGACCGACCTCGTCATTATCGATTCCATCCAGACCATCTGGACCGACCGGGCCGAAAGCGCGCCGGGAACGGTCACCCAGGTCAGGACCTCCGCCCAGGCGCTGATCCGGTATGCCAAAGCAAGCGGATCAACCGTTGTGCTGGTCGGCCATGTTACCAAGGATGGTCAGATCGCCGGGCCACGGGTGGTCGAGCACATGGTCGATGCAGTGCTCTATTTTGAAGGCGATACCGGTCTGCAGTTCCGGCTCCTGCGGGCGGTCAAGAACCGCTTCGGACCAGCTGCGGAGATCGGTGTCTTCGAAATGACCGGCAAGGGCCTGGCGGAAGTGGCCAATCCGTCGGATCTGTTTATCGGCGAACGCGACAGTTCAAGCCCGGGTACGGCGATTTTTGCCGGAATGGAAGGCACACGGCCGCTGCTTGTGGAAGTGCAGGCGCTGGTGGCGGAAACCAGCCTTGGAACACCGCGGCGCGCCGTAGTCGGCTGGGACCCGAGCCGGCTTGCGATGATCCTCGCCGTGCTAGATGCCCGATGCGGTGTCCGTTTCGGACAGTTTGATGTCTATCTCAATGTCGCAGGCGGGCTTCGCCTTGGAGAACCGGCGGCCGACCTTGCGGTGGCGGCGGCATTGATATCATCGCGTGCCGGGGTTGCGACACCGGCCGAGACGGTCTATTTCGGCGAAGTGAGCCTGTCGGGCGCTGTGCGGCCTGTGGCGCAAACCGCGATACGGTTGCGCGAAGCCGATAAACTGGGATTTGCACGCGCAGTGCTCCCCGCAGGCGGCAATGACGAGGGACAGGTAACCTTATCGCTGGACAAAATTGCCACACTTGGGGATCTTGTCGCAGCGATTGCTGCAGAAACCGCTGGAAAGGCATCCAGCTAACAGTTGCGTAGACGGCGGTTCCCGCTCTATTAGCAGTCTCGGGTAAGAGGCGATTGAATTCATGACATTGCTAGACGGCATCCTTCTCGTCATCATGCTGATATCCGCGGTGCTGGCCATGATCCGCGGGTTCGCACGTGAAGTGTTTTCAATCGCAGCCTGGGTAATCGCCGCGATCGCAACCTATATGTTCTGGGACGACCTTCTGCCGTTCACCAAACAATATGTCTCCAACGAAAGCGTTGCCATCGGCATCAGCGTGGTCAGCATCTTTTTCGGCACACTGATCCTTGTCACGCTGGTGACGATGAAGGTCTCCGACTTTATCCTCGATTCCAAAGCCGGACCGCTCGACCGGACACTCGGTTTTATCTTCGGTGCGGCCCGGGGCCTGCTGCTGGTGGTAATCGGCGTGCTGTTTGTGAATTATTTCGTCCCGGCGGAAAAACAATGGCCAGGCGTCGCTGACGCCAAGACCAAAGCCTGGCTCGACGACCTTGGCGACGAGTTACTGAACATGTTGCCTGAGGATCCGGAAGCGGCGATTATGGATCTTCGACCGGACGAGGCGGAACGGGGCACCGGCGACGGCGGGGCCGGCACTGGCGATGGCGCCAGCGCAAACCCGACCGGGGACAAGAGCCGGAGCAGCTATGCCAGCGAAGACCGCAATGCTCTGCAGCGCCAGCTTGAGGTTAGTCAGCAATAGCCGATGACAATTCTGCAAACCAATCCTTTTGCCGCCGACGACGACAAATTCCATGAAGAATGCGGCGTTTTCGGCGTTTTCGGCCATGTCGAAGCAGCTGCCCTGACGGCGCTCGGCCTGCATGCCCTGCAGCATCGCGGCCAGGAAGCGGCGGGCATTGTCAGCTACAATGGCCGTCAGTTTCACAATGAACGTCACATTGGACTTGTCGGCGACAATTTCACCAAACCGTCGGTCATCATGCGGCTGGCCGGCGACAGGGCGATCGGTCATAACCGCTATTCGACAGCAGGCGCGCCCGTTCTGCGCAATGTCCAGCCGCTGTTTGCGGAATTTGCCGGCGGTGGTTTTGCCGTAGCCCACAATGGCAATATCACCAACGCGCTTTCACTGCAGCGCCTGCTGCAAAAGCGAGGCTCGATCTTCCAGTCGACATCCGACACGGAGACAATCCTCCACCTCATCGCGACCAGCCAGAAAGCCCGCCTTGTCGACAAACTGGTCGACGCGCTGCAGCAGGTGGAAGGCGCCTATTCGCTGATTGCCCTGTCGGAGAAAAAACTCATCGGCTGCCGCGATCCGCACGGCGTCCGGCCGCTGGTATTGGGAGAAATGGACGGGGCGCCGGTGCTGGCGTCGGAAACCTGTGCGCTGGATATTATCGGCGCCGATCTTGTGCGCGAAGTGGAACCCGGCGAGATGCTTGTGATCACGCAGGACGGCGTTGAATCACTGATGCCGTTTGCCCCCAAACCGTCGCGCTTCTGCATTTTTGAACATGTCTATTTCGCCCGGCCCGATTCAGCGATCGGCGACAAGAGCGTCTATGAAGTCCGCAAACAGATCGGCAAGCAGCTCGCCCACGAAACCGCTGTCGACGCTGACCTGATCGTCCCGGTGCCCGATTCCGGCACCCCTGCGGCCATCGGTTACGCCGAAGCAAGCGGCATCCCGTTCGATCTTGGCATCATCCGCAACCATTATGTCGGCCGGACCTTCATCGAGCCGTCGGACGCCATCCGCAACATGGGCGTCAAGCTCAAGCACAATGCCAATTCCGGCATTCTGAAGGGCAAGCGGGTGATCCTTGTTGACGATTCCATCGTCCGCGGTACGACCTCGACAAAGATCGTCCAGATGGTGCGCGATGCCGGCGCTACGGAAGTGCATATGCGCATCGCCAGCCCGCCGACGAAGGATTCCTGCTTCTACGGTGTCGATACGCCGGAAAAGTCGAAGCTTCTGGCCTCCAGAATGTCGGTGGCTGAAATGGCGGACTTCATCAAGGTCGACAGCCTCGACTTCCTGTCGATCGACGGCCTCTACCGGGCCGTTGGCGAAGCCCGGCGCAACAATGACGCTCCGCAATATTGCGACGCCTGTTTCACAGGTGATTATCCGACACGGCTGACGGATCAGGACGGTGATGTGCGCGGCCTTGATCTGCTGGTCGAAACAACATGAGCGGCACGGATGCCGATTTGAACCGGCCGCTTGAAGGCCGGATTGCGGTCATCACCGGCGCGTCGCGCGGCATCGGCTATCAGGCCGCTAAAGCGTTTGCGTCAGCCGGCGCCCATATTATCGCAATTGCCAGAACAGTCGGCGGACTTGAGGAACTGGATGACGAAATCCAGGCGATTGGCGGTCAGGCGACGCTTGTGCCGCTGGATTTGCAGGATTTCGACGCTCTCGACCGGCTCGGCGCCGCCTTGAACGAGCGCTGGGGCAAACTGGACATTCTGCTCGCCAATGCGGGCATTCTCGGCCAACTGTCGCCGCTGGGCCATGTCGAAATCAAGACCTGGGACGAGGTCATGGCGATAAACGTCACGGCCAACTGGCGGCTGATCCGCTCATTTGATCCGCTCTTGCGCCTGTCCGATGCCGGACGGGCAATCTTTCTGTCATCAGGCGCCGCACACAAATGCAAACCGTTCTGGGGGCCCTATTCGATCTCCAAGGCAGCGGTGGAGGCAATGGCCCGAACCTACGCCCATGAAACGGAGAATACCGCCATCCGGGTTGTCTCCGTCGATCCCGGCGCCATGCGCACGGCCATGCGGGCCAAGGCGATGCCCGGCGAAGATCCGGCCACCCTGCCCGACCCGGATGAGATTGCGCCGGAACTGGTGAAACTCGCATCTCCCGATTTTGATCGCACGGGCGTGCTGTACAAGTTCGCAGACCGGTCTTTTCATGATTATCCGGACTACGGCTAGTCCGCTTCAGACAATCCGCTGTCGCTGATCATCCAGCCATCAACAAACTCATAAGCGAAGCTTGCAAGTTGCGCGCAGGCGGGATCGTCATCTTCCAATGCTGCTCTCTCCAGATAGTCGGCGGTTTGCCGGCCCAGCAATTCGGCAATAAATGTCTCCATCGCTTGCGGCGCGTTACGCCAGAATGAATCGCCAAAATGTCTCTTCGACAAAAGCTTCGCGGAACTGTCACACAGAAACGCACTGATCTGCGTTCGGGCCAGTGTCGAATTATGCGACAGACAATATTCGGTGATACCCTCCATCGAATGTCCGCCGACCGCGATCATGCATAGAGCCTCACCCAGCTCGATCGGGTAGACGGCGGTCGTGAGCCGTTCGGTGAGAACAGTGAGGAAGTACCGGTCGACAAGAGCGACCTCTTCGTCCGGCCAGGCCACCTGTCCGCGGGCTTCACCCAATCGGACAAGTGCAATATCGTAGCCAAATTCGGACGGGCACTCTCCTTCGGCGATAACGTCAAGATACCGGGGAAGGAAATATTTGAATTCCTCGACATTGGGAGGAACAAGCCGGGCGGAATGCTGATATTGGAGAAGCAGGCCCAGTGGTATGTTGCGCAGCGACGTTGAAAGCAGCGCCCGATAACTCTCCTCAGATACACAGGAGGGACAAGTGCAAACATCCAGCCGCCCATTGAGACGATATTTTTTGAACATCTGATAGGCGCACTCGACGATCCGGGTAAGGTCCTCGCCCATGTTCAACCCCCATGTCGTTACCGTTTCGCCCTGCTCTTCCCCGCATACGGGTTTTCACCCGACCGCAGCATCAACCGGATCGGCACCCCGGCAAGGTCGAAAGTCTGCCGCAGCCCGTTCAGCAGATAGCGCCGATAGGCGTCGGGCACCGCGTCGGGCCTGGAACAGGAGAGAAAGAACGTCGGCGGCCTGGTCTTGGACTGGGTGAGGTATTTCATCCGGATGCGGCGGCCGGAGACCGCCGGCGGCGGATGGCGCTGTGAAACCTCCGACAGCCAGCGGTTCAGTGCACCGGTCGGGACGCGCTGATTCCAGGTGCCGTAAATGTCGAGCACCGTCTGCATCAGCCTGTCGAGACCATCGCCCGACTTGCCCGAAACCGGGATCATCGGCACGCCGCGCACCTGCTGCAGGGTTTCCGCCAGATCCGCATTCAGTTCCGCCAGCCGGGCCTGACGGTCTTCCACCAGATCCCATTTGTTCAGACCGAGAACCAGCGCCCTGCCCTCGCTGGCGACCAGATCGGCAATCTGCAGATCCTGTTTTTCAAGCGGCGCGGTGACGTCCATCAGAAGCACCACGACTTCGGCGAACCGGACCGCGCGCAGGGCATCGCCAACGGATAATTTTTCGAGCTTGTCATTGACCTTCGCCTTGCGCCGCATGCCGGCGGTATCAAACAGCCTGAACGGGCGCTCATGCCAGGTAAACTCAACGGCGATGGAATCGCGCGTGATGCCGGCTTCCGGTCCGGTCAGCAGGCGGTCTTCTCCGATCAGCCGGTTGATCAGGGTTGATTTTCCGGCATTCGGACGGCCGACGATCGCCACCTTGATCGGCTTGTTCGGGTCGGCGTCATCATCGACTGTCTCGGCTTCGCCGACCTCCGGCTGAAGCGCGATGATTGCATCATACAGTTCGCCAAGTCCGATCGCATGTTCGGCCGAAAGTGCAATCGGATCGCCAAGACCAAGCGAATAGGCGTCGTAAACGCCGGCTTCCGCGGCCCGCCCTTCCGCCTTGTTCGCCAAAAGCACCACCGGTTTGCCGGCAACCCGGACAATGGCTGCAAATTCCTCGTCCGCCGGTGTCACGCCGGCCCTGGTATCCATCATGAACAGGCAGATGTCGGCATCATGGATTGCCATTTCCGTCTGCAGGCGCATCCGGCCTTCCAGCGTCTCGGCAGCGGCATTCTCATAACCGGCCGTATCGATCAGGTTGAACGACAGATCGCCGATCCGTGCCTCGCCCTCGCGCCTGTCGCGGGTCACACCGGGACGGTCGTCGACAAGCGCAAGCCGCTGTCCGATCAACCGGTTGAACAAGGTTGATTTGCCGACATTGGGCCGGCCCACAATCGCCACAGTCAGTGCCATCTGCCATCAGCCCCGGTAAATCGTTTCGCCCCCAAAAGGGTTCGATCATTATTGTTGTTATTCAATTCATGCCGCGGATCCGTTCCGCGTTCATGCGGATCACTAGCGAAGTGCGATAAGCGAACCGTCGCCTGCAACGACATAAAGCTGGCCTGATGCGGCAATCGGCTTGGAATAGGCCTTGGCGCCCAATGGCCGGTTGGCGAGCAGGTTTCCGGTTGCCGGATCGATGGACGCTATGTTGCCGTCATTGGAGACCATCCACAGCGCGCCACCGGCAAGCGCCGGTCCGGCCCAGACGGAAAAGAACTTCTTCTTGCGCACGACCGGCAGGGCCGACCGCCAGAACGTCTTTCCGGTCTTTCGCTCAAGCGCAATGACATTATCCTCAAGATCGATCAGAAACAGCGCATTGCCGGAAACGATCGGCGTGTAGGCGCTGCCGACATTCTGCTCCCACAGGCGCTCACCCTTGGAGAGGTTGACCGCAATCGTCCGTCCGGCAACGCCGGTTGCATAAACGATACCGTCGACAATCACCGGGCTGGCGGCAACATCCGTCAGGCCGGAGACGGCGAGCGTACGATTGGACCGGACAACGGCATCGACCCATTTCAGCTCGCCGGTCTTGGTATCGAAGGCTGCGATCTCACCGGAGGAAAACGGCACGACGACCCGGTTTCCGGAGACCGCCGGGCTGGCGGCCGAGAGTACGCCGGCAATTTCGCCCACACCTGGCGCAATCCACGCCTGGCTGCCGTCTTCGATATTGACTGCATGCAGCACGTTGGTGACGGTGACGACATAGAGTTTGCCGTCCGATACCGCCGGGGCGGTCCGCGCAGGCGCTTCCAGATCGTAGGTCCACAATTTTGCGCCGTTTGCCACGCCGAGCGCGGTCAGTTCGCTATATCCGGTCGCGGCAAACACGGCATTTCCGGCTGCGGCAATGCCACCGCTGCCGATTGCGCTTTTTTCGCCGTCAGGGCGAAGCGAAACCGACCATTGTTTTCCGCCGCCGCTGGAAAGCGACGTCACTGTACCGTTGGCGCTGTAGACGAATACCCGGCCGCCATAGACAAGCGGCGGGGCAGCGGATCGCACAGCCTTTTTGCCGCTTTCCACCACACCGCGCGCGCGCCAGACCGACGCCCCGCTGCCGCCGGAAAGGCTGACATGGCCGGGCGCATTGCGGGCGTTTCCGCCGGCCTGGGTCCAGTCGCTGGAGGCCACGGCCGCGCCGATCGCCGGAGACCCGCCGGCCGGATCATCGATCGGCGTCGGGCTGACGGACCTGCGCTCGCCAGCGAGTACGGGATCGGCGGATTTGAACGGATTCACGGACCCCAAGGAATCAAACGTCTGTCCAATGCAGCCGGCAAGCAACACAGGCAGGGCCAATAAAACGATCATCGGCGAAATTTGGCGGCTGTTCAATGTCATTTGTCGATCCGTATCCTGAAACCCGGTTTGACGTTGCCCGGTTTGACGTTGCCCGTGACGTTGCCCGTGACGTTGTCAGATAAATCCGGGCTTTTTGATGGCGCTACTGGTTTCCGGCAGCGCTGTCCGGTTGCGCGGCGTCCGGCGTTTTTGCCGGTAAAGCTGCTCCCTGTAATACAGCAAGCAGTGCGGTTGCGCGAGCCCGGATGTCGCTCGGCGCCTCCTCATCCCGCTCAATATCTGCAAAATGGCTCAGGGCAGCGTCATTGTCGCCCTTGTCCAGTGCCACGAGGCCGAGCACTTCGCGCGCGCCATGCCGCCACGGATTACCGGTCACCGCGAGTTTCGATACCCGGCTGGCCGCCCCGTCCATATCGTCTTCGTCGAGAGCCAGATACGCCGCCCGCAACCGCGCCAGATCCTGCAGAATATCATCGACTCTGCCATCGCCGGCAATCTTGTCGTAAAGCGCGATAGCGCCAGCCTTGTCGCCGGAGGTGATCTTCAGCGTTGCAGCGCGCAGGCCGGCGATAGCGGAATACCCACCCTTTTCGCTGGTTGCGATCGCCTCGAATGCCTTGATCGCTTCGCTATTGTCTTCCTCGGTGACAAGCTGATCGGCGGCCAGATAAAGATCACCGATCCGGGCTGCTTCACGTTCGCGCCACCAGTCCCATCCGCGCAGCCCGGCCGTCGCCAGAACCACCAGCACACAGGCCGCAATCAGATATTTGCCGTAGCGCTGCCAAAGCGTCGTAATCTGTTCTCGGCGCAACTCTTCGTCGACTTCACGGATAAAATGGTCCGTTTTGTGATCGTCGTTTGTCATGGATATCTTTTCTTCCGGAATTTCGCCAGCAGGAGGAACGCCGACAGCCATAGGCCGGTTTCCGTCCAAGCGGCGCGGACCCTAACCGCTTCCCCGGCCATGCGCAATGCCGATATGCCCGCAAATTCAGCGATATCGGCCTAGGCGATCGGACTGACACCGAAAAGCCATTGATGCGCTTTCCACAAAAACACCAGCCAGACAACCAAACCGCCGATACCGGGGCCGATATCCGCCATCCATCCGGCTCTTTCGCGCGTCGTCCCGGCCTGTCTGTCACGGCGTCTGGCGGCGGCAAAAGCCAAGACAGACCAGATCAGAATCGATCCGAACAATACCAAATCCGCCAACGTGCCATTGGCCAGCAAATGCCCGGCTGCCCACACAGCCACCCCGGCCGTCATCGGGTGGCCGATCCGTGCTGAAACCGGACCCTGCGGGTTTCCGTTCTGAGCGACAAGAACGAAGGCAACGGCCATCAGCAATATCGTCAGATGCCGGCCCCACAGCGGCGGCTCCCAGATCAGCACCGGCATTTCGCGCGCCAGTCCATAGCCCCACACGATCAGCACCAGCCCGATCAGTGCGTTGAAGGCATAGATGCCTTTCCATCTGCGTTCACCGAACCGGGTAATCGTCCGGTCTCGCCAGTCGTCGGCGAATATCCTTGTTGAATGCACGCTCAGAAAAATAATCAGCCCGGCAACCATGATAAACATTCAATGCTCCTCTGGGGGCAATTGTAACATCGATTCGCTGTTTCCATGGAATCGCATCGCCTATGATTTGGATTCATCGGCGTTTCGGCTCTAATCTGTATCAAACCAATGGAATCGAAAATCCGATGCAACCCGATCCCGACAAGGCAAGACAGGCGCTTCAGGCGCAGAAAAGCGAAACGGAAAATCTGTCGCGTATCGCCAAAGACAACAGCGCGACAGTCGAACTCGACCAGCAATCCGTCGGCAGGCTTTCGCGCATGGATGCATTGCAGCGCCAGGCGATGGCGGAAGCATCGGAACGGGCACGCTCGGTCGAACTTCACAAGATCAATGCCGCGCTCCAGCGCATCGATGACGGCGAATATGGCTATTGCCTGGAATGCGGCGATGAGATTTCGCAACAGCGCCTCGCCGTGGACCCGGCTGCCAGCCATTGCATCAAATGCGCCAACTGACGGCCTGATAGCCGTCAGGCATGGTCCTGCAGGTTGGATTCTCAATTGAGCAGGAAGCCGGTACGAGAGCGGCCGTCACCGGTTTCCCGATTGAACCTTTCCCTCTCCCGTTGCGTCAGATCAGCAGGGACATAAAGGAGAGCGACATGATCGACCGGGATGCAAAGACAAACCAGATTGTGGCTCTGGCCATTCAGGCCCAATCGCTTGAAGAGCGTCTGATCCGCCAGCGCGAGCAGATCATGCGCACCGCACACAAAACAGCCGAACATTATCGCCGCCTGGCCGCCGATAGCGAACTGGCCTTCTCAACCGGTTTCCCGACGGTCTGCACAATTCACTGAGGCAACAGGAACAGTGCAGCCCAAGGGACAGGGCAGCCGGCGGACCTCCTCCTCGCGCCGGCTGCCCCTTTTGATTTTCAACGCGTGGTGCAATTCCGGAGACGCCGGGCTGACGAACTGCAGGGAGACGCGAGCCACCCCAACACACGCCGGACGTAAGACATTCAGCCGGCGCACTCTTCATGCGCCGGCTGTGTTTATGTGTGTCGGATCCGTCTGTCTCACCAGTCAAACCTGTATTTCAGGCGGTCCGGCGAAACATTGCAGGGACAAGAGTGTGTACATCGACGCCGTTGTCTCGATGATTTCCGCCAATCGTTGCGAGCCACCAGCTTAATGCCGCCGCCAGAACCGAAGCCGTCCCGGTTGCAAATGCAAAGACAATGCCCGACTTCCGCGCCACGTCGAGGGCTTGCAAAGCCGCCGAATCCAACTCGCCGGAAACCTCCGTTGCGCCAATTGATGCGACCAGGGCCAGAAGGCCGAAACCGGCTGCCGCCATCAGCGTGGACAGCGCCCAGACCAGCAGCCCGTGTGCGCCATCGCGCATCTCAACCTCATGTTCGCTCGCATCCCCCATGCGCGGCCGCATCCGACCGGCAAGATATCCGCCTGCCATGGCGCTCACCAGCGTCACCCAAACGATCCAGATGCCGCTGGCCCATGCCGACAGCGCCGACCGCAGACCTGTTTCGGTCATTGCATTCGCCGCCGAAAGCCCGATCGCTGCACCGAACTGGAACAGGACGACCGAAATTGCGGACGCAAGAATTGCGCCGGCAATAATGGCGGCCCAATCCACATATGATTTCGGAAACTGAAACTCTGCCCCGCTTTCAAGGACCGGTACTGTGCTTTTCGCCATGTCCGCAATCCTATCCGAGTCCGAACAAGGACAGGATTGCCATCACCACGACAACCAGTCCGACAAGATAAATAATTCCGTGCATACCCCATTCTCCATTGTGATTTTCACATGATATCAACGCGCGAACAGTGGCGTTGTTCCGCCCAGTGTTCAAAAAACCGGATCCCGGTTTCAACCGGCGCCGGAATCTCGCACTTGCATTAGGGTTTTCGGTGACGGTAAACCACTTGCGGCGGGTACGAATGCATTCGTCAGATCGCCTGGACGACATCATTGCTGCCGGTTGCAAACCTCATTCGGCCGACCCTGCGGCAATACCAAGGCCTGCGGCAATACCAAGGGTGAAAATCATATGAACGACACGCGTGCAACGGTGCCAGGGAATGCCGGCATGTGTATTTGGGCCGATAACCGTACCTGTCGCAACCTCCGGGATTAGTCTGATGTCTTTGAACATGGCGTCCAAATCTGCAGCAGTTTTTGTGCTGGCGATCGTGATGACAGGACTGGCCTGTTTCAGCCCGCAAGCCCAGGAACCGGTGCCGGCGGAGGGTCCGGCGGCGACCATTGATACACAGTCGGATTCCACGTCAGACCGGGCAATCGACAGGCGTATTGAAGATATCTTCACGGAAATCGACGGCCTGAGCGATGTCACGGTGTCGGTCAAGGCCGGCGTCGTGACGCTGAGAGGTCAAGTAACGGAAAAACCACTGGCAATTCGCGCTGGCGAATTGGCCGGCCGGGTTGACGGGGTCGTTACGGTTCGCAACGAGATTTCTGAATCGGTTGATGTCTCGACCCGTCTCGTTCCGGTATTGGACAGACTGACGAACCGCATCTTGCAACTGATCAGTTACCTGCCGCTTTTTATGGTCGCCGCGTTTGTGTTTCTTGTGGTCAGCGGCGCCGGATGGTGGATTGCCGGACGCGACTGGCCATGGTCAAGACTTGGGCCGAACGCATTCATATCCGATCTGTTGCGGCAGTTCGCGCGGTTGGTCTCCATCGCAGCCGGACTTGTGCTCGCTCTCGATATTCTCGGGGCAACGGCTCTGCTGGGCACGATTGTCGGCGCTGCCGGGATTGCCGGACTGGCTTTGGGCTTTGCCGTTCGCGATACGGTTGAAAATTACGTCGCCAGTATCATGCTCAGTCTCCGGCAGCCTTTCCGGCCCAACGATCATGTCCTGATCGACGACCAGGAAGGTCTGGTGATCAGCCTGAACTCCAGGTCGACAATCCTCCTCAGCATGGACGGCAATCATATCCGCCTGCCAAACGCGATGGTTTTCAAGGGCGTCATTGTCAATTACAGCCGCAATCCGGAGCGGCGTTTCGATTTTGAGCTTGGTGTCGATGCCGACAGCAACCTTGATGAAGCGATCGAAATCGGCATCAGGACCATCAACAGCCTGAAGTTCGTTCTGCAGCGACCCGATCCGGACGCATGGATCAAGAACGTCGGCGATTCGAATGTTGTTATCTGGTACTCCGGGTGGGTTGACCAAACCAAAACTGATTTTGCCCGCGCACGCAGCGAAGCCACCCGGCTGACCAAACTTGCGCTGGAGAATAATGGATTTTCGCTTCCTGAACCGATTTACCGGCTTCGTTTCGATAGCGATGTCAAACTGCGGGATTTGCCTGCAACCAGTGATGTCAAACGGAAGACGCAGGCCCGTGCAGAACCGGAACGAGCCGCAGACACCGCCGTGGACACAACTGTCACGGACAAGGTGACGGAAGAACGCGCCCGTTCCGAAGAGCCGGATCTGCTGAATAGTTCTGCACCAAATGAATTGGGTTGAAACACCTCGCCGTTGGCCGAGTTCCGTTATTTGCCAGACGGTTCATCCTGGTTCTGAGGAACAGTCAGGACAGTGAGCGATTTTGACAGCGATTCAAGCCGGACCGGCGATTCAAGCCGGACCAACTCGCCATCGATTGACGCTTCGACCGATTTACGGCGGAACGCCATCTGAAAAACGTCGCTGACATGCCGGTCAAGATAAGGATTTTCGTTCCACTGTCCGCGCATCGTGCCCAGCGCCGCACCGGATAGTTCGACGCCCGGCCTTGCTGTCGAAACGTAAGCAGCCAGAGTACCTTTGTCCGGATTGTGGGCAAACGGCAAATGCCCATCGCCGATAATATTGTTCGACACGAGGACAGCTGCCGTCGAATAGCGCACCTCGCCACTGCTGCTTCGAATGCGAACCCGCAGGCGTTTAGGTTTCGCAAACGCCGATATGAATGAGTGAAGACTGGCGAACATCTTTCCGAGCCTTGAATTATATTGTTTCGATTCCCGCTCTTTGATGAGTGTTGGATGGATGCCGAATGAAACATGGTGGGCAAACATGCGGTCGTTCACCCGCCCCATATCGATTTCCTGTCTGACCAGACGCGGGAGAGCAGAGATGGCCTCATCAAGATCTGGCGGCATGCCGATGGACCGGGCAAACAGATTGAAGGTACCGCCAGGCAAGATACCCAGGGCAACATCTGTGCCGGACAGGATCGATGCAGCCGACGATGCCGAACCATCGCCCCCTGCAACGATAATTGCCGTAACGGCCGGATTGTCCCGCGCTGCCCGTATCCTGTCTGAAAGACTGTCCGGCGCGACGGGCGTTACAACACATCGCCCACCCGCACTCGTAAGGCGGTCATGGATTTCCGTAGCAACAGTGTCGATATCCGCCTGCAACAGCGAACCGCTGCCCGTATTGAGAAAAACAAACGTTTGCTGTTGATCCTGATCCGTCATGATCCGCCTTCCAATGCGAACAATTGCCTGCCTCATCGAATTCAGGCTCAGGCGTCCTTGATATTAATACGCCGCCAGACCGCCTCAGACATGGAGTATGCTGCAAACAGGATGAGACCCGCGCCCATCATCGCAAGCAGCCAGCCGCCTGCCGGCAGCCCCTGAATGAAATTGAGCGCATCCTTGAGGCCCGGAGTATCGGAACTCGCGGCTGATGACGAACTGAGAAAACGATAGGAAAACAGCAGTGCAATCACAGCCAATACAATTCCACGGGCAATCAGGCCGGTGATGGCAACCGGATGGATAAACCGCATCGTTGCGGCATCGGCCTCAAAATGATCTTCATATTTCCGCCGCACCGCTTTGTAGACATGCGCAACGGCCACGCCCAGAAACACGATTGCAAGGATTAATGCCACCTGCCGGGCTCCAACAAAACCCGCAAACATGTTGCCCGCTCCGCCTTGCCCGCTGACGCCGCCCGGGAGCACGCCGAGCAGCGACAGCGCGTAAATTGTCAACGCTGAATAGGTTCCGGCGCTGGCCAGCAGACCGGCCCTGATTGCAAGGCCTTTTGGAGATGTGCCATGATCGTCGGTATCGGTAATTGCCTGGATCAGCCGCCAACCCGTGTAACCGACAAGACCGCCGATCATGATCCACATCATCGCGAAACCAAACGGCTGCTCGATAAGTTTGCCCAGCGCGCCTTTTGTATTCTGTTCGTCACCGGCGCCAAAAGCTGCAAGAATCGCGAATATGCCGACAATTGCGTAAACGATGCCCCGCGCGCCATATCCGGCACGCGCAAAGAGCTTGATCCATTCAGGATCTCGCATCACGACCGGTGTCTCCCGGGTGTGTCCAGCCTGTTCAATTCGTCTGAACCGAATCCGGTCGTCCACCGGCTGGTCAGCCAATCGCCGATGAGCCAGCACAGACCCGCCCATGCAAGTCCCAAAAACCAACCCGCCAGGACATCGCTCGGCCAGTGTACGCCAAGATAAACCCTGGTCGTCCCTACCAGCAGCACAAGCAGTACCGACGCTGCGAAGATATAGACACGATGCCTTCGGTTTTCGATTGACCGGGTGATGACGGCTGCAGCCGTCAAATAGGAGACCATACTCACGGTGGCGTGCCCACTTGGAAAGCTTGCCGTGTGGATAATGTCCAGATGTTCCACAAGATCCGGTCTCGGGCGCGCATAATGCAGTTTCAGCCCGCTGGAAAGCAAAGAGCCGCCGATGACCGAAAGCCCCAAAAACCATGCAGAACTCCACCGGCCGGATACAAGCAGGTACCCGACGGCGAAGGCAACGAGCAGAATGACCACCGGGTAACCGCCCAGCGCCGTCAGTTCGACCGCCGCTTCCTGGAGCCAGAAGGGACCAATCGGATTTGCCGAACCGCCGGGATCTCTGAACAAAAGCAATATGGCGCTGTCCAACACCGCCGTTTTGTCCTGTGAAACAGCGGAAGCCAGGGCAAGAAAAAAGATTGCAGATACGGCCGACAACACGACGACCGTTCGCCGCATTGCAGGAGCGCGATGGTATCGGCCCAATGCAGGATAATTCGGTTCCATGCTCTCATTTTCCAGACACGGCGTTAGCAGATCACAAGGCAGTCGTCTTGAACTCCCCCGAGAAAAATCATCTGCGAGAACATCGTTTCAACGTCTTAACAGGCGCAAAGTTCCAAACTGCATTCAAGGCGGCAAGTGCGGATTTTCCGACTAGGCAGCCGCGATCAGATCGAAACGTCAGTTTGCGCGTTGACACGCCATCTCAAATCCGATGTCAGCCGGAGGCTTCAACCTTGTCCTGCGTCCCGGTGTCGAAATCACTCGAATCATGGCGTTCATGAAGCTGATCTTCCAGCGGGCCCGATGTCCGATTGACCATTCGTCCGCGTCGGACCGCATCTCGTGTGGCGATCTCCTGTTGCCATCGAACTACGTTCGTATAGGACCGGGCATCAAGAAATTCCGCTGCATCGTAAACCTGATTGGCGACGAGTGCGCCATACCAGGGCCAGATAGCAATATCGGCGATCGTATATTCATCGCCGCACATATACTGATGGTCCGCCAGACGACGATCCAGCACATCCAACTGGCGTTTCACTTCCATGGCGAAACGATCGATGCAATATTCGATTTTGAACGGAGCATAAACATAGAAATGGCCGAAGCCGCCGCCGAGATACGGTGCGCTTCCCATTTGCCAGAATAACCACGACAGGCATTCCGCCCGCAGTGCCTGATCGACCGGTAAAAAGGCGTCGAATTTTTCCGCAAGATACAGCAGAATGGCGCCGGACTCGAATATCCGTGTCGGCTTCGGTGTGCTGTGATCCATCAGCGCCGGGATTTTCGAGTTTGGGTTAATCTCGACAAAGCCGCTGCCAAACTGATCGCCATCGCCGATCTTGATCAAGTGGGCGTCATATTCGGCTCCACGCAATCCGAGCGCCAGCAATTCTTCCAGCATGATGGTGACCTTCACGCCGTTCGGCGTAGCCAGCGAGTACAGCTGAAGCGGGTGGCGCCCGACGGGCAGCACCTTATCATGCGTCGGGCCCGCGATGGGCCGGTTGGTTTTTGCAAACGCCCCGCCATTCTCCGTTTCCCATGTCCAGACTTTCGGCGGCGTGTAAGCTGAGGCGTCATTCATGTATTGAACTCCGTTTGTGCGGGGATCGGCGGCGATGTTCGCGCCATGATTTCGATTGGAGGTTTGAAGCCGGGAGATCCGGTCTTGTTGAAGATTTGCAGTCTACCGCCGTTTCGCCGGCACGCGCAATCGCGTGCGTAATTCCAGAGCAATTATGAAATGTGGCGGGGAGATTGAGCGGGTCCGGATCAACGAAAGCGATCTTCAGCTCAGGAGAATGCCGGCAATCCGGTTTCGTGCAATTTATGGTGTGACCGGTGCTTTGGGCAGTGTGATTTTCAGTACGCCGTTTTTGGATTCGGCGTTGACCTTTTCCGCGTCAACGCCGCCTTGACCACCGTCAAGCCAGCCCAACTTTGGGTCGTTTGAACGCGCCAGTTTGTGGATTGATGCAGAGCCTGTGCAGCCCATCGCGGACCATTTCATGTCTCAGGTCCGGTTCATTCGGATGCCACAACAGGCGCATGGTCCTGCAACGCCCGGCACAATCTGAGAATTCCAATCACCTCGTCATCTGACACCTGGTGAAAATGCCGGTAATGAGTGCTGATTGCGAAAAACGGATCAGGTGTTTCAAGACAGACAATATCGTCAACGTCAGCGCGGATATCCTCAAGCGTATCAGCAGGCGAAACCGGGACAGCCAGGATGATCCGATCCGGACCGCGCCGCCGGAGCGCCTTCAGCCCGGCTTTCATCGTGGCGCCGGTCGCGATGCCGTCATCGACGACAATTGCAGTCTTGCCGGCCACGCTGACCGGTTCATGATCGCGGTAATACATTGACCGCCTGTCCTCGATTTCCGCCAGCTTTTCTGCGACGGCATGATTGAGATCAGACTGGCGCATTCCAGCCGCCCGGACGATATCCCGATTGATGATCACCTCCGGCTG
>CAMYKZ010000070.1:0-26248 GCA_947259045.1 uncultured Afifella sp.
AGCCGCGGCAGACGCGACCGGATTGCCGGAATAGGTGTAGCCGTGGAAGAATTCGATCAAATGCTCCGGGCCGGTCATGAAGGCTTCGTAGATTTCCTTTTTCACGAACACTGCGCCCATCGGGATAACGCCGTTGGTCAGGCCCTTGGCGGTGATCATGATATCGGGGACGACACCGAAATAATCTGCCGCAAAGGCCTCGCCGAGACGCCCGTAGCCGGTAATCACCTCGTCGAAAATCAACAGAATGCCATGCTGGTCGCAGATCTGCCGCAGCCGCTGCAGATAGCCTTTCGGCGGCACCAGCACACCGGTCGACCCGGCGACCGGTTCGACGATGACGGCGGCAATGGTGGAGGGATCGTGCAGACCGGCGATGCGGGTGAGATCGTCGGCCAGCTCCGCGCCATGTTCGGGGATGCCGCGGGTGAAAGCGTTGCGCTCAAGATCGTGGGTATGGCGCATATGGTCGACGCCGGTCAGCAGCGACCCGAACATCTTGCGGTTGGGCACGATACCGCCAACCGAAATGCCGCCGAAATTCACCCCGTGATAGCCGCGCTCGCGGCCGATCAGCCGGAAGCGCGAGCCTTCGCCCTTCACGCGCTGATAGGCCAGCGCGATCTTCAGTGCGGTTTCAACCGATTCCGATCCGGAATTGGTGAAAAACACATGGTCCAGCCCCTGCGGGGCAATGCTGACCAGCCGCGCCGCCAGTTCGAACGCCTTGGGATGGCCCATCTGGAATGCCGGCGCATAATCCAGTTCGGCAACCTGCTGCTGCACCGCTTCGACGATCCTGGGCCGCTTGTGGCCGGCATTGACGCACCACAGGCCGGATGTGCCATCCAAGACCTGACGGCCATCATCGGTGGTGTAATACATGCCATCGGCGGAAACGAACATGCGCGGTTTCTGCTTGAACTGCCGGTTCGCCGTGAACGGCATCCAGAAGGCTTCAAGATTGTTCGTCGTCAATGCTGTCTGCGCCATTTGTCCCGCCCGCACATTGTATCCGCCTGCATGAATCCGGTTTCGCCAATCTGCCCGTCTCTGCCCGTTCGGGCCCGAATCGGATATGTCCTGCAGTGGATCTGAGGTTGTTTTCTTGACTATTTGGTCAAATTGTACGCTAAGGGTCGGTGGCCGTGACGGTCAAGGTGAAATTTTGTCCATTGGACGATACGAATTGGCGGACAAACAGGCGTTCTGTTCTTAACGATATGGCAAAATCGCAAGATACGCATCAAAATTCACAGCAAGCCAATGGGCCGAAACGCACCCGAATCCAGGCAAAAAACCGGCAATTGATCGTCGACGCCGCGCTTGGCGTCTTTTCCGCCTATGGCTTTCGCGGCACCACGCTGGATCAGATCGCCGAAGCAGCCGCCATGTCGAAACCCAACCTGCTTTATTATTTCCGCCGCAAGGAAGATGTCTATCTCGCGGTGCTGGAACATACCCTGGACGACTGGTTGCAGCCGTTAAGGGCGATCGATGCCGACGGCGAACCGATCGACGAGATCAAACGGTATATCGAGCGCAAGCTGGACCTGTCACGCCGCGCGCCGGAAGCTTCAAGGCTTTATGCCAATGAAATGCTGCACGGCGCCCCGGTACTGGGCGAAACGCTGGCCGGGCCGCTCAGAACACTGGTCAACGAAAAGGCGGCGATCATCCGCAAATGGGTGGCTGAAGGTCGGCTTGCGCCGATCGACCCGCACCACCTGATTTTTGCCATCTGGGCAACGACCCAGCATTACGCCGATTTCGATACCCAGGTCCGCGCCGTGCTCGGCGAACGGACACGCGGCGATGGTCACTTCGACGATGCCCGCACGTTTCTCGACGCACTGTTTCTGGACGGGTTGCGGCCGCGTTAACGTCAGGCCGCTTCTTCATGGTGAAAGATCTCCGTCGCCGGGCCGTCTTTCTCCCAGCCCTGCACCGCCAATTGTCCGGTTGCCGGGTTGGCCATCACGGCAAGCCGCGTATCGGGGTTGAGAACCGGCGGCACCAGCCAGTCCATCTCCGCCGCACGCTGCGGGGCGATCCTGCAATGGGCCTTCATGGCGTCGAGCCGTCCGGTGCTGTCGTGGCCGCGCGGATTTCCCAGGCGCTGGGCAGCGATCCAGTGATTGGCCACAGCCGCCGGTGCGTCATGCACATAGGCTTCTGTTTCCAGCCGCTCGATCATGCATCCGTCGCCGGTTTCCGCGCCGGCAAGCGTCAGGAACACCGGCAGCGCCAGTTCGGTATCGCATAACATTTGTTTTGCCGATCGGAAATCAGGACAGGTTTCGCAGACCTGACGCAACAGATGCGCCGGCGGCAGCGCCCGGCTCTGCCAGACATCGACACGGTTCGACAGCCAGTCGACCGGCAGCGGCCGCCAGGGCCGGCGGCGCAGCGGCGCCTGGTTGATGGCGGCGGCAAACCGGCCGGGCGCCATCACCGTCAGTGCGCCGACATGGCCGGGCCAGGTGACGTTATACCATGGCCCGTGCGCACTTTCATGCCGCGCCACGACGATTTCCCGGCCCATGCCGTGAAACGGCCAGTCGAGCGTGCGCAGCATGCGCATTCCCCGGGCGCCCGGATCTTCCGCCACGCCGGTGGTGCAGCCCCATTCGTAGGACATGTTCATGAACCAGCCGCCGACCGGCAGTTGGCCGCAGGCGGCCCGGACATCGTCCAGATAGGGGGACTGACCGCGTTCCGCCCAACGGCGGGAAAAATGCTCCATGACATGCAGGCCCGGCGGCGTCAGCATGCGCCGTCCGGCGGCAATCAGCCGCTCCGCCCCGGCCCGGTGCTCGGCGTTTTCCAGAATTGCCGGCGCGCCGCGTTCGCCAACTTCGATAAGCGGAATTTTTCGTAAGCCGGTCACGGATGCTGTTCCTTGAGATGTTGCAACAGGAATTATGGCCGGAGCCTTAATCCAGTCAGGTTTTTATATGGTTACGAGTGATCATGGCGCAAAGCCCCGCGCCGGCTTTCGGGCGGAAAGGCTCCGGCATGATAATTCGAACCTTTTCAGGCGTCGCACCGTCAAATGGGTATACGCGAATCGGGGGCCTTGACCAGCACTGCCCGACGGGATGGAACCGATCTGTCTGACCGGCGTTGAATCGACATGGATTTCAATAGAAACAGAAGGAGTTGTCCAATGCGCGCTTGCAAGGTGAAATCGACAATTTTCAGCGCAGCCGTGCTGGCAACATCCATGCTTGCCGGCCAGGGTTTGGCGGTACCGATGCCGAAAAACAAGCCTGCAACCGTTTTTGCGGCTGATACTGCCATCCTGCCGCCGGTCCGCCTGCCGCAGCCGCGTCCGGCCTATTTCGACAGTCCGGTTGGCGTTCAGGACCTTCTCGATACATCGGATATGGCGGTATCGGATGCCGAAGACCACCGGATCCGGCCGATCGCCTACGAGGCCGATGATCATTGGGCCGCTGCTCCGATTGCTGAAGACGAAGACGCCGATCTGACGGCAGCGGACGAAACGGTGTCCGTAGCGACCGGGTTCGCCGCGCTGAAGCAGTAATTCTCCCTTGCGGCGGGCGGTAAGCGGTCAATCAGGCCGTGCTGCCGCACCCTCGCGCAGCAGCATCACCAGCGCGGCAATCGTTGCCGCAACGCCGAACCAGACCTGGGGCGCCACCCAGCCGCGGCCGGCGAGACCTTCCCACACGATAATGAATGACGGGACCAGATAACCATAGGCCATGACCTTGGCCGAAGGCAGACGCATGGCCGCATATTGCAGCAGAAAGAATGTCGTCGCCGTGGTAAAGACCGCCAGATAAACGATCGTAATCCAGACGATCGGCGGCAGTGCCTGCCAGTCCGTCTCGCCGATTGCAGATGCGCCGTAAAGTGAAAACAGCAGGCAAGCCGCCGCTAGCGTCCAGAAGGTAAAGACGATGATCGGCTCGCCCCGGTTGAACCTGGGCACCAACGGCGTATAGGCGGCATGGCAGGCACAGCCGATCAGAAAAATCTTCTCGCCATAGCCGATGTCGAAAACCAGCATAGCCAGCACATCGCCGCGAAAAATCACCCAGACCGCGCCGGCGCCACCGATGAAGAGCGCGAACAGGACGAACGGACGCGAGACCTGGCGCTGGAACAGCCAGCCGAACCCGGCCGACATCAGCGGCATCAGCGTGAAGACGGCGCCGGTGGAGACCGGATCCGTCACCTGCAGCGCCCGGAACATCAGCACGAAATAGATGCCGAGCAGGCCGCCCATCACCAGATAGCGCCACGGCGCTTCAATATGTTTTCGCTGCCACCCTGCCAGTCTGCCGACGACGACCGCCATTACCAGCATGGCGAGAAGAAACCGCACGGCTGTGATCGCTACCGGATCGATATAAGGCGCCGCCAGCCCACCCAGCGAAAACGAGCCGGAGATCAGCGCGGCAAAAGCCAGCATCGCCAGATGGCCCGACAGGTGCCCCCACCGCGTATCCCTTGACAGGCTCTTGTGCGGCGGGGTGTCCCGGGAGGGTTCAAGGATCTGCGTCGGAGATTTATTCGGCAGCGTCTTTGGCCACACGCATCGGATTGTTGGGATGCGTTGTCCAGTTACCATAGTCCGGGTCGATCGGCTCCCCGGTGCGCGGATCGACGCCGCTGATCGTCTCCATGGTGATGCAGTCTTCCACCGGGCAGACGGAGACGCAGAGATTGCAGCCGACGCATTCTTCGTCGATCACTTCGAATTTGCGCGCGCCGTCGACCATATTGGTGATCGCCTGATGCGACGTATCCTCGCAGGCAATGTGGCAGCGGCCGCATTTGATGCACAGATCCTGATCGATCCGCGCCTTGGTGACGTAGTTGAGGTTGAGATATTGCCAGTCGGTGACATTCGGCGTCGCCCGGCCGGTGAATTCCGGCAGGCTGGCATAACCCTTCTCGTCCATCCAGGCTTCAAGCCCGTCGGCCATTTCGCGCACGATCTTGAAACCATAGGCCATGGCGGCCGTGCAGACCTGCACATTGCCGGCGCCCAGCGCCATGAATTCGGCCGCATCGCGCCAGTTGGTGATACCGCCAATGCCTGAGATCGGCAGGCCCGCGGTTTCCGGATCGCGGGCGATGTCGGCCACCATGTTGAGCGCAATCGGTTTCACTGCCGGGCCGCAATATCCGCCATGCGAGCCCTTGCCGTCGATCGAGGGTTCAGGCGACATGGTATCGAGATCGACGCTGACGATCGACGACACCGTGTTGATCAGCGAGACCGCATCGGCGCCGCCGGCGTGTGCCGCGCGTGCCGGATAACGGATATCGGTGATATTCGGCGTCAGCTTGACGATCACCGGCATGTTCGTGTTCTGCTTGCACCAGCGCGACACCATTTCGATATATTCCGGCACCTGACCGACGGCAGCGCCCATGCCGCGTTCCGACATGCCATGCGGACAGCCGAAATTGAGTTCGATCCCGTCGGCTTCCGTTTCCTCGACCCGTTTCAGGATCGCCTTCCAGTTCTCCTCCTCGCACGGCACCATCAGCGAAACGACCATCGCCCGGTCCGGCCAGTCGCGCTTGACCTGCTTGATCTCCCGCAGATTGGTCTCCAGCGGCCGGTCGGTGATCAGTTCGATATTGTTGAAACCGAGCAGCCGCCGGTCCGGCCCGTGCACCGCGCCGTAACGCGGTCCGTTGACATTGACGATATGCGGGTCTTCGCCAAGCGTCTTCCAGACGACGCCGCCCCAGCCTTCCTTGAAGGCGCGCACGACATTGTAGGCCTTGTCGGTCGGCGGCGCCGAAGCCAGCCAGAACGGATTGGGCGACTTGATGCCGACAAAATTATTGCGAAGGTCTGCCATGATCGTCTCCCTTTAAGAACCGAGTGCCGCGTGGATGTTCTCCGCTGCCACCTTGCCGTCTTCCACCGCCGCCACCGTCAGATCCTCACCGCCGGCGATGCAATCGCCGCCGGCCCAGACATCAGCCAGGCTGGTCCGGCGATCGGTGTTGACGGCGATGCGGCCGCTTTCCAGTTTCAACGCATCGGCAGCGCCGTTGACGGGAGCTGCGACAAAATTCTGGCCGATCGCCTTCATCACCTGGTCGGCATGGATAGTGAAAATCTCGCCGGTGCCGGCCAACCTGCCGTCGCCGCCCGCTTGCGTGCGTTCAAACGCCACGCCGGTGGTGACGCCGTGACCGTCAGTCAGGATGCGGATCGGCTTGGCCCAATGGCGGATCGTCACGCCGCGGGTCTGGGCCACATCCTGCTCATAGTCGCTGGCATTCATCTGTTCCTGACCGCGGCGGTAGACGATGGTCACTTCGTCCGCGCCGAGCAGTTTCGATTGCGCCGCCGCGTCGACCGCCGTCATGCCGCCGCCGATCACCACCACGCGTTTGCCCACGGGCACCTTGGCATAATCGGATTGCCGCAGACCGGCGATCCATTCCACCGCGTCAAGCGTGCCCTCGCTGTCTTCATCTTCGACACCAAGCGCATTGACGCCGCCAAGACCCATGCCGAGGAAAACGGCATCATAGTCGGCGCGCAGCGATGCCAGATCGAAATCGCGCCCGAGCGCCTTGCCGTTTTCAATCGTGATGCCGCCGATACCGAGAATGAAATCCACTTCGCGCTGGGCAAAATTATCAACCGCCTTGTAACTGGCAATACCGAATTCGTTCAGTCCGCCCGATTTGCCCAACGCCTCCAGGACCGTCACCTCGTGGCCGTGCATCGCCAGCCGATGGGCGCAGGCAAGCCCCGCCGGCCCGGCGCCAACCACGGCAATCCTCTTGCCCGTCGCTGCCGCGCGCTGAAACGGCTGGCTGCCAACTTCCATTAGCGCGTCCGTCGCGCGTCGCTGTAAAAGCCCGATCTTGACCGGTTTGCCTTCGCCCGCCATGCGTACGCAGGCCTCTTCGCACAAGGTTTCAACCGGGCAGACCCGGGCGCACATGCCGCCCATGATATTCTGCTCCAGGATGGTCTTTGCCGCATTCTTCGGCTGGCCGGCGGCAATCTGGCGGATGAACATCGGAATATCGATCGATGTCGGGCAGGCAATGGTGCACGGCGCGTCGTAACAGAAATAACACCGGTCGGCCTCGACGAAGGCCTCATGCGCGGAAAGCGGCGCATGCAGATCGGCAAAATTGGAAATGTAATCCTCCGCGCTGAGCCGCCCGGCCTGAATATCAGGCGTGGCCGGGTTGCCGTGATCCGTCTCAGCCCTATCCGTCTCCGACATGACCTGCCTCCGAAACTGCGTCGGCGACAGAATGCCGCGATCCGAAGTCGGCGTCAAATTTTTTTATCAAATGATCAATTTTTGCGCATGTCGGCCGATTGTCGAGATAACGGGACGTTAAGTTGCAATATCCTAAAATGGGCATTGTTTCTGGAGATGTCAGATGCGCACAAAAAATGCAGCTTTGATTGCGGTGTTCGGGTTGATGCTTCTGGCGCTCAGCCCGTTCTTTGCACGATTGGGGTATTCCTGGGCCGGTCCCCACCTTGATGCCCCGCTTCTTGTCTTCGACCGTCGCGATCCCAATCTCGTTCTGATGATTCTACTGATTGCGGTTACACCGCTGGTCTATTGGATTTGTCCCGGCCTGTTTAAACCGAAACCGAAAATCTCTCTACGCGAATGCGTTGTCATCGGCGTCACTGTGTCCGGTCTCATCGGGTTCAACAAGGCGGTTTTCGGCGGCGATTATCTTTCGACCGCACAGCAATACGCCGTCCAATACGGTTATACGGCCTGCTCAGAAGACATTTTCTCGGAGGCCATTCTTGCAGTCAGCACGGACGCGTGCGCGGAACCGGGTCTATTCTGGCCAATCCAGGCGCCGGACGCATGAACGTCAGGCAAACTGGAAATTGAACATCCTTTTCATCTGCAGCCGCAACCAGTGGCGCAGTCCGACCGCCGAGCAGGTCTGGCGCAAACATCCGGGCCTCAGCGTGCGTTCCGCCGGCACAAGCCGCATTGCCCGGCGCACAGTCAGCGAGAGTGACATTGTCTGGGCCGACCTGATCCTGGTGATGGAAGACAAACACAGCGAGCGTCTGAAAGCGATGTTCCGCCAGCATGGCCGGCACATGAACCTGCATGTGCTCGACATTCCCGACGATTACCATTTCATGGACCCGGATCTGGTGGAGATTCTGGAGATGAAAGTCGCGCCGTTCGTCGACGATTAGTGGTTCTCGTTCGCCATGGTCGCATGCACCTGCGATTGATTGTAGGTTGGGATACCCATCGGAGACCCCGCCATGACCGAAAATCACGACCCAGCCGTTGACCTGACTGCCGCCGAGGCGGAGGTCGACCTGCCGGAAATCGGCTCGCGCGAGCGATACGACATGTTGATGCAGGTGATGCGCAACCGGGTCACCGTACGCAAGTTCGACGACGGCTTCACTGTGCCGGACGACCATTACGATCTCATCCTGGAAGCAGCCCGCCATGCGCCGTCGGGCGCCAATACCCAGCCCTGGCAATTTGTCATTGTCCGCGACAGAGACGTGAAAGGCCGGATCACCGACTATTTCGTCGCCGAACAGCGTGACCGTGCGAAGCGGAAGATGAAGTTCCCGACGCCCGATTACCGCGGACTGGCAACGGCGCCGGGTTTTATCATCGTCTGTTCCGACATGCGCTGGACAAGAGCCTTCCCGGTGCTGCACGAGGACAGCGAACTGGCCCGCATGTACCGGGAAAACGCCGAGCGCATTCTGTTGCAATCGGTGGCGGCGGCGACCATGTCGGCGCATCTCGCCGCAGCGGCGCTCGGTTACAATGTCTGGTGGGTGACGGCGATCGGCCAGGAGAATGCGCAAAAGGCGATGAAACCGCTGCTTGGCATTCCCGATGAAATGTCGGTGCTCGACATTTTCCTGTTCGGCCCGCCGGCACAGAAACCTTACAAGAGGTGGCGCAAGCCGCTTGATCAGATCGTCAATGACGGACATTTCGATCCGGCCCATTGTCTGAGCGACGAGGCGCTCGATGACTGGATCAGGAAACAGCGCCACCGGGTCATGTACAAGGACGCCAGCAAGATCGATTGAGGACTATTTTCATGCGCAGAAACCATGCCACCCCCGCCGGCGAACAGCATCGCCTGATCATCCGGTCAGATATTCTGAAGTCGAACATGCTCGGCGATCCGAGCGACCGCGAAACCCTTGTTTATGTACCGCACGGCCAAAACGGCAACGGCCTGCCGCTGCTTGTCGATCTTGTCGGTTTCACCTCCGGCGGCCCGTCCCATGCCAGCTGGAAGAATTTCGGCGAAAACCTGCCGGAACGCCTCGACCGGCTGATCCACGATGGCGAGATGCCGCCTTCCGTGGTCGCCATGCCCGACTGTTTTACCCGGCTCGGCGGCAACCAATATATCAATTCGCAAGCCATGGGACGCTGGGAGGATTTTCTCATCGATGAAATGGTGCCGGCGGTCGAGGCGCATTTCGGCTGCGGCGGCGACGGGCGGCGCGGCGTGTTCGGCAAATCATCCGGCGGATACGGCGCGATCGTGCACGCCATGCGCCGGCCGGACTGCTGGTCGGCGGCGGCGTGTCATTCCGGCGATATGGGCTTTGACCTTTGCGACCTGCCGGAAATGCCGCGGCTGTTGCGCGCGCTGGCAAAAAAGGGCGGTTCTATCGAGACCTTTCTGACCGACTTCGAAAAAGGCCCGAAATGGAGCGGCGGCGATACCCATACGCTGATGATCCTGGCGATGGCGGCTACTTACGATCCGGACCCGAATGCATTCTGCGGCATCCGCCTGCCGGTCGACCCGCATACCTGCGAGCTGATCGAGCAGCGCTGGGCCAACTGGATGCGCTGGGATCCGGTTGTCATGGCCGACGGTCACGCAGAAAATCTCAAGCGCCTGAAAGCGCTATGGATCGATTGCGGCAATGTCGACCAGTATAATCTGGTTTTCGGCGCCCGCCGCCTGCATCTGAAACTCGAAGCGGCAGACGTGCCGCATGTTTACGAGGAGTTCGACGACAATCATTCCAGCATCGATTACCGCATGGACAAGAGCCTGCCGTTCCTCGCCAGGGCGCTGGCGTAAATCCGGCGCGCCGGGAAATTGGCCTGGGTCCGGTCAACGCCTGCCGGAGGCAACCCACTTCGCGCATTCCGGCCCGAGTTCGGCAATCGCCTTTGCTTCGTAAGCTGCGATGTCCTCCGCGCTCAGAATATCGCTCCAGCGGCCGTTTGTGCCCTTGTGCATGAATGTTTCGGGGCCGCCGTCCCACAGGGCTCCGCCCATCGGCACGCAGGTTGCCGCATTCGCTTTCATGTAATCGAACGAACAATGTTCGATGATCGCATCCCGGTTTGCCGGGTCAATGGGGATCTCGAGAAACGCGGCAATACGCTCGATTTCACCCGGCATGTCCGCTTTCAGATCTGAAAAATGCAGCATCATGACATTTGGAAGGTCGCGGATATTCCACCACGATCTGGCATTCTCCCAAAACGACCAGAACGGATGGCCATCGTTTTCCAGCCAGTTGCGGTAATATTCCTCTACCGGTCCTGCCGGCTGCTCCATGGCAGGCCCGACCCGGCCCGGCGTATCGTTGATCACTTCATACCAGAGATCATTGGCGTTGCTATGGTGGTTGAAGAGGCTCCACGCCACATCGCGGCCGTCACGGCCGATATAGATATATTTGGCGGCCGGTGAAAAAACCAGCGCGTCAACCGG
Source organism: uncultured Afifella sp. (assembly GCA_947259045.1). Classification (GTDB taxonomy): domain Bacteria; phylum Pseudomonadota; class Alphaproteobacteria; order Rhizobiales; family Afifellaceae; genus CAMYKZ01. The sequence goes on from CAMYKZ010000070.1 coordinate 10,738, forward strand.
CAGATGCGTCTTCAGGAACCGCCGGTGGGTCTGTTGCTCGATTGCCGCGAATTTGATCTCCTTCGGCGGCACCCGCAAATCGACCCACGGCGACATGTCGGCGACGGGAAGCCCTTCCTGACCGTCGAAGATCAGCTGGCTGATAATCTGCTGAAGCCATGTCGTGCCGGATTTGGCATAGGTTGCAATGATGATGTCGTCATCGCGGAACGCGACATCGTTCCACACCGTTGAATCGAAATGATTGGTGTGTATCTCACGTGTCTTCTGCGGCCAGTCTGGTGTCTCAGCCATTTACTATCTCCCCTCAACAGTAATGTTTATTATGATATGCCGAATGACCATAAGAGGGATAACAGGTTGAAAGTTCAAGACAAATCCGGTCAAGCCGGATAATCTTCGTTCCGGAATACGATCAGTTTACAGTGTAATCCTGCACCCACAATCAAACGTCGAAGCAGATATAAACCATGAGCCAGTCTCCCCTTTTCCGCGGCATATCCGACTGGCTGCTGGAGCGTGCGCTGCGGAAAAGCGAACTGACCGACACGGTCCGGGAACTGGGGCGCAAACTGGTCGAGGGCGGGCTGCCGGTCTGCCGCATCAATGTCGGCGGGCTGATGTTGCATCCGGTTCTGGGTGCTCTGGACATTACCTGGGAGGCAACCACCGATACATGCCAGCTCCAGCTGGTTCCCCGAGTGGCGGTTCGTTCGCCGGAATTCCAGAATGCGCCGTTCTACCGCATGGTCGCCAACCATATCCCGTTCGAACGCCACCGGTTGAACGATCCCGATGTCCGCGAAAAATACCCGTTGTTTGCAAGATTGCACAAGGCCGGCGTAACCGACTATGTCGCATTTTTTGAAACCTATGGCCAAACCACGCCAATGGACTGGGCCGGTCTGCCGGCCGGCGTCGAAGGGGCGATCATTTCGTATTCGACAAAACGCCTCTCCGGCTTCAACGATCAGGAGATTGCCAATCTGGCAAGCCTTTCGGTTCCCTTTGCCCTGACGGCCAAGACGGCCAGCGATGAAAGCCTCGCAAAGGTTTTGCTGGAGACCTATCTCGGCAAGATTTCCGGCGCCAATGTGCTTTCCGGATTAATGGAGCGGGGCGACGGGCGGGTCATCGAATGTGCGCTCTGGTACTCAGATCTGCGCGGGTCGACTTCGCTTGCTGCTCAAATGGATATCGAGACTTATTTCGGCACCATCAACGATTATTTCGATTGTACTGCCGGCGCCGTTGTCGATCATGGCGGCGAAGTGCTGAAATATATCGGCGATGCGGTACTGGCGATTTTTCCGTTCGAGGACGGAAGCCGGCCTGCATCCGACATGTGCCAGGCCGCCCTGATGACAGCGCGGGAATCGCTCTTGCGGGTTGCGGCCAGAAACCAGTCCCGTACCGATAAAGGCCATGTTCCGATCAAGTTTGGCATCGGGCTGCATGCCGGCAAGGTCATGTACGGCAATGTCGGCACCGAAAAGCGCCTCGATCTGACGGTGACCGGGCCGGCCGCCAATGAAGTGGCGAGACTTGAATCACTGACCAAGCGCCTGGCCGTTCCGATTGTTGCCTCCGAGACATTCCATGCCAACATCCCCGACGGCCTCGTGCCGCTCGGGCGGCACAACGCAGAGGGCATCAGCGGCGGAATTGAGACCTTTACACCAGTCGAATTCGAAAACGGAACGCCAGAATCTTCAGCGACCTGAAGCCGCAATTCATATGACAGTCTGACATCCGGCCCGGCGCGCAGAGCGCGGCTGCCATTGCCTGATTTGCCACCGGAGCGTGCTCGGCGTAGCATTTTAATGTTCGACGAAGACAGAGCCTGGAGACCGACTGGAAACCGCCATGCTGAACGCCACTGGCTGGATCATCGTACGCACATCGCGCGAGCGTTATGCCGACCCGGAACTGACCCTCGATCAGATGGTCGACGTGCTCGACGATGCCGTGCGTATCAAGGACGAAGCGCTGTGGCAGCAATTGCGCGTCTGGCTGGATGAGAACGCCGATCCGGGTCTGAAATGGCAGTTCGCCGAACAGCTCAACAACATGTCCGGCCTGCTGCAGTTTGCCGCCTCGCGCAATCACCGCGCCTCCTGCATCTGGGACATGATGCGCTGGATCGCCGTCAACGGCAGCGGCTCCTACGGCGTGGTCTATGTGCATGACGACGAGGACACCAAGGGCAACAGCCATTACCGCCGCGGCGACAATGATTTTTCAAACTGCTTCCGCGTCTGGCGGATCCTGAACGGCAAGGTGGAGGAACTCGACGATCCGTTCCTGTCGCCGATCGTGCCGCTGATCAATCCGAACGAATATGCGTGAGGCGCCATGCCCCTTTCCGGACCAAGGCCCGAATGGCTGACCTTCGACTGCTACGGCACCCTGACCCAGTGGGACGAGGGCCTGCTGGCGGCTGTCGAGACGATCCTGGCGCGGCGGGGCGGATCGGAAATCGACCCGCAAGCCTTTATCGAAATCTACGACCGCTACGAGCACAATCTGGAACAGACACCGCCGCACCGGCCGTTTCGCGAGGTCGCCGGCAAGGCGCTGAAACTGGCGATGGACGAACTTGGAATTCCTCCTTGCGCCGAAGATATCGACATTCTGACCTCCGGCATTTCGCGCATGCCGCCGTTTGCGGAAGTGCCGGAAACGCTGGCTCAGCTGAAATCGATGGGCTTCCGGCTGTGCATCATCTCCAACACCGACGATGCCATCATTGCCGGCAATGTCGCCCAGATGGGCGGCCATGTGGACCGGGTGATCACCGCTGAACAGGCTGGTGCGTATAAGCCGTCGCGAAAAATTTTCGATCATGCCCACAGCGCACTTGGCATAGGAAAGGACGAACTGGTGCACATCTGCGCCAGTCCGCATCTCGATCTGGCTGCCGCCCGCGAAATGGGTTTCCGCACAATCTGGGTCAACCGCGGCAGCGGCCGAAAACCGCTGCCAGATTATATCCCGGACGCTGAGTGTGCGACGCTGGACAGAGTGCCGGATCTGTTTTCGGAACTTGGCTGGGGTTGATCGGGGCAATCCGGACACGCGGCTTCCGCAAACGCTTTATCCGCAACGAGCCATATCCGGCGCTTCCAGGCTCGCTTCGCTCACACCTCAGCATGAGGATAGGGGTAAAATCGGCCAGACGAATGCGGATTGTCAGAATTTCCAGCAACAAACCCGGCTGGCGCACCCTTCACCCAAAAACCTGTTGTGAGCAGCGGCGAAACGCGGCAGGTTTTGCAAAACGGAGGATTCGCATATGGCAGATGCCGATATCGGGCTGATCGGGCTGGCCGTCATGGGCCGCAATCTGGTGCTCAACATGGCCGATAACGGCTACCGGGTGGCGATCTACAACCGCACCTATGCGCGCACAACGTCGCTGCTCAACGATGCCGGCCCACTGGCCGACCGGCTGATCGGCTGCGAGAGCCTGGACCAGTTGGCCGCCGCGATCCGGCCGCCGCGCCCGGTGGCTTTGATGATAAAAGCCGGCGAGGCGGTCGACCAGCAGGTTGCGGCCTTGCGCCCGCTGCTATCGGGCGGCGATATCATCATGGATTGCGGCAACGCCAATTATCACGACACGGTGCGCCGCTTCGCAGAGCTGCAGCCGACCGGCCTGGTCTATATGGGTACCGGCGTCTCCGGCGGCGAGGAAGGCGCCCGTTACGGCCCGGCGATCATGGCCGGCGGTACCCGCGAAGGCTATGGCCGCGTGGAAGACATTCTGACGAGCATTTCTGCCAAATATGAGGGCGAATCCTGCGCCGGTTTTATGGGTACCGACGGCGCCGGCCATTTCGTCAAGACGATCCACAACGGCATCGAATATGCCGACATGCAGATGATCGCCGAGATCTACATGATCATGCGCCACGCGCTTGGCCTGTCGCCGGCGGAGATGGGCGATATCTTCGAGCGCTGGAACAAAGGCCCGCTGGAATCCTACCTGATCGAGATCACCGGCAAGATCCTCAAGACCGCAGATCCCGATACCGGCAAACCGATGGTCGACGTCATTCTCGACCGGGCCGGCCAGAAGGGCACCGGACGCTGGGCGGCGATCGAGGCGCTTGATCTCGGCATTCCCGCGACCACTCTGGAAGGCGCGGTCGCCGCCCGGGCGCTATCGGCCTTCAAGGACCAGCGTCTCGCGGCTGAGAAACTTTACCCACTTGACCTGGACCGGCCTGAGATCAACGATCGCGACGCCGCTATCGCCGGGCTGGAGCGGGCGCTTCTGGCCGGCAAGATCTGCGCCTATGCGCAGGGTTTCGCCATCATGGCGGCGTCATCGGAACGGGCCGGCTGGAACCTGCCGCTCAATCAGGTGGCGCGGGTCTGGCGCGCCGGCTGCATCATCCGCTCGCGGTTTCTCAATGTGATATCGGCCGCCTATGACGCCAATCCGGACGTCACCAACCTTCTGGTCGAGCCGGGTTTTGTCGCCATGATGAGCGACAGCCAGAAAGATCTGAGATCGGTGGTGTCGCTGGCCGCCGAATCCGGTCTGCCGATCCCCTCTCTGTCTTCGGCGCTTGCCTATTTCGACGCCTACAGAACCGGCCGGCTTCCGGCCGACCTGATCCAGGCGCAGCGCGATTTCTTCGGCGCGCACGGGTTTGAACGCACCGACCGCGACGGCGGCGGCTTTCACGGCCCATGGGCGATGGGATAAAGCGTGTCGTCATTAATATGATTCGCGCGACATGCTTTAAGTCTTTGTTTTGGCGCATGTCTTCATCCCAAAACCGGTACCCACTTTTGGGAGACATGCTTTAGCGCGCGGTAAAACCGACGATCTTCGCGCCGACGCCGTCGACAAAACTCTTCATCTCGTCGAGAGCGCGGGAGAAATCGGAATTGGCCAGCACCGATCGTACCTTGCCATCTTCCTCGTCTTCGGTGGCGATCTGCGCGGCACGGTAGATCCACTCTTTCAGAAACGCCTGGCTGACGCCGTCGGTCATGGCCGTGAGTCGGTCGAGATCGAGCGCGCTGGAATCGTAAACGCGCAGATAGCGCTGAAGATATTGCTTGCGCAGATCATAGGCCGGCGCATCCATGAAGATGCACTGGCTGACCCGTCCGGGCCGGTCCTTGATGGCCGATTCCATCCGGTCGAGCGAATTGGTCGTCATGACGACACAGATATCGTCTTCCGGCCGCACGCCGTCGAGATGGTCGAGCAGATCGGCCAGACCGGAATTGTAGAGGTTGATTTCGCGGGCGGAAAACGCCAGGTCGACATCCTCCAGCAGGACCAGACAGGGCTGCAGCATGCGCGCGGCGCTGAAGATCGCACCGACCTGCGGCAGTGCCGACCCGGTGACGAAGATCCGCGTTGCCTGCGGCGTCTGCTCGCACAGATAACGGCAGGCGAATGTCTTGCCGGTGCCCGGCGGACCGTAAAGCAGAACGCCGCGCTTGATCGGGATATGGTTCGCCCGCAGCACCTCGCGCCTGGAAAACAGGTCTATGACATTGCGCTGCAGCACCTGGCGGGTCTCGTCGTCGATGATCAGGTCGTCGCTGGTCACCGGATCTTCGGTGACAAATCCGATACGCAGGCTTTCCTGGGATTCCACGTCGCCATATTCGTCGCGCGTACCGGATTCAAACGACAGCCGCAGAACCGCGTTGCGCAGGATCGAATGTTCCGCGCTATGGGCGATGATGGCCTCCAGAGCCCTTTCCGCCGCATCGGCGTCGTTGGAGGCGACTTCGAGCTTGGATTTCGATGTATAGGCGTTTTCGCTCAGCCTGATAACGGTCTTGACCGTGTCACGTCCGGTTGAAGCCCAGAATGTGTCGATGGGGAAAAATTTCTCCCGGTCCGGTCCGACCGGCCAGGCTTTCTGTTCCGAGCGGCGGATCTTCAATTGAATCCGGTTGTAGAACTCGCCGGTCAGAATGCTGGTCAGATCGATGTTCTGGTGTTGGCTTTCCAGCTTTTTGTGCGCCGGCCACGCACCGGAATGATGCTCGGCGGCGTTGAAAAGATCGACGAACCGGTATGAAGGCAGCTCCTTGGAGAGCGTGACGAACTGCTTCGGCTTGCACGGATAAAGGTGCTCGCGGAAAAAAGTGTCGATATAGCCCGCGGAACCGGGAAACAGGAATTGAGCCAGACCGGCCATGGATAAAACTCTGCTTGTCGACGGTCAGTCTGGCCGGATCGATTCTTGCAATCCGTGAAACTTCGTGCGCCGGGGCGGCATCTCTAACCCGTCAGCCCGCCGGTCTCAACGATAAATCCGGCGATTGCCTCCAGCCCGTCGCGTTTCAGCATATTGGCGAACACATAGGGCCGCGTGCCGCGCATCCGTCTGGTATCGGCCTCCATGACGTCCAGGCTGGCGCCGACCATGGGGGCCAGATCGGTCTTGTTGATCACCAGCATGTCAGAGCGTGTGATGCCGGGGCCGCCCTTGCGCGGGATTTTTTCGCCCTGCGCCACATCGATGACATAGATGGTGAGATCTGCCAGTTCCGGCGAAAAGGTCGCCGCCAGATTGTCGCCGCCGGATTCAATCAGTACCAGATCGAGATCGGGAAAGGCCTTGTTCATCTGGTCGATCGCCGCCAGATTGATCGATGCGTCCTCGCGGATTGCCGTGTGCGGGCAGCCGCCGGTTTCCACGCCCATGATGCGCTCTTCCGGCAATGCGCCGGACCGGGTCAGGATCAGCGCATCCTCTTTTGTGTAGATGTCATTGGTGATGGCGGCGATAGAATAGGTGTCGCGAAAATGTTTGCACAGAGCTTCCATCAGCGCCGTCTTGCCGGAGCCGACCGGCCCGCCGATGCCGACCCGCAGCGGACCATTTTGGGGGCCGTGATGCGGGCCGTTCTGAATTCTGTCGGACGCTTGGGTCATGATCGGAACAATCTCGTATACTGGGTTTCATGTTTCATGGCGGCAATGTCGGAGGCAAGGCCGCAGCCGCCAATGTCGTCAAGGCCGGCCCGTCCGGCCATCGACCCGATTTCAAGGATTGCCGGCTCAAGTGCTGCCAGCGCCCTGACACCGTCGGACTGGCCGAGCGGCACAAGCCGCACCGCGGCGGACACCAGATTTGCGGCAAAGCCATGCAGATAGGCGGTCAGCGCGTCGGAAAGGCCGATCCGATGCCCGGCCGCCTTGATCGCGACGGCAACGGGATAGGCAATATCTTCGATGCGCGCGGACAGATCAGCGCTCACCGGATCCGGCCATGCCGCGGCCGCCTTCATGAAGGCGGCACCCTGAGCCATGGTCTCCAGATGCCGCTCGCGCGTCGGCGCCAATATGGTGCAGCAGATCGGAAACCCAGTCAGTTAACTGAACAGCATTGCCGATTTCGCCTGTCTCCACAGCCCACTCCAGCCCGTGCGAATAGGAATAGGCGCCGACCGGAAATGATGGCGACAGCCATGTCATCAGCCGCACCAGCGCCTGGCCGTTGCCGACGCGGGTCGGATCCGGTTGTTCAATCATGTTCATCGTCATGGTCATGCCCCGAATAGGCGCCGCCTTCCGGATCGAACGGTTCGCTCACCTCGGCCACGCCGCCGCCAAGCCCGCGCAGCATTTCGGCGATGACGTGATCGGGCCGGATCAGAATGCGTTCGGGTTCGATCTGCGCCGACAGATGCCGGTTGCCGAGATGCCATGCCAGCCGCAGCAGATGGTGCGGATCGCCGGCGGTAATCGCCAGCAGCGGCTCGCGCGCCGCACGCACTTCGACGATGCGGCCATCGCCGAGCAGCAGACCGTCGCCGCCGCGCAGTGCCACGGCCTTTGGCAGATCGAGCAGGAAGGCGAGACCACCCTCGCCGGTCATGGCAATCCGCCGCCGGTGCCGGGCGTCATAATCGAGCACAACGATATCCGCCGCCTCACCCGGCCAGGATCCGGCCGGCTGCAGTTGCTGGGCCCGGATCAAAATGCCACCGCCCCAACGGGCTCAGGCTGCGCAGGCGCCGGCGTAACATTCCTCAAACACATGCACCCAGCCGTTGTTGTAACCGTTGCGCAGATCCTGCGCGCCCTCGCCCGATGCCTCCCAGCCGCGATGTTCAAGCGCAACGCGGGTCCGGCCGCCGGGCAGGGATGTGAAGGTAAACTCAACCTCTGTCGCCTCCGTTTCAGGCTTGCCGATATGCCAGGCCAGCACAATGCGCGCGCCCGGCTCAAAAATCCGCACCGAGCCCCATGGAATTGTCTCATCGTCCGGCCCGATTTCATAGAGCTTTCCGCCGACATGCGATTCCAGCACGACCGATTTTGCGACCGTGCCGTTCATCGCCGAGACCGAATGGCCGCCGAGCGGCCACCAGCCGGCAATGTTTTCCGTCAGGATTTTGAAGGCTTGTTCCGGTTTGCATGCAACGTCAATCTGTTTGCGGATCGGCTCAATCATTGTCGTCTCCCGTTTGCCGTTCGACCTCTCTGGCGTAGGCCGACATAATGTCGGACCAGAAACTCTCCAGATAGTCCTTCAACTCGGCCAATCCCTCCCGCCTGATCGAATAGAGCCGCCGGTTGCCGGCCGTTTGTACTCCGACGAGACCGGCCTGCTCGAGCACCTTCAGATGCTGCGAGACAGCCGGCCGCGAGACCGGTTGCTCCGACGCCAGATCGGCAACGGAGCGCGGCGGCCCGCGCAACGCGTCAAACACGCTGCGCCGTGTCGGATCGGCAAGGGCCGCCAGGGCGGCCTGCACTTGATCGGGACCTGTATCTTGCGGGACAGATTGGTAAGCCATAACTTACGGTAAGCGATAACTTACGAAGAGTCAACCTCCGTTCGGGTTTCAGATCAAAACAGAAAATAGCGCTGCGCCATCGGCAATTCGCTCGCCGGTTCGCAGGTCAGCAATTCGCCGTCGGCCCGCACTTCATAGGTTTCCGGATCGACCTCGATCTCCGGCGTGGCGTCATTCAGCACCATTGACGCCTTGCCGATGCCGCCGCGGGTGTTCTCCACCGCAAGCATCGGCTTGGCCGTTTCAAGCGTACCCGCCAGACCCGCATCGAGCGCCGCCTGGCTGACGAAGGTCACCGACGATTGCGTCAACGATCGGCCGAATGCGCCGAACATCGGCCTTGCATGCACCGGCTGCGGCGTCGGAATGGAGGCGTTCGGATCGCCCATCTGGGCGGCTGCAATGGTTCCGCCGATCAGCACCATATCCGGTTTGACGCCGAAAAAGGCCGGGTCCCACAATACCAGATCGGCCCGCTTGCCAGCTTCGATCGAGCCGATCTCGCGGCTCATGCCGTGCGCGATCGCCGGATTGATGGTGTATTTGGCGATATAACGGCGGACGCGCAGATTGTCGTTGTCGCCGCTCTCGTCGGCCAGCCGGCCGCGCTGTTTTTTCATCTTGTCGGCCGTCTGCCAGGTGCGGATCAGCACTTCGCCGACCCGTCCCATCGCCTGGCTGTCGGAGGCGATAATGGAGAACGCACCGATATCGTGCAGGATGTCTTCCGCGGCAATCGTCTCCTTGCGGATGCGGCTTTCGGCGAACGCCAGGTCTTCCGGAATATTGCTGTCGAGATGATGACAGACCATCAGCATGTCGAGATGTTCGTCGATCGTATTGACCGTATACGGCCGCGTCGGATTGGTGGACGAGGGAATGACATTCGCCAGTCCGCACACCTTGATGATATCCGGCGCATGGCCGCCGCCCGCCCCTTCGGTATGGAAGGCGTGAATCGTCCGGTCCCTGAACGACGAGACAGTGTTTTCAACAAAGCCGCTTTCATTCAGCGTATCGGTGTGGATCATCACCTGAACGTCATAGTCATCGGCCACCGACAGGCAGCAGTCGATGGCGCCGGGCGTCGTGCCCCAGTCTTCGTGCAGCTTCAGCGCGCAAGCACCGCCGAGCACCTGCTCCACCAACCCTTCAGGTTTTGAGGCATTGCCCTTGCCGGCGAACGCCAGGTTCATCGGAAACGAGTCTGCCGCCTGGATCATCCGGCCGATGTGCCAGGCGCCCGGCGTGCAGGTGGTGGCGTTGGTGCCGGTCGCCGGCCCGGTGCCGCCGCCAAGCATCGTCGTGACGCCCGACATCAGCGCTTCGTCGATCTGCTGCGGGCAGATGAAATGGATATGCGCATCGAAACCGCCGGCGGTGAGGATCCTGCCCTCACCGGCAATCACCTCCGTCGACGGGCCGATGATGATATCGACGCCTGCCTGCGTATCCGGATTGCCAGCCTTGCCTATGCCGGCAATACGCCCATCGCGCAATCCGACATCGGCTTTGTAGATGCCGCTATGATCGAGGATCAGCGCATTGGTGATCACCGTATCGGCTGCGCCGTCCGCGCGTGTCACCTGGGACTGGCCCATGCCGTCGCGGATCACCTTGCCGCCGCCGAACTTGACCTCTTCGCCGTAAGTGGTGAAATCCTTTTCCACCTCGATGATCAGGTCGGTATCGGCCAGCCGCACCTTGTCGCCGGTCGTCGGGCCGAACATGTCGGCATAGGCGGCGCGTGAGATCGTTGCAGGCATCAGTCGAGCGCTCCCATGATCTTCCGGTTGAAACCGTAGACCGCGCGACCGCCGGCCAGCGGCACCAATGTCACGTCGCGGCTCTGCCCGGGCTCGAAGCGGACCGCAGTGCCCGACGCAATGTCGAGCCGCATGCCGCGCGTCTTGTCCCGGTCGAAATCGAGTGCCTCGTTGGCCTCAAAAAAATGATAATGCGAGCCGACCTGCACGGGACGGTCGCCGGTGTTGGCCACCGTCAGCGTGACCGTCTCAGCACCCTCGTTAAGCAATATATCGCCGTCTGCCGGATAGACTTCTCCTGGGATCATGTTTTCCTCCAGAATATTGCGAGCAGTGCAGAAATGGCCAGACTGGAGTACACGACCGGCATCGCAAAACTGACTGGCCCGCCATGCCAGCCAGCTAGATCCGGCATATTCTCGTTAAGTCCCCAGGGTTTCGGGGGCGGAAAATTGATAAAACCGGTTGATTGCCCACCAAGTTCAGGATTGAGGAAATAATTAGCCGCGGAAAGCCCCAAATGTTTGTCGACCAGGACAACGGCAACGATCGCCGCGTATGATGCCAGGCATTTCATGATAACATTGAATCTGGCAGACACTATTTCCGCGCCTTTGTTTTGACTACGGCTTTGGACTTCATTCCAAAGTAGGCCGCGCCGATTACCGCCAGCGTCAGCGCGGCGGCAAACAGTTCAACGCCCGGCAGCACAGACGCTTCATGCGGGTGGCCATGCTCCGTCAAAGTGGAATGGGCGAAGGCCGGCGCAGACAGCAAGGTGGCGGCAAGTGACAGTAGGATTTTCATGATCATCTCCTGACGGTTTGATTTTGCGGATCGGCCTGACGATCTAACGGATCGGATTGTGCACGGTGACGAGCTTAGTGCCGTCCGGAAACGTCGCCTCGACCTGAACGTCGTGGATCATTTCAGACACGCCCTCCATCACCTGGTCGCGGGAAATCACATGGGCGCCGGCCTCCATCAGTTCGGCGACGGAACGCCCGTCGCGGGCGCCTTCGGTGACGAAGTCGGAGATCAGCGCAATCGATTCCGGATGGTTGAGCTTGACGCCGCGCTCCAGCCGCCGGCGCGCCACCATCGCCGCCGTGGCAATCAGCAATTTGTCTTTTTCCCGTGGTGTCAGTTTCATCTGCGTTCCATTGAATGATTGCTCATATTGTCCAAACACGCGGCAGCGCCGCTGCAAAAGTCCCGCCATCATCTGCACAAGGCGCCAGTCCCGCAAGCAGCAATTCGATCACCGGCAGCAAGACCGATCTGAGCGCCTGCCCGGTCGGGGCCAGAAGCCGAACAACAAGCCGCCCGGCCCAGGCGCTCGCGCCGCCGCACTCGCCGAGCAGCGCACGAACCGGGCCGAGACAATCTTCCGCACGCTCGGAGATCAGAACGAGCGTGGCCGCTGCCCGGTTTCCGGCCATCAAGGCCGCGCCGGCCGTCAAATGTTCGATATCGCCCTCCAGGCGAAAATCGTCGGCATGGACGAGCCGGCCTTCGCGACGGATGCGCCAGCGGTCGCGCAGGATGCCGGCGCTGACGCTCTCGCCCATCGCCATCCGGCCAAGGATAAGGGGCTCCACCACCAGCAATTGCGCGCCGGCCGCCAGTTCCACGTCTATGCGCCGCTCAAGCTGCGCCCTGTCGTAGAGGATCGTCTCCTGCGGCAGCCAGGCGCAGATAGCGCCCTGACCGAGCCGGAGGCGGTTTCCCACTTGCGCCGAGCCGCCCGATGAACGGTAGATCTTTTCGCAGGCCTGACTGGTGATAACCGCGCCGGCCTTGTCGCCGACCGCCACATCGACCGATATCCGGTCGCCGCCGGTCAGACCGCCGGCGGTATTAATCAGCACGGCTTCCGGCGGCGCACCCTTGGGCACATTCGGCAGACGGACCTTGGCGGCGCCTTGCTGGTAGAGCCGTTCCAGCCGCGACCGGCCACCGGCTGAACGAATGGAAATCTGCGCCGCGCCGGCCACACGCTGCAGGGCATTTGAGTTGCTGCCGGACGCCTCACCGGGGCCATCGGTTGCTCCATCGGTTGCCCCATCGGTTGCCTCAGACGATGAGATGGCGGCGAACGTCTTCATTGTCCAGATCCTGTGCCTGACCGGCAAAAACAATTTCGCCCCGGTCCATGATATGAACAAAGTCTGCCAATTCCTGCGCAAAGTCGAGATATTGTTCGACAAGCAATATCGCCAGCCCTGCACTGTCGCGCAGATAGCGGATGGCCCGGCCGATATCCTTGATGATCGATGGCTGGATGCCTTCCGTCGGTTCATCCAGCACCAGCAGGCTCGGTCGCGTCACCAGCGCCCGCCCGATCGCCAGTTGCTGCTGCTGGCCGCCGGACAGGTCGCCGCCCCTGCGGCCAAGCATGTCGGCCAGCACCGGGAACAGTTCAAACACATGATCGGGGATCGATCGCTGGCCGCGCCCGGCGGCCACGAACCCGGTCTGCAGATTTTCCTTCACGCTCAACAGCGGAAAGATTTCCCGCCCCTGTGGCACATAGGCAATGCCGGCCCGCGCACGTTCGAATGCCTGCATCGGCATGACCGGCCGGCCGCCGAAGCGGATCGATCCGGCGCTCGCCGGATGCTGGCCGACAATCGCCCGCAGCAGACTGGTCTTGCCGACACCGTTGCGGCCGAGCACGCAGGTGATCGTTCCCGGATTGACCTCAAGCGACACATTGCGCAGCACCTGGGCTGCGCCATAATGAAGATCGACCCGGTCAACGTTCAGCATTTTCACCGCCCCAGATAAACTTCGACGACCCGCGGATCGGCGCTGACATGATCGAGCGAACCTTCCGCCAGCACGGACCCTTCGTGCAACACCGTGACCTTGACGTCGAGATCGCGCACGAAGGTCATGTCATGCTCCACCACCACGACGGAATGGGTCCTGGCGATCTCCTTCAGGAGCCGCGCGGTATCCTCCGTCTCCGCATCGGTCATGCCGGCAGCCGGTTCATCGACCAGCAGCAATTGCGGATCCTGGGCCAGCAGCATGCCGATCTCCAGCCATTGTTTCTGGCCATGCGACAGGTTTGCTGCCAATTCGTCCTGGCGTCCGTCCAACCGGATCGTCTGCAGAATCGCATCGATCCGGTCATCGTCGCCCGGGCCGGATTTGCAAAACAGTGTGCCGAATACACCGCGGTCGCCGGCAAGCGCCAGCCGCAGATTGGTCCGCACGTCATGATGTTCGAACACGGTGGGTTTCTGGAACTTCCGGCCAATGCCGAGTTCCGCAATCGACGCCTCGTCGTGGCGGGTCAGGTCGATATCGCCTTTGAAAAAGATTTCGCCCTCGTCGGGCCGGGTCTTGCCGGTGATCACATCCATCATCGTCGTCTTGCCGGCGCCGTTCGGGCCGATAATGGCGCGCATCTCGCCGTGCTCCATCACCAGAGAGAGCGAATTGAGTGCTTTGAAGCCGTCGAATGAGACGGAAACGCCGTCAAGGTAGAGCAGACTGTCATTGCTGCTTGACTGACCGGAATTCGTCATCACGTCTCTACTCTGCCGCAACCGGTTGCGCCGGCCCGTCTGGTTCCCGCATCGCCGCCTTTTTTTCAGATCGGCTGCGCAGCCACGCTCTCACACTGCCAAAGGCGCCGACAATGCCCTGCGGCATGAAAACGGTTACGAAGATGAACAGGCCGCCAAGCACGAACAGCCAGAGTTCCGGCAAGGCGGCGGTGAAATAGCTCTTGGTGCCGTTGACCAGTACCGCGCCGATGATCGGCCCGATCAGGGTTCCACGGCCGCCGACAGCGGTCCAGATCACCACTTCGATGGAATTGGCCGGGGCGAATTCTCCGGGATTGATGATACCCACCTGGGGCACGTAGAGGGCGCCTGCAATGCCGGCCATGCAGGCGGAAACGGTGAACACGAACAGTTTCACATGTTCCACCCGGTATCCCAGGAACCGGACCCGGCTTTCCGCATCGCGCACGGCCACCAGAACCTGGCCGAACCGCGATCCGACAATCGCCGAGGCGACGGTCAATCCGCCGGCCAGCGCCAGCGCCGAAGCGGCAAACAGCGCTGAACGGGTGGCGTCGGACTGAATGGAGAAACCGAGAATGTCCTTGAAATCGGTCAACCCGTTATTACCGCCAAAACCCATATTGTTGCGGAAGAAGGCCAGCATCAGAGCATAGGTCAGGGCCTGGGTGATGATCGACAGATAGACGCCGGTCACCCGGCTTCGAAACGCCAGCCAGCCGAAGCCGAAGGCCAGCAGGCCGGGCACCGCCAGGATCATCAGCGCGGCAAACCAGAACTGGCCGAACCCGGTCCAGAACCAGGGCAGGTCCTCGTAGTTCAGAAACACCATGAAATCCGGCAGCAGCGGATCGCCGTAAACCCCGCGCGAGCCGATCTGGCGCATCAGGTACATGCCCATGACATAACCGCCGAGCGCAAAGAACGCGCCGTGGCCGAGCGACAGGATCCCGCAATAGCCCCACACCAGATCGAGCGCCAGCGCCAGCAGCGCATAGGTGAGATATTTGCCCGACAGCGCCACCAGATAGGTCGGCAGATGCAGCGCATGCGAGGCCGGCAGCGCCAGATGCGACAGCGGAACAAGGATGGCCAGCGCCACCAGGACCGCAATGGCGATCTTCACACGGCGCTGCATATGCCGGAAAAGCCAGGCGCTGATCATGCTTCCACCGCCCGGCCCTTGAGGGCAAACAGTCCGCGCGGACGTTTCTGGATAAACAGGATGATGAAGACGAGCACGAAGATCTTGCCGAGAACCGCACCGGCATAGGGCTCAAGAAACTTGTTGGCGACGCCGAGCGTCATGGCGCCGACGAGGGTTCCCCAGAGATTGCCGACGCCGCCAAAAACCACGACCATGAAACTGTCGATGATGTAACTCTGCCCCAGATTGGGCGAGACATTGTCGAT
>CAMYKZ010000070.1:26274-40110 GCA_947259045.1 uncultured Afifella sp.
CCGTCGATCCATGGGGTGCGGATTCCCATCGACGCCGCCATCGCCCGGTTCTGCGTCACCGCGCGCATCTGCAGGCCGAAGGATGTCTTGCGCAGGACAATAAGCAGAATTACGAATACCAGCAGCGAGAAGACAATGATCCACATCCGGTTATAAGTGATCATCATCTGGCCGATATTGAAGGCGCCCGACATCCATTGCGGATTGCCGACCTCCCGGTTGGTCGGGCCGAAGATCGTCCGCACCGCCTGCTGCAGGATCAGCGACAGGCCCCAGGTCGCCAGCAGGGTTTCCAGCGGCCGTCCGTAGAGATGGCGGATAATGCCGCGCTCGATGCAAAGGCCGACACCAGCCGCTACCAGAAAAGCCAGCGGCAGGGCGATCGCCAGCGAATAGTCGAACAGGCCGGGCCAGGAATTGCGGATCACTTCCTGCACCATGAAGGTGGTGTAGGCGCCGAGCATCACCATCTCGCCATGGGCCATATTGATGACACCCATCACGCCGAACGTGATCGCCAGGCCGATCGCGGCCAGGAGCAGAACCGAACCGAGCGAAATGCCGTACCAGATGTTCTGCGCCGATTGCCATTTCGCCAGATTGCGCTGAACCCGCTTCTCCGCTGCCTCCGCCGCAGCCAGCAGTTCGCCGTCGGCCCTGTTCCCGAAGCCGATAATGGCCGACAGCGCATCGCGGTCGCCGCGCTCGCCGAGGGCTGCCAGCGCCGCCATTTTCGTTTCCGCCGGCAGTTCGGTACGCAATATGATTGCCGCCCGCGCCTGCTCCATCAGCAGTTTTACCGCCGCGTCCTTTTCCGCACCGATAGCGCTGTCAAGCGCCTCGATGGCGTCGCCGTCACCGGATTTGAACAGCCCGTCCGCGGCTGCGATCCGGATTGTCTTGTCCGCGCTCATCAACGTCAGGCCCGACAGGGCCGTGCGGATTGCCCGCCGCAGCCCGTTATTGACCTTGATTTTCTCGATTGCGCGCTTCTTGACCGTGCCGAGCGCCTCGCCGGTGACCGGATCGCTGAGCGCGTAGCTGCGCCCGGGCGCTTTTGCGCCGATGACCACTGCACCGTTATCCTTCCTGACAAAAAGATCTCCAGCCGCCAGCGCATTCAATGCCGGAACGACTGCCGGATCGCCGGTGGCCGCAACGGCGTTGATCGCCTGCTCGCGCTCGGCGAAATCGCCCTTTGCCAGGTTCCCGACCAGTCGCGAAAGATCGCCCGCCTGTTGCGCCGTCATGTCCACTGTCTGCGCCGCAGCCATGAAGGAAACGGCGCTGAAAATGGTGACGGAAAGCACGATCCAGGCAATGGCGGTCAGCCTGTTCAAGCCGGTCATCCGGGCAGTCTCCAAATTGCATGGGCTTCAGGAAATGGCGGGCGGCTTAACCGCCCGCCGGTTTCAGATCGATCGGCTTGGAGAGATCAGGACCCCTGACCGCCGCATTTGCCGGTGTCGACATTGAAGTTGCCGCAGCCCAGTGGCGCCCGCCAGTCGGAAATCAGCGCCTTGGAATCCGGCAGATAATCGGACCAGGCATCGCCGAGTACAAGGCCCGGTGTCTCGAAGACGATGTCGAACTGACCGTCATCCTGGATTTCGCCGATCAGCACCGGCTTGGTGATGTGGTGGTTGACGCCCATGGACGAATAACCGCCGCTCAGGTTCGGAACCGCAACGCCGACCAGCGCATCGATCACCGCATCCGGATCGGTCGTGCCAGCCTTTTCCACCGCCTTCACCCACATGTTGAAGCCGATAAAATGGGCTTCCATCGGATCGTTGGTCACCCGGTCTTCACTGCCGATATAGGCCTGCCATTTTTCGATGAACTCGTCGTTCTCGGGCGTGTCGACGGACATGAAATAGTTCCAGGCCGCCAGATGGCCGACAAGTGGCGCCGTGTCGAGGCCGGCCAGTTCTTCCTCTCCGACAGAGAAGGCGACGACCGGAATATCCTCGGCGGAAATCCCCTGGTTGCCGAGCTCCTTGTAGAAGGGAACATTGGCGTCCCCGTTGATCGTGGAGACCACGGCGGTTTTCTTGCCGGCGGATCCGAAGGCCTTGATGTCGGAGACGATCGTCTGCCAGTCGGAATGGCCGAACGGCGTGTAATTGATCATGATGTCTTCTTCGGCCACGCCCTTGTCCTTGAGATATTGTTCAAGGATCTTGTTGGTGGTGCGCGGATAGACATAGTCAGTTCCGGCCAGGACCCAGCGCTCGACGCTTTCCGTCGCCATCAGATAGTCGACGGCCGGGATCGCCTGCTGGTTCGGCGCGGCGCCGGTGTAGAAAATGTTCCTGGAACTTTCCTCGCCCTCATACTGCACCGGATAGAACAGCACGGAGTTCAGTTCCTCAAAGACCGGCAGAACCGATTTCCGGGAAACCGATGTCCAGGCGCCGAATGTCGCGGCAACCTCGTTGACCTCAATCAGCTCACGCGCTTTTTCCGCAAACAGCGGCCAGTCCGATGCCGGATCGACGACGACGGCCTCAAGTTTCCTGCCAAGCAGACCGCCCTTTCTGTTCTGTTCTTCGATGAGCATCAGCATGACGTCCTTCAGGGTCGTCTCCGATATCGCCATGGTCCCCGACAGCGAATGCAGCACACCGACCTTGATCGTCTCTTCCTGGGCCTGCGCCGGTGAGCCGACGGCGATTCCCGCCCCGATCACGGCCGCCAGCGCGGCCTGTCCAATGTTGCAAATCTTTCTCATAAAAACCTCCAAGCAATTCACACAATTCCTGCGATGCCTGGATACTAGCAAGCGCCGTGCCAGATACGCCGATAGCCTCGAAATCGGCGCAGATGGCATGTTCAACCCCGCATCCGTACGAAAATCGGTTCGCCCGGCGCTCGCATTTGGTGGAAAAAATCATCAATTTATGCCTAAAAAAAAGGCAGATAAAAAAATGCACTAAAAAATAGCAAATCATACGGCCCTGATAAATTTCTGACTTCGTGAAACCGTATCGAACTTCGAGGTTGATCATGGTCCGGGTGGCCAACAGGAGCGCCGAGGCATCCGGCGTGATCACGCCGGTTCCCGATCAATCCGTCTTCCTGCCGAAACCCTACACCAGCGAGCAACTGTCATCGGCAATCGGATCGTTGCTGTCCGGCGTTTCGTCGTCGGCACCGCGGTAGACCGGATCTGTCCGGCCCGCCGCGCACTTCAACGTTTGCTCAGGGTGCGCCGGACCGCATCGGCCCAAGCTGCGATCTTTTCAGAACGGACAATATCGTTCATCGCCGGTTCGAAACGGCGGTCAAGCCGCCAGGATTTGGCGAACCCCGCCTGGTCAGGCCAGACGCCGGCGGCATGGCCGGCAAGCCAGGCAGCACCCAGCGCCGTTGTCTCCAGCACTGTCGGCCTGTCGACATCGGCATCCAGGATGTCTGCAAGCCGCTGCATGGTCCAGTCGCTGGCAACCATGCCGCCATCGACGCGGAGCACGGTTTCGCCGCCACCGGTCCAGTCGCCCTTCATCGCCTCGATCAGGTCGCGGGTCTGGAAGCAGACGGCTTCAAGCGCCGCGCGCGCCAGTTCATTCGGCCCCGTGCCGCGGGTCAGGCCGAACATTGCCCCGCGCGCGTCCGCATCCCAATAGGGCGCGCCAAGGCCGGTAAAGGCCGGCACCAGAATGACGTTCTGTTCCGGATCGGCCTTCTCTGCCATGCGGCCCGATTGTTCGGCCTGCTCGATTACGCCCAGCCCGTCGCGCAGCCATTGCACTGCGGCGCCGGCGATAAAGATCGAACCTTCCAGCGCATAGGTCGTCTTGCCGTCGAGACGATAGGCGATGGTCGTCAGCAGCCGGTTGCCTGATGCAACGGCATCCGCGCCGGTATTGAGCAGCGCAAAACAGCCGGTGCCATAGGTCGATTTGACCATACCGGCGTCGAAACAGGCATTGCCGAGCGTTGCCGCCTGCTGGTCGCCGGCCACACCAAGAATCGGCAGAGCCGAACCGACAAAATCGGCATCGGTCACGCCGAATTTGCCGGCACTGTCGCAGACCCGCGGCAGCATGGCGCGCGGCACGCCCAGCAGCGCCAGCATGTCGTCGTCCCAATCGTGGGTATGAATATTGAACAGCAGCGTCCGGCTGGCATTCGTCGCGTCGGTGACATGCGCCTTGCCGCCTGTCATCTTCCAGATCAGATAGGCGTCGACCGTGCCGAACAGCAGGTGGCCTGCCTCGGCGTCGGCCCTGGCGCCTTCGACATTGTCCAGCAGCCAGGATACTTTCGTGCCGGAAAAATACGGATCAAGCAGAAGCCCGGTCCTGGCGGTGACCATCGGCTCATGGCCCTCAGCCTTCAGGCCGGCGCAGAACTCCGATGTCCGCCGGTCCTGCCAGACGATGGCCCGGTGAACCGGCCGGCCGCTGCGCCGGTCCCAAACCAGGGTGGTCTCGCGCTGATTGGTAATGCCGATGGCGGCAATGTCTGACGCTGTCAGCCCGGCATTCCTGATCGCGTCGCGCGCCGTTCGCGCCGCACTGTCCCAGATGTCATCGGGATCATGCTCGACCCAGCCGGAGGCCGGAAAATGCTGCTGAAATTCCTCCTGAGCAACGCCGGCGATTTCAAACCTGTCATTGAAGACGATCGCCCGCGATGACGTTGTTCCCTGATCCATTGCCAGAATATGTCCGCTCATCGCCGCCGTTCCCCTTCGTCCCGCTTGCGTTCCCGGCAGATCGGCCGGCTGCCGCTGCCTGTTGTTGGTAAGAAAGAATACCGGCGCATGCAACATCTGTCTCCCGGGCGTGATCGTCGGCCGGAACGCCCGCCTCTATTTCCCTTCGCCGGCCAACAGGTCCGAAATCAGCCGATCTTCTGCCGCATAGTCGAAAACGTCCCGTCCATGACCGTGAACCGACGTCGAGCCCTCTGCAAGAATCGGGTGGCCCCGCAGCACCCGGTCTGGCACTTGAGAAGAATGACGGAGTTGACCATCAAGCTTGTCCTGTTCCTGTTCCCGCTGGCCTATAGTCCCGGGCCCGGCAATATGTTCTTTGCTGCAAACGGCGCACGGTTCGGGTTTGCAAAGACCATCAGCGCGAACGCCGGATACCATATTGCGACATGGATTGTGACCCTGGGCGTCGGGCTCGGCTTTGGCTGGATCGCAACCGGGTTCCCGCTATTTCTCACCATGATCAAATATGCCGGCAGCGCTTATGTTCTGTTTCTCGCCTGGTGCCTGTTTCGGGCAGGAACGGTCAACCGCGAAGTCGAACCCAGGCATGCAGATTTCACCGACGGTATCGTCCTGCTTGCGCTCAACCCGAAGGCTTATCTCATCATCGCCCTGATGTTCACCCAATTCACGCCGGCCGGATCTGACGCGCGGACGCACCTGGTGCTCTGGATTGCAACGATATTCACCTTGAACAATCTGATCGCGTTTTCCCTCTGGGCCTATCTCGGAGACCGACTGGCGTCGGCATTCCGTCATGAGGCGCATGCAAAGCGTCTCAATATCGTTTTCGGCTGTGCGCTTGCAGGTGTGGCCTTGTGGATGCTGACCGGCTGAACGCAGGGGACGTGACCGGTCAGCAAACGGCTTCAGTGCCGGAAATGCCGCTTGCCGGTGAACACCATGGCAAGCCCGGCCTCGTCGGCGGCGGCAATCACTTCGTCGTCGCGCATCGAGCCGCCGGGCTGGATGACCGCGGTGGCGCCCGCCTGTGCCGCCGTCAGCAGGCCGTCGGCAAACGGGAAGAAAGCATCGGAGGCAACCACCGACCCTTTTGCCAGGCTTGTCTCCAGGCCAGCCGCGTCGGCGGCGTCCTGCGCCTTGATGGCGGCGATGCGGGCGGAATCGACACGGCTCATCTGGCCGGCGCCGATGCCCACCGTGGCGCCGTCCCTGACATAGACGATGGCGTTCGACTTGACGTGCTTGGCGACCTTGAAGGCAAACAGCATATCGGACAGTTCGCGAGCGTCGGGCTGGCGTTTCGTCACCACCGTAACGTCGGCTTCGCCTGTGGTCGCCCGATCGTGATCCTGCACCAGCAGGCCGCCGGCAATGGTCCGGATCTGGCGGCCGCCGCCGTCGCGGGCCGGCAGGCCGCCGGTCAGAAGCAGGCGCAGGTTGGGCTTGGCCGCAAACGCGGCCAGTGCGGCCTCGTCGGCATCGGGCGCAATCACCACTTCGGTGAACACCTTGACGATCTCGGCCGCCGCCGCGCCGTCAAGCGGCCGGTTGACGGCAACGATACCGCCAAAGGCGGAGACGGGATCGGCCCGCAGCGCCAGCTTATAGGCCGCCTGCAGGCTTGCGCCGGCGGCGACGCCGCAAGGGTTGGCGTGTTTGATGATGGCGACCGCCGGGGCACTGGCCGGATCGAATTCGCTGACCAGTTCGAAGGCCGCATCGGCGTCATTGATATTGTTGAAGGAGAGTTCCTTGCCCCGCACCTGGCGGGCGCTGGCAACACCCGGCCGGACCTCATCGGTACGGTAAAGTGCAGCCTGCTGATGCGGGTTCTCGCCATACCGGAGCACCTGCGCGCGGGTCGCCGTCAGCGTCAGCCGCTCAGGCAGGGTTTCGTGCAATGGCTCGCCCAGATGGTTTGCGTACCAGCCGGCGATTGCCGCATCATAGGCTGCCGTGCGTGCAAACGCCTTTGCCGCCAGCCGCGTACGCGTGGCGCGGCGCAAGCCGCCCTCTGCTTCGATTTCGTCAAGCACCGCAGCATAGTCCTCCGGGTCGGTCAGCGCCGCGACATAAGCGGCGTTCTTGGCTGCGGCGCGGGTCATCGCCGGGCCGCCAATGTCGATATTCTCGATGATCTCGACCGGGTCTGTGCTTGCGCCGGTAACCTGCTCGAACGGATAGAGATTGACGGCGATCAGATCGATACCGGCGATGCCGTGCTCGCGCATGGCATCGGCATGGCTGGGTTCGTCGCGGATCGCCAGTAGGCCGGCATGGATATTGGGATGCAATGTCTTGACCCGGCCATGCATGATTTCCGGGAAACCGGTAACGGCATCGATGTCGGTAACCGGCAGCCCTTCCGCCTTCAGGGTTGCCGCCGTGCCGCCGGTCGATATCACTTCGGCGCCGGCAGCAATCAGCCTGCGGGCCAGTTCAGCGATGCCGGTTTTGTCGGACACCGACAGCAAGGCGCGTCGGATCGGGATAAGATCGGTCTCGGCATAAGCTCCGGGGACGGCAGCCGGCATGGCGAAATCTCGTTTGTCTGTTGCAGGATTGCAAAAGCACCTATCACGCCGGGCGGCTTGTTCAAAGGTCAGTCGAGCCGATAGAGGCTCCATTCAACAGCGGAACTGCCGCCGGTCAGATTGGAAACGACAATCTGTTCCGTCGCCCGGCTGCCGAACGTGTCGGACAAATAGAGGCTTTCCTCGACACTGACCGGCTGATTGCACTGAAATTGCCAGACCGGCCCTGCCGGCGGCTCCAGGCGGACTTCGGTTTCATCTTCGCCGAGGGATATCCGCACCGCCGGGTGAATATGGAAGCGGACGACAAACGGCAGCACGGCGGCTTCACTGGTCTTGAGCTTGAAATCGTCAACGCCGTTCAGCCGCAGGCCATCCGGCGACAGCGTCACGAATCGGGTGTGCAGCCATCCATGGGCGCGCAGATAGCCGTCATGGGACATGGCGACACAGGTTGATCCGTCGGCCAGGATCTGACGCTTGCAATCCACGGTGCGCGGACCGGAGATGATCTGCGCATCGGCTTCCGGGCCGGAAAACTGGCTGGACGATTCGTCATTCAGGATGGCAGTGGAATGGGCTGCCGTCACCCGCGACACCCGGCGCAACTCGCCGTGCCGGCTCGCCGGCGCACCGCAATTGACCAGCAGCATCTGGGTGCCGGAGGAGAATTCCAGCGCCAGGGTGCCACCATGGGCGTCCTGGCTTGCAGCAATTGCCGGCGGCTTGCCGGCGTCAATGATCAGAACGCTGTCGCCCGCCTCGATGCGCTCATAGCCGGAATAACCGGCGCTCATGACCGGACGGCCAAGGCTTTCGTCATAAGCGAGAATTGTTGCAATCAGGTCGGTGGCCGAGGTCGCCATACCGTTGAAATGGCAAAACGATCCATCGGAATGACGGAAAAACCGCAACATCGGCATCATCCGCTCAATTGAGCGGAGCACGCGGGTCGACGGGTTGAGCCCGCGCGCAATCATCGCCTGGCGAAGCGGCAGAAGATCGACCAGTACGGCGATCAGGGCTGCGGGGTTGCGCGAAACATGCCCGCCGTCCGGCAGGATCTGGGCATCCAGTTCCTGATCCAGCCGTTCAAGGCCGAACCGGGTCAGCTTGTCCTGATTGGACAGCGAAAGTCCGGCCATGGTTATGGCGATAATCGCCTGCAGGCGGACAACACTGTTTTCGATCGACGACAGCCCGGATCGCAACTGCCGCGCCTGGCGCAGCACACTGCGGACAAACTGGCGGTAGAAATCATGGTCGGCATCGCGCAGGATGACATTGGACTGGGCCAGGAAAGACAGAATCCTGCGCGCGGTAACAGCCGGTTCCCAGGTCAGTTCGCCGGCCTCGCCGGGATCGTGCAGCCAGAAACCTATGAGAATCTGGGCCGGCGCCTGGCCGACATCGGATTCGCTGACGCGCAAATGACGCAGCCAGCCGAACCCGTGCAACTGGCGCAGCCAGTCGTCGGACGGCGGTATGACGGCAAATGGAGACCGATCGCCGGCTTCCACGGACTGCCCGGCAAAAACAAAACGGCCGGTTACGATATCTGCGGCAATGACGGGATCGGCTGTGCGCAGATCCGGAGCGGCAATCAGCACCTGCGTTCCGGAGCTGCCGAGCGAGCGCCAGAATGCGACCGGGTGAAACAGCGCGTCAAGCCGCAACCGGCGGGTAAATCGCCCCATCCGATGGAGGGTCAGTCGGATCCGGTCACTCGGCGCAATGGCAGACATGATTCGCGGGTATCCTGCTTTTAATCCCAACGCAAGCGATTGCTCGGACTTGTCACGGAATTGAAGACCGGCACGGC
Source organism: uncultured Afifella sp. (assembly GCA_947259045.1). GTDB lineage: Bacteria > Pseudomonadota > Alphaproteobacteria > Rhizobiales > Afifellaceae > CAMYKZ01. The sequence continues at coordinate 35,321 of CAMYKZ010000070.1, forward strand.
TGGGCAAACCTGCCAGCGGAAGAATGTTTCGCCGATTTTGCTCATGCCGAACCGCGCCGGAACCTGGCAGCGAAGAAGCCGTCCATTCCGGTTATCGGTTCACCATCTGCGCTGCCGGGAAAGGCCATATGCGGCAGTGTCCGCAGACAGCCGTCGGCGGTGATCGCCGGTGCCAGGCCACCGATCTCATCGGGCCTGACAGGCTCAATCTGAAAGTCTGGCCGTTCGTTCACGAAAGCCGCCGCCTGATATTCTCCTTCCTCCGGCTCCAGCGAGCAGGTGCAAAAGATCAATTGCCCGCCCGGCCTGACACGGTCGGCGACATGGCCGAGCAATCGGGCCTGCAAGCCGGCCAGGGTTTCGATATCGGCTTCCGATTTCAGCCAGGCGATATCGGGATGCCGGCGGATCGTCCCTGTCGCCGTGCACGGCGCATCGAGCAGAACGGCATCAAACAGACCACCGTCGGAACCCTCGTCCGGCAGCCAGTTGAAAATGTCGGCGCAGACGGTTCGCGCTGTCAGCTTCAGCCGGGCCAGATTGCCGGTCAACCGTTTCAGCCTGTTGGCGGAGAGATCGACAGCGGTCACGTCCGCGCCGGTTGCCGCCAGCTGGGCCGTCTTGCCGCCGGGCGCCGCACACAGGTCGGCAATGCGTTTGCCCTTGCCGGCGTCGATCAGCCTTGCCGGCAGGGCCGCCGCTGCATCCTGAACCCACCAGCTGCCATCCCGGTAGCCGGGCAACTCCGAAACGCGTCCGGCATCGGCAATCCGGATCGTCCCGGTCGGAAGAACCAGGCCGCCGGTCATTGCCGCGATGTCTTTGGCATCACCGCTGGTTGAAAGGTCAAGTGCGGGTCTGTGCATCTGCGCCTCAGCCAGCTGACCGGCGATGTCATCGCCATAAAAGGCCGCCCAGCGCGCCAGTAACCAGTCGGGCACGTTCAACCGCGCGGCTTGCGGCCTGGCGAGGATTTCATTCCGTTCGCGCGCCACACGGCGCATGATCGAATTGACCAGACCGCGGGCATTGCGGATCCGCCGGTCGGCCTCTGCCGAAACGACCGCAAGGTTCACCGCGGCGTGGTCGGGGACATCAAGATAGAGGATCTGCGCCGCACCGACATGCAGGATCGCCAGCACCGCGCCGCCATGTTCGCTGTCCAGCGGATTTTCAAGCCGGGCGTACAGGGCCGTCCGGATTTCACCGTGATGGCGCAACGCCATATCGACAATGGCCCGCACCAGCGCCCTGTCACGGCTTTCCAGTTCGCGGAATGCCCGGTGGCCGTTGTTTTCATCCGTCAACGCATCAAGCGGGACCTGTCCATCGAGTACTTTCCGCCAGATGGCAGCGGCTGTCCGCCGTGCGGCAAGACCGGGGACGGACGGACGGCCTGTCTTCCGGACAGCTGGTTTTTGTCGAATCCTGCTTGCCAAACCTTATCCCCAGGGGCCGCGCCGGGCCGGCCGGCGGCCGGTCGCCCGGCCTTGCGAAGATTGCGACCAGGGACCAGTGGGCCGCTCCGCCTGCTGCATCACCGGGCTGCGTCCGATTTCACCGGTCATGCCCTGCAGTGCGGCAATACGGTTTGCCGTGTTCGGATGGGTGGAAAACAGATTGTCCATCCGCTCGCCGGACAACGGATTGATGATAAACATATGGGCGCTTGCGGGATTTCGTTCTGCACTGATCATCGGCCTTTGTCGCGCACTGCCGGCTATTCTGGCAAGGGCGGATGCCAGCGCCAGCGGGTCGCCGGAAATTTCCGCACCCAGCCGGTCGGCGCTGTATTCGCGCGTTCGGCTGATTGCCATCTGCACCAGCATCGCCGCTATCGGCGCAGTCACCGCGGCAAGCAGAACGCCGACAAACCCGAACGGGCTGTTATTGTCCCGGCCGCCGAAAAACAGGGCAAAGTTGGTCAGCATGGAAATCGCGCCGGCGAAGGTTGCCGTCAGCGTCATGATCAAAGTGTCCCGGTTGCGGATGTGCGCCAGTTCGTGCGCCATGACGCCCGCGACCTCCTCAGTGGTGAGCTGGTCCAGCAGGCCGGTGGTGGCCGCTACAGCGGCATTTTCCGGATTGCGCCCGGTCGCGAATGCGTTCGGCTGCGGGTTGTCGATCAGATAGACCTTGGGCATCGGCAGGCCTGCCCGTTCGGCCAGACGGCGCACCAGGGCATGAAGCTGCGGGGCGGTCCGCTCGTCGGCCTCCACGGCATTGTGCATCCGCAGGACCATTTTGTCGGAATTCCAGTAGGAGAACAAATTCATCGCTGCGGCAATGACCAGTGCAATGGTTGCGCCGCTGGAACCGCCAACCAGATAACCGACGCCCATGAAAAGCGCGGTCATGGCAGCCAGAAGCATTCCGGTTTTCATGATATTCATTGAGGACTCCCGTGGCTGATCGTTGCGCGGCGGATTTCCGCCCTGCAAAACATTGTTTTCATTCTATATAATGGTGATCAGGGCGAAAGGTTGCAACGTGAGGCAGGGCGAATTGACATGACAAATCAGAAAGGTTCAGACGGGTCCGATCCGCTTGATGGCGGCGCAAAACCGGCCGGAAGGCCGCTCAGCCCGGAGGCGAAACGGGCTTTGGCCGAAGCGGCGGAACGCCGCGCAAAACGACAGTCTGCGGCCGAAACGCAGGACGGGCCGCCAAATGAAGTGGACGGCGTTGACGGGCCGGAGCCAGTCCGCTACGGCGATTGGGAGACCAAGGGGCGCGCCAGCGACTTCTGACGGTTTTTCGAGTTTTGCCCTTCGGGCGATGTAAGGACATTCGGCGATGGCATCTGAGAACGTCCGGCAGGCCGCGCTGACCCTTCTTTCCCACTGCCATGAACGCCTGGCACTCAAATTCGGCTTTGAGCTTTGGGACGGAACCCGCATTCCCGGCGATTGGGATGAGGGCGCCCTGCGCCTGGTGATCCACGACCCGTCGGTGCTCGGCCGGCTGATCCGCCGCCGGCGGATCGAGACCGTGGTGGAAGCCTGGTCAGCCCGGCAGGTGGACGTGATCGGCGGCGACCTGTTCGACATGGTCGCAGCCCGGCCGGAAGGCAAGAGCCGTCAGCTGATCGCGAAACTGGACAAGACACTGATGGCCAAGGCCCTGTTGCGGCTGGCGCTTGGCCGGTCCGGGCCGGACAGGGGCGATGGGCTTGCCGGCCGCAAGGCTCTGGTCAGCGGCTCGACGGCAGAGGCCATCCGCCATCATTACGATGTCTCAAATGATTTCTACCGGCTGTTTCTTGATCAACGCCTGCTTTACAGCTGCGCCTATTTCACCGACTGGGCAAACGATCTTGACCAGGCGCAGCATGACAAACTCGATCATATCTGCCGCAAGCTTCGGTTGACGGAAGGCGAACGTTTTCTCGATATCGGCAGCGGTTGGGGCGCCCTGGTCATCCATGCAGCCGAACATTACGGCGTCAGCGCCCATGGCGTGACCCTGTCGGAGGAACAGTTTGCACTTTCCCGCAAGCGGATTGCCGAAAAAGGCCTGCAGGACCGGGTCACCATCGAACTGAAGCCTTTTCAGGAGCTTGACGGCACGTTCGACAAGATCGCTTCTGTCGGCATGTTCGAACATGTCGGTTTTGCCAATCACGCAGCCTATTTCAAGACCGTCCGGCGGCTGTTGCGGCCGCGCGGCGCCTATCTGCACCACGCCATCACCCGCAAGGGCCGGGCGACGGACCGCGCGTTTCACAAAAAACCGCCGGAATATCGCGCCCTGGTCAAATATATCTTCCCCGGCGGCGAGCTCGATCATATCGGCTGGTCCGCCCGCATGCTGGAAGCCCATGGTTTCGAAGTGCACGATGTGGAGGGTCTGCGGGAGCATTATGCGCTGACCTGCCGGTTCTGGGCCAAGCGGCTGCATGCGCGCATGGATGAAGCGATCGAATATGCCGGCGAACCGCGCGCCCGGCTGTGGCTCGCTTATCTGACCGGATGTGCGCTGACATTTGAACGCGGCGGAGCCTATCTGTTTCAGACGCTGGCGACCCGGCGCGACAAGGGGCCGGCAGGTCTGCCGCCGACAAGGGCGGACTTCTACCGCTGATCAGACACGGGTGCTGCCCCGGTCACATTACGATCTTGCAGTACCTCAGCGTCTTCCATTTGCTGATTGTGGTCTTGCCGTTGCCGGTGGCGACAATGCGGTATTTTTCCGACGAATCTGATCGGGTCAGACTGACCTTGCCACTGAACAGGCCCTTGTAGCGTCCCTCCTTCTTGGTATCGGACTGAATGATGTCGGAGCCCAGCAAACCGACGCCCATCCGCTCCAGCTGGACCTTGACCGGACCCTGCTGTTTTGACCAGACGACAAATTTGAGGTCGGCGCTGCCGGGGCAATTGACATTGCTGATCCTCAGAACCGCCCGCTTGGGGGTGACCAGGGACGGGGCGGCAACGGCGATTGCGGCGAAGGAGGCCAATATCCCGCCGGTCAGCAGGGTTGAAACGACTATCCGCAGATTTTTCATCGGGTACTCCTGACACAAATTCATCATTTGTTTACCATAAGACGCGTGTGTGCAGGAGAGGGTTCAAAAAATTATTAGCAGCGTTGTCCCGGCGGAATGATCAAATGCGAAAGGCGCCCGATAGGACGCCTTTCCGTTTTCTGTGGCGCTGATGTTCAGATCAGCATTTGCTGACCAGTTTGGACCAGGCGCTCTTTTTGGTTTTACCCGCACCCGTCGCCTCGATGCGGAATTGCTCCTTGTAGGAAACGCCGAACGGACCACCGGCCTCCCATTTGCC
>CAMYKZ010000071.1 GCA_947259045.1 uncultured Afifella sp.
CACTTCGCCGTCATTCTAACGGACCAAAGCGCGTCTCAGTGACGGTTCGAAGATGCAGGAACCGCACAGGTCACTGAAATCACTAACGAATTTCGACTGTCGGTGGGAAAGCGAAGAGAGACGCACACACCTTGAAGTCAACTGGCGGAGAGAGAGGGATTCGAACCCTCGGAACGCTTGCGCGCTCAACGGTTTTCGAGACCGTCCCATTCAACCACTCTGGCACCTCTCCGCAGATTATTGCATGGCGCAATGGCAACTGGCCGGGGCTATCTATACCGCCGGCCGCCATGATACAAGATGGCGATCAACGGAAAAATGCGGATCCGGACAATCGGGCCGGCGGAATCCTGTTTCCGGCGCTTGACATTGAACCGTGATTGAGGCTTATGGCCGCCACCGGCGCGGAGCTTTCGCTTTCCGCGCCACTCTTTGTTTGATGAATTGCCTGAATTTGATGGATTGCCTGAATTAAGGGCAATTCGCCGGTCAGACTGAAAAAAGCCCGCCCGATAGACGCTGAAATGCGCAGCGAGGCGGATACCCGAACGTGAGGAAGAAATGTTCGCAGTCATAAAAACCGGCGGCAAACAATATCGTGTTGCCGCCGATGATAGTTTGAAAATTGAAAAGCTCGCCGGAGATGCCGGTGACCAGGTGGTGTTCGACAATGTGCTGATGGTGGGCGGCGATGCGCCGGTCATCGGTTCGCCGCTTGTCGACGGCGCGTCCGTGACGGCGGAAATCGTCGAGCAGGGCCGTGGCCGCAAGATCATCATCTTCAAGAAGCGCCGGCGGAAGAATTCCCGCCGCAAGAACGGCCATCGGCAGGACTTCACGCTGGTGAAGATCACCGACATTCTCACCAAGGGCGCAAAGCCTGCGGCGAAGAAAGCGGCTCCGAAGGCGGACAAGCCGAAGGACGAACCGCAGGAAAAACCGAAGCCGGAAGCCGCCGCGGCGGGCGCGCCGCTGTTTACGGCGCCGGCAGGTGAAGCCGATGATCTGAAGAAGATTTCCGGCGTCGGTCCGGCGCTGGAGAAAAAGCTCAACGATCTGGGCATTACCACATATGCGCAGGTCGCTGCCTTCAGCGCGGATGACATTACCAATGTCGATGACGCGCTGAGCTTCAAGGGCCGGATAGAACGTGACGACTGGATCAGCCAGGCCAAGGCGCTGGCTGACGAAGCGAAGGAGGGCTGAGACATGGCTCATAAAAAGGCAGGCGGCTCTTCACGCAATGGTCGCGATACAGCCGGACGGCGGCTCGGCGTCAAGAAATATGGCGGCGAACTTGTCATCCCCGGCAATATCATTATCCGCCAGCGCGGCACCAAATGGCATCCGGGCGACAATGTCGGCATAGGCCGGGATCATACGATCTTCGCAATCGTCGAAGGCCGCGTCTCGTTCCGTACCAAGGCCAAGGGCCGGACCTACGTGTCCGTCGATCCGATCGCCGAGGCCGCCGAATAGTCAAGCTGCGGTTCGTTGGATCCGCGCCTGAAAGAAAATCATTGAAGGGAAGCGGTCCGCCGCTTCCCTTTTTCTTTTGTCCGAAATCCGTCATGCTCGAAATCAGAACCGAAAACCTTGTCCTGCGCCCACCGGCAGAACAGGACCTGGCGCCTACCTCCGCCATGCTGGCCGATCTCTCTGTCAGCCGCATGCTGGCGCGGGTGCCGCATCCTTACCGGCTGAAAGACGCTCAGGCCTGGTTTGCAATGGTCGAACGCGGTGACCGGGAGGCACTGATCTTTGCCATCAGCACCGGCGGGCCGGCCATCGGCATGATCGGTTTCAAACAAGAGCGCGGCGAAAACTCGGTCGGCTTCTGGCTGGGCCGCGAATATTGGGGCCGCGGCCTGATGAGCGAGGCAGCACGGGCGGCGATTGCCGGGTTCTTCAACCGGTTTGACTGCGATGCGCTCCACGCCGGCGCGTTTGAAGACAATCCGGCATCGTTGCGCGTGCAGCAAAAGCTGGGGTTTGAAATTGTCGGTTCCGGCCCGCTTTTCTGTCTGGCAACCGGCGAGGAACGCCTCGAGATCAAAACACGATTGTCGCGAGAAACATTTGCCGCCCGTTTTGCATAACCGGTCCTGACCGCGGTTCGGCTACGACGGCGGCGGAGCAGCGGTCCGGTGAGGATTCCGGCGGCTTCCGAAGCCGTAAATCGATCGTTCCGGCATCAAGGCCGTTGACGCAGCGCCCAAGGCGCGCGACATGAGCGCCATGAAGTTTCTCGATCAGGCGAAAGTCTATATCAAATCCGGCAAGGGTGGGCAGGGATGCGTGTCATTCCGGCGCGAGAAGTATGTTGCCATGGGCGGCCCGGACGGTGCCTCCGGCGGCCGCGGCGGCGATGTCTGGGTGGAAGCCGTCGACGGGCTCAACACGCTGATCGACTATCGCTACCAGCAGCATTTCAAGGCCCGTCCCGGCGGCGACGGCAAGGGCCGCGACCGCACAGGCGCCAACGGCGATGACATGACATTACGGGTTCCTGTCGGCACCCAGGTGTTTGAGGAAGATAACGAGACCCTGCTGGCCGACCTGGTCAGGATCGGCCAGCGGGTCCGGCTGGCAACCGGCGGCAATGGCGGTTTCGGCAATGCCCATTTCAAATCATCGACCAACCAGGCGCCGCGCCATGCCAATCCAGGCCAGCCGGCGATCGAAAAATGGATTATCCTGCGGCTGAAACTGATTGCCGATATCGGTCTTGTCGGCCTGCCCAATGCCGGCAAGTCGACTTTCCTGTCGCGGGTCAGTGCCGCCAAGCCGAAGATCGCCGATTACCCGTTCACCACGCTGCATCCGGGTCTTGGCGTTGTCCGCCACCGCGACCGCGAACTGGTTCTGGCCGACCTGCCGGGCCTGATTGAAGGCGCCCATGAAGGGGTCGGCGTCGGCGACCGTTTTCTGGGTCATGTGGAACGCTGCCGGTCGCTTTTGCATCTGGTGGACGCCGCCGGCGAGGATCCGCCTGGCGCATACCGGACAGTGCGCGGCGAACTGGAAGCCTATGGCCATGGCCTGGCTGAAAAGCCGGAACTTGTCGCGCTGTCGCGCGCCGACGCTGCTGACGATGAGAGCCTGAACGAACTCTGCAGCGAATTGGCCGGACTTGCCGGTTCACAAGTGTTTGTCATATCCGCGGTCACCGGCCTTGGCATGGATGTGCTGCTGGATGCCTGTTTTGCCGCACTTGCCGATGACGCGGAAACGGCGAAGGCCGAGGATGCGGAAGACGGGGCATGGAGCCCGATGTCATGACCGGCATGAGCGTGGACGGCAGACAGCGGCTGCTCGGCTGCCGGCGCATCGTCGTCAAGATCGGTTCCGCCCTGCTGGTCGAGGGCCTGACCGGGGCGTTGCATCTGGACTGGCTCGATGCACTGGCGGCCGACCTGAAAAAACTGGCATCAGGCGGAGCGGATCTGCTTGTGGTGTCGTCGGGCGCGATTGCGCTCGGCCGCCGCCGGCTCAAACTCGCAGCCGGCGAACTGAAACTGGAAGAGGCCCAGGCGGCCGCGGCGGTCGGCCAGATCGAGCTGGCCAAGGCCTGGGCGGAAAGTCTGCAGCGGCAGGGCCTGACCGCAGCGCAGATCCTGCTGACCCTCGGCGATACGGAACAGCGCAGGCGATATCTCAACGCGCGCGCGACCCTTGCGACATTGCTGAAAATCGGCGCCGTACCGGTGATCAACGAAAACGACACGGTCGCCACATCGGAAATCCGCTATGGCGATAATGACCGGCTGGCCGCCCGCGTGGCGGCAATGATCGGCGCCGACTGTCTGGTGCTGCTGTCCGATGTCGATGGATTGTATACGGCGCCGCCGGCGGATAATCCGGACGCACAATTCATCGATCACGTTGCCAGTATCGACAGCCGGATCGAGGCGATGGCGGGCGCCGCAGGCTCCGATCTGTCGCGCGGCGGCATGAAGACCAAGATCGAGGCCGGCAAGATTGCAGTCGCCGCCGGTGCGGCGATGGTGATTGCAAGCGGCCACGGAAAGCACCCGCTTGAGGCCATTGACAAAGGCGGGCGGGCAACGTGGTTTGCGCCCCAGTCGACGCCGGCAAATGCGCGCAAGGCCTGGATCGCAGGCCATCTGGAGCCGCGCGGAACGGTGCAGATCGATTCCGGCGCGGTCAGCGCGCTCTATTCCGGCAAGAGCCTGCTGCCGGCCGGAATATCGGCTGTCACAGGAGACTTTTCTCGCGGCGATGCTGTTGTTATCATGGATCATCAAGGTTCGGAGATCGGCCGCGGCCTGAGCGCATATGATGCCGCCGAAGCCGCAGCGATTACCGGGTGTAAAAGCAGCAGGATTGAAACGATCCTCGGATATCCCGGACGATCGGAGATGATCCATCGCGATGACATGGTTTTGAGAGACAGATGAACGCCAGGATAGATGAACAGGCTTCCGGCGAAGCCGCCGACATCGAGCGGATGATGCTTGATATCGGCACACGGGCCCGCCAGGCGGCAGCCGTGCTGGCAACGGCGCGGCGCGAACCGAAGGATCTGGCGCTTATGGGCGCGGCCCGGGCGATCCGCTCCAGCGTCGCCGATCTTATGGCTGCCAATGCAGCCGATCTTGCCGAAATGTCCGATACCGCATCAGACGCCTTTGTCGACCGGGCAACACTCGATGAAAGCCGCATCGAGGCGATGGCCGCAGGGCTTGAAGCCATTATTGAGCTGGATGATCCGGTCGGCGGCATCATCGCCCGGTGGGAGCAGCCGAACGGACTGCAGATCGAGCGCGTCCGCACGCCGCTCGGCGTTATCGGCGTCATCTTTGAAAGCCGCCCGAATGTTACCGCCGACGCCGGAGCGCTTTGCCTGAAGGCCGGTAATGCGACGATCCTTCGCGGTGGCTCAGACACACATCGCACCTCGTCCGTAATTCACCGGTGTCTTGTCGGCGGATTGGAAGATGCCGGATTGCCGGCCGATGCGATACAGCTTGTCCCGACCCGCGACCGCACAGCCGTCGGCGCAATGCTGAGAGGCCTTGAAGGGGCCATCGATGTTATTGTGCCCAGAGGCGGAAAGAGCCTCGTCGGCCGGGTCCAGGACGAAGCGCGGGTCCCGGTGTTCGCCCATCTGGAAGGGCTCTGCCATGTCTATGTGCACGCGCCCTGCGATCTCGACATGGCGCGGGAGATCGTCGTCAATTCGAAAATGCGCCGGACCGGAATTTGCGGTGCGGCTGAAACACTGCTGGTCGACCGCGCGCTTGCCGGCTCCCATCTGAAGCCGCTGATTGAGGCGTTGATTGCAGCAGGCTGCCAGATCCATGGTGACGAGGATGCCCAGGCTGCTGCCTTTGCAGTCGAACCTGCCGTGGAAGCCGACTGGACGACGGAATATCTCGACCGGATTATTGCGGTGAAAGTCGTCGACGGACTGGACGCCGCGATCGACCATATCCGCACCTACGGTTCCAGTCACACCGAGGCGATATTGACCGATGACCGCCGCGCCGCCAAGGCGTTCATGGACGGAGTCGATTCCGCTATCGTCCTGCACAATGCCTCGACACAGTTTGCCGACGGCGGTGAATTCGGCATGGGTGCGGAAATCGGTATCGCCACCGGCAAGATGCATGCCCGGGGTCCGGTCGGTCTGGAACAGCTGACCAGTTTCAAATATTGCGTTCACGGAAACGGTCAGATCAGGCCTTGAGCGAAGATCGCCAGAAGGGCCGCCGGCCCAGCCGGATTTTCCATGGCTTGCCGCCGTTAGGACGTGGCCAGCGGATCGGACTTTTCGGCGGATCGTTCAATCCGCCTCATCAGGGCCATCGCCAGATGGCCCTGATAGCGCTGAACCGGCTGAAGCTCGATGCGGTCTGGTGGCTGGTTTCACCCGGCAATCCGCTCAAAGACAATGACGGACTGCAATCGTCGGCGGCGCGGATGGAGCAGGCGGCGGCACTTGCCGCCCATCCGCGAATGCCGGTCAGCAATCTGGAAACGGCACTGAATATCCGCTACACGGCCGATCTGGCGGAAAAGCTGAGCAGCCGGGCAAGCCATGCCCGTTTTGTCTGGATCATGGGCAGCGACAACCTTGCAACGTTTCATCTCTGGGAGCGCTGGCGCGATATCGCCGTTACGTTTCCAATCGCGGTCGTTAACCGTCCTGGAACGCTGACTGCGCCGCTGAATGCACCGGCGGCGCACAATCTGGCGGCCTACAGAATGGCCCAGAATGCCGCTGATTGCCTGGCTGGAAGCCATCCGCCGGCATGGACATTCCTCATCGGCCCGCGCGCACCGGCCTCATCTTCGGCGATCCGCCAAATGTTGACATCACAATTCAAAAACACGCCGTAAAAGTAATAGTCTTGAAACTGACATCATGTCAGCCTTATGTAGAACCTGCGATACCCGCCGATTCTTTGTGAAAAGGAACAAAATCTGAGCACTATGCGTCACGATGAGAGCGTTTCACATGAAACGGCTCATCCCGTTCCCCGCGATGCAGACGCGTCAGAGGGGACCCTTCAAGTTGTCCTGGCCAGCCTTGACGATTCAAAGGCTGAGGATCCGATTGCAATCGACATTTCCGGGAAATCCGCACTGGGCGATCATATGGTCATCGCGTCAGGGCGTTCGCACCGGCATGTCGGCGCCATTGCAGACAATCTCGTGCGTGACCTGAAAAAATCCGGCTCAGGCCCGGTCCGGGTCGAAGGCCTGCCCCATTGCGACTGGGTGCTGATCGATGTCGGTGATATCATCGTGCATCTGTTCCGGCCGGAAGTGCGCGCCTTCTACAATATTGAAAAAATGTGGCAGGCCGAGCCCTATTCCGAGCGGCGCGGACAGGCCTGAAGGCCGCCGAATTCAATGGACCTGATGATCCTGGCAATTGGCCGCCTGAAGGCCGGGCCGGAAACGGAATTGTGCAAACGCTACGCCGACCGCACGGCAAAGGCCGGACGCGGGCTGGGATTACGGGGTGTCGAAATAAAGGAAATTCCGGAATCGCGGTCACCTCGCGCGCAAGACCGGAAAGCCATCGAAGCCGACGCCATGGCTGCGGCCGTTCCCGACGGGTTCCATACGATCTGCCTGCATGAGGGCGGTGATCTCGTCGAAAGCATCGGGCTTGCGCAATCGATCCGGCGCGCTGCAGACCAGTCCGTGGCCGGACAGGCCTACCTGATCGGCGGTCCGGACGGGCTTGATGCCGGTCTGCTTGGCCGCTGCGAGCGAACAATTTCGTTTGGCCGGGCAACCTTTCCGCACCAGTTGGTTCGTGTCATGCTGCTGGAGCAATTGTACCGGGCGACAACGATTCTTTCCGGCCACCCCTATCATCGGGCCTGAGAAACACTGATTCTGTATTGTGATGAAATCCGGGATTTCAGGCGGACATTGATGACGCTTCACAAAAGATTGATCCTATTGCCTGCCGCTGTTCTGTTGTCTGCCGGCGGCCATATCGGGATCGCCCCTGCCCAGAATCAGGATCAGAATCAGGATCAGGCCGGATCGGTGATCGAACGGCAGGGCGGCGACGACCGTGTGGCCGCGCGGGAGGCGGAACTGGAATCCATCCGCCGGTCCGTTACCGTGTCGGAAAAACGTCAAACGGCGCTTGAACGGGAAATCACGGAAATTGAGGCGGACCGGACAAAACTGAGCCGCGACCTGATCGAAACGGCGCAACGGCTGCAGCGGTTCGAATTCGAGATTTCCCGCATCGAGAGCCAGTTGGATGATCTTTATGTCGAGGAAGACGCGATTCGCACATCATTGATGGACCGGCGTGAAATCCTGGCGGAAGTTCTTCTGGCGCTGCAGCGGATGGGCCTCACGCCGCCGCCGGCGCTTTTGTCGAGGCCTGACGATGTGGTTGCGGCTATCCGCGGCTCGATCCTTGCCAATGCTGTACTGCCTGATATCCGCGTCCAGGCAGAAAATCTGGCCGGCGATCTGGAAGATCTGACTTTGTTGCGCAAGCGTATTGAGGACAATCGCGGCCGGCTGAGAACCCAGTACACTGCGCTTGGCGAGCAGAAATCGCGAATTGATCTGCTGATTGAAGCCAAAAGGAACCAACGCGAGACAACCACGACTGAACTGGCTCTGGAACGGGCGAAAGTGGAAGCGTTTGCAGCGGAGGCCAAATCACTGGAGGGGTTGATCCGGACGCTGGAAAAGGAGATTGCAGCCGCGGCCAAGGCGTCGCGCGAGGCGGCGATAGCGTCTCAGAACCTGGCTTCGGCGTCGCCGGAGGAAGCCAAACGCCGGCTGGCCGACACCAGCAGGATCAGGCCCGCCGTGCGGTTCACGGAAGCCAGGGGCCTGTTGCCAATGCCGATTGCCGGCACTGCCGTAATGGAATTCGGGGATCCGGACGGTTTCGGCGGCCAGTCGCAGGGCCTTTCGATTGCCGGCCGGCCTGGAACACCTGTCATATCGCCCACCGATGGCTGGGTGATTTATGCCGGGCCATTTCGTTCATTCGGGCAGGTTTTGATCTTGAATGCCGGCGAAGATTATCGCATCGTGCTGGCGGGCCTTGAGCGGATTAACGTGGAACTGGGACAATTTGTGCTGGCGGGCGAGCCGGTGGCGGCTCTGGGTGAAAAAAAACTGGCCGGTTTGGGCGATATCAACCATAGTTCTGCCCGCCCTATGCTATATATAGAATTTAGACATAACGAAAATTCAATTGATCCTGCCCCATGGTGGGCAGATGGAAATGTGAAAGAGGTTCGAGGATGAAGCGTCAATTCGGCCTGGTTGCGATAGGTGCCATATTTGGAGCGCTCGCATTTGGCAGTGTATCGCAGTTTAACGTGTTTAGCGAAGCTACGGCTGCAAACACGGACACTTACCGTCAGCTCAACCTGTTCGGTGACGTATTCGAGCGGATTCGCGCCGATTATGTCGAGGAACCGAAAGAAGCGGAACTGATTGAATCGGCGATCGACGGCATGCTGTCATCGCTTGATCCCCATTCCAGCTATCTGAATGCAAAAAGTTTCGACGATATGCGCATTCAGACCCAGGGCGAATTCGGCGGCCTGGGCATTGAGGTGACAATGGAAAACGACCTGGTCAAGGTGGTCACGCCGATTGACGAGACACCGGCGGCAAAGGCCGGCGTCCTGGCCGGTGATCTGATCAGCCATCTTGACGGTGAAGAAGTGCGCGGACTGACATTGCGCGATGCCGTCGACAAGATGCGCGGGCCGATCAATTCGCCGATCATCATTACGGTCATCCGCGAGGGCGCCGATGAGCCGATCGACATCAAGATCATTCGTGATGTCATCAAGATCCGCTCTGTCAGGCACCGGGTCGAAAAAGATGTCGGTTATCTCCGCATTACCCAGTTCAATGAGAAGACATCTTCCGGTCTGAGCAAGGCGATCAAGGCGATCAACTCGGAAATTCCGCCTGAAACGCTGAAGGGTTACGTGTTGGATTTGCGCAACAATCCGGGCGGCCTGCTGGACCAGGCGATTGCCGTCTCCGACGCCTTCCTTGACCGTGGCGAGATCGTTTCCACACGCGGCCGCCAGGCAGACGATACCCAGCGTTTTTCCGCCCGCCCGGGCGACAACGTTAAAGGCAAACCGGTTATCGTTCTGGTCAATGGCGGGTCTGCATCCGCTTCGGAAATTGTCGCCGGCGCGCTTCAGGATCACAGGCGGGCGACCATCGTCGGCTCCCGTTCGTTCGGCAAGGGTTCGGTTCAGACAATCATCCCGCTCGGCCGCAATGGTGCGATCCGCCTGACGACGGCGCGTTATTATACGCCGGCCGGCAGGTCGATCCAGGCCAAGGGCGTCGATCCCGACATCATCGTTATCCAGGAGCTTCCCGAAGAACTGAAGGGCCGACGGAGCACCCCGGGCGGCGAAGCCGGGCTGCGCGGCCATCTGCGCGGCGAAGATAATGACGCGGAAGACGAACAATCCGGTTCGTCAGCCTATGTTCCGCCCGACCCGAAAGATGATGCCCAGCTCAATTACGCCCTTGAGCTGCTGCGCGGAATAAAACAGCATGCAATGTTTCCGCCGGACCCGTCTCAGGGTATACCTAACTGACGAATCAGTTTTGTGGTTCACCAACGATACGGCGCGGGCCCGGCCCGCGCCGTCTGAAATGTCGGCGGGTCGATGAAGACGGACGACCTCAATACACCTTTGAAGGCCCGTGACCGGACGCAAAAACGTTCGATCAGGCTTTTTATTGCACCGATCACCGGCATTGCCGCCATCGGGGTGGCGATATTTGCCAGCGTCTGGGTTGCTGCGGTCGACGACCCCCATGGCGGGCAGCCCGTTGCCTATGCGCAAATCGACGGCGTCGATCAGCTTGCGACCGGCAGTGTCGAAGAGGCCGAAGAGCCTTCGCCGTTCAGCAAGCCGGCGGATAAGCCGATCGAACTGGCTTCAAAACCCAGACCGCCCGACAAGGTTCGAAATACGTCCAAACCGCTTGATCATCTGATCGAAAAAACATCGCTTGGGCTTTTGCCGAAGATTGGCGACAATGGCATGCGCCCGCTCGATGCCTATGCACGGCCGGCCAAGGCCGGGCCATTCGGCGGCAGGCCGCGCATCGTTATCATTGTCGGCGGCATGGGCGTCAGCCAGACCAGCACACAGAGGGCGATCGCCAAATTGCCGCCAGACGTCACCCTGGCCTTTGCCCCTTATGGCGGAAGTCTTGATCGCTGGGTGACAAGGGCGCGGCGCGAGGGCCATGAAGTTCTTCTGCAGGTGCCGATGGAACCGTTCGGTTACCCGCAAACCAAACCGGGTCCGCATACGCTGCTGACATCTGCCAAGGCGAAACAGAATGCCGACAGCCTGAAATGGGCATTGACCCGGATGACGAGCTATACCGGTGTGATGAATTACATGGGTGGCCGCTATCTCGCCAATGGCGATGCGCTCCGGCCGTTTTTGAACGAATTGTCCAATCGCGGACTGATGTTCGTCGACGACGGCGCTGCGGAAGCCAGCAAGGCGATGGCCGTGGGCCAGGAGATAAACGCCCATGTTGTCGCCGGCGACCTGATCATCGACAGGGTCCGCTCAAGACGGCAGATTGTCCAATCGCTTGAGCTTCTGGAGAAGAAAGCGCGGGCGGATGGTATCGCGATCGGTGTCGCATCGGCGTTCCGGATTTCCATCGATGAAATTGCCGCATGGTCCGTTGAGGCGGAAAAACGCGGATTTGCCATCGTTCCCGCAAGCGCGGCCCTGGCGAAACGGAAATGACGGACGGCCCGGCGGCCGGCTACCGGCAATGTGTCGGTATCGCTCTTTTCAACCGAGCCGGCCTTGTTTTCATCGGAGATCGCGCTGCCGGCGGCCCGGAACGTGAAACCGGCGGCTATTCATGGCAGATGCCGCAAGGCGGCATTGATGAGGGTGAAAGCCCAAAGGACGCAGCACTGCGTGAGTTGGCAGAAGAGACCAGTATCAAGGCTATCTCCCTGCTTGCGGAAGCTCCCGGCTGGCTGACCTACGACTTGCCGCAAGCGGTTGCCAGCACAGCCTGGAAAGGCAAATATCGCGGCCAGACGCAGAAATGGTTTGCATTCCGCTTTGAGGGCGATGACACGGAAATCAACGTTCTGGAGCCCGGTGACGGCCACAAGGCGGAGTTTGCCGGCTGGCGCTGGGAGCGGCTGGATCGCACGCCTGAGCTCATCGTACCGTTCAAGCGCGACGTGTATCAAAGCGTCGTGGCGGCGTTTTCAGGGTTTGCCGCCTGAGCCTGGACCGTTCAGGCGAACCGGATTTCTGCAATCGCATAGGCGTCGAGTTGGACACCAGCGGGCTTCATCGCCTCCCGGGCGCCGGTCCAGTGCGCGTCACGGCACGCCGCCTCGAAGCTGGATGCGTCGAGCATCCGAACCGTTCCGCCGTCCGGGACGCCCGACAGCAACACCGTTTGCACGTCACCTGTCAGATTGCTGAGCCAGACCGTCAGCCCGTTGCCGCCGGATACGGCGAGCCCCTGGACGGACCGGCCGTTGGAACTTTGCGTTTCCAGAACGTCGCCTGCCAGTGACATATGGCCGGCAAGCACATGATATTTCGCCAGGACCGGAACATCCGCTTCATCAAACCAGAGCTGTTCGTGCTGCTGCCGGGACCAGACAATGCCTGACGGTCCGGCGGCGGCTGCCAGTGTCACAGCGTCGACACCGGCGCGCGCCGCGTGGGCAAGATAACCGGCATACCAGGCGGCACCCAGAAGCCCGCGATCGCGCGGATCGACCCGGTTCATCGCCTGACGGATATTGCGCGGGTTTTCCGCCGGCGCGGCGCCATAGGGATTGTCGCGCATGGACAGCGCGGTCGGAAAGATCCAGTACGGCTTGCCGCCGCCAAACGCCCGCACCGAGGTAAAGATCGACGGCAGCGCTTCCAGCGTTTCGGTCACCGAGACATCGTCGCCCGCATGGACGATCGGGCAGCCGGAATGACAGATGAAATCAAGCACGTCGGCCGGCGGCTGCTTGCGGTTGAGTTCGGTAAAATAGCTGAACATGCCGCCGCCGACCTGGGCATCGGGGAAAGCCGCGCGGGCGGCCGCCATCAGCTCTGCCCATCCCGGCGCATCGGGGAAAACAGACCCGGGCAAGGTGCATTTCAGGTCAGAGGACGGCGAAACAGCCACCCTGGAAAATTCAACGCCGGCGGCCTGGGCAGCGTCTGCTACGGTTTTGATATCACGGTTCAGGATGCCCGGATCGCCGGAGGGCGTACCGTTTTCATCGACACAGGCAAGCACGGCCTCCAGCACCAGTTCGGCGCCGGTTGCCAGACCCAGTTCGCGGAAATACCGCATCTCGCCTGCACCATGGCCCTTGCGGGCATCGAAGCTGCAGACCAGGAATGACGGATTGGCGTCTTTGATCAATTGCGCCCCGGCAACCGCGTCACCGGCATGTTCGGCCGGAACGGCAAGCCCGATCCGCGGCATGCCGTGACCGGTCGCCGCGCCGACGGAGATCTGCACCGGCGCGGCAGCGGCGCTGCCGCTCCCGGCACCGGCCGCCCCGTCGATGCTCAGTGTCACCTGCTGCGGCGTCTTCCGGCCTTTTTCGATCGTGTACGGCCACGGCAGAGCCAGCGGCCGGACATAGGTCTTGTAAGACGCATCCATCCAGTTGCGATGGTCCTCCATCTCAAACGCATCGCCTTCCATGCGGCAGGTGACCCCGACACCCGGCGCGATCTCGTGGCTCAGTGCACGCACATCCTGGAACGGACAGGCCGGGTCGATCCGTTCCGGGAACGTGCTTTCCACAATGCGGCCGTCGGTATGTTCGACCGTGACCGGAGCGCCGACAACGCCGTCCAGCGCATGAAGCACGACAAACCCGGTGCGGTTTGTGTCAAAATCCGTCAGCGCTTCGCCATCGGCCTCAAACAGCAGGCTGCCGTCCGGCCGGCCTTCGATGCGGGCCGAATATTGAAACGATTGCTGATCGTCAGCGCAAAGCGCGTCGTAGGTTACGGTGAAACGGTCGGGCTGCTGATCGATCTTCAGATTGCTGATTTGCGCATTATAAGTGCCCCAGTTGCGGTCGCGCACCAGAAACGCGATGGCGCGCAGCGCTTCCTTGCCGGCAATTTTCACATAACGCAGATTGCCGGCCTCCAGCACCGCCTCAAGCGGTCCCGCTTTGACAATCGGCGGCATTTCGACGGTTTCCTCAGTGCCGAAAAGAATGACGGATCGTGAGACACTCATGGCATCGTTTCCCCTTCTGGCTCGTCTTCAACATACCGATATCGCCCGCGCTCAATCATAGATCACGCGATCGGTTTCCGGATCGATCAGAATGATGCGTGACATATCGAATACCAGATCGACTTCCGTACCCGGCCGCTCCACTGCATGAGCCGGCAGTTCTACCGTCATTTCGGTATCATCCAGCCGGAACTGGGCATAGGTTCTCGTGCCGGTCGGCTGGACGAGGTCAATCATCACCTTGAGGGATGCACTGGCCCCCGGCGTCGAGCCTTCGCCGGATCTGCTCATATGTTCCGGGCGAACGCCCATCACCAGCGTGCGGCCGTCGGTGAGGTGCTGCGATGGAGCCAGCCGGTCCGGCGCCGGCAGCGAGCGGCCGTCGTCGAACTGCAGCCGCGTCCTCTCGTCTTTGCGGCTGACCCGGCAGCCTATGAAATTCATCTGCGGCGATCCGAGAAACCCGGCGACGAAGCGGGTCGCCGGCCGCTCGAAAAGATCGAGCGGCGACCCCTGCTGTTCGATGACACCGTCGCGCAAGAGTACGATCCGCTCCGCCAGTGTCATGGCTTCGATCTGATCGTGCGTGACATAGATTGTCGTCTTGCCGATTTCCTGGTGCAGGCGCTTGATCTCGGCGCGCATGCCGTCGCGCAACTGCGCATCGAGGTTGGACAGCGGTTCATCGAACAAGAACAATTGCGCATCGCGCACGATGGCCCGGCCGATCGCCACCCTTTGCCGCTGGCCGCCGGACAATTGCCGGGGATAGCGCTCAAGCAATGCTGAAATACCCAGCATGTCGGCTGCCTGCGCGACGTTTTTGCGGATTTCGGCATCCGCGACCTTTCTTGCCCGCAGCCCGAACGCAATATTCTCAAACACGCTGAGATAGGGATAAAGCGCGTAATTCTGGAACACCATTGCAATATTGCGGTCGCGCGGCCTGAGGTCATTGACAACGGAACCGCCGATTTCCACGGTGCCGCCATTGGCTTCTTCCAGACCGGCTATGGTCCGCAAAAGCGTCGATTTTCCGCAACCGGAAGGACCGACAAAAACACAGAACTCGCCTTCTGCAATATCGAGATCGATGCCTTTCAAGGCGTGGACATTGCCGTAAAATTTCTGCAAGCCCCTGATGGTCAGCTGTGCCATGTCCCTACCCCTTCACGGCGCCAAGCGAAATGCCGCGCACCAGATAGCGCTGCATCAGGGTCACGGCGATAAATATCGGCACGGTGCCGAGCACACTCATGGCCGCGATCTTGGCCCAGAAATTCGACTGGCCGCCGAAATAATGCGTCACCTGAACCGGAAAAGTCGTCACCGCATTGCGCGTCAGAACCAGCGCGAAAATGAACTCGTTCCATGCAAAGACGAACGTGAACACCGCCGTGGCAAACAGCCCGTTGCGCGCCATCGGCCAGACGACGCGGACAAAGACCTGCCAGCGCGTGCAGCCGTCGACAAGCGCGGATTCTTCCAGCTCCAGCGGAATATCGAGAATGTAGCCCCGCATCATCCAGATCACATAGGGCAGGTTAAAGGCGGTATAGAGCAGGATCAGGCCGGTGAAACTGTCGACCCAGCCGAGCTTGACGAAGAGCAGGAATACCGGGAACACGATAACAATCGGCGGCACCATGCGGTTCGACAACAGCCAGTCGGAAAACAGGTTGCCGCCGGTGCGGAACCGGGCGATCGAGTAGGCGCACATGGTGCCCAGAACCATCGCCAGCGCGGTCGACACGGTGGCGATCACCAGACTGTTCCAGATCGTCACCACATCACCGTCCTTGAACAGAACGGCATAATTGGCAAACTGGATCGACTGCGGCCACCAGACCGGCGGGAAAGCGAAGATCTCATCCGGCGTCTTGAACGAGATCATGAACAGCCAGTAGATCGGGAACAGGGTAAAGGCCGTCACTGCAGCCGCAGCCGCATAACGAAGCGCAAGCCCTGGTCCCCTGTCTGCCCTCACAATCCAGTCCTCATAATCCGTTTCTCATAGGTCGGCCTCATTGATCGATCTCCATGCGCCGCAATGCCAGTGTCACCGACACAGCCAGAATGATGATGACGACAAAGGCCATCGCCGATGTGTAACTGGTTTCGAACTGCTTGAAGCCCTGGACATAGGCGTAGATTGAAAACGTCTCGGTCCGGGTTCCCGGCCCGCCGCGGGTCAGCGCCCAGACCACATCAAACAGCCGGAACAGGTCCAGCGCGCGGATCAGGACAGCAATTGCCAGCACCGGCCAGATCGCCGGCAGGACGATGGTCCGGAACACCCGGATGAAGCCCGCGCCATCGATCTCGGCCGCCTCAAGCTGGCTTTTGTCGACGTTCGACAGCGCCGCCAGAAGCAGCAGGAACATGAACGGGGTCCATTGCCAGATCTCGGCGATCAGGATCGCCGGATAGACAAAGAGCGGATCGATCGTCCACAGGATGGTGACCGGCTCGCCGGCGATCCAGCCAAGTACCTGGTTGATCGGCCCGAAACGCGTATCGAACAGCAGCCGCCAGGTGGCTCCGGCAACGATCGGGGAAATCACCACCGGCATGACCAGCAATGCGACGAACACCTGTTTGCCGGGCATGCGGTCAAGAAAGAGGTAGGCCAGCGCCAGCCCCAGCAAAAGCTCCGCCGGCAGTGCGATGATCATGAAAAAAATCGTATGTCCGAGCGATTGCCAGAACCGCTCGTCGGAGATCAGCGCCCGGTAATGGATCAGGCCGTTGAAGCTCGTATCCTCATCCATCATGGTGATGTTCTGGACGCTGACGATCAATGTATAGATGATCGGAAACAGCCCGATCAGCAGGATCACCAGCACGGCCGGAAAGATCATCATATATTTGAAATTGCGGTCAGCGAAGGCGCCGGCTGCAATGTCTGTCGGTGCCGCGTTCCCGCTCATGCCGGCTTTGCCCTGATGATCATGCGCAAACCGGCGCGCCAGGATCGGCGCGCCGGATATTATTGCCTCTACGGATAGGCATTCGGCTTTGCCGCCCATGAGGCATAGGCCGCCTTCTGCTTGTCGACGCCAATCCGGTCGGTGACCTTGTCCCAGGCCGCAGCCGTATCGTCGAGAATGGCTTTCGGATCATCGCCGGCCCACAACCTGGAAATTGCCTGCCGCAAGGCTTCTTCGTACCGGTCTGTCTGTATGATCGACAGATCCAGCAGACCGTTGACGGCGCCGGCCTGCAATGCGGCCAGATATTGCGGCGCTTCCGGCCAGAGGCTCTTGTACCCTTCAGACGAGAAATGGCTGTCGCGGAACGGATCCCGCAGCGCGTAGGGCAATTGCACCCGTTCACTGCTGGTCTCATCGGAATTGAGCCACTGGATGAACAGGTAGGCGGCTTCCTTGTTGCTTGACGATGCTGATACCGACAACGCGAAACCTGCCGCCAGCTGCGGATGCCCGCCCGGCGGCATGGAATATCCGACTTTGCCGGCAATGGTCGACTTCGGCACCCACGACAGGGCTTCCTCATCGGTACCGTAACCGGCCGCCCAGCGTCCGTATGGCGGCCACGAAACCGTCATCGCCGTATCGCCCTGCAGAAATGCCGCCAGGTTCTCCACGAAGCCCCAGGTCTCGACACCCGGCGGCATCCACTTGTTCTCAGCCAGCCAGTCATTGAGAACCTTGACGCCCGCTTCGGTGTTGATCGTCGCCTTCATGGTCTCGGCATCGAAGAACTTGCCGCCTTCGGTGCGGAAGCGTTCCTGGAACATGAAGTTTCCGTAACTTGCATCGCGGAAAAACGCCGCGCCATAGGGTTTGTTGCCGGTGAACTCGGAAATGAACGACCCGACTTCGCCAAACTCTTTCCAGCTCGTCGGCGGCACCGGCAGGTCGTAGCCGTATTTCTCCTTGAAGCCGGCCTGGATCTTCGGATCGCCCAGAACGTCAGTACGGTAATACATGATGAACACGTCGCCATCATCGGGGAAGCCGTATATCTTGCCGTCGACGGTCATCTGATTGTCGCGGTAGACCGGCGCGATCGTCTTGAGTTCGTCACGGAAGCCATATTGATCGACCATGGCGTCAAGCGGCTCAAGCGCGCCTGCGCGCACCAGATCGGGCATCCAGGACGGGATCACGTTGAGCGCGTCATAGGCGCCGGTGCCCGCCCTGTGCTCCTGCAGGATCTTGGTGAACATTTCTGCCGTCGGAGCGGATCAAGCGATTGCAACCCGGCTTCCCAGACAATGGTGATTTCCGTGCCGGCATATTTCTTCGCCGCATCAACCGCAGTTTGCGCCGCCTGGGCCCGTGCCAGATCCGGCAGTCCGAAAGCCGTCGCGCCCGCAAGGGCGGTGCTTGAAACAAGAAATTGGCGTCTATCCATTTATCTCTCCCTTTCCCTCCGGCGCTGACGGCCGGTTTGGTTACATTACGTTCAAAGCTTTATCCGAAGCGGCGCGCATACTCCTCCAGTTTCGCAAGCCAGCGTGCATCTTCGGCGATCTCGCGATTGACGATGCCGCGCGGCTGGCGCCCGTGCATGATGTCAAGAACTGCAGCCACATCGGCGGCGCCGATGCCGGCAAAACATTCATCCGTCCAGCAAAGCGCGTGCGGCGTGACGATGACATTGTCCAGTTTCAGGATCGGCTCATCTGCCGGCGCCGGCTCGACATCGAAAACGTCGAGGCCGGCGCCGGCAATTATGCCGCCGGCCAGTGCCTCATGCAGCGCCACCTGATCGACGACCGGCCCGCGTGCCGTGTTGATCAGGTAGGCCGTCGGTTTCATCGTCGCCAGCCGCTCCGCATTGACATAATGATGGGTGGCGTCTGAAAGCGGAACGCTCACCGACAGGAAATCCGCCTGGCGGAAAAGTTCCTCCGGCGACACCAGCTCGACCCCGAGTTCTTTTGCCAGGGTTTCATCGGCATAGGGATCGTGGGCGATCAGCCGCATGCCGAACGGCGCCGCCATCCGAAACACCTCGGCTCCGATATTGCCCATGCCAAGTTGCCCGAACGTCTTGCCGACCAGGCCCTCGCCCATGTAATCCGCGCGTTTGGCCCAACCGGACGGGCCTTCCCGGCAGATCCGGTCCTTGACGAAAAGCTTCTGCGACAAGGCCAGCACATACGTGATGATGGAGACCGCCACCGGGCGGCGAACGCCGTCGGGGGTGATGATCGCGGCAATCGCGTTTTCGGTGCAGGCGGTCACGTCGACATTGTCGTAACCGACGCCGAAACGGGCCACTGCCGCCAGCCGGCCGTCACCGGGAATGGAGTCTGCCGTCACCTTCGGCATCAGGAGGATCAGCGCATCGCAGCCGGTCAGCGCGGAGACCGGAATGACGCCGTCAACATCGTCGACCCAGACCAGTTCGACATTCGGATTGTCCTTGAGCGGCGCCAGATCAAAACTCGGGAAAGTCGGGCTGCCATCGGCCTTGCGAAAATCGGTCGAAAGAGCAACGCGAAACGTGTCCATCAGCGTCTCCTAGCGTTTTGAACCGGCTTTGCGTTTTGCCGGCGATCCGGCCCTTGCCCCGGCCCGCCCCTTGCAACCTGCCCGGATCTTCGAGACGCCATCCTGAACCGCCGCCTGGTAGACCCAGACATCGCCCGCGTAGCAGATGAAATCGAACCCGCCGGCGAACAGGTCAATGCCGCTGGATGTATCCGGCACGAGGCGGCCATAGGCCTTTTTGTGTTTCTTGCAGGCCGCATAGGTCTGCTCGATCGCCTTCTTGAACTTCGGATGTCCGAAACGTCCCGGGATGCCGAGCGACGCCGATAGGTCGAAATGGCCGACCCAAAGACAATCCACCCCGTCAACGGCGGCGATTTCATCGGCATTGTCCACCCCGGCCGCGGTCTCGATCTGGACGAACAGGGTCGAACGGTCATTGGACGCCTGAAGTTTTTTCAGAACATCGCCGGGCTGGTAATTGTCATGTGCAACCGCAAGCGCCACGCCGCGATTGCCGCGCGGGGTATATTTCACCGACTGAACGATCGCCTCGGCTTCGGCTGCGTCATTGACCATCGGCACCATAATGCCTTCCGCGCCCATATCGAGCGCCCTGGCAATGTGGTGATATTCCTTGGAAGGGACTCGGACGATGACAGGCAGGTCGGCCGCTTCGAAATACCGCAACGCACTCTTGATCGTCTCGTTGTGAAAGCCGGAATGCTCGGTATCGAATAGCACGAAATCGCATCCGGCATTCTTCAGCATATGGCCGATACCCGGTGTTACGAATTCGACGATAAAGTGCCCGACCTTGACGGTCCGGGCTCTCGTCATCGCCTTCAGTCCGACTGTCCCGCCGCCTGCACCCATGGTCAATCCCTCCGCTTAGCCGATATACTCATTATACCAGTTATGACCCAGCGGCAAGGCTTGTGCGAACAGGGTCGGCGGCCGGCCGGACGGCCTGTCAGCCCGATGCCGGGTAATAATGCTGGTGATAGAGGTCGTTGGCCCGGTTGAGATGATCCGCCATCGCCTTTTCGGCACGATCGGGATCGCGGGCCTCGATCGCCGACAGGATCTCGCCATGTTCGTCAAGGGTCAGCTTTTCCAATCCGGGAACACTGACGGCGCCGCGGTAGAAATGCGCCAGCCATTGAAACAACGCGCTGCTCAACGCAGCAAAAATCGGATTGCCGCTGATGCCGGCGATCTCACGATGAAACTCGCCGTCGCGCAAAACAAAGGTTTCAAGATTGTCCTGGGCATCGGTCTGGGCAGCGAGAACCTGCTGTAAACGCCTGATATCGCTGTCAGATCGGCGTCGCGCAGCCATTCGGGCCATTTCGGTTTCGAATACCAGCCGGCCTTCCTTGAGATGTTCAAGGCTTGCCGGCGAATGAGCGAGCAAGTGGCGCATCGTCTCGCCAAGCTGGTCGATCATGCCGCTCAGCGAGGGCTCGGCCACCCGGGCGCGGCCGCCGTGCCGGATCACGACAAGCCCGTTGGTCTGCAGGCTTTGCATCGCCTCGCGGATGGCGGGCCGGCCGACATTATAGACCTGCATCAGTTCGCGTTCTGAGGGCATCAGGTCACCCGGCGACAGTTCGCCACCCTGAATGCGCTGCAGCAGGATGTCGCGAATATCGTCGGACAGTTTTCGCCGCTTTTTGCCCGAAGCTGAACTCATCATACCAGCAGAATGTGCCGATGACCTCCGGATTACAACCCTTGTTGGTGAATCTGAAATTTGCCGCGGCGTCCGTCGAAGTGAATACCGCACCATTCCGGTCCTGCGCCGCGATCACAACTTTACCGGGTATGAAGTTGAACCGGTTCGAATGCGGGAGGTTGGGTAACATCATATTGATTGGAACTGACCATGGCCGCCGCTGTTGAATCTCCGAACCGCGACCGAAGAAGGATCAAGAGAATGACCGCGACCACCGCGCCTGCCGATTACAGCGACCTCAGGGCCTGCTTTATCAACACGACACTGAAATCCTCAAACCAGGGACCGTCCCATACCGAGAAGCTGATGAACAACTCGATGGCGATCATGCAGACCAACAAGATCCAGGTCGACATGATCCGCGCCGCCGATCATCAGATCGCCTTCGGGATCTATCCGGACATGCGCGAACACGGCGCAAAGCACGACGACTGGCCGGACAATATCTGGCCGAAAGTCCGCGACGCCGACATTCTGGTCATCGGGACGCCGATCTGGCTGGGCGAGGAATCGTCGATCTGCCGGGTCATCATCGAGCGGCTCTATGCCCACAGCGGTCAGACTAACGAGCACGGCCAGTATATCTTCTACGGTCGGGCCGGCGGTTGCATCGTCACCGGCAATGAAGACGGCATCAAGCATGTCGCAATGACCGTCCTTTATGCCCTGCAGCATGTCGGCTATCTGATTCCGCCACAGGCCGATTGCGGCTGGATCGGCGAAGCCGGGCCGGGCCCCTCATACGGAGACGACGGCGCGGGGACCGACAATGATTTCACCAGACGCAATACGACGTTCATGACCTGGAACCTGATGCATATGGCGCGGATGCTGAAGGATGCGCACGGACTTCCGGCGCATGGCAATCAGGTTTCGGCGTGGAAGGACGGGGCCCGGTTCGATCATCCCTGACGACAGACCCTCTCAATCGTCCCGGCTGCCGCAAAGAAACGTCGAACGTGCCGATCTCTGAAATTGCCAAATAGGACTTGTCGTCACCCTGCACAATGGTACGTTTGAAAAACCAGGCAAGGGAGACACGCTGATGAGGGATAGTGGATCAGGCACGTCACGCAGGCTGACACGCACAACGATGGCATTCGTTCTGGCAGGCGGCCGCGGCAGCCGGCTAAAGGAACTGACCGACAAACGCGCCAAGCCGGCCGTCTTCTTCGGAGGAAAATCGCGCATTGTCGATTTCGCTCTGTCCAATGCGATCAATTCCGGCATCCGCCGCATCGGCATCGCCACGCAGTACAAGGCGCACAGCCTGATCCGCCATTGTCAGCGCGGCTGGAACTTCTTTCGCGAAGAACGCAATGAGAGCTTCGATATTCTCCCGGCGTCGCAGCGGGTCTCCGAATCGCAATGGTATCTGGGTACTGCCGACGCGGTGACGCAGAACCTGGAGATCATCAATTCCTACGGCCCGGAATATATCCTCATCCTGGCCGGCGATCACATCTACAAGATGGATTACGAGCCGATGATCGCACAGCATGTGGATTCCGGCGCCGATGTCACCGTCGGCTGCCTGGAGGTCCCGCGCGGGGAGGCGAGCGGCTTCGGCGTCATGCATGTCGACGAAAACAACACGATTGTCGATTTCCTCGAAAAACCGGCCGACCCGCCGGCCATGCCGGGCAATCCTGACATGGCGCTGGCGTCGATGGGCATCTACGTCTTCAACACGGCGTTTCTCGACGATCTGCTGCGGCGTGATGCCGACGACCCGAATTCAAGCCATGATTTCGGCAAGGACCTGATCCCCCACATCGTCAAGAACGGCAAGGCCGTCGCCCACCGCTTCCCGGATTCCTGCGTCCGCACCAGCGACCAGAGCGAAGCCTACTGGCGCGATGTCGGCACCGTGGACGCCTATTGGCAGGCCAATATCGATCTTACCGATTTTGTCCCGGCGCTCGACCTTTACGACAATGACTGGCCGATCTGGACCTATGCCGAAATCACCCCGCCGGCCAAGTTCATCCACGACGAAGAAAGCCGGCGCGGCATGGCCACCAGTTCGCTGGTATCGGGCGGCTGCATCATTTCCGGCAGCCGGATCCACGAATCGCTGCTCTTTACCGGCGTGCTGACCCATTCCTTCAGTGAGCTGGATGGTGTCGTCGCACTGCCGAAAGTCATCATCAATCGCGAGGCAAGGCTGAAAAACGTGGTGATCGACCGCGGCGTGGAAATTCCCGAAAAGCTGGTTGTCGGCGAAGATCCCGAGCTCGATGCAAAACGCTTCTACCGGACGGAGAACGGCGTCTGCCTGATCACAAAACCGATGATTGAGCGGCTTCAGGCGTGAGCGAGACGCCGCACCTGAATGTCCTGGCCGTTGCGCCGGAATGTTTTCCGCTGATCAAGACCGGCGGGCTGGCCGATGTCGTCGGCGCGCTTCCGGGCGCACTCGCGCCGGCGGGCTGCGACATGCGGGTGCTGATGCCGCTCTATCCCGCCGTCACGGAAAATGTCGGCAAATGCAAGGCGGTGCATGCCTATGACGATCTGTTCGGCGGCCAGGCGTTGATCATCGCCAGCGAAACAGCCGGCCTGAACGCCTATCTGATCGAGGCGCCGCACCTGTTCGACAGGCCCGGCAACCCCTATGTCGGCGCCGACGGCAAGGAATGGCCGGACAATCACCTCCGTTTTGCAGCCCTTTCAAGGGTTGCCGCCGATTTCGGCCTCGGGCTTGCCGGCGACTGGAGGCCCGACATCGTGCACGCCCATGACTGGCAGGCGGGCCTCGCCGCAGCCTATATGAGAATGTCCGGCGAAACCCGGAGCCGGAAAACGCCGAAAACCGTCATCACGATCCACAACCTGGCCTTTCAGGGACTTTACCCGGCCAGGCATCTCGCCGCGCTCGGCCTGCCAGCGGACACATTCACATCCGATGGAATTGAATATTTCGGCCAGATCGGTTTTCTCAAGGCCGGGCTGATCTATTCCGACGCCGTCACCACGGTCAGCCCGACCTATGCCAACGAAATCCGCACGCCGGCGCTCGGTATGGGCCTGGACGGGGTTCTCAATGCCCGCCCGGAACCGGTAACCGGTATCCTGAACGGCATCGACCTTGACGTCTGGAACCCGGCCGAAGACGAAGCGATCGAAGAGCCCTATTCCACCCGCAGGCTGAAAAAGAAGGCAAAAAACAAGCTCGCATTGCAACAACACTTCGGTCTTGATGAAGATCCCGATGCCCTGCTCGCCTGCCTGATCAGCCGGCTGACCGACCAGAAGGGCATCGACCTGGTGTTCGAATGCCTGCCTGGTTTCATCGGCAAAGGCGGCCAGCTCGCCCTGCTCGGCAGCGGCGATCGGGCGCTGGAAAAACTGGCCACGGATGCTGCTGCCGGATATGCCGGCAAGGTCGGCACCTTCATCGGCTATGATGAGACCCTGTCGCACCGGATGCAGGCCGGCGCCGACATGATCCTGATCCCGTCGCGGTTTGAGCCCTGCGGCCTGACCCAGCTGATCGGCCTGCGCTACGGCACCCTGCCGCTGGTCGCGCGCACAGGCGGCCTCGCCGATACCGTGATCGACGCCAACGCCGCCGCCGTCCAGGCCAGGGCCGCGACCGGGTTCCAGTTCGCGCCGATCGACGCGGAGACACTTGGTTTCACACTGGAACGGGCGCTTGATCTTTATCGGCAACCGGAAATCTGGAAGGGCATGCAGAAGCGCGCCATGGCGCAGGATGTGGGCTGGGAAGCATCGGCCCGGCAGTATATGGCGCTTTACGAGGGGCTGCTGTAGGGTTCGATTGTTCGGCCCCGCTTTACGAATCACCCTGCACGCCCTAAATCAATCGCTGATCAACGCGACAGGCTCCAACCGTGGACGACCACACCCGCAAACCTGAAGCCGGCCGCCCCTATCCGCTTGGCGCGACGTGGGACGGCAACGGCACCAATTTCGCGCTGTTTTCCGCCCACGCGGAAAAGGTGGAACTGTGCCTGTTTTCCGATACCGGCGAAGAAACGCGCATTGCCCTGCCGGAAATGACCGACCATGTCTGGCACGGTTTTCTGCCCGGCGTCGGCCCGGATACGCACTACGGCTACCGGGTGCACGGTCCGTTCAGGCCGGACCACGGCCACTGGTTCAACCCGGCCAAACTGCTGATCGATCCCTATTGCCGCCAGCTCAGCGCGCCGGTCATTTTCGATTCCCTGCAGGTTGTGTTTGCCAAAAGCAGAACAGGCCTGATCGCCGATCCGCGCGACAGTGCCGCCGTGATGCCCAAGGGCATCGTTACCGCATCGGGCTTCGCCTCCAAATTTGAATGGGGCGACGACCGGCCGCCGGATACGGCCTGGGCCGACACGATCATCTATGAAGGCCACGTCAAGGGCCTCACCGAGCTTGACGACACATTGCCGGAGGATCAGCGCGGAACCTTTGCCGGCATGGCCCGGCCGCGCATGCTCGATCATCTGACGCAGCTTGGCATCAGCGCCGTGGAACTGTTGCCGGTGCAGGCCTTCATGAGCGAGCCGCATCTGCAGGCGAAGGACCTGGTCAATTACTGGGGTTATAATTCGGTCGGGTTTTTTGCCCCCGACCCGCGCTATCTCGGCGGCAACAACGGCCCGGACGATTTCAAGGCGATGGTGCGCCGCTTCCATAGCGCCGGCATCGAAGTGCTGCTCGATGTTGTCTACAATCACACCGCAGAAGCCGATGCGCCTGGGCCGATGCTCGCCTTCCGCGGCATCGACAATGCAAGTTATTACCATCTCGTACCCGGCGATCCGGCCCGCTATATCAACGATACCGGCACCGGCAACACCCTCAATACCAGCCATCCGCGGGTTATCCAGCTGGTTCTGGATTCGCTGCGCTACTGGGTTGAGGAGATGCATGTCGACGGTTTCCGCTTCGATCTGGCGACAGCGCTTGGCCGCGAGGCTTACGGTTTCGATGCCAATGGCGGTTTTTTCGATGCGCTGCGCCAGGATCCGGTGCTTGCCCGCGTCAAGCTGATTGCCGAGCCCTGGGATATCGGGCCGGGCGGATATCAGCTCGGTCATTTCCCGCCGGGCATGGCGGAATGGAACGACCGTTTCCGCGACAGCGTGCGGCGCTTCTGGCGCGGCGATGAGGGTATCCTGCCAGATCTGGCGGCCCGGCTGCTCGGCTCCGCCGACCTGTTCGACCATGGCGGACGGCGGCCATGGGCAAGTATCAATCTCGTCACCGCCCATGACGGCTTCACCCTGCGCGACACGGTCTCCTACGCTGAAAAACACAACAAGGCGAACGGCGAGGACGGACGCGACGGCCATGCGGAGAATTTCAGCGCCAATTACGGCGTTGAAGGACCGAGT
>CAMYKZ010000072.1 GCA_947259045.1 uncultured Afifella sp.
CGCAATAGGCTGAGGTGACGCGAACATGGTGGCGCCGGCTGTTGATGACCGAGGAGTCAATGTATGAAAACGGATGATGCCTGATGTCCCTTACTGGCACATCCCGGACTATCCGCACTCGCTTCGAGATCGTCCGCTGTACCCCTGACAGCAGACGTCCGAACGGCGACGTCATTCCTGCGTCCACTGACTAGTTAGCGCAGTCCTCAGATCCGCGAATACGTACATAGCATTGCTTTGGCTTGACCGCGGCGCACATGCGTTCCTGCAGATCGCAGATGAATTGCCAAGTGTCCAGGTTTGACCGGCTATGGTTTGGTTAGCCTTACGACATTGGCACGCCGGTCCCTGCCCTCAACAATATCACTCAACAATGCCGCCCATGATTCAAGCGCGTGGCGTTTTTCTTTCTCAAAACCGTGCTGGATATAGACGCGGCCCGTTATCGTTTTCCCGATTTCTGATTTGTGGTTGAGGCATCGACCTATCAGGCTTTCGGCAATGCCAAGCTCAGCAAGTCCGGTCGCACAAGTCCGCCGCAGATCGTGCGGAGTGACCGGATCAACAAGCTTGCCCGTGTCAGGATCGACAGAAAATCCCATGCCTGGCAAACATCGGCGCAAGGCGTGCGCAACAGAGGATGGGTCCATCGGCTGCACCTTGCCCGGCATCTTCCGGGAACGGCTTGAGAACAGATAATCTTCATTCGTTGACCGCATGGCGGTTTCGAGCAATGCAAGCGCCAGCGGTGATAATGGCACAGAATGCGCAAGGCCGTTTTTTGACTTCTCAGCCGGGATTGACCACGCCTTGCCATCCAGGTCGATTTCGGATCTTTCAATGGTACAGACCTCGCCAATGCGCTGACCAGTCACAAGGGCGATGCGCAACGCTAACTTGATTTTCTCTGCCATGCGAGCGGCATCTAAGCCTGCCCACAATGACCGGATTTCGTCTGCGCATAGAACCCGCGTTCTGACAGTCTCCGAACCACGGTTCGAAATGCCGGTGCATGGATTGATTTCAACAAGGCTTTCGCCAATGGCCCAATTGAACGCCCTGCGCAATGCTGCAAGCGTTCGGTTCGCCATGATTGGCGCGCCCCGGTCGCGGACAGCGTTCAACATCGAGAGCACTTCTGGCCGGCGCAATTCCCCAGCCTTTATGTGACCTAACACCGGAATCACGTTCTGGTTAAAGATCCGCTCATCTTCACGCCATGATTTTTTCCGCAGTTTGGCGTAGCCGGAAATATAGAGGTCCAGAAGTTCCGACACGGTATTGGCCTCACGGGCCGCCGTCTTCTCCCTGGCAGGGTCTGCACCCTTTGCGATGGCAATACGTAGCTCGGACGCCTTTATCCTGATATCGGCCAATCCATATTCTTCAAAGCTACCGATGGTGTAGCGGATCAGTTTGCCATCCGATTTCCGTCGATAGTGCATAGTCCATGTTTTACTGCCCTTTGGCGTAACCCGGAGATAAAGACCAGACTCGCCCGGAACCTTAAAATCCCTCCGAACCTCCACCTTTAGACCCTCGATATACTGAGTATTGAAGCGCCGCTTTGATTTGCCTGTCATCACCGATTCCCATCTGGGGTAACACTGGGGTAACATAATCATGCAATTCATCGCGGCAACTTGCAACGCACTGCATCGCTCCAATCACCGGAAATGCTGGGTTTTTGCCATAAATAATGTTGCAATGGATTGCAATGGATTTCAGTAACAACTGATTTGTAATCAGGGGGTCGGGAGTTCGAGTCTCTCAGCCGGCACCAGCGATTTCATTGTCCGCCCCGGATACATCGGTGATCTTGTTCCGCCGGGCGCCGTCGACAATCAGTCTGATGACCGGCAAACCGCTCGCACTCATGGCAAGTCCACGTGAAATTCCGGTGCCCGGTAAGGTCCGTAAATCAGGGCGGATTTCCCGTCCGGCGCCGCAAAAACCGTCTTCGGCAGGATCGTTTCGAGATCGAATTGACCGCTTCCTTCGATGTCGCGGATACTGATCCTTTCAGCGAGCGCCTGCTTCAGCCCGGCGAGTGCACGGGCCTGCTGCGGCATGCGCGAACCTGCTCCGCCAAAAAGGATCGCATGAAGCGTCTCACCGTCCCAGAAAGCCAGATCGACGCGGACGGGATTGTGCCCGGCAACGGGAACCAGTTCGCTCCCTGCCGCCGTCACCGGCTGGACATGCGCATTGGGCATCGGCAAAAGCGTTTCGAAAAACCGGTCGGTGGGGTGCGTCACGGCTTCCGGCCGTTCCGGCGGCGGGCCGGCAAGCTGTTCAGCCCGGTCAAGATAGGCCGCAACAACGCGGCGGGCGCGGGCAGCAAACGGCGGTGAAGCGGCCATCAGTCGGTCTCGGCAGAGCATTCTCAGCTTCGCACGGGTATCAAGGGCGGCGACAAGACCGGGCGCGACCGTCATCCAGCCCCGCGAGTTCAGCCGGAATGCCGGCGTCTGCGCCCCGAAAAGGGCGACCTGCCGGCCCAGCCCGCCGCCCCGGGAGGCGACCAGCTTGCCCTCTGCGGCGCGCGCGGCCGATGCATCGGACACGCGCCCGAAGCTCAGAAAGATCATGGGTGCGCGCCTGAATTCAAATGTCAGCCTCGAATATGTAAAGCCCGCCAGCCCAGCGATCGACGGAATAGATGATTGCGCGCTCGTCCACATAGATGTCGTTCATCTGCGCCGTCGGCACGCGCGAGCCTTCTGGCCCTTCCGGCACGTAGAAAGCCAGCGTCTCCGGCCGGTAGGGATCGGAGATGTCGTAGATCCGGACACCGGCATTGAAGAAACAGCCGAAAATCACATCCTCGCTCCGCATCGAGGGACCCGGCCGGTTCTCGTGGATATTGTGCGAGCCGAAGCGGCCGCCCTTGTGGCCGTATTCCTCTACCGGCGGGAGCGGGAAGGTCGAGATCGGAACGAGGTTGTCCTCTTTGCGTGCATCCACCATCCAGGTCAGTTTTGGCCAGTCTTCGCCGTCGTCCTGCACGCATTCGTCGGTTACGACGAGAAGGTCGCGGTTGAGCAGCGGCATGACAGTGTGGGTAAAACCCGGATAGGGCGGATGCGGGTTCCAGGAGCCGACCACACTGGGGCTGGATTTGTCCGAGATATCGAGAATGAAGGCGCCGCCGTCGATATAACCAAGATAGGCCCTGTCCGGCCGGTCGGGGTAAACATTGGCATTGTGGAGCCGGAACGCATCCGGCCCCCGGAGATTGTCAAGCGGCATGGGCCGGACGCGCTCCGGCGCGGGCGCATCGTCGCCTTCACGGGTTCCGGGCATCCACCAGCGCCCGGCCTCGACAGGCTTTGCCGGGTCTCGCACATCGATGATCCGGTAGATCTGGTCGTCACGCGGATGCCGCGGCATGAAATCATCAGCACCGCCCGCGCAATGAACGAATTCCCCGTCGCAGAACCAGCAGCAATGGACGCCTCGTGAATTTGGTCCCGACATATCGAAGAACGAGATCGATCTGGGGTTTTCCGGATCGGAAATATCGAAAAGTTCGATTCCCGCCGGATTATCGCCGGGCTGCGCAACCTGATAGCAGACGACCATCATGTCGCCGGTGACGTCGAGCGAGTTCGATCGCATCCGGGGATGCGGCAGTTCGGTCTGACAGATCAGTTCCGGGTTACGCGGATCGGAGACATCGACGGCAGAAAAGTTTTTCGGCGGCCCTTCATGGGCGAGCCACATGACACGCCGTCCGTCCTTGGCCATCTGGATGGCCATCCCCTCGCCGACGCCGCCGAAACCGCCCAGTCCATGATTCGACAACAGCTTCATGTTCTTAGACAGCGCTTCAGCCATTTCGTGCATCCTCTGTTTTTAAAATATATTTTTTGTGCTTTCGTTCGACAAAATATATATCCGGTTGACTGTCAATGGGAAATTTGTTGAATTCATCTCCAGCGGCCTGGGCAATGGACCGTCAATGATGCCGCATCATGCGGCACTGAACTTGGGAGGAAACGACACGATGCGATTATTAAACATCACTGCTGCCTGCGCGGTGCTTTCGTTAGCCGCGGCTGCAGCTCCGGCACAAGCGGAATGGCCGGAGAAACCAATTGAGATGGTCTGCGCGACCAGCGCCGGATCAGGCGCGGCAAACTGGTGCCTTCTGATGTCGGAACTGGTGAGCAAGGAACTCGGCACACCGATCGAAGTCCTGTTCAAGCCGGCCGGAGCAGGCAACGAAGCTGCGACCTATGTCGCAGAACGTCCCGCCGACGGTTACACCTGGCTCCAGCGCAATACGAGCTATGGCGGCTATATGAACCTGCCGACCTTCCGCCCCGACCCGGAACAATTCAACGTTGCGGTGGAGATCGAGAAGTTTCTCTACGTGATCGCGGTGAAAGGCGATTCGCCCTACAAGAGCTGGGAAGAATTGCTCGAAGGCATGAAGTCTGCCCAAGAGCCCCTAAGCGTCGCGGCCAACAAGCCAGGCTCGGCGCACCATTTGCATCTGGTAAAACTCTTCGACGCCGCAGGCGTCCCGTGGAAATACGTGCCCTATAATGGCTCCGGCGGCGCCATGCGGGATACGCTTGGCGGGCACACTGATCTGGCCATCGGACCTCCTGGCATCTGGATGCCTCATGTCGAAAGCGGCAATGCGCGCTTCCTCTTCCTCATCAACGAGGAAAAGGTCGACCGCCCTGGCCTCGCCGACCTGCCGATCCCCTCGGACTATGGCATGAACTACGACATCATCCATCAGGTGCAGGGCATATTCAGCAAGAAAGGCACGCCGAAGGAGGTCACCGACAAGATCGCGGCAGCCTTCAAGACAGTGACGGAAGGCGAAGCCTATGTTGAGTACATCTCCAAGAACGTTCACGTCGTGCCAAACTTCAGTGACGATCTGGACGCCAACACCAAACGCTTCCATGCTCTGCGTGCGACGATGAAAGACGCTCTGACAGAGGCCGGGATTCTGAATTAGACACATGCCCGTGTGACGGCGGGAGCGCGCTCCCGCCGCATCAGGCCCGAACAGGGCAAAGGTCCGGACCATGCTCACTATCACGCTGACCCGGCGACAGGCTGACCTCATCCTGTTCGCAGTGTTTCTGATCCTCGCTCTCGGCGCCTACCAGTTCACCGCCTATTTCCCCAGCCCGCTTTTGCCGGGGTATCCGGGTTCAGCAATGTTCCCGAGAATTGTGCTGGTCGCAATGGGCATTATTGTAACCTTCGGATTCATTCGCGGCGTGTTCGCCCTGGGAAAGCGCGCGCCGCGCGGCAGTGTCGAAATACCGCTCACGCCGTTCATGGCCTCGGTCGCCTTTCTTTGTGTTTTCGCCACATTGCTTGCATGGGTTGGCATGGAAGCAGCGGTTTTTGCCGCAATCGCCGGCGGTCTTTACTACCGCACCCGAAGCCTGCTCTTCTCGTTGAGTTACGGGCTGTGCGCGGTTGCCGTTGTCTATCTGCTCTTTGTTCAGGCCCTTTCGGTTCACCTGCCGCTGCTTTTTCTGCCGCGTTATCTTCCGGAGATCTGGGTCTGATGGAGATCTTTGCCCAGTTCGGGCCCGCCCTGCTTCTCGTATTCGACCCGGTCAACTTCGGGCTGATCTTCCTCGGCGTGATCCTCGGTGTCGCTTTCGGCGTTCTTCCGGGATTCGGCGGCAGCCAGGCGCTCGCGCTCCTCTTCCCCTTCTCCTTCCTGATGGAACCGGCGGCCGCCGTGATGTTCATGCTGGCGGTCTATTCGGCCGCCGAATATGGCGGCTCGATTCCCGCGATCCTGATCCGAACGCCCGGCACGACGGCTGCCGTAATGACAATTCTCGACGGCGCGCCTATGGCGAGCAATGGCCGGCCCCGCCGGGCACTCACCATCTCCATCACCGCCGGCGTAACCGGCGGGATCATATCGACGATTATCTTCATCCTGGCGGCGTCAAGCCTGGCCTGGGTGGGTCTCAAATTCGGACCGAGCGAGCTTTTCGGCGTTGGCGTCTTCGGCCTTTCAATCGTCGGCAGTTTCGTTGGGAAGGACCCCGCGAAAGCGTTCCTGGGCGCGACCATCGGCCTGCTTCTTGCGACCGTCGGCGACAGTTCCTTCGGCGGCACGCGGTTTGTCTTCGACCAGCCCTATCTCTACGACGGCGTTCCGCTCATCGTGATGATCGTAGCGATGTTGGCCGGACCGGAAGCGTTCCGCCTGCTGATGAGCGTCCGCGACTTCTCAGACAAGCGAAAGTCAACGGAACTCCGGATCGCCGGCGATCAGGACGACCAGTTGAGTTTTAGGGAATATCTCGCCCTTGGACCCGCAATGCTTCGCGGCGGCCTCATCGGCACGATTGCGGGAGCGCTGCCCGGCCCAGGGCCGACCATGGCCGCGGTGCTGGCCTATAACGAAGAGAAGCGATGGTCACGGACACCTGAGAAATTCGGAACCGGGATCGACAGCGGCGTAGCTGCGCCGGAAAGCTCCAACAACGCCGTGGTTGCGGGTGCGCTCGTCCCGGCCCTTGCCCTCGGCATCCCGGGTTCGGGCGCCATCGCGATTCTGCTCGGCGTTCTTGTGAGCAAGGGAATTTCGCCCGGCCCCACGCTATTCTCCGACGGCGGACCGCTGGTCATGGCTGTCTTTATTGGCCTCCTTGTCGCCAACGTGCTTCTGCTTTTTGTCGGACTGTTCGGCGTGCGGCTCTTCGTGCCGATCTCGCGGGTGCCGAGCGGCATTCTCGGCCCATTCGTTTTCGTACTCCTGATGGTCGGCGTTTACGCCTACGACAATTCGTTTGCCCATGTCCTGATGCTGATCGTCCTCGCCAGCATTGCATGGCTTCTTGAGCGCATGGGCGTATCGACCCTTCCCGTCATACTCGGTTTCGTCATGGGACCTATTATCGAGAACAATCTCGGCCGGGCTCTCATCATAGAGGGCGGCGATCTCTGGGACGTCGTCAGCAAGCCGATAACTGCGTCGCTCCTGATTGTTTCATTCGTTACCGCCGTAATCAGCTACATCCGCACCGTGCGGAGCGAGCGGGAAATGTCTTCGTCCCCGGCGGAAAAATGACACTCGGCCCCCTCACCCTTCCGATCCCCTGTGCGGTCGTCACCGGCGCGCTCGGCTCTGGAAAAACCACCCTGATCCGGGACTGGATGCGCCTGCCCGAAATGGCGGGCACGGCATTGATCATCAATGAGTTCGGCGAAATCGGAATCGATCATCTTCTCGTTTCGTCGGCAGTCGAGACAACGCTGCTGATGGAGAACGGCTGTCTCTGCTGCTCGCTCAGGGGCGATCTGGTCGACATGATACTCAATCTTTTCGGCGCCGTTGAGCGGAACGAGATTCCGCCGTTCCACCGCATTCTTATCGAAACGACCGGCCTTGCCGATCCCGTGTCCATCGTGCGCGATCTCACCTCAACGCCGATTCTCAAGGGGAAAGTGCTGCTCGCCAGTGTCGCGACGGCGGTGGATGGGGTTTTGGCTCAGGCGGGTCTGGAAGGCGACCCGGTGGCGATCAACCAGGTGGCGCAAGCCGACATTTGTCTGATCACCAAGACCGATCTCGCCGATCCGCTGGCGCTCGACGCTCTGCGGGAAACATTGTCGGCGATAAACCCGCTGATGGCCGTGTACGAAGTTCGTGGCGGTAAAGCGCCACCGGGCGACTTGCTCTACTCCGGCAAGACCATTCGGTCCGGCGCAATTCTCCCGGCAGAGGGCGCCCGCCACGGCCACCATTCGCACGAGATCCATGGCGGGGTACAAAGCTGGTCGACGACTTTGGACCATCCGCTGCCATGGTCCGGTTTTCGCAACTGGCTCGACATGGTCTATTCCCTGAATGCTGCTGCGATGCTGCGAATGAAAGGCCTCCTGTGGGTTGCCGAGCGGCCACGCCCGATCCTGGTCCAGGCGGTCGGCCCGTCGGTGGCGCCGCCAGAATCTCTGGCGACGTGGCCAGAGGATCGTCGCTGCACCCGGCTCGTCATGATCACACGGGGTCTTGCCGCCGACGCGCTTGCCAGGTCTTTCAGCGATACCGTCATGTATCGATGCGTGTCAGCTGAGAGAAACCCTGGCGAACTCGAAGAATAGAGGATCCAGACAGTATGTCTGAGGAAAAGGCCCGCACGTCGCTGTCCCAGACCGCATATGAACGCCTTCGCCAGGATCTGGTCAATGGCACTCTTGCGCCCGGCAGCAAACTCA
The DNA here is from genome assembly GCA_947259045.1 of uncultured Afifella sp. Taxonomy (GTDB): domain Bacteria; phylum Pseudomonadota; class Alphaproteobacteria; order Rhizobiales; family Afifellaceae; genus CAMYKZ01. The sequence continues at coordinate 8,221 of CAMYKZ010000072.1, forward strand.
TGATTACGGAACTCAAGGGGCAATACGGGCTCGGCGCCATGCCAATCCGCGAGGCCTTGAACCGCCTCTCTTCCGAACGTCTGGTGCAGAAGCACGAGCAGCGGGGGTTTTCCGTCCCGCCGCTTGACGGCGATGGCTTTCTGGAGGTTCAGAGCGCCCGTCTCGTGATCGAGACCGCGGCGCTCCGCCAATCCATTGACGCTCGCTCGGCTGCGTGGGAGGACCGGCTGGTGCTCGCATATCATCATCTCTCCAAGGCCTTCCCCGCTTCGAGCGAAGATGACAAACGCCCGGAATGGCTGCTCTCCGACGCCTGGTCGAACAGCCACCGCACATTCCATTTCGAACTGATCTCAGGTTGCGACAACACCTGGCTTCTGACCTTCGCCCACCAGCTATACGAGCAATCCTCGCGTTACCGCACCCGGACGCGCCAGATCGCGACATCGCGCCCGCCGGTCCGCGCCAACCTTGTTGAAGAACATCGCGACATCATGACGGCAGCCATCGCAGGCGATGCGGCGACCGCCGTCGACCGGCTGATCGAACATTACCGCCTCTCGGTCGAGATTGCACTGGATACCGCCATTTCCCTGAAATCCACACCGTTCAGACTTGTCCGGGCATAGTGGATCAATGGTCCTGGCTGGCGGTCGCCGCGGAGTTCGCCGCCAAACAGGCCCGCAAATTCCGGCACAGCGAATGCGCCGGAACCGGCATCAGATAAACGTGAAATCGGCTTCCGTCAGATTGGCGAGATCGAAATTGTGCAAGGTGATGGAACCGTCATCGCCAAAATCAATGATCGTGTCATTGCCGTCCTGATAGCTGACGTTGAGCACATCCTCGAAACTGTCGGCTGGATGATCAAACAGAACGATCGTATCGTCGCTCTTCTTGTCAAAATCCTTGATCAGATCGTCACCGTCGCCGGCGGTAAACCAATATTCGTCATTGCCCTTGCCACCCTTCATGACGTCGTCGCCGGCACCGCCAAAGATGGTGTCGTCACCACTTCCGCCGTTGATCTTGTCATTGCCATCGCCGCCGGAAATCCAGTCTTCACCGCCCTTGCCGTTGAATTTGTCATCACCCTCGCCGCCAACGACAGATTCGTCTGCGCCCTTACCCTTACCCTTACCGTTTCCGTTGCCATTCCCGTTGCCGTTACCATTCCCGTTGCCATTGTCACCACGATCGACGACGTCGGTAGACGGCAGCACATCGACCATAACGGTGGCTTCCGACGTCAGGCCATCCTCGTCCTGGATCGTATAGGTGAACGAGGCATCACCGGTGTAACCGGGTTCGGCAAAGAAGCCGATCAGCCCCGTGTCGGACAGGAACGCCTGGCCACCGCTGACGGCACTCACTGAGACGATCGACAGCGGATCGCCGTCCGGATCGAAATCGTTGGCCAGCAGATTTTCCGGGTCGATTTCCAGAATGTCGAAAGCCTCCACGGAGAAGCCATCATCGTTTACCGCCACAGGAGCGGAATTCGCCACATCGTCCACCATCAGTTCGACGGTCGCCATTGATGTTTTATCGCCATCGGTGATGACGTAGGAGAACCAGGCGGGACCATGGTAACCGGCGGCCGGTGTGAAGACGACATTTCCGTCGGCGTCCATTGCAACGGTACCGTTAACGGCATCCTGCACCGAGGCCAGGGAAATGGCATCACTGTCGATATCATGGTCATTGCCAAGCAAAACCGACGGGACGATCGTCGCCGCATCATCCATGGTAATCGTAAGTCCGCCGTCGTTCACCGCGACCGGGGCATCGTTCTGCGCGGATACCGTCAGGCTGACTGTTGCCGTCGATGCCTCGGTCCCGTCGCTGACCGTATAGGTGAACGACGCCGCACCGAAATAGTCGGCATCCGGCGTGAAGACGACATTGCCGGCATTGTCCAGCATGACAGTGCCGTTGACGCCATTCTGCACCGAAACAACGGTCAAACCGCCATTGTCGATGTCGATATCGTTGCCGAGCAGCGTCATCGGATCGATGACAAGCGGCATATCTTCGTCGGTAACAAAACCCTCGTCGTCGATTGCGATCGGCGGATCATTGACCGGGTCGACCGTCAGACTGACCGTCGCAGTCGATGCCAGGTCACCATCGGAAACCGTGTAGGTGAATGTGGCCGGGCCGTTATAATCGTCATCGGCGACAAAGACGATGCGCCCGTCGCCATCCAGGCTGACCGTGCCGTGCGTCGCGCCCTGCACCGAAACCACGGTCAGAACATTGCCGTCGACATCGGTGTCGTTGCCAAGCAGCACAGCCGGATCGAGCACAAGGGTCGTATCTTCATCAACGCCGAAACCGCTATCATCTGCGGCCACCGGCGCATCGTTGACCGGAGCGACATTGATATTCACCGTCGCCGTTGACGTGGTCTTGCCGTCGGACACTGTATAGGTGAACGAGGCCGGGCCGTTATAGTCGATGTAAGGCGAGAAAACGACATTGCCGGCATTTTCCAGCATGACAGTGCCGTTTACGGCATCCTGGACCGAAACGATCGACAGAGCGTCGCCGTCGGTATCGGCATCGTTCCACAGGAGCGCCGCCTGGCCGAGCACCAGAACCGTGTCTTCCTGCGCCAGCACGCCGTTGTCATCGACTGCAACCGGCGGATCGTTGACCGGATCGACCGTCAGGCCGACACTCGCCGTGGACAGCAAATCGCCATCGGAAATCGTGTACGAGAACGAGGCCGGGCCGTTATAGTCGGCATCCGGCGTGAACACCACATTGCCCGAACCATCGAGCGCAACCGTACCGTTCACCGCGCCCTGGACTGAGACAATCGTCAGCGCGTCGCCATTGGAGTCCGTGTCGTTTGCCAGCAAAACGGCGGGGTCAATGACAAGAGCGATATCTTCGTCGGTCGCCAGGCCGCTGTCATCGCTGGCAGCCGGTGCATCGTTGACGGAACTCACAGACAGATCGACACTTGCCGTCGATACCAGATCGCCGTCGGAAACCGTATAGCTGAACGAGGCCGGGCCGCTATAGCCGGGATCCGGCGTGAACACCACATTGCCGGAACCATCAAGGGCAACCGTGCCGCCGACAGTATCCTGGACAGAGACGATCGTCAGCGTATCGCCGTCGACGTCGCTGTCGTTGGCCAGCAGCGATGCCGGATCAAGAACCAGCGCTGTATCTTCATTTGTGACCAGCCCGCTGTCACTGACAGCCACCGGCGCGTCGTTGACCGGGTCGACGGTCAGATCGACGCTCGCCGTCGATGTCAGACTGCCGTCGGAGACCGTATAACTGAACGAGGCCGGGCCGTTGTAATCGGCGTCAGGCGTAAACACCACATTGCCGGAACCATCAAGGGCAACCGTGCCGCCGACCGCATCCTGCACAGACGTGATGACGAGCGTCTCGCCATCGACATCAATATCATTGAACAGCAGAGCCGCCGGATCGAGCACCAGTGCGGTGTCTTCATCGGTCGCAAAACCGCCATCGTCGACCGCCACCGGCGGATCGTTGACCGGGTCGACATTCAGGTTGACCGAAGCCGTCGAGGTCAGATCGCCGTCTGAGATTGTGTATGTGAAGGACGCCGGGCCGTTATAATCGGCGTCCGGCGTGAACACGACATTGCCAGACCCGCCGAGCGCGACCGTGCCGTTGACGGCGCCCTGGACGGAAACAATCGTCAGCGCATCGCCGTCGACATCGCTGTCATTACCCAGCAACGTCGCCGGATCGAGAATCAGCGCCGTGTCCTCGTCGAAAGTCATGCCGCTGTCATCGGCCGCTGCCGGCGCGTCGTTGACCGGATTGACGGTCAGATCGACGCTCGCCGTCGAGGTCAGATCACCGTCGGAAATCGTATAACTGAAAGATGCCGGGCCGTTATAATCGGCGTCCGGCGTGAACACCACATTGCCCGAGCCATCGAGAGCCACCGTGCCATTGACCGCATCCTGCACGGAAACAATGCTGAGCGCGTCGCCGTCCAGGTCGCTGTCATTGGCAGTCAGCAAAGCGGGCCCGACCACCAGTGCCGTATCTTCATCGAACGACAGGTACGACATGCCGCTGTCAGCGACAGCGACCGGCGCATCGTTGATCGGGTTGACGGTCAGGTCGACACTGGCCGTCGAGGTCAGATCGCCGTCGGAAATCGTATAACTGAATGACGCCGGGCCGTTATAGTCGGCATTAGGCGTGAAGATCACATTGCCGGAGCCGTCGAGCGCAACAGTGCCGTTGACCGCGTCCTGCACCGAGACAATCGTCAAGGCGTCGCCGTCCGGGTCGCTGTCATTTCCAAGCAGCATCGCCGGGTCGATGACGAGCGCATTGTCCTCATCGACCGACAATCCGGTATCGTCGATTGCAGACGGCGCCGCATTGCCGGTGACTGTAACCGGAACCGTCGAACCGTCGGCTTCGAAATAGAGGTTTTCGATACCGTAAAGCGTATCCGTTCCATCCGCCCCGCCATTCAGATGGGTGACGATCGTCGCACTGCCGACTGTCTGGATATCATAGTCCGCCTGGGCGCCGGAAAACACCGCCGTGTCCGTGCCGACACCACCGTCGATAGTGTCGTCGCCTGCATGGCCGGTGATCGTATCATTACCGTCGCCGCCAAGGATCACATCGCTTGTATAGAACCCGTCAATCGTGTCGTTGCCCGCGGTTTCCGCTTCCGCAAGGATGAATTTCTGCACATCCTCCCACGTGACCGCAGTGCCATCGGCAAGTTTGAATATTTCGACCAGGTGACCCGGATCGGCAAACTGATCAATGATCGTCAGGCTTGAGCCGGCATCGCCTGCAATGGTGACCACCAGATCGTCGCCGTTGCCAGCCCTGGAAAAACGCACGTCGCCGGACAGGATTGTTTCACCGAACTGGACGGCGTCATATCCGCCAAGATCTTCAATCGCATCATGGCCGTCACCGCGCTGAAACAGATAGACATCGTTTCCGGTTCCGCCGTTAAGAGTGTCGTCGCCCGCGCCGCCGGCCAGGATTCCGCCATCAGCGCCTGTTGAAAGATTGTTGGTGCCGGACAGATCGTCGCCGCTGATCAGGTTAATCATCTGATCCGCCGTCAATATAGTGCCGTCGTCAAACCGGAACTCCTCGACGCCGGCAAGGCCATACGGCGCGCTCCAAAGCGCATAATACTGGTCGACGACATCAAACGATGTCAGCTGATTCTGGATGATCAGCGTGGCGCCAGTCGAAACAATCGTGATTTTAAGATCCGTCAGGCTGTCGCCTGCCCGTTCAACCCGGAGATCGGAAAGAACGATTCCGGCACCGAACTGCACATTGTCGACGCCGTCATTGTCGCCTTCGATGATCGTATCCCGGCCAGAACCGGCGTTGAACATATACGTGTCGGATCCCCCGGAGCCGACAAGAATGTCGTTCCCGGCACCACCATCCAGAATATCGTCATCGCTGTCGCTGACGATCACATCGTCGCCGACGGTTGCGGAAGCCAAAAGGCCGTCAATCAGGCTCTCGACGGTCTGTTGGGGTCCGATGTCGAAGCTGACCGATCCGATTGAGGTATCGTAGTAGCCGCGCTCGTAAAGGGTAACGGTTTCGCCGGAGGAATTGATGGTGAAAACCAGGTTCTGGTAATAGGCGCCTTCCCACGAAACCGAAAGATCGTCGATCGTCAGCCCGCCTGTGAAGGCAAGAATATCCGCACCTGCGCCGCTCGCGCCTTCACCGAAATTACCACTTGAATCGGCGAAGCCGATCGTGTCGTTGCCGCTGCCGACACCGAACGCGATGACATCCGCGCCATCGAGCGAAAAGATAAGATCGTCGCCGCCGAGACCGTCAATGACGTCGTTGCCGGCCGTCGCGAAGATCGTATCGTCTGCGGACGTTGCAAACGTCTGGGTTCCAACCAGACCGCTCTCGATATCGGCCCCCGACATCCGGCTTCCGTCGTCAGAAATGACCTGGAAATTCGCCGAGATATCGACTGAATCGTAAATCCCGATGTTTGAGAAGAACGACGCGACAGTGACGCTGGTGTCACCGCTGCCGAACGACAGATGATATCCTTGAAACCCGCCGATTTCGCCGATTACCGCGGTGAATTCCAGTTGCGCGTAAAGCGTATCGGAAACCGTGACGCCAATTGCCGCAGAACCGGTTGTCTCGAAGGTCTCGCTGGCGACTGGAATGAACACATCGTGCCCGGACGTGCCGTTGATGGAAATGTAGGCGTATTCAGCGCCAAAGAAGAACGTGTCGTCGCCCTCTCCGCTCGGCAACTCGAAATCACCATCTGCACCGGTGAAGTAACCGCGGTATCCAAGCGCCCGGAAGACATCGTTGCCGCTCGTCGATTCACTTTGCCAGATTGCCAGCTCTATATCGGACGGATTGAGCACGGTTCCGTCAGCAAACACGAACTCCTCAATCACTGCGGCAGTGCCGTCGCCAAAGAACGCATCGCGCTCAATCGTCAGTGTTTCACCGGTATCGACGATTTCGATCACGAAATCCGACGACAACGGATCGACCCGGTAAAAGATTACGTCAGACGGGTTGATGTCGGTGAGCACGACCTGGTCCAGCGAAGACCTGTCGCTGGTCTCGTAAACGACGTCGTGGCCGGATCCTCGCCCGAAGACATACGCCTGATCGCCGGCGCCACCCTCGAGCCGATCATTGCCGGCTCCGCCATCGAGCGTCATGTCGCCATAAGCGACAAGCAGATCGTCGCCATCGGTTGCCTGCATCACCAGGGTGGCGATATCTGTTGTCGTGAGGACAGTCCCGTCGGCGAACCGCAGTTCGCCGATCTGCGGCGCTGTTTCATAGAGGGAAACCAACTCCCGCGAACCGCCATAAATGTCATAAACCGGCGTAAAGTGATCCTCGACCGTCAGTGTGTCGCCGCTGGTGAATTCGATGACAAGGTTGCGGCCGTCCTGCGAAAGGATGGCATCGGCAAAATCAAGCCCGGCGCCGAATTCGACAACGTCATCGGGCAAGCCCGCACTTTGCGAAATGCTGATCGTATCGTTGCCGAAACCGGCATCAAGCTGGATGGTGGCAAACTGGCCTTGCAGAAGATCGATCTGATCGTCACCGCCGCCCGGATTGATGACCACGTCGGACCAGCCGAAATAATAGAGATAATCGTCACCGGAGGTGCCGACAGTCTGCCCGAGGGACAGATCACCCATGGAAATCTCGGTTCCGTCGTCGAACCGCAACGCGTCGATTTCGTATTCGGAGAAGCTGATGGAATCGCCTGTGCCGCCAACTTCAGCGACAAATTGCCAGTAATAATAATCGAACGAGAACGTGACATCGGCCAGGCTGATGCCCTCGCCGAATTCAATGACGTCGTATCCGCCCCAGTCGAAAACAAGGTCGGTTCCATACCCGGCGCCAAAAACATAAGTGTCATCGCCAAGGCCGCCCTCGAGCACATCATCTCCGCTTCGGCCATCAATCCGGTCGGCGAAATCGGTTCCGAATATATAGTCGTTGAGATAGGATCCCGTCAGAGGGCCGCTGACAATTGTATCGGCAAGCGCCAGGATCTCGTCCGCGCTCAATGTGGTTCCGTCGTCAAACTCTATCGCCGAAATATAGGACCACGCGACCTGCCCGGTAATCACCACGGCATCGCCGCCGGTGCCGACGATAATCGTCAGATTCTCAAAACTGTCGCCAGTGCGCTCAACGCCGATGTCCGCTGCCGTGATACCGGCGCCGAACCGCAATATGTTGGATTGGAAAAACTGCCCGCTTTCGTCGATCGTATCAACGCCATCACCCAGATTGAAGAGATAGGTGTCATCGCCGCCCAGGCCCTTCAGCATGTCATCGCCGCCACCGCCGGCCATAACGTCATCGCGTGCCGTGCCGGCAATGATGTCATCGCCACTGCTCGACGTCAGGAAATAGGCGTCCATTTCGGCCGATGTGATGATCGTGCCGTCAGCAAGGTGGATTTCCTCGATCGTATATGTGTCATTGTTCAGAAACTGGTCTTCGACCGTCAGCGTATCGTCTGTTCCGGCGATTCGGATGATCAGGTCCTTGCTGTCGGGATCATCTGATCTTTCGAAGATAAGGTCACCGTATGTGATGCCGGGGCCAAAGGTGACGACGTCATGTGACGCCAGCCGCCAATTACCGGGCGCTTCATAGTTAATACTGGTATCTGTTATGACATCGTTCCCGGAGCCGATGCCAAACATGTAAGTATCGTCGCTGGTTGAGCCGATGAACCGGCTGTCTCCTGGAACGGTTTGATCAAAATCGGCCATATCAGCCCCTCAAGCCACTAAAATACAACAGGTAATGAGGAGAATAATACATTAGTAATATTGAAGCGCAATTTTCCAATAGACAGTATGTAAACATCTTAATAATATTATTCATTAGTAGAATATTGCTGCATACGATCGATTTGAATTGAAAATAATCAACAATTTTCCTGCAATTTTACACAATGTCTATTCGCCCAGGAGAATCGGAGAATTCACCTGACTTTGATCTGGCGCAATCATTTTTTGAATATTTGTGACAAATTCGACCTTTAACGAAAAGCCGTGTGTACCATCTCTTAAATGGGTTTGATCGCCACCCGGCGGTAGGACACGTTTCAGTTCAGTAATATATCGGCGCTTGCACGCAAAAGGTTTTAAATCATGGGATCCAAGGCCAGAACCGTCACCCTTTTTGTTGCCGTCCAGCACGCACTGGTTTCATCGGCCTTCGCCTGGCCGGCGGTTACAACAGCCAATGTCAATCTGCGGTCAGGCCCGGGAACCGGCTATGCTGCAGCCCGCACGATCCGGGAGGGCACGAATCTCGACGTGACCCAATGCGATACCTCAGGCTCCTGGTGTTCGGTCAATATCGGGCAACGCAGCGGCTTCATCAGCGGCGATTACCTGAAGGCAACGGGTCTTCCCGATGACTGGCCTCGCCAGTATGCCACCGACGCCGGCGCCATGATCGTCATGCACCAGCTGCAGATCACCAACTGGGAGGGGTTTGAGACCGTCCGCGCACTCGTTGCCAGCGAATACCGGAAAACCGATGACGCCAGGCACGAATATGGTGTCATCGAGTTTACCGCCGATACCCATGTCGACCATGATGCCGGTAATGTCCTTGTCAGCAATATCAGGGCAGCGAGCCTCAATTTTTCCACCCTTGACCGCGAAGCCCTGGCCGATCTTGCGTTGAAGGTCGGCGAAATTATCCCCGTTGATCCGCTGACCGTTTCGCTCGACAGGATGACAGCCAACCTGGAAAATTATCAGCAGATCTCCGATATCTCCGATTTGAAGGCAGACGCGCCGCCGATATTTTTCACCGACCGGCCGGCGATCCTTGTCCAGAGTAACGGCGAAGCGGTGACGGCACCGGTGGCCGGCGTCGACGGCCTGTCGCTTGTCGTCAATTCCAACTGGGATATCCTGCGCGTTGATGCCGACGGAACGTGGTATCTGCGCGACGACACGTCGTGGCTGGCTGGAAAATCGCTGACCGGTCCGTGGGAGCCCGTCATGACGCTGCCGGCTGTGTTTTCCAAACTGCCGGCCGAAGACTGGGCGGACGCCCGCGACGCCCGCAGCGCTCCCCGTGTCTTCTATTCTGACCAGCCGGCCGAACTGATCATTACAGACGGTGAACCGGAACTGGAGCCGGTTCCCGGAACCGGGCTGCAATGGGTCAGCAACAGCGAAAGCGACCTGTTCTTTCATGAAAGCGGAAACAATTGGTACTATCTCGTCTCCGGCCGCTGGTTCCGCGCGCCGTCGCTCGACGGCCCATGGACGTTCGCGACACCGGATCTGCCTGATGATTTCCGTAACATTCCCGCCGACAAACCGTATTATTCCGTGCGCGCCTCCGTGCCCGGGACATCGGAAAGCGAAGAAGCGCGGCTGCTTGCCAGCATTCCTGAACTGGCGCGGGTGGAAGAGGGCTCCGTCTCCGCGGAAGTCGACTATGCCGGCGATCCTGACTTTCAGCCGATTGAAGGCACAGACCTGTTTTATGCGGTCAATACCGAAGATACCGTGATCCGTGTCGAAGACAGATATTATGTTGTCCGCGACGGAATCTGGTTTGTCGGCGATACGCCCGAAGGTCCGTTCGCGGTGGCGCGCGCCGTGCCGAAAGCAGTCTATTCGATCCCACCGTCTTCGCCGGTTTACAACGTCACCTATGTGCGGATCTACCGTTCGGAGCCGGATGCGATATGGTTTGGCTATACGTCCGGCTACCTGCATGAATATCTTGCCTGGGGAACGCTGGTCTATGGCAGCGGCTGGTATCACCGGCCCCATTGGCACCGATGGAATCGCCATCGATATCCGATCTATTTCCGCCGCCACGTCACATACGGCTGCGGAATTTACTACAATCCGGTGCGCCATGCCTTCGGGCGTTATGGCTATCATTATGGCCCCCATCGCGGCATTGGCATTGGCAAACGTTTCAACATCCGCAAGGGACGTTATGTCCGCGTCCGGCCGGCTCACCGTGACAGATACCAGAAGAACTTCGTTTCCGCCTACAATCCGGACCGCATCCTGAGCAACTCTGCGGCCGGCAATGACATTTACCGGACCTGGAAATCAAAAGGCGTGAAGCGCGGCAAGATCTGGGCTCAGGAAAACAGACGCAATAACAGCAAAACCGCAAAGCACTGGCGCACCGGCAAAAATGCCAATGTCGGCGTGACGGGCGATGACATGTTTGCCGGCAAGGACGGCAAGGTCTATCGCCGCAAGGACGGAAAGTGGCAGAAGCGCGATGGCACCAGATGGACAAATGCCCGTGAAACCGACGGCGATGTCAAGGCCACCAAAAAGAGCCGCAAAACGGTCCAGCGGAAAGTGATCCGCAAAAAAGCCGCCACGGACAGGAACGTCACCCGCCAGAAGAAAACGAAATCGCATCTCCGCCGATCGCTTGACGGCCGCAAGAGTGTTAACAGGAAGGTAAACAGGAAACGGCAATCCACATCCAAACAAAGGAGCGGGCAGACCGGCAACGCGAAAAAGCGGCTTTTGCGCGACGAAAAGCGCCGATAGCGGCGGAAAACCGGCTCATGAAACATCTGCTTGACGGCAGCACGCAATGATTTTTTGCGCCCAAAACACAACAATTTAACCGTCCTGTAACTGTTTCGCGGTGTATCTGATACTGAACTATTCGACGTGTTGGGTCCAAGGGGGCTGGGGACACGCAGCTGGAACCTGAGTACGCGATGTTTGGATTCAAACGGAAAAAGACCCTGGACCGCGAATCGGAACGTTTTCCAACGTTCCAGGGCGCCGAAGTCTATGGAACCAACAGCAAGTTCCGCTGCTCCGCCGTCGTGCGCGACATTTCAGAAACCGGCGCCCGGCTCCGCTTGACCAACAATGAAGTGCCGCCCGAACATGTCACGATCCGGGTAACCGGCTACGACGACAAGATGACAGGCAAGGTATGCTGGCGCAATGATGGCGAGATCGGCATTCAGTTCGACGAAAAACTGAAGGGTTAGCTAATCGTCTGACTTGAATTCGCTTCGGTTACGGCAGATATATCCGATCCAGCATTGCGGATTATCCAGCGTTGCGGCGATTGCCGGGACCGCGATTTCGTCAAACGGCTGGCACTGCAGCTGCCCCTCAACGAAACGCTCATATGTTTTTTCACCGGTCGTGAAGATAGCCGAGCCACTTTGAAACACGGTTTCACGGGCAGCAGCACAAGTCGTCGCCCGCAGATCCGTGCGCGCATCTGCAGCAGCGATGGTCAACGCCGAAATGACGCAGGCGGCGATTGGTGCGGCGCGCCTCACCCGCGCCTCTTGTCTTTCGACCGCCAGGTATCGAGCCAGCGTTGCCAACGGTCGTAAAGGCCGGCCAGACCGGTACGCACGTCCGCGGTGGCGTCCGCCGCACTGGTCATCGCGTCGTCGAAATTCTCCTGGATATCCTCCAGCACCGGGTCGACATGACGCCTGCGGAGTTTGAGCACGAACCGCCAGATTGTTATGAACAACAGCGCCATCAGGCTCAAAAATACGATGTTGAACCACGGAATAGGCGTAAAGTCCGGCCCTGGCACCTCTTTGATCGAAATCGCATTCGGGAACATGTCAAGGATCGTGATCCGCCAGCCATAATGGTTCACGACGAACCAGCGCGGATCGGCGCCCGTCGAAACGGAATCTTGCGCCTCCGCCTGCAGATTGCCGGAATCGAATTTGAAATACCACGGGAAACCCCAGCCGGTATCCTCGTTGCGGTACACTCTCGGTTTGCGCGACGGCCAGACCGCGTTGATAAAGCGCACGTCCCGGTTTCCGACCAGTGTACCGGCGTTTTCCTCAATCCGCTTGCGCGTATCGCCGTCCATCCGCGTGACTTCAACCCCGACAATGCGCACGACATCCTTGGAGGGGAGAAAGAAATTCAGAACCGCCGCAACAGCCAGAATACCGGCAATCAGGAACGGCCATTTGAGAAATCTGATAATATGCATGGGTCAGCCATACTCCGCCAATAAATACAGCACAATGATTGCAGCGACCGGAATGCCGTAAACCTCGATCAACAGGTTCCGTTTCAGGGATCCGTTATAGCGGTGCATGCCTTCGGCAATGAACGTCTCGCGGTCGATATCGGGATCGGGCTCGGCATCGTATTCCGATTGCAGCCTGCGTCCCTCCTCCCAGCGCTGGTAACGCGACAAGGCGATATAGACCAGGCTCAAAATCGCAAATATCACGATCAGCCTGAAGACCCAGCCAATCATCAGTTCTGCCCTCCCGTCCAATCATGACTGTCAATGAATTCAAGCGCGCCTTCAACCGCCGATCGCGGTTTTGGCGCATCACCCCAGGGTTTGGCCGTGGGCCTTTGCCCATGTCCATAGAGGCTTTCGCGCGCCGCTGCCTTGTCCGGCAAATAGGTTTCGGCAAGAAAGCTTGCAACATAATCGCGCTTGCTCTGCGGCCAGGACCGGTAACTTTCGTAGAACAGCTCCTTGTTGCAGATGAACAATTGCCGGAAGTCGAGCGGCGTCAGCCGCGCAAGCATGTGATTGACCAGTTCCCTGTCCTCGTTCTGCGCCGCACGCATGAGATAGAAATGTCCAGCTTTCCCGGCTGCAATCTCTTCCGGCGCGAGGTTTTGCTCAAGAGCCCGGACCACATCGGAAAGGCTTTCAAATTCATCCGGCAGTTCACCCAGATGCCAGCGCGCAGCGCGGCGGAAATCCGACCGCCGCATGACAGCCAGATCGGGCGGTTCCGAAAGGCCCGACAAAAGATCGATCAGCATGAAATCCATCCGCTCACGCAGCAATGACCTCTGGTCCAGCCAGTCCAGCTGCAGCACATTCTCAATGAGTCGGTTCTTGAGCAGAAATGCGCTGAGCGCGGAGCCGTCGCTGATCCGGATATGCCGGTAAGGTTCCGGGACCTTCATGTCGAACTCCGGATCACAGGATATCACCGCGGGCTCGCCAATCTGGCGGAACACGTATAGGCCGCCAAAATGACGGGTATGGAAATTGCCCTTCCGGTAGCTGACCTTTTCGGGAACGACAGAGTGCCGTTTGATATCGCCAACAGCTTCGGCAAGCGTGCACATGCGCGACAATACGGCATCGTCCCACCAGTCGGTATCGCTTGCATGAAAATTTTCGATTGCCGTTTTGAGTTCCTCAGCCTTGCCAATCAGCCGGCGCGATGAATCGACCCGTACATTGATCTTGCGGATCGTTACCACGTCTTCGATATCGTCGATGCGCCAGGTGGAATTGTCCAGCTCGCCGATGACCGCATCGCGGGCGGTCAGAGCCACAAGCTGAGCATAATTGTCATTGATGAACTGGCGCAGGATCGACCGGCTGGTGGAAAAATGCGAGTCGATCAGCGGACATTTGCGCTGTTCGACACTGAGCAGGATGAACTGCCGGTTACAGCCGTTCGGGTTGAGATAGAGCGCATCGGAAAACTCTTCGCCAATCTCGGGGGAATATCCTGACAGGTCGATATGGAATTCGTCCAGACTCGTCGTCCTGCCGGTCAGTTCCTCCAGCGCCGCATTGTAGCGTTCCCGCATCACCGGCGTGTTGACGGCGATCAGATTGCCATAGATCAGACCATGTTCGACAAGCTGCTCCATCAGGTCTCAGGTCTCCGCCGCATAGCGCCGTCGCGCTTCATCGAGCAGCCGCATGTCCCGAACCCGGGCCTCGATTGCGGTTTCGTCGGACGTGTCGGCATAGCGGAATTCTGAATCCGCATAACGGTTGATTTCCTGGATCACGATTTCTGCCGTCACCGGCTGCACCAGATCGTTGATCATGGCTTTCTTGGCATCATAATCCTTGCGCAGGAACAATTCAGGATCGTCCATCCATTCATCGGGCAGTTCGAAATCCATCGCCCGCATCTTTACCGCATCGGTGACGTTTTTCACGGCTCGTCCGGTAAAGCGCTCGTCATATTCCTGGATGGCTTTCAGATAGGAACCGAGCTTGGCAATGGTATCCAGTTGTCCCAGATCATTCTGCACACGTTCGAAAATCTCCCGCAGCGCATCGCCATTGGGAACATTGTGCGAACTGTAGGATCGGGCGACTGCCTTGCGGATTTCCTGGGCCCCGAACAGATCATGCTCGCCAACAGGTACGGTATGGTTCTTGCCCATCAGCAGCGACAGGATATCGATATAATCCTCGCGGCTCTGCGGTCCGTCGACCAGGAAACGCGATCCGGCACGCTGGCGCAACGCACCGTCGACATTCTCCGGATAGTTGGAAAACATCCCGAACGTGCAATTGCCGCGCACAACAGTGTTGGCGCCGGCGAAGCTTTCCATCAGCACCGCAGTGATTTCCTGCTGCCCGGCAGACGATTGCCGGTCACCGCGCACGCCGGCGATCTGGTCGATATCGTCGATTGTGCCGAAGCCGATCACATGCGGGTCGAGCACGTTGCGGACGAAGGCCTTGGTATTCTGCGCCGATTTGCCCTGATAGCTGTCGATACTGTCCGACGACAGGTTCTCATAGCGGAACGGGTAACCCGCATTCTGGCAATAATCGTTCAGAAGTCCCGCGATCATCTGGATCAAAGTGGTTTTGCCGGTTCCCGGCTTGCCGTCGCCCAGAAAGGTAAAGATGAATCCGCCCAGTTCGGCAAACGGATTGAGCTGCCGATCGAAATCATAGGCCATCATCATCTTGGCGAGCTTCAGGCTCTGATATTTGGCGATATGATTGCCGACGACCTCATTGGGTTTCTTGAACGTCATGGTCAGCGCCGTGGATCGGCTGCGCAGCGACGGCGTGAACCCTTCAATGACGAAATCATCGGCCGCCACCCGGTATGAGACGGCGGTGAACGCCTCCGTCGCAGGTGTCGACCCGGCGCGGATTTCCAGGTTCTCAAGCAGCGTTTCGAAAAACGCCGTGATCACCGGCACCAGTTCATCTTCGCCGTTGACCATTGTGGCCAGCACCTGGTCCAGCTCCCAGACGATGCCGGCAATCGCCAGCGGCGGATTGTCGAGCAGGATTTCCTCAACGTCTTCGACATTGATTTCCCGCTCCGCCTGGTCTCCGCCAAGATTTGCCAGCAGGAACAGGCTCATATTGGCAAATGTGTGCAGCCCGATCAGCGATGCAGCCGCCAGCAGGTCGCCAAACACCGCTTTGTCGGAGCCGCCGAGTTGCCCCTCCAGGTTCTGCTGTTTCAGGCGCCCGAGTGCCGTCTGATCTGAAAACAGGTCGACCACCGCATCGGCTGTCGCCATTGCCCGGCGCAGGATATGCAGTGTCTGGGCCTGCGTCGGGCTCATCAGCGGATCGTCCTCATCAACGGAGCCGATCCGGCTGATCAGATCGACATTGCCGGCCCGTTCAGTCCTGGCAGTCGTAAGACCCGGCGTCGTGGAGCGAAAAGAGCGGCGGCCCGGCAGTTTGGAGCGCGACGAAACCCTCGCAGGCTCAGCCCGCGCCGCTGCAATCCGCGGCGCATGATCGAGGCTGCTCAGCCGCTGATAGGCCTGGGCATAGTGGCCGGTAATGTCGGCTTCGCGGATTTCCATCTGGTTCTTCGATGTCGTCATGATTATCCCGCCGTCGCAAGTGACGTGTTTGCAAGTGTCGTGTTCGAAATTATCATCGTCAGGCTCCGGCCAGAACACTGCCGTCCGGGCCGACGACATAGCGCTTGTAATGTTTCAGTGCCGGCGCCCGGCCCGCCAGCAGCGCCTGATAGGGCCGGTACGGCAGAATGATCGACCGTTCCAGATCGCTTGCCCCGGTATCCAGGGCAGCAGCATCGGCATGATCCAGCACAAATACCTCCTGGGGCACGGAGCCGAACAGGCCTGCGCGCACATTTTTGGTTTTCCTGGAGATCAGCGTCTCGCTGGTCCAGACAAGCAGCCAGTCCTGCCCCGGCTCGCCGCCGGCTTCCGCAAGGATATTGTGCACGTCGTTGCGCTGGCTGGTGAAGGTATTGGAATACATCGGACCGACATGGATCCGCTTGAGATATTTCGGATGCAAGTCGGGGAAATCCTTGTCGAAACCGCGGGCAATCGTCAGCAGTTTCAGCGACGACAGCGACTGCGCCATCAGGTGGCTTTGCACCAATGGCCAGCGTTCGTCGTCGCGGTGCAGCGCCCTGAGGCCGGAATCTTCCACCATCATAACATAAATGTTCGGCACGTTGTTCTGGCTGTCATAAACAGCCCAGTGGATCAGAAACTCCCGCCTGCTCGGTCCCTTGTTGCCGAGCCAACTCAGAACCGGATCGTTCTGGGCGAGAAACAATGTGTCCTGTTTCAGGCTCTCATAATAGATCCGTTGGCTGAGCGCGAACTGCAACTGCCGCGGGATCGTGTGCTCGCTCAGAATATGGTCGATCATCTGCGCCTTGATGCGCTGCTGATCGGGCAGTGTGCCCAGATGCCGGTCTGCCTGGGTCAGATCGTTTGCCATCTGCATGATTTCGCGGAACACCGGAAATCCGGAATCGGACCGGTCGATCTCCACCGCCGCCGGCGCGCGGCTGGTCACCAGTCCGGTCATCAGGTATTTGGTTGAAAGCGCTGTAAACGTTCGAGACAAAGCGCGCAGATAGCTCTCGATGCAATCGACCTCGCGGCCTGCGAAGGCCGTCTCGGCACCATCCCGGAAATGGGTTTCAGCCAATACGTGCAGATAACCGGTGATCGCGTCGAATTTGTCGAAATAGCGCCGCGCGGCCGCATGGGCCGGAAGATCCACGTCTCCCGACGCGCCGGACGATGCCGGCAGCGTGTCAGTCTCAAATTCTGAAATGGTGTTTTCAGCCATCGCCGGACTTAAGGCGAGGTGTTGCCATAGAGGTTCTTGTCATGTTTTTCCATCAGGTCACCGAACCGCCGGGCAAACCGCTCATCCGATTTGGCCTTTTCCTCCAGCACCTTGCGGGCAAACACCATCTGGTCTTCGTGCGCTTCCATCATTTCCGCCATGCGGTGCTGGGTCGCTGAACCGATCGCCGCCATTGCAGCCTGGGCCTGCTTGTCGGTTTCCACGCCGATCTCGTTGATCCGGTGGGCGATATCCTGCTGCTGCGCCGTCTTCAGCGATTTCGTCAGGGCATCGTACAACACCACCCGCTGCTTGGTGTCGGTCTGCAGTTTGTTGATCAAGACCATCTGGGTCGCCAGCTGGTTCTGCAGCGAATCGACCCAACTCTTGCCCTTTTCGATATAACGCTCAAGTGTCTGCGATTTGGCGAGATCCACCTGCTCGGCCTTGACCAGTTCGTTATAGCGCGCATTCATTTCCGCCAGTTCCGTCTCAAGCCGGGTGCGTGCTGCCGGATCCTGCTCCACCGAAATCTTGTTCTCAAGCTCGATGACCGCCGGATCCATCGCCAGGATCTGCGCCTTGACGTTCTCCAGCGTTTCGACCACGGCCTCGCGCTCCGACAATGTCGATTTCAGATTGACCTCGACCTTTTCGCGGTGGTGCGTCAGCGCATCCATCTGGCCCTGCAGAATGTTGACAATGATATCCGACTTGCCGATCAGGTCCTGCAGCTTGTCATCGATGGATGCCGTGCGAACCCTCTGTTCACGCATTGATTCCGACTTGGCGGAGGAAAAGAACCCGACAAAACTCTCCCAGCCGGTTTTCTGCCGCATCTGGTCGAATTGGGAGGAGAATTCCGAAGTCACTGAATCCAGGCCGATGATCAGCTCGGCAATGGAATGGTTCATCGTCTCATTGTGGGAGCGCACATCGTCAAGCGTGGCATTGTCGATGTCGATGGCAATGTCGGTATCACTGCCAACCGCCTGTTCAACCGCATCGAAGGATTTTGTCAGTGAAGCAAGCCTGTCGCGTGATCTCTTGACCTCGGCTTCAGCTTCGCGAATCGCGGTATCGAACTGGCTCATCGATGGCCCCCTTTATTGAACATGGAAACGAATATGCCTGATCATATAGCTATTTTCGGCCCATTTGCATCTTAAACGTTGCGATCGGGTTGTGGGAAATACCGGAAATCCGCCGGAATATTGAAGTTTTTCAGTTTGTTGTGGTGAATGAACCAACAACGCAGATGAGCCGCAATATCAATCGCATTGTGCCTTCAAGAACGCCTGCATCAGCCACGGAACCTGCCTGGCAATTGCGGCAAGCGTCAAACGCACATGCGCTTGTCATTGCATTCCATCTCCAGCAGATCAGCCAAGCGCCCCGGTCAGGAAACCAAACGCCGCTTCCCAGCCCCTGCCGATACCCTGGCGGGCATCTTCGCTGCGAACCGCAGAATGGACAAGGCGGACAAATGTACCCTTGCCGCGAGGCGTGAAACTGACCTCGACCCGCGAATAAGGTGTGGCCTCGCGCTCCCCGTTTGCATGCGTGATGACATGTGCCCAGGAGAAAACAAGCCGCTTGCCCGGCACGATTTCCAGATATTGCCCTTCAAAGCCGACAGATTTCTCCGCATCGCTGGACTTTACGAAACGCCATGCGCCGCCCGGCCGCAGATCGATCGTCGCAGCGTGCAGCGAATCCGGCGCCTGTCCAAACCATTTCATGACGATATCCGGGTCAGTCCACGCGTGAAAAACCCTTGCCGGACTTGCGGCAAAATACCCCTCAACGACAATCGGATCATCTCCGGGCGCGGATTGGACAAATTCCATCGTCAGTTGCCCTCGCCCGCCAGATGTTGCGCCAGATTGTCGAACTGCTGTGTCCAGAACGCCTGATAGTCGATCAGCCAGTCGGTCGCCGCCTTCATCGGTTCGGCATTGAGCCGGCAATGGCGCGTCCGCCCGCGTTTCTCGACGATCAGCAGGCCGGCATCGCTCAGCACGCGCACGTGCTTGGACACGGCGGTTTGCGACATGTCGAACGGTTCCGCCAGATCGGAGAGACGCGCCTCCCCCTGCCTCAGCCGTTGCAGAATGGCGCGGCGTGTTCCATCACTCAGCGCCGCGAAGGTCGTATCGAGGATTTCCATAATCTTCCGTTTTTATTGAACCAACCGGTTGACTGTATAACACAGAGATAATACTAAACCAAACAGTTCATTTTATTGAGCCCCGAAAAGAAACAGGAGACCACGCCATGTCGAATTACATCTTTGCCTATCACGGTGGAAAGAAGCCGGAGACACCCGAAGAAGGCGCCGAAATGATGGCCAAGTGGAACGCCTGGCTCGACGGCCTTGGCGACGCGATCGTCAATCCGGGCACGCCGCTCGGGATGTCCAAAACGGTCAGTGCCGGCGGTGTGGCGGACGATGGCGGGTCCAATCCGCTGTCGGGATTTTCCGTCATCGAAGCCGACAGCATGGAGGCTGCGCTTGACATGGCAAAATCGTGCCCGTTCCTGGATATGGACACGGCGACGATCGAGGTGGCGCAAATGATGGAAATGTCGTGAGCGGCAACCACTCAATCTTGCCGGCGGTGCCGGTACCTTCGCCGTTATGACCGGCTGGACCGGGCCACCATCCGTTCCCGTTGCAGGGTGTAAAGTCCGGTCGCGACAATGATCAGCGCACCGGCCCAGGTCCACAGATCAGGCAGTTGGGCAAAGACCAGATATCCGTACATCGTACCCCATATCAGCAGGGTGTAGTGGATCGGTGCGACGACGACCGCCTGCGTCAGCTCCAACGCCTTGATGACGAGACACTCTGCAATCGCCGCCATAATCGCCATGCCGGCAAACAGCGTCAGTTCGAAGCCGGTGGCGGGCCAGCGCCAGAAAAACGGCAGCGGCAGGCTCAAGATCAGGCTGGCGGTCAGGGCCGTATAGGCAATTGTCGTGACGGTGCGGTCGGATTTGCTCAGGACGCGCGACAGGATCTGACGCACGGCAAACAGGGTTGCCGCCAACAACACCAGGAACACTGCGGGATGGATGACCCCGACACCGGGACGGATCACGATCAGCGCCCCGATGAAACCGATAGCGACGGCAACCCAGCGGCGAACGCCGACCGGTTCGCGCAAGACCAGCGCCCCGAGCACGGTCACCATAAAGGGGACAACAAAGCTGACGGCCACGGCGTCGGCAAGCGGCACATAACCGACAGCGACAATGAACAAAGCGGCCGACCCGGCCGCCATGGCGCCGCGCGCGATCTGCAGTCCGGGAAATTCCGTGCGCAGGACCGAACCGCCGCGAAGCGCCAACAAGATGACCACGCCGATCAACAGCCCCGATTGGCGCGACCAGACGATCTGAATGGGGTGGAAGCTCTCAGTCAGATATTTGGCCAGCGTATCGACAGCGGAAAACAGAAACATGCCGCCGGCCATGCAGGCCATGCCCAGGCCGTTTGCAGCCCGTGTTGGCCCTACCGACGGCGCCATTGGTGATGCTGGTGAAACCGATATGGCGGTGCCTCCTCGCCCGGAAGGCCGACAAAGGGCCTCCTGCCGAGACTGGCCGGGCTAAATCACCCGGCACGGTATAGCCGGATTGCTGCTGCTAGCGGATCGAAAAATGATTCCCCGGCCCAAAAGGCGTGGCGCCTTCGCGGCTGTATCCGTGCAAAGCGGATTAGCTCGCCTTGGCGGCTTTTTTCGCAGACTTCGCCCTGGCGGCCTTCTTGATCAGCTTGGCCTTGGCGGCCGCTTCCGCTGCGGCGGCTTCCCGCTCGGCGGCCTGTTTGGCCAGCCGCATAGCCTTCTGTTTTGCCATGTTGGCAGCCCGGTCGTGATGCTGTCTTTCGATATCCGTCAGGATCTGCCTGGTTTCTTTCTGGGTCGCGGTGAATTGCTCTTCCGCTTTGGATCGTGCAGATTTCTGCATGTCGGTCGTCCTCCTTGGTCGGCTTGCGCCGTTTGGAGTGAAAATGTGCCCGTCGGTCGGGTTGAACCGATTGCGGTTCGTTGCGCGTTTCGGCGCAAGGCTGGGACCACACCACGGACGCCGCAACATTAAATTCCGGTCGTGGTTACCGGTGCGGCGGAAACAATCGGTACAAACCGAATGCGCCGCACTCCCAGGCACCATATCAGGCACTCATATTCGCCCCTGTTCGGCAGCCCTGTTGCCGAGTCCCGCCGGATCGTCAGATCCGACCGCGGTTGCCGGAATGTTCGTGTCCGGCGCGCAGACCCTGCCCCCGACTGTCGCCGGGGGCAGCGCCTCGATTATCAGTCTTCGACGGTCAGGTTTTCGGCGGAAGCCTTGCCGTTCTGTCCGGTCTGAAGCTCATAGGTGACCTTCTGGCCTTCGTTCAGGCTGCTCAGTCCGGCGCGTTCCACGGCCGAAATATGGACAAACGCGTCCTTGGAGCCATCGTCGGGCTCGATAAAGCCGAAGCCTTTGGTTGCATTAAAAAATTTTACAGTGCCAGTCGTCATTTTAGGGATATCCTGTGATATTGAAGTTCGCGCGTCACACCATGTGAGGGCGCGATTGTCTTTACGTTCACATTGTCAGGGGAAAACTAAGCTATTCGGATAACCGGCTATTCAGCAACGCAAATCAAATGCAAGACGTATCCTCAATATAGGCTTTTTGCCACAAGAACACAATGGCGGCTGATCGGCCGGTTTGCGCAACCGGCCACGCGGTCCGCAAAACTGGAGATAAACCGCTGGGCCGTCGCCGGTTGCGGAAGTTGAATCCGGCGCTGGCGTGAACGGTCTCCACAGCATCAGAAGCAGTGACCCGGCATGGCGCACGCGCGGTGATCAATTCCGCCAGATCAATTCTTGACGACGATGCAGGCGCCGCCGTCACGGTTCATCCGGCGGCAAAGCGCACCGGCGGTCTTGCGGTCATCGGCTCCGAGCATGACCCGAACCATGGCCTTGCCGCCGCGCGAGGGATTTCGCCGCCTGAGAAATTCGATCGGCTGGTGTTCGGCAACGACGCTGTGGGCACCGGCGAGACGCTTCAGCGCCGCCTCCGCACCCTTCCTTGTGAAGTGGGACGCAATCAGCGCTCCCCAGGGTTTTTCAGCAAGGCCTCCGCCGGATTCCCTGCCAGGCGATCGGCGCACGAGAGAAGCGAATTTCTGACAGGCCTTCACGAAGGGGAGTGTCTCGTGCAGCGCGAAGTCGGGCACATCGACATCCGGCGACGCCCATTCCTCGGCCGTCAGTCCGGTGATCGCCCGGACAAAACCCCGTGTTTCCCTCGGCAATCGCGACGTACCGTTGCGCCAGCGCGCCACCCGGTCCGGACCGGCATTGTAGGCTGCAGACGCTAGGCCGAGGTTTCCGAACTGATTTTTGAGGTCCTCCAGGAAGGCCGCGGAAGCCGCAAGCGCCGTCTTTGCATCGAACGGATCGGCAAGACCGCGCTCTCGCGCCGTTCCCGGCATGAACTGGGCGATACCACGTGCACCCTTGGGGCTGATCGCGTTCGGATCGAAGCGGCTTTCCTGCCAGATCAGGCGGGCGAAAAAACCGGGCGGCAGGCCGCTGCGCTTGGCCTCGGTCTCGATCGTGCCGCAGGTCCTGGCGACAAACATTCGTGCGGTCTCGTGCACATCGGACCGCCCATCCGCGGACGCGCCGCGCCGTTCGACTCCGACCGTGGTATCGGCCTGCGCGAACCCGCACCGGATGACGACCAGGATGGCTGCGAGAAATCCGGTGCTCATTCGGCGACACATCGTTACCGGCGGCTGGGCCATGTCCGAGATATCCAAAACGTTTTGCCGACGATAATGCAATCTGCCCGGCGCGTCTGCCGGTTTCGCGCTCGATTCATCGTCTCCGGATCGCCCTGCGGCCTGATCGGCCGCCTCTGCGATGTCCCGAATGTCAGTGTGGTACAGGAACAATGGGCTCTGGCCCGGCGCTGGAAACGTGCCGGAAGCCGGCCTTCGAGGCGATTGGCGTACAAGCGCCTGGACACACTGTATCCAGCCACGTCACCGCCACCGCCCGTCGTCCCGCCACGCGACGCCATCGCCGCAACCGCTCATCGAACCCCTGTCACGTCATCACCGCGACCGCTCGTCCAGCCCCGTCACGTCATCACCGGGCGTGCGGGGCAGAGCCCCGTCACCGGACCGGGGACCCGGCGCAGGATGGGCCGAAGGCGCTTTGTGTCACTTGTCCGACCGATTCCCCCGCCCGGTATCTCGCAATTCGCCGCTGCTGAATCTGCCAGCGTTGGACACATGCGATTGCAGAATTCCAATTTGGCAGGCGACTGCAATGGGCGCAGGCCCTTCTCGTTTGGTGGCGCAATTAGCACATCTGGCCAGTATTACCGCCAACAGTGGAATAGCCGCCCTCAAGGAGCGGCTATTGTGATTCAATGCTCGTTCGGGTCGTTTTCAGCGTCGGCCTGCGTCGCGTGTACCGTGCCGTGGAGGTGATCCGGCGGGCCATAGATCGCATACAGCTTGATCGGCTCGTCGCCGATATTGGTAATGTTGTGCCAGGACCCGGCAGGGACGAACACGGCCCAGTCCGCACCAACCTCCCGCTCAAAGTTCAACTGATCTCTGGACGGCCCCATTTGAACACGGCCGGTGCCCTGTTCAAGGCGCAGGAACTGGTCATGGGTTTCGTGCACCTCGAGCCCGATATCGCCGCCCACCGGGATCGTCATCAGTGTCAGCTGGATGTTCTTGCCGGTCCAGCGCGTGGTGCGAAAGTTGGGATTTTCAAGCGTGTCTTTCTCGATGTCTACGACATAGGGCTCGGATCCATAGTCCTTGGTATCTGTCATGTGCCGTCCTTCAAAAAGAGTGTCATACTTAATCATACTTAAAAGGAGGTATGAAGCGGCAGCGCACAAACAATCCGTGAGGTCTGCGGCAGATTGTCTACCGATACATTTTTCCGTGGCGGGTATTCCGATCAGGATTTCGTCCAAGAACCTAAGGCCCGCAACCTAAAGGGAAAACTGCATCAAAACCTGGAAATTGGAGCGAACGTCAGTTTGACCTGGTGGATTCAATTGATCGCCGCAACACACTGGGCAAACTTCTCAGCTGGTGTTTGATATTGCAAGGTCTTGCGAGGTCGTTCGTTCATCTGCCGTGCAATCGCACTCAGCTTGGCTTGTGAGTGAACGGATAGATCGGTTCCTCGGGGCAGGTACTGGCGCAGAAGACGGTTGGTGTTTTCGTTCGACCCGCGTTGCCAAGGCGATTGAGGGTCGCAAAAGTAGACCTCGATATCCGTCGCCATTGTTAGACGCGGATGATCAGCCATTTCTTTGCCGCGATCCCATGTCAAGGATTTGTAGAGTTCCTTGGGCAACCGCTTGGACTGCTTGATCAGCGCCGAGATTACGCTTTCGGTGTCCTTGTTGGCGACTTTGACCAACATCACATATCGCGACTGCCGCTCGACCAAAGTGGCAACGTAGCTGTTCTTGGAGCCGCCGATCAGGTCACCTTCCCAATGACCAGGTACGGCACGATCTTCAACAGTTGGTGGTCTTTCCCTGATCGAGACCGCATCCTTGACCTGCCCCAGTCCATTGCGCTTGAGGCTGGCGTGCCTGGAGCGGCGGACCGTACGCTTCGCCCGAAGGTGCTCCAGAAGCTCCTTCTTCAACACGCCACGTGCCTGAATGTACAGGCTTCGATAGATCGTTTCGTGTGACACTTGCCTGTGTGTCTCTCCCGGAAAGGTGCGTTTGAGCCAGCCGGCGATCTGCTCCGGAGACCATTTGCGCCGTAGCTTCGCCGATACTGCGCGCGCCAATGAGGGGTGACAAGCCAGCTTGCATGTCTTGGGCCGCAACGCACGATCCCATGCTGCCTGATCGGAGAG
>CAMYKZ010000073.1 GCA_947259045.1 uncultured Afifella sp.
AACGCCCTTTCCGATGCCGAGATCGGGCTTTTCTATTACGCCGGACACGGGCTGCAGGTGAATGGCCGCAATTACCTGGCGCCGGTCGATGCAAGGCTGGAAACCTATGATGACCTTGATTTCGAAGCCTTCCCCATCGATCTAGTCATGTCGGCGATGGAGCGCAAGACGAAAACCAACCTGGTTTTCCTGGATGCCTGCCGCAACAATCCGTTGGCCCGCAATCTTGCCCGCTCCATGGGAACGCGGTCCACGGATGTGGGCCGGGGGCTTGCCCGGATCAGCAGCGGCGTGGGAACGCTGATTTCATTCTCAACACAACCTGGCAATGTCGCGCTTGACGGAACCGGCCGCAACAGCCCGTTTACAACCGCGCTTGTCAAACATATCGGCACGCCAGGTGAGGATATTTCCCGCAGCATGCGCAAAGTCCGGAACGACGTTCTGAATGTGACCGCCGGCAAGCAGGTACCCTGGGAGAATTCCTCCCTCACCGGTGACGTCATCCTGGTCGCCAAGCCGGCCATGGTGCAGAGCCCGGACCAGGCTGACAATCCGGCAGGCCAGTCAGCCTTGGGCGACAACGCTTCGGCCGAGGTGGAGATTGCCTACTGGAATTCCATCAAGGACGCAGAGCGCAAAGCGTTCTTCCAGTCCTATCTGGTCCGATACCCGGCTGGATTGTTCGCCGATATCGCAAAGTTGAAGATCGCTGACTTTGAGCAGGTTCAGACGGCTGCGGCTGCGGAGGAGCAGACGACTCTGCAGGGTGCGCTGGCTACTGACGCAGCAGACAGTGCCGATGGTGAAACCAAGGTCGCCGCGCTGACTCCGGCAACCGATCAGCCCGCAAAGGACGCAGCTGCGGTACCTGCCGCCGTCGAACCAACGACCGATACTCGCAAAGATGAACAACAGGCCGGTTCCCAGAAAGACCAAGTGCTGGTCCGTTCCATTCAAAACGAGCTAAATCGGCTGGGCTGTTCTGCCGGAAGTGCAGATGGCGTTTGGGGCAGCAATACCGAGCGGGGCCTGCGCAATTATGCCAGAAACGCCGGACAACGTATCACTTCGCTCGATCCGCCAGTTGAGATTCTCGAAAAGCTGAAGGGCAGCAGCGAGATAACCTGCCCAACCAGCTTGCTAGCCAACCTAAACGGTCGCTGGGTAGTCGAGCGGATCGCCACCGGCCCATGCGGGTGGAAGCGGTTGAAAACTAATCTACGCATCAGGGATGGCGCAATCGGCGACGGCAGAAACTGGAAAGGCAGTGTCGATGAGCGAGGCCGTATCAAGATGAAAACCTACTTCGTCCACGAGGGGCGCGAACAGAGCAATAGTTTGAGTGGAACCATGAATGAGGAAAGCGGCCGAGGAACCTTTCAACACGATCAGGGCCGATGTCGCGGCCGATTTACGCTCACACGTTCCTAGAATTTGATGTCCAACAAACCCGGATAGCTGCATCTTTCGTATTTGCAGCTCAATGCGATGGACATTCAAAATGTGCGACCTCGACGCTCTACTTCCGCTCCGGGTCATTTGGTCTTCTGCCGTTTTGAACCCAGCTACAGGATGGCCGCGCCACCCCAGAAAGCAGACGCTCCCGCACAGGTTTGTCCAGAATGTCCGCCGTGGCAACCAACTATCTGGCCTTCGTCGAGCTTGCTTCAATCCCACTTCGGATGCGTGTTAACGGAGCCGCGTCCCGGCGGGCCGTCAGATGCTGCCGAGCGCCTTCAGGATGCGCTCCGGCGTCATCGGCTGTTCGAAGATCGATGCGCCAAGCGGGCGGATGGCGTCATTGACGGCGTTCATCAGCGCCGCCGGCGCGCCGCCTGTGCCGGCCTCGCCGGCGCCCTTGGCGCCCAGCGTCGAGGTCTTGGTCGGCGTTTCCACATGGGCGACGCCATCGATGCGTTCATCAACTGCCCGTCTTCGGAATAGAGGCATTCCTCATACAATGCGCCGCCGATACCCTGAACCACGCCGCCGCGCACCTGCTCCTCAACCAGACGCGGATTGATGATGCGGCCGCAATCCTCCACAGCCCAGAAGTCGAGAATCCTGATGAAACCTGTATCGGTATCCACCTCCACATGGGCGGCCATCGCGCCGTTGGTGAAAACGAAAGGGAAATCAGTGACGCGGTAATGCCGGGTCGCAATCAGTTCCGGTTTCATGTCGGGCGGTAATTCGTTGCCGCGGTAATAGACGATCCTGGCAAGCTCCGCCAACGCGATACGCTCAGCACCGCCGGCCCCGTCGACGACATTGCCATCGGCAATGTCGAGCGCATCCGGCTCCGTCTGCAGAATCGCCGCGGCAATCTCAAGCACCTGTTCTTTCAGCGCGGCGGCCGCCTGCAGCACCGCCTCGCCGCCAATGCCGGCGCCGCGCGAGGCCCATGTGCCACCGCCATAGGGAACGTTTGCCGTATCGCCGGTCGTAACCTTGACGCGCCCGATATCGACGCCGAAAACACCGGCTGCGATTTGCGCAATGATCGTATTGGTGCCCTGGCCCTGCTCAGTAATGGAACTGGAAACATGCAGCGCACCGCCGGCGTCCAGCCGCACGCTGGCGCCGTCCTGGGCGGATATCGGCGCACCGCCGATACCGTAGAACATCGGGCTGGGATTGGTCACCTCAACCATCGAGACAAGCCCGATCCCGCGGTGAATGCCGGCCTTGCGCATCTCCGCCTGCTCTGCCCGCAGCCGGTCGTAATCCATGATCTCAACCAGCGTCTCAAGCGCCTTCTGGTGCGACAGATCATCGAATTTCATGCCGGCGGCCGAGGCGCACGGATAGGCATTGTCGACGATCAGGTTCTTTCGCCTGATCTCAACCGCATCCATGCCGATCAGGTGCGCGGCTTCCTCCAGCAAACCGTCGGCGACGGCCATGGCGACGGGGTGACCGACAGCCCTGTACTGGCTCATGACATTCTTGTTCTGGAAAACGACGCGCCCGCGCGCCCGGTAGTTTTGAATCCGGTAGGGCGCGCCGGTGAGATTGAGGATCTGGTTGCACTCGATCGCCGAGGTGCGCGGATAGACGCTGAACGGCCCGATGCCCGTCAGGTCGTCGATTTCCAGTGCGACGATCTCGCCGGCTTGCGTGACACCGATCCGGCCTTCGATCAGATGATCGCGGGCATGAATATCCGACTGGAAACTCTCAAACCGGTCGGCAACGAACTTTACCGGCCGTTTCAGGATCATCGCCGCGGCGGCGGTGGCAATATCGTCGCCATAGGTATGGATCTTGATCCCGAAGGAGCCGCCGACATCGCGCGCGACAAGCCGGATATTTTCCTCCGCAAGACCGAGATGCTTTGACAGGATCGCCTGCATCATGTGCGGCGCCTGGCCGGAATAATGATAGGTCATCATGCCGTCGCCGGGATTGAACTCCACCAGCGATACCCGCGGCTCCAGCGTCACGCCGGTATGGCGGTTGAAGCGGAATGACCGTTCGACAATGCGAACATCATCGCGTCCGAACGCGGCATCGACATCGCCCGCGTCGACCAGCCGCTCCCAGGCAAGATTGCTGCCGAATTCGGCATGGATCACCGGCGCGCCGTCATCAAGCGCCGCCGCCATGTCGCAGGCCGCCGCAAGCGGCTCGTATTCGACCTCAATCAGCCCGCAGGCATCTTCGGCAACGGCGCGGCTTTCAGCGATGACCATGACCACCGGCTCGCCCTGCCAGCGCGCGACTTCGACCGCCATCGGCATTTGCGGCGGCGAACGCAGACCCTGCAAATGCGTCAGCACACCAACCCAGGGCGAAACATGCGGCACCAGATCGTCTCCGCTATAGACCGCCACAATCCCGGGCAATGCCTTTGCAGCACCCGTCTCGATGGACCTGATGCGCGCATGGGCATGAGGCGAGCGGACAAAGGCGGCGTGAACCATGCGCGGCAATTGCAGATCGTCGACATAGCTTCCCCGGCCTTCCAGCAGGCGCCTGGCATCCGGACGGGCAATTGATCGGCCGATATAGCTGTTCGGTCTGTCGAAAATGCTGAGCGGCCCGGTCATGCTGTTTCGCGCCCTTCGATCACATCGGCGATTGCATCGACGATCGCCTGGTAGCCCGTACAGCGGCAATAATTGCCGGATATATATTCGCGGATCGCGGTCCGGTCGGCGCTGCCGCCGCTTTCGACATAGGCCACAGCACTGGCCAGCATGCCCGGCGTGCAATAACCGCACTGTAAGGCGTTGCGTTGATGAAAGGCGGTCTGCAGCGCGGCGATCCTGCCGGTGTCGCTCAGGCCTTCGATGGTGACCACCTCCTGGCCGTCGGCCTGAACGGCGAGCATCAGGCAACCGCGGATCATGCTGCCGCCGACCTCCAGCGTGCATGCGCCGCAGACACCATGCTCGCAGCCGACATGGCTTCCCGTCAGCCCGAGTTCGTCGCGCAGAAAATCGACAAGATTCATGCGTACCGGCACAGACCGGCTGATCCGTTCGCCGTTCACCGTCATGGTGATTTGATTTGACTTTGCCAACTTCAGAGCGCCCCGACAGCACGCCGGAGCAAGATTTGCGCCAGATAGCGCTTCGTGTCAGCCGATGCATTGAGATCGCCGTCAAACGCCAGACCGGCAAGCGATCCCACTGCACGCTCAAGTGCTTCGGCGTCTGTTATGTCATGGCCGTTCAGCGCCTGCTCGGCGCCGCTTGCGCGGAAAGCACGGTCGCCGACACCGAATAAAACGATACGCGCACCGGTGATCGGGTTGGTGTTTTCCACCGTGACCGCGACACCGGCCATGGCATAATCTCCATGCCGGCGAGCCAGTTCACAGAAAGCGAAGCGTGCCGCACCGGTGGGCTTCGGCAGCGAAACCGCCTTGACGATTTCACCTGATACAAGCGCCGTTTCATAAAGGCCGAGAAAAAATTCATCGGCCACGATGCTTCGTTCGCCGCTGGCTGATGCCGTCACGATGGTTGCACCAAGCGCCAGAAGAACCGCCGGCATTTCCGCTGCGGGATCGGCCAGCGCGACAGACCCGCCGATCGTCCCGCGGTTGCGGATGGCCGGATGGGCAATATGCGGCAAGGCGGCAGCAACCAGCGGAAGATGCGTCGACACCAGATCCGATCGCTCAAGCTCGGCATAACGGGTCATCGCGCCGATGACGATCTCATCACCATTGTCAACTAGGCCGGCCAGATCGTTGATTCCATTCAGATCAACCAGCAATTCCGGCTCAGCCAAACGGAAATTCATCATCGCCATCAGGCTCTGTCCACCGGCAAGCGGCCGTGCATCGGTCGCCGTATCGGCAAGAAGCGAAAGCGCCTCCGCAAGTGTGGCCGGACGTTGATAGTCGAAGTCGGACGCCTTCATTCCTGCCTCCCTGCCGCACCGAAAAGTCCCTTGATTGAGAAATAGCGGGTTGTTCCCGGCGGGAACTGCGATTATTTATCGAACTATAAATAAGCCACAAAATCAATCTTCACCAGCCTCTGGCAGACCAAAGCGAAGGAAGCACCATGACAATGAAACTGATGCCGGAGGCGCAGGCTCCCGCCCTTGCCGTCGAGACCCTCAGCAGCGGCAGTTGGGATCTGTCGGCCCAATCGCCAGACAATTTCACCATGATCGTCTTTTACCGCGGTTATCATTGCCCGGTCTGCAAGGCCTATCTGCAAAAGCTTGACGGTCTGGTGGAAAAATATCAACAGGCGGGTTTTTCGGTCATCGCGATATCCATGGACGATGCCGAACGCGCAGCGCGTTCAGCCGATGAATGGGAGCTGTCGCGGACCAAGATCGGTTACGGCCTGAGCGAAGACGCAGCCCGCAGGTGGGGGCTTTACATTTCAAGAGCGATCAAGGATGCGGAAGCCGACATCTTCGCCGAGCCCGGCCTGTTCTGGATCCGCCCTGACGGACGGATCTATCTCATTGATACGTCCAATATGCCATGGGCCCGGCCGGACCTGGAATTTCTCCATTCCAAGATCCCGTTCGCCGTCGAAAACGGCTACCCGGCGCGCGGTACCGACGCGGGATAATGTCTTCGCGCAGCCGGTTAGTTATTTCGGTGCAAATACCGTTTTGATGCCACCCAGGAAAACCTCAAGCGCGTCGGATATCATCCGCGTCTTGTCTTCCAGAACCGGCAATTCGTAGATGTATTTGCGCACGCCGTAATAGAAGATGCCGCCATGCAGGACCCAGCCGATTTCCAGTTCGGGTGCGCTTGGCGGCTGTTCCGACAAGCCGGCTTCATGGCGGTATTCGGCAACGATGCGCTTGAGGATCCGCTCTTCAACCAGCCCCACATACAGGCGATTGATATCGACACCCTTGAGGCCGGAAAACAGATAGATCCGGATCCATTCACGGGTGAAAATCGCATCGGTATAGGCCTCATAGAACGCCTGCAGCCTGTCACGCAGCGGACGCGAGCGGTCACACAGCAAATCGTCCCATTCCGGCTGCCAGCGATTGAGGTAGACCGCCTGGTAGACCTCGCGGATCAGGTCGTCCTTGCTTGGAAAATACCGGTAGAGCAGCGGCTGGGTGACACCCAGCCTGCGGGCCAGTTCGCGGGTGCTGCTCTCAAATCCCTCTTCGGAGAAAAACACCACGGCCTTGGCGATGAATTCCTGCCGCCGCTCTTCAGAAGGCAGCCGTTTCTTGCGCGGCATGACATTCGACGTCTCGTTCATGTCAGCGTTCCAACCTGATATTCCTGCTTCATCCTAAACCGGGCGCCATTCCTCTCCGACCTTCAGGCGATGGCCGACAATCAGCCCCTGCGCCAGCGTCTGCTCGATAAAACAGCCCTTGCGCGCACAGTTGAGCAAATTTTCAAGATCAGCGGCCGAGGCATCACTGTCGATATCGACATCAAGGTCGAAGGCAACCGGGGCCGTCACATAGGGATCGTCGCCGGCCTGCCTGCCATTCCAGTGAAGCCGCGCGCGGACTTCAACATTGCGGACCGGAATATCCAGCCGTTTTGCAAAAGCCCTGATCTGAGTCATCAGGCATCCGGTCAGCGCTGCGGTGAAAAGCGCCAGCGGCGGCGGCGCAGTGCCATCGCCGCCATGGAACGGGCCTTCATCGGTCGCCAGTTCGAAACGCTCCTTCATCATCGGCCATTCGACCGATATGTCGTTTCGCATCTTGCCGCTTGATCGACCGACACCTTCGAATATCACGTCGAATGTTTTTTCTGTTCCCTCCGCCATATCGATGTCCTCATTCAGCGTTCGCAAAATCGCCGAAAGCACCCCGGCAAAAAAGCAGGGGATCACCCTCCCCGGCCTCGAATGATTCGACGCCCCCAAGAAAAATGATGTGATCGCCGCCATAATAACGATAGGCATTCCGGCATTGAAACGTCGCGATCGCACCCGCCAGCAGCGGTGCACCTCCAAGCCCCTCAACGGTCTGGATATCGGCAAATTTGTCGTCGGACGGCGTTGCAAAATGCATTGCCAGATCTTCCTGGTCGCGGGCGAGAACATGAACCGCAAAATGGCTTGAATCCTGGAAGATGGCCAGGCTCGGCGCGTATAGTGACAGGCTCCAGGAGACCAGGGGCGGATTGAGCGACACCGACGAGAAGGAATTCGCGGTCAGCCCTGCTTTTTTTCCCTGCGCATTCATTGCGGTGATGATCGTCACGCCGGTTGTGAAACAACCCAGCGCATTGCGCAGCGCCCGCGGATCGATGTCGCCGTCAGGGCCGGATTTGGCGTTTGCGCCGGCGTTTCTGTCGGGCTTGGAAGCCGGATCGGACATACGTCTTTTCCTAAAGCGTCGGATTGTCGGACGGCAGGCCCAGCTCGACCTTGCCGTTGTTGGCGCCGGTCGCATCAAAATTGAATGCGATGTGCGCATTGATCGCGTGGGCGTCGCGGAACTGGCGCTGCAGGCTGCTGCCGGAATACAGACCACCGGCGCCGCTGGCCGCAAACAGCAGATCTACCGCCTCGGTGCACAGGCCGACCGAAAAGGCGCCGTCCCGCCGATAACGGGTTTTGGTCAGAAGATCGGGCACTTTGCCCGCCCGCGCATCATTCATGGCTTCGATGCAGATCGCGCGCATGATCCGCCGTGCCGCGTCGATCTTGGCGCCGGCCTCCGATATCTTGATCTGGATCGACTGGAAGTCGGCCAATCGCGCCTGGTTATACTTGGAAACCCTGTGTCTGGTCGTTTCGATAAAATCGTCGAGGCAGGCCTGGGCGTTACCGAGCGCGCAACCGGTCAGGACAAACGGAAACAGGGCAAAGACCGGCAGTTTGAACAGCGCCCCGGGATTGCGGCCGGAGCCGGGCGATCCGCCGCCGGCAATATCGGCAACCGCAAGCGTCATGGCATCGGGCACGAACATATCATCCACTTCAACATCCTTGGAGCCGGTTCCCTTCAGGCCTGCGGTAAACCAGGTGTCGATGACCTGATAATCGTCATTGGGCACCAGAAAGACGCGCAACTCAGGCGCTTGCAGATCATCGACCGGCGCCACGACGCCGCCGAGCATGTTCCATCGGCTTGGATCGACGCCGGAGGAAAACGGCCACCGCCCTGCAAGCCGGTATCCGCCCTCGGCCTGCACGGCCTTGCCAGCTGGAAAAACAAATGAGGATGCAATCAAGGTCTCGGGATTTTCGCCCCAGATCGCATCCTGCGCCGCTTCCGGAAACATCGCCAGCATCCAGTGGTGGCTGCCGAGATTGTTGACGATCCAGGCGACTGACGCATCGCCCTTTGCCAGTTCCTCGGCAAAGTCGATCAGTGCGACATAATCCAGCTCATAACCGCCGACCCGTTTCGGCTGCAGCAGGCGAAACATTCCGGTCCGATGCAGATCGGCCTCTGTTTCCGGCGGCAGGCAGCGCAGTTCCTCGGTCTCTTCGGCCCTTGCGCGAAGTTTGACTGCAAGCTCACGGGCGGTATCAAGCAAGTCGCCATAGACCCTGGAATCACGGTCTCCGTCGATCTGGACAACAGCGTCCGGCATCCTGCCCTCCTGGCGTTCACCCGTTGCGTGAACTTATTATCGGTCGATAAATTCACATAATCTTTCGCCCTTCGCAAGCTGCCCCGCCGGCGGTATATTATCAATCGATAAATAACAGACGGACCGAAATCGGGAGGAAACCATCATGACATTCGGGCGTGAGACAATCTATGAAACCGCAAAGAAACTCTCCAACTGGGGCCGCTGGGGCAAGGACGACCAGATCGGCACCCTGAACAATATCGACCCTGAGGACATCGTCGCGGCAGCCGGATTGATCAGACGCGGCAAGGTCTTTTCGCTTGGTCTGTCATTGAAGGAACCGATCCAGTCCGGCCTGTTCGGCGGACGCTGGAATCCGATCCATCAGATGCTGGCGACCGGCACCGATGCGGCCGCCGGCAAACAGGACGGCGACGGCAAAGCCTATCTGCGCTACGCCGATGACGGCATCAACATGCCCTGCCAGGCGTCGACGCAATGGGATGCGCTGAGCCATATCTTCCTCGACGACAAGATGTACAATGGTTATCCGGCCACTGATGTGACTGTTCAGGGCGCGGCCCGGCTCGGCATTGAAAATGTGCGCGACAAAATGGTCGGGCGCGGCGTTCTGCTGGATGTCGCCCGTTACAAGGGTGTCGATTGTCTCGAAGACGGTTATGGCATTACCAATGACGATCTCGACGGCTGCGCGAAAATGCAAAATGTCGAGATCCGCAAAGGCGATTTCGTGATCGTGCGGACCGGCCACCAGGAGCGCTGCCTGGAGAAAAACGACTGGTCCGGATATGCCGGCGGCGACGCGCCGGGACTGGCATTCGAGACGGCGCACTGGATCCGCGAAATGGATATCGCCGCGATTTGTGCCGACACATGGGGCTGCGAGGTGCGTCCGAACGAGACCGACGAGGCGAACCAGCCGTGGCACTGGGTGGTTATCCCGGCGATCGGCATTTCCATGGGTGAAATCTTCTACCTCAAGGAACTGGCAGCAGATTGCGCCGATGACGGTGTCTACGAGTTTTTCTTCGTGGCGCCGCCGTTGCATCTGCCCGGCGGCGCAGGTTCGCCGATCAACCCGCAGGCGATCAAATAGCGCGGGAATATCTAGCCGATGCCGTCGACAATTACCAGTTCGACTTCGCCGGCGCCGCTCTTTCTGAACGCTGCCGCCTGCTGGTAGGCATCGGAGTCGTGACAGGCGATGGCATCGGCCATGGTGGGAAACTCGATCACAACAAAGCGGTGAAACTTTTCGGGACCTTCGAGGATCTTGTAATCGCCGCCGCGCGCCAGCACCTTGCCGCCGAACTGGGAAATAATACCGGGAACCAGGTCGGTATATTTCTTGTATTCGGCGGGGTCGGCAATTCTTGATCGGGCAACCCAGTAACCAGGCATCGTCTTGTCTCCTTGACGGTTGAAAAACACAGGTGTTGAAGCAAGCTTTTGTGGCAATTCAAAACAGCAGGTCCGGTAGGTAATTTGCGATCTGAGGGAAAATGATGATCGCCACGATGCCGGTCAGCATGATGATCCAGTAGGGAATCGAGCTGATGAAGATCTGTTTGACACTGACATCGTCGTCCTGGATTGCCGCCTTGACCGTATAGACCAGCAGCCCGAACGGCGGCGTAAGCAGCCCGGCTTCAATTGCCAGAATTCCGACAATTGCAAAGGCGATCCGGTCAAACCCGAGCGCCGCCGCAAGCGGTTCAAAGATCGGAACGGTGAGCAGCATGATCGATATGGAGTCGATCACCATGCCAAGCAGAAACCAGACCAGCACCATGCAGACCAGGATCATCCAGGGCTCAAGGCCTGAGTTCAGGAAAAAGTCCTGGATCGCCGTGGTCACGCCGGTCATGGCCAGAGTTCGCGAATAAAGCGCCGCCATCAGCAGCAGGATGAGAATCGGCGCTGCGGTCTGCCCGACGGAGAAAATCGCCTGAAGCAACCCGCCCCAGCGCATCCCCTTTGCAACCGCAAACAACAGAGCCAGTGCCGCCCCTGCGCCGGCACCTTCCGTTGGCGTGAAAACGCCGTACCAGATCCCGCCGAGAACGGAAAAAATAATCGCGCACATGCCGATGATGCTGAGAATTGTCTGCAGAGCATCCGGCTCCGGACCGCTCGCCGCACGTACATCGACCGGTTCGCCGGCCTCGGTCTCGCCGACAATGTCTGGACGCATGATTGCAGATCCGACGACGTAAAGCAGGAATAACGATGCCAGCATGATCCCCGGCAGGACCCCTGCCAGAAACAGCCGGCCGATCGACTGCTCTGTCAGAATGCCCCAGACAATCATCAGGACGCTTGGCGGAATGAGCATTCCCAGGCAGGAACTGCCGGCGATCGCGCCAAGGGCAAATCCCCGGTGGTAGCCGAAACTCTTCATTTCCGGATAGGCGATCCGCGAAAACGCAGCAGCTGAGGCAATGCTGACACCGGTGACGAAGGAAAAGATCGTATTGCCGAGCACCGTCGCAACAGCCAACCGGCCCGGCAGTCCGCGAATACCCCGGTTGATGGCAGTATAAATGTCGGTAATCGCCCCAGAACGGCCAATGAATTCACCCATCAGCATAAACAGTGGAATGACGGCGAACGTGAAATCGCGCAACGCCTCGGCAGATGTGCTTGCAAGCGTTGCTTCGACGATGCGGAATTTTCCCGTCACCAGATAAATTCCGACAACGCTGGTCATGCCCAGTGCAATCGCGACATGGACGCCGAGCAAGACCAGGACGAGCAGGAGCACGATGATAATTGTTGCTGTGCCGACGTCGAACATTACGGCCGGCGCCCGTCTGACATCGTTGCGCCCGACGTCATAGGGCGAGATCCTCAATCTCAAGATCGAAGGCCTCGATTGCCGCCAGCAGCAGATAATTGAAACTGGCGATCGCACTGCCGAGCAGGATCATGAAGCGCGCCGGCCAGACCGGCACTCTGAGCGCGCCCTCGCCGTCATATTCGCCGTTGGCAAAGGATCTGAGCGCCGGCTCGATACCGCCATGTAAGAGGATCAGAAAGAACGCCGCTCCCATCAGAAATCCGGCCACCGCGAGCACCTTCCGGACCCGGGGTCCAAACAGATGGACCAGAAAATCGGCATTGAGCATCGACCGGCTGCGCACGGCAAATCCAAGCTGCAGAAAGACAATCATCACGACCGAATTGGCGACAAGTTCCTTGATGCCCTGCAGCGGCATGTTGAAGCCGCGAAAGACGATGTCGGTGAGAATGAAAAAGCAAAGCCCGCAGGATTCGACTGTGTGCCGGAATTCAGACGGCCTATTTGACCTCGTAGCGTACCGGCCAAGTATAGCCGTTCTTCTCAGCCGCCTCCAGGGTCAGCTTCAGAACCTGCGATGCCGGCAGTCCCTGTGCGTCCAGTTCGCTGGCCATTTTCTGCGGCCAGGCTGCAAGCGATTCAGCCCACGCCTTGCGCACTGCAGGATCGATTTCATTGACCTTGATGATGCCTTTCAGCGTGTTGACATGCTTGTCATATTCCGACTGGTTGACCGTGCCCGTCTGTTCTTCGTAATCGCGCGCCACTTCCAGCATGATCTCCTGAACATCCGCCGGCAGTTCCGCCCAGGTGTCGTTGTTGATCGTCAGGCCGTGCCATGTGATCGAGCCGAAGCCGATCAGTGTGTAAAATGGGCCGGGTTCGTACAGTTTGAGATTGACCCAGGCGCTCGGAAACATGATCCAGCCTTCATAGACGTGAGTCTTCATTTCCGTATAGGCGGTCGCCAATGAACTCTGGACCGGGCTGACACCGGCATATTCCAGCCAGTTCAGATTGAGGCCGGCGCCGGCGATCTTCGATTATAGCCGCCATCGGCGATGCGCGAGAGGAGTTTCTGATTGAACTTCTCCTCAAACACATTGGTCAGATGGGGAACCTGCGCATAGACATCCTGGGCCGTCTTCAGGCTGGTGACCGGGTCCATCGTACCGAACGGCAGCATCACCTGGAAAGCATGCAGCGGCAGGTTGGAGGCTTCGAAACAGAAGCACATGCCGCCGATATCGATAATGCCGTCCTGGACGCCTTCAAGAACCTCGGTGACCTTGACGATCGAGCCGCTGTACCCTTCAACGAAATTGATCGTATGATCGGTGCGCTCTTCGACGCGCTTTTTCAGTTCCGTCTGGAAGTAACTCTGCATCAGCCCGGCATAGACCACGCCAGGCGGGTGCCCGGATCCGATCCTGAGCGTAATGTCCTCAGCAAACGCCGAACCTGAGGCCAGGCCGA
Source organism: uncultured Afifella sp. (assembly GCA_947259045.1). Lineage (GTDB taxonomy): Bacteria > Pseudomonadota > Alphaproteobacteria > Rhizobiales > Afifellaceae > CAMYKZ01. The sequence continues at coordinate 13,296 of CAMYKZ010000073.1, forward strand.
CAATGGCGGCAACAGCCGCACCCAGTTTCCAGTTTTTCATAATTTTCCTCCCTTGGTGGATTTGCATCCCGGTCTTTTTGTCCGGGTTGCGATTGGCCGATCGCCGATTGTTGTTTTATGGCGATTGGGGTTCAGTCTCTCCTTCGGTATCTGCACCACGAAAGTGCAGCAATATTGGTTTCCAGCCTCGTGAGAGGCCATCACGTCGCTGCCAGATGAACTGTCTCACCGCGTTCGGCAGACAGGGCAACAGCTTCAAGCACTTCGATATTATGCACCATCTCGTCATATGTGTAAGGATATTCCGCCTCGCCGTTGATGGCAGCGGCAAAAGCTTCCAGGTTCGCCACCACCGTATCGGTCCATTCATATCGCTCCACCTGATGCGGCTGGCCGGTGCGCGCAAGCACAAGTTCGGCCACGCCGCCGGGCGTATCCGGATGGGTGTTTCCCAGCCCAGGATCCGGTCGGCTGTCAGCGCCTGAACCGTTTTGACCCGGCCAAACAGCGAGATGTAAAAGTCGCTCAGGTGGATGCCCATCGCCGTCATGCCGGCCGCAGGCGATACGCTTTTCGATGTCCGCCAGTCGCCGGCCGGCACACTGGCCAGTTTGTCGTGGCTGAACGCCGCTTCCGCATGCATCACCGTGCCAAGCGCACCGTCGCGCACCAGATCGCGCACCCGCTGCAGAGCCGGCTCGAAACGCCTTTCATGGCCGATGCCGAGCATGACCCCGGCAGCCTGACAGGCGGCAACGGAATTGCGGGCGCTTTCGCCCGTCAGCCCAAGCGGTTTTTCGCAAAAGACGTGTTTTCCGGCTGCAGCAGCGGCAACCACCTGGCTTTCGTGCATCGTGTTCGGCGTGGTCAGAATGATTGCTTCAATCGACGGATCGGCAAGGGCCGCATCGAAGTCTGCAACGCTTGGCAGGCCCAGTTCATGTACCTGCGCAAGGCGCTCTTCCGCCGGATCAATCACCAGCCGGACGTTGATTTTGGAATTGGCGTCCAGCCGGCGAACCATATGCTGACCCCACCAGCCAAACCCGGCGATCGCGACATCAACCATGTTCTGCTTCGCTCCCGAAATGCTGGCGCGATATCTGACCATTCCCGTTTTTTATAATCGTGTCTCCCGGCAAATCCGATTTTCATCCGAGTTTATCATGACTGCACCGCCGTACCCGAAAGCATGGCGAACCGGCCGCGATGAAAGACCAGCGGCGGCTTTTCCGTCGTTGATATTCCGACAACTTCGCCGACATAGATTTCGTGATCGCCGCCTGGATATCGGGCATAGGTCCGGCACTCCAGATGCGCGGCGGCACCTGCGATCAGCGGCACGCGTTTGTAACCGGCGTCAAACATGACACCGTCAAACTTGTTGTCCGACGGGCGGGCAAACTGCTTGCACAATTCAATCTGGTCATCGGCCAGGATGTTGATGACAAATCCGCCATGATCGCGGAACGCACCGATGCTCGGTGCCGAATGGGCCAGGCTCCACAGGATCAAAGCCGGATCAAGCGAAACGGAGTTGAACGAATTGATGGTCAGGCCAACCGGGGCGCCTTGGTCGCCCAGCGTTGTCACGACGACCACGCCGGTTGCAAAACAGCCGAGTGCGGCGCGCAGATCCGCGGTTTTGACCGCCGGTTCGGCGTCCTGGATGACAGGCATCGGCATGACCTGTGGCATTGTTCGCCCCTGGTTCCAATTGCTGGGCAAACCGTATGCGGATCGTATTATCAGAACAAATTAGAATGCGTGATACTGGTCATCACCGCACCTGAATGCCCGGATCAGCCAATATCATGACAAAAACCGGCGGACATGCTCTTAGTATGGTTGAAGCGCCACGGGCCGAGCCCGGGACAGTCGTTTGAACAATCCGGAGCATTGAATTGAAAACCACAGCTGTCATCATTTCCGAACAGGGCGCCGCAGATACATTAACGCTTCAGGAAATCGAAATCGCCCCGCCCGGCCCGGGCGAAGCCATGATCGAACAGACGGCGATCGGTCTCAATTTCATGGATGTCTATCAGCGCTCCGGGCATTATCCCATGTCGCTGCCGAGCGGCCTCGGACTTGAGGCGGCCGGGCGGATCGTCGAAATCGGCGATAATGTCACCGGCCTGCAGGTGGGCGACAGGGTCGCCTATGCCGCCGGACCGCCGGGCGCCTATGCCAGACACCGCAATTTTTCCGCCGACCGGCTGGTCAGGATCCCCGATGGCATCAGCGACGAGATTGCGGCGGCGGTTCTGATGAAGGGCATGACGGTAGAATATCTGCTCAACCGCGCTTACCCGGTCAAAGCCGGTGAAGATGTGCTGTTTTATGCCGCATCCGGCGGCGTCGGACTGCTCGCCGGGCAATGGGGCCGGCATCTCGGCGCGCGGATGATCGGCGTCACATCGGGCGAGGAAAATTGCCGTCTGATCCTGGAAAACGGCTATGCCGACGCCATCGACCGGACCAAGGATGACATCGCAGAACGGGCCCGGGGCCTGACCGATGGCGCCGGCGTTTCCGTGGTCTTCGATTCCGTCGGCAAGGCGACATTCGACGCTTCGATCGATGCGCTTGCACCGCGCGGCTATTTCATGTCGTTTGGCGCGACGACCGGCGAAGCGCCGCCGGTGAGCCCCAGCCTGCTGCAGCACAAGGGCTCGCTTTATTTCTGCCGCCCGACATTGGCGACCTATATCGGCAGCAACGCGGATCTGCAGGTGTCAGCGGCAGAGGTGTTCCGACTGATCGAAGAGGGCGTGCTGAATGTCAGGATCGGCCAGACCTATGCAATGGCGGATATCGTCACCGCGCACAGGGATCTTGAAAGCGGGGCAACATCGGGCTCGTCGATCATACAGCCGTAAGCAATGGCTGAACGCAGACTGTCCGTCACGGTCCCTCATGGGTCGGCGATGACCGCCGGGCCGAGTTTTTCACGGCAGAAGGCGCAATTCTGCCGGATCTGGTTCCTGATCTCATCGGTGAACAATTGCGCCGCCGGTGACTGGGTCTGCGATACCGGCTCAATCAGGATATAATCGACAGCCAGCGGCGGTCGGACGATCGGGTGCAGTTTCCGGTTCGGCCGGTCGATGTCCGGCAGACACAGGCAGCCCGGCAGGATTGTCGTCCAGTCGCTGCGGGCCACCAGATCGAGCGTCGCCATCATTGTGTCCAGTTCCATGATCTTCTCGATCGGCACGCCGTAGGTCTTCAGATAGGTATCGATCTTGTCGCGCCGGGCGTTGCTTGGACCGGGAAGCGCAAGTTTCAAAGGTTCGCATGTGCTCAGATCGACCGGTTCCAGATGCTTTCGGGCGGTCTTGGTGGACGTGACGAATACCTCGACGTCAGTATCAAGATGCTCCGCCCGCAAACCGGCAATGTCCGGCCCGGCAGGCACTACGGCCACGTCCAGCCGGCCGCTGGCCACTTCGTCGCTCAACGCCGCGCTGTAGGCTTCCGTCACCTTGACTTCCACATGCGGATATTGCCGGGCGAAGCGCTCAAGCACCGGCGCCAGAACCGCGCGGGCGAACGTCGGCATCATTCCGGCATGTACCGTGCCGCTGATCTCGCCTGAAAGCGCCTCCATGTCATTCTGGATTGCGCTGACTTCGCGCAGAATGCGGGTCGCCCGTTTGTAAAGTTTTTCCCCCGCACTGGTCGGCGTGACACCGGTTGACGAGCGGTCAAACAGGCGGACGCCGAGCCGTTCCTCCAACTCCTTGATCTGCATGCTCAATCCGGACTGGGTGGCATGAGCCCGCCGCGCTGCCGCCGTAAATGAACGCTCTTCGTAGACAGCGACAAGGAACCTGAGTTGACGAAGCTTCATGTAAATCAATTTTTCTGATGGAATGATGGCAATGAAATCAAGTCGGATGATATGACAATCGCTCAATCGGATCAACAGAAAATCGATATTTTGGCTTCAACACTCGGGTAATCGACAAATCCTGCTTTACGCGCTGACCCCGGAAATCCAGTAGGTGGCCGCCAGGATGACTGGCAAAACGGCAAAACTGAGCATCGTCGAGACGACAACCGCGCCGGCGACCTGCTGCGCATCGGAACGATATCGCTCAGCGAAGACATAATTGACGATGGCCGTCGGCATCGACGCCAGCAGGAACACAACCCCCGCTTCGATCCCCGACAGCGACAAAAGCCAGATCACCGCCAGCCCGGCCGGGATACCGATGCCGAGCCGGGCCAGCGCAATGACGATCGCCGGCCGCAGATCCGACACGCCCAGCCGCGCCAGGGATGCTCCGAGCATGACAAGCATGGCCGGGATCATCATCCCGCCGAGCAGATCCGTCGTTGTCGCGATGATCACCGGCACCCTGACGCCCGTCAGCAGCACTATCGCGACAAGGATGATGGAATAGATCAATGGCTGGCGCAGCAGGTCGCCGAGCCGATACTGGCCTGAGGATATCGCCGCTCCGACGGTATATTGCAGAAGCGCGATGACAAAAAAATACGAAATGCCAAGGACCAGCCCACGATCGCCGAAAGCCAGCAAAGCCAGCGGAAGGCCGATATTGCCTGAATTGGGCATCATCAGGCTGGGCAGGAAAGTCTGCCAGGACATGCGCAGACCGGTCAGCACGAGATAACCCGCGACCGCCGCGATCGCCACGCAAAGGCCTGCGGCCAGCGCCATCTTGAGCAGCGTGGCGGTTTCGATCTCCAGCGACGTCAGCGTTGAAAACACCAGTGACGGTGTCGCGATAAACAGAACCAGTGAACTGATCGTTCTTGTGTCCACATCCCGATTGGCCCGGCCCAGAATGTAACCGACAAAGGTGATGACGAATATCGGGCCGATGACGTTGAATATCTGGCCATACATGCAGTTCTCCTCGCGACACGATAATCCGGGCAAGCCTGCGACGACAACCAAACCGGCGGCATTTCTGCTGGTAAAGCAATTTTCCGATTGCAGCGATCATGAATGATTATGCGCCTCATACCGAGAATTGATTACGGCGCGGCCGGACCGGCCTTGTATAAAACGTGCGGATTGATGACCGGGTTCGGAATTGGCCGCAAGGCTTGGTATGCCTGCACGCCGATGCCGTTCCGGAAACTCCAGGCCGCTCCGCTGAAGCGTATTGACGGAAACGGATAATAAGGAGATTCTGTCCGCAGGAGGGATCGATGCCGCACATAGAACCATTGTCGCTTGAAGAGACCGAGGCCGCAAAGGCTGATATCGAACATCTGGCATCAGCCACCGGCTTTGTCGCCAATTCGATGCTGACACTGGCCCGGCGGCCGGAAATCGCCCGCGCCGCGCTCGGGCTGATCCGTGCCGTTGTGCGCAATCCCGACGGCAAGGTCGATCCGGAACTGCGCTGGATGATCGCCCATGTCACCAGCCTTTCCAACGGCTGCACCTATTGTTCCGCCCATACGTTCAAGAACGGTGCGGACAACGGTGTTTCCGATGAGAAACTGGCCGCGATCTGGGAATTCGAAACCAGCCCGGTCTTTACCGATGCGGAACGGGCAGCCCTCAGGATCGCTCTGACCGGCGGTCAGTGTCCATCCTTTGCCAGCAACGAAGACATGGCGGAATTACGCCGGCATTTTTCCGAAGAGCAGGTTGTGGAAATCGGCGCGGTGATTGCGCTGTTCGGCTTCAACAATCGCTGGAACGCCCTGATGGCAACCGATGTGGAACCGTCGGTCACGGCATTTCTTGATGAGAAATCATACCGCGGGCCGGAAACAGGATAGAGTGAGAAAATAAGCTGAGAAATCCGGGTTAACCGGCCGAAGACCAGAAAACAGAATTGTGGAGGGAAGAATGGCAGACGAGACAAAAAACACAATGGCCATGAAGCGCCGGACGTTCCTGGCCGGAACCGCGGCAAGCATGGCGGCGATGACGATAACGATCCCCGCGGGCGATGCACTGGCTGCGGGATACCCTGAGCGGCCGATCACCCTGGTTGTGATGTACGGCGCCGGCGGCGGCACGGATACGATCATGCGCAAGCTTGCCGACGAAATGGCCAAGGCGAAAAACTGGACCATCAACGTGATCAACAAGCCCGGCGCGGTTGGCGGCATCGCGACCCAATATGTCTTCGGCCAGAATGCCGACGGTTACACCGTTCTCGGCGGAGCCAATTACAACAAGTATGTCCGCGTAATGGGCCATGTCGACATGGTGCCCTGGGAGGAATGGGTGTTCTTCCAGGCTGCCAATGCGATCGCCAGCTGGTCGGTTCCGATCGATTCGCCGTTCAAGACCTTTGGCGATGTCGTCGCGGCTGCAAAAGCCAATCCGGGCAGGATTTCGATCTCGACATCCGGCACCGGCGGCCTGTGGCATGAACTGGCCCTGATCGTCGGGTCGTTTGCCGACATCAATCTGAAATATGTCGCCTACAAGGGTGGCAAACCTGCAACGCTTGCCGGGCTCCAGGGCGAAGTGGACATTGCCGGCGGTGGCGTGCACGAGCATGTCGATCTCATTCGCGCCGGGAAATTGCGCAATCTGCAGCAGACCGGAACGGAAGACATCACGCTGGACAACGGTACGGTGATGCCATCTGTCGGCGGGCTGGTGCCGAGCATCAAACCGTTCCTGCCGATCGGCGGCACCTATAATTTCATCATGCGGCGCGACACTCCGACCGACGTGCTGGAAATCGTTCAGGAGGCCTTTGTCGCGGCAGCGAATTCCGACGGCTTTCAGGAGATGGTCAAGACGAAATTCTTCCAGACCGATATCCGCACCGGCGAAGCCGCCGACAAGCGCGCCGCGCAACTGGAGACGATCACCGTCGACACGTTCAACAAGTTTTCCGATCAGATCGGCGCCGAGGTCAAGACCGCAGATGAGCTGGGTTTGCCGAAACCGGCCGACTTTGAAACCTGGTGGCCGCCCAAGGGTTACAAGCCTCGCGCTTGACGGGATACCCCGAAGGGCGGCTGAGCCGCCCTTCTCTTTCCCCCATACGGAAACAGGCCCCCTAAGGAAACAGGCAAGCCATGGCGGACGGACAACATTTTTCCGGTGAAGACGAAAATGCCGGTTTCGCATCACCGAGGCAGGATCTGATCGCATCGGCAGTCCTTGTTCTGCTGTCGCTTTGGGTGATGATTGAATCGGTGCGGATGGATAATCCCGGCTCACTCGTCACTGCGCCCGGATTGCTGCCGTTCCTGACCGCCGGCAGCCTGTGTGTCATGGCCGTCTGGCTTGGATCTATGGCCATGAAGCGCCATCGCAACAGCACTTCGGAAGTCCCGTCGGAGGACACGCCGGATCTCATGAAAACGATCATGCTTTTCAGCCTGATCGGCATATATCTGGCCTGCCTCCAGTCGATCCGTTTCGAATATCATCTCCAGATCGGCAGCATGCGTCTCGGCTACGGCGCATTCGAAGTGCTGACGATCATTGCGTTGACAATCATATTGTCGATCTTCTGGCGTCAGGCGCTTTGGGCGTGCATGGCCGTCTCGTTCATCTGGATCACCCTGTTGGCAGGTGTCTTCCGTTACGTATTTACGATCCCCCTGCCCGGCTCGATCTGAACGATGATCTGGGACTCCGTTCTCCAGGCGCTAACGCCCTACATTCTGCTGGTCACACTCGCCGGCGTTTCGCTCGGCATCGTCTGGGGCGCCATGCCTGGCCTTTCCACGACGATGGCGATGGCGCTGCTGATCGGCCTGTCCGCCGGCATGGATCAGAACACGGCGCTGTCTTTCATGCTCGGAGTCTATACCGGCAGCGTATTCGGCGGGGCGATTTCTGCAGTGATGATCAACATTCCCGGCACGCCAGACGCTGTGCCGACAATGATAGAGGGCCATCAGCTTGCGCGGCGCGGCGAAGGCGGCAAGGCGCTGGGCATGGCCATTGGCGCATCGTTCATCGGCAACTGGGTCGGGATCATTCTTCTGATCGGGTTCATTCCGCTCATTCTCACGTTCGCGCTGCAGTTCCGGTCCTGGGAAATGTTCCTGCTGGCGGTCATCGGCATTTCCGTCAGCGGGTCGATGGCTGCCGGAAGTCTGCCGCTGAAAGGCTGGATTGCCGGCTGGCTCGGTCTGCTGGTCGCCTTTGTCGGCACCGATGCCATTCGTGGCGTTCCGCGTTTCACCTTCGGCATACTGGAACTCCAGGACGGCATTAATTACGTCGCCGTACTGATCGGCCTGTTCGGGCTGGCTGAAGTTCTGCGGGTGCTGCCCCAGCGCGATCATTACACGATCCCGTCGGAAGTCGGCCGGGTCATTCCCTCCTTCAAAATGCTTGCCCGTTACTCAAAGGCAGCGGTCCGGTCCGGCATTATCGGCACTGTCATCGGCGCCATTCCCGGCGCCGGCGCGAATGTCGCTTCGTTTCTGGCTTACGACATTGGCCGCCGGCGGGCAAAGCCGGAAGAAAAGGCAAAGTGGGGCAAGGGCAGTTATGAGGCGATCGTCAGCGCCGAAGTTGCCAACAACGCCAATATCGGCGGCTCGATGCTGCCGATGCTGGCGCTCGGTATCCCCGGCAATGCCGCAGCAGCGGCGCTTCTGGCCGCGCTGACGCTGAAGAATGTTGTCGTCGGGCCGACAATCGAAATCGACCATCCGGGCCTGATCTATTTCATCTACACAGCGCTCATCGTTGCCAATCTTCTGATGTACGGCGCGGCGATCATGCTGATCAAACCGTGCGTCAAACTGTTCAGCCTGCCGCGCGGGCTGTTGCTGCCGCTGATCATCCCGATCTGCGTCATCGGCGCTTATGCGATCCGCCTTTCGATGTTCGATGTCTGGGTGATGTTCGCATCGGGTCTTGTCGGTTATGTCCTGCATGCCTTCCGGTTTCCGACCGCACCGATTGTGCTCGGATTGATCCTGGGGCCGCTTGCAGATGAGAATTTCCGCCGCGCACTTGATCTGTTCGAGTTCAAATCGTTTGGCTACGTGCTATCCCAGTATGTCGGCACGTTCCTGATTATCGTCATCGGTTTTATTTTCATTGAAGGCGTTACGCGCATACGACGCGAACGACGGGAGGTTTCGCTTGACCAGAAAACATAAGGAAATCGGCCTGGCCATTATCGGCTGCGGCACTATCGGCCGGATCCGGGCCAAGATCGCCCGGGACTATCCCGGCGTCGGCTGGATCGGCCTTTGCGACCTGAAGTCGGATCTTGGCGAAAAACTGAAGGCCGACATCGGCGCGGATTTTTTTACCACCGATTTCCGCGAACTGCTCGCCCGCCCCGAAGTCACGGCAGCCATCATTGCAACGGATGAAAATTTCCACACCGACCCGACACTTGCCGCTGTCGATCATGGGCTCGACCTGTTCATTGAAAAACCGCTGGCGACCGATGCCCGCCAGTCGCAGAAAATCCTGTCCGCCATCGAGGCCGCCGGCGTCGACGCGGTGGTCGGTTACACGCAACGGTTCCGCCGCCGTTTCCTGGCCGTCAAGGAACGGCTGGTGACCGGACAGATCGGCGATGTCACGTCGGTGGTGACCCGCGCCTTCATGAACTCCATGGTGCCGATCGCAACGCTCAGCCGCACGCAGGACCGCGCCAACCTGACGCCGATGGTCGTATCCGGCACCCACAGCCTCGACATGTGCATGTGGCTGATGGCGGGAAAGACGCCGGTCTCCGTCTATGCGCAATCGTGCGATGCGCTGCTCGGCAAATGGGGCACCAAGGATTCCACGTTCGGCATCTTCACCATGGACGACGGAACGATCTGGAGCATGAACATCAGCTGGGCGCTGCCGACCGTCTGGCCGGGCGCTGTCTACGGCATCGAAATCGGCATTGTCGGCACCAAGGGCGTAATCGACATTGAAGACACCCACCGCGACGTCGTGCTGGCGACCGAGATCGCCCAGGGCGCCGGTTATGCGCCGGAAGGGTTTGACCCGGGTGCGCCGCGTCATGTCGACTTCCTGACATCCTATCCGCCGGGCGATCTGCACGACGGCCAATTGTGGGGGCCGATGCGCGAGGAAACCAATTCCTGGTACCAGCGGATCTATACCGGTCAGCCGACGCCGCACGCAACGGCGGCCGACGGACACCGCAATCTGCTTTTGACAATGGCCATGGACCTTTCCGCCAAACGCGGCATGCCCGTGACACTGCCGGCGGAACCTGAGGAACTGATGGCGGAACTGAGTTAATCCGGCCGCTTCGAGCGTAATTGTAAGCCACCGGTCAAGGCTTTAGAATAGCCAGGCATTTCGAAAGAGGACATCTGATCATGTACGATCATCCCGGCGTAAAAACATCATCCGACTATCCGGTCCCGGAAACCATGCGCGCCTGGGTTCTGGGCGATCCCGACGAACTGACCCTGTCCTCCAAACCGGTCCCGGTGCCCGCCCGGGCGGAAATTCTGGTCAGGATCGATGCGGTTGCCATCTGCGCCACCGATCTGGAAATCATCCATTACGGTTCGCCGGCGAAGATTGAAGGCGGTGCGCCATTCAACAAGAATTTCACGCCCGGCCATGAATATATGGGCACGGTGGTGGCGCTTGGCCCCGGCGTCGACGAATTCGATATCGGCCAGCGCGTCACCGTTGAAATTCACGCCGGCTGCGGCCAGTGCAAGCGCTGCCGGCAGGGCATGTATACCGCCTGCCTGAATTACGGCCTGAATTATGGCGATGTCGACAAGGGGCACCGCGCCAACGGCTTCACCACCGACGGCGGTTTTGCCGAATATGCCGTCAACAATATCAATACGGTGATAAAAGTTCCCGATACGATGAGCGACGAGGAAGCAACCCTGGTCGTGACCGCCGGCACGTCGATGTACGGCCTGACCGAACTGGGCGGGCTGGTGGCCGGCGAAAGTGTTGTGGTGATGGGGCCCGGACCGATCGGGCTGCTGGCGGTCGCCGTCGCTAAGGCGCTCGGCGCCGACCCCGTCATTCTGACCGGCACGCGGGATTCACGTCTCGCCATCGGCAAGGAACTGGGCGCCGACCATGTCATCAATGTGCGCAACGAGGATTCAGTAAAGATCGTCAAGGATCTGACCGGCATCGGCGCCGACTATATCGTCGAGTGCGCCGGCACCGAAAGCACGATCAACGATGCCGCTCATATGGTGAACCGGGGCGGAAAGATATGCCTCGCCGCGTTCCCGCACGAACCGGTCCTGGTCGATCTGCCGGAGATCGTCCGCAACAATGTCTATGTCTACGGCATCCGCGGCGAAGGCCGCAGCGCGACACACCGGGCGATGGCGTTCATGGCGGCCAAGCGCTTCGACGCAACCAAGATCCACACCCATACCTTCGCGCTCGACGATTTGCCGACGGCGCTCAAATATGCCCGCGAACGAATCGAAGATGCAATCAAGGTTGTGGTGACCGCGAAGCGCGAAAGCGGCATTCAGGCCGCTGCAGAATGAGCGCCATCCGACTGACCCTCGGCGGCTATCAGGGTCCCGCCTCCGTCCATACCCGCGCCGGTCATGTCTTCGGCGAAGCGCTCGCTGCCGAACTTGGCGATGCGGTCGATTTCAAATTCGACGCCAATATTGTCGAACGCGGGCAAAAGGCCGCCGACCTGTTGTCGATGGTGGAAGCGGGCGAGATCGACGCCTGTTATTTCTCCTCCAGCTATCTGGCCGGCCGGGTGCCGGAACTCGGCATATTCGATCAGCACTTCGTCGTTCCCGACCGGGTAAAAGCCTACGCAATCCTTGACGGATCGCTCGGTGCCCGGCTCGCTGAATTTGTCGAAGCGAATACCGGCTATGTCGCGCTTGATTACTGGGACAACGGATTTCGGCATATCTCAACAGGCCGCCATGCGATCCGGCAGCCGGAAGATTGCCGGGGCCTGAAAATCCGCACGCTGGCCAATGAAGATCACAAACGGGTCTTTCGCGCCCTCGGCTTTGAGCCGCGCGCCATCGACGTCCGCGACCTGCCGGCGGCTGTCATCGACGGGACAATTGACGCGCAGGAAAATCCGCTGACCAATATCTACAATTTCAACATTCACAAAACCCACCGCTATATCACCCTGACCCGCCATCTGCTCGGCGTCGCCATTGTTCTGTTCAACAAGGACCATGTCGCATCATGGCCGGCGGAGTTCCGCGCCGGCGTCGAACGGTCGCTCAGAAAGGCGACAATCGCACAACGCCGGTTCGCCGATGACGATGACCGGATCTGCACCGAAAAACTGATTGCCGACGGCACCGAAATTATTGAACTGGACGACCGGCAGCGCGAAGCCTTTGTCGCTGCGACGAAAGACGAAGTCGCCGCGACACGGGCCGGCTTCGAAGCGGATCTGGTTGCGCTGTTCGACGAGAACCTGTCACGGGCCTGAAACGGCTAACCGCGGACTATTCGAAAATCGCATAGGCCAAGCCAATTTTCGAATTTTCGTCAAAGCAATCGATATGGCTAGTTTTCGCCCTGCAGACTCGGGAAATTTTGGGGCGAAGCAGATGGATCAGATCAATGTTGGCATAATCGGCACCGGCTGGTGCGGCGGCATCCGCGCCGACGCCTGTTTTGCAAATCCGCTCGTCGCCGACCTCCATATTGCCGAAATCAACGAAGAACGGCTGCGCGAGGTTGAAGCATCCGCGCATCCGGTCACTGCGACCACCGACTATCGCGCGCTGCTCGATAACCCTGATATCCAGGCGGTGATGATTTCGGCGACGCCGGAGACCTGCCATTATCCGATTGCCAAGGAAGCCATGCTGGCCGGAAAGCATGTGTTTCTGGAAAAGCCGATTGCCATCACACTGGCAGAGGCCGATGAACTGGTAGCACTCTCGCACCAGAAAAACGTCAAATTCACCATCGGCTATTCGCAGCGCTTCAATCCGAAATACGCCTATATCAAAAAATGCCTGGAGGACGGAACACTGGGCGAACCGGTCAGCGCACTGATCAGCCGTCATATCACCCGCAGCCTCGGCAAGAAGATCTCCGGACGCGTGAAACTGTCGCCGGCGGCGATGGAAGCGACCCATGATCTGGACTTCGTATTGTGGTGCCTGGAACCGGCCAAGCCGATCCGGATCTATGCGCAGACGGTCTACAAACTGATGCAGCAGACCAACGGCGCGCCCGATTGCACCTGGATCATCGTCACCATGGACAATGGCGTTTCCTTCACCATCGGCGCCGGCTGGATCCTGCCGCTCGGCTATCCGAACTATTCGGCGACAACTCTGGAGATGGTCGGCACCAAGGGCGCGCTGATGATCGACGATACGCACCGCGACGTCGTGCTCAACACCGAAGACAACGGAATCCAGTTTCCCATGTCATCGATGCCGGGCGAAAAGGTGAACCATGTGTTTGCCGGACCGATGGCCAGCGAGACGCACCATTTCATCGAGGCTGTCGCACTGGACAGGCCCGTTCTGGTGACACCGGAACAGGCCCGCAAGGTTATGGAAGTCTATATCGCCGCGGATCTTTCAGCGGAACGCAACGAGCCGGTAACCCTGCCGCTGAACGATGCCGATCTGTCGTCGTTGAGCGGGTAGATCATTGAGCGCGTAGAACAGGGCTGGCGCACCTCCGCAATTTGCAAAAATCGCGGAGTGCCGGTTCAATCGCGTTTTTTGTCAGTCATTCCATAGCGCCGACATAGTTCAGTGTAAGGGTCTGAACGCCGGCGGCGACGCTGATACCGGTCTGGACCTGGACACTGACCGGCTGCAGGGCGAATGAACCGTCACCGCTGCCGACAAGGGCGTTTGCACCCAATCCAATACCTGCAGATGCTTCTGCTCCGACACCGGCATATTTGCCCTGCAATGACCCGGCAGCGTAATTGTCGCCGACCCGGTCGGTCGGACCGAAGACCAGCCACATCAGAACGGTGTCGCCGGTCTTGCCGATATCCAGACCATATTTCCGGATCTCGCCGGTATATTCTCCGCGCAAGCCACCGTCTGTCGATGAGAATGTGCAGCGGAACTTTTTGTTCGACGTAATGATCTGGCCCCAGCCACCCTCGCCTGCGCATACCAGCGTGCCGGCCTTAAGACGCGTTTCCGCATTGGCCGTTGACGGTGCGACCGTGGCGAATGCAGCCGCGAATAAAACACCGGCCGCGATCCAGCTCGACCGCTTCATGGACGTTTTCGTATTCAGCTTGTTCATTCGGGTTTCTCCTTATTTGCAGATTCAAAAATGCCGGCCCGGATTCCAGAACCCGGCCAACTCCTATAAGTTTCAATAGCGCGTTGCCGACATTGACCTTGCACAATAGCACATGAAATCAGCAGGTTTCATACTCGCGCGCTTCGCGAAAGAACCGCCGGCGCTTAGTCGAGGGGTCAACACAATTACCGGCGGTTCAGTTTGCTATCGAGCTGGCGGCTCGATGCTAAGGCACTTAACAAACCATGCCTGCTTAATGAAATGGTAGACCCGTCTGGATAAGGCAAACGAATAATATTCATGGACTATATGAGATTCTGATATGCATCGGCGATGATCGGCTATTGCCAATCTGCGCAAACGGCAACAATTATCGGTCTGATCATACTCGCGACACCCAACAGGATTGTCCGCCGCCTGTCCGGCGATCAGCCTTCCTTACCCCTCATACTCAAGGACATACAGACCGCCATTATAGTCATTGGCGTAGACCAGCCCGTTGCGGTCGACATAGACATCGCAGCTCTGGATGACCTTGTCGCGGTTCGGCCTGTGGTCCATCAGCTTTTCCGGCGCCGGGGGAACGAACGCTGCCGTCTCCTCCGGCCGGTACGGATTGGAGATGTCGAAGACCCTAATGCCGGCATTCTGGAAGGTGGTGAAAATCAGCTGGTCGCTGACCAGGCCGTCCGGTCTGTTTTCATACAGATTGTGCGGTCCGAAATGACCGCCCTTGGAGATATAATCGTCTTCGTCTGGATAGGGGACCGTGGCGATAGAGACAGGATTGTCGCGCTGGCGATTGTCGAAAATCCAGACATGCTTGATGCCGTCTTCCTGGTGGTCGAGTACCGCCTCGTCGAGAACCACCAGAAGATCGCGGTCCGGCAGCGGCAGGCAATTGTGGGTTCCGCCGCCGAACGGCGGGCTCCAGTTCATGTGCCGGACAAGTTCGGGTTTGCTCCGGTCGGCGATATCGATGATCACCATGCCGGCGTCGCGCCATGCGGCATAGGCGGTGTCGCCGTGGATGATCGCATGGTGCAGGCCGGCTCTGCGGCCTGCCGCTGGGTCGGGCACCTCGCCGCCTGCCGTATGCATGCCCGGTATCCACCAGCGCCCGGCCTCTTGCGGTTTGGTCGGATCGCTCATGTCGATGGTGATGAAGATGTAATCGGCATAACCGTCGAGCAGCGCCGAGGCATAGGCGTATTGTCCGCCGGTATACCAGATCCTGTGAATGCCGCCGCCCTCGACCGGCATGAAGCCGATCTGCCGCGGTTCGGCCGGGTTCTTGATGTCGTAGACCGCCATACCGGCGGACCAGTCGCGTTCGCGTTTGCCGACCTCGTCGGTACCCACGGTCTTGCCGACAGATGTCGTGTAATAGGCCTTCTCGTCGGCGAATTCCGCGGCGGCGAACATGTCCTTGGCATGGATCACCAACAGCAGATCGTCAAATGTCTGCAGATGGATGTTCCAGGTGTTTTCCGGCGCCGGTATATAGGCGACCGGTTTGATGTCGCGCGGATCGCTGACATCGGCAACGCTGAAGCCCTTGGAAAACATGTGCCCGACAAAGGCATGGCCCTTGTTGATCATCAGCTGCACGCCGTCGGGCCGGCCGCCGATGTCACTGTGACCGATCAGCGTCATGTTTCTGGCAAAGTCGGCTTTTGGAAGATCCGTGCTCATCGGGGGTCCTTTCAGGAAAGTCGGGATAACGGCATGCCGCCGGATGTTTCGAGTCTAACGGTGCTTGTGCCACCCGTTCAAGAGCGCGGCGCGCCCAGGATGCGCTGCACATTGACCACGGCGACATCGCTGATGCGCTTGTTGGCCTCCTGCGTGACGCCGGCGACATGGGGGGTGAGGATGACGTTTCCGAGACCGTCAAACAGCGCGCCGGTTTCCGCCTTGATCGGCTCGGTGTCGAACGTGTCGAGCGCCGCACCTCCCAGATGGCCCGATCTCAGCGCCGATGCGCATGCGGCTTCGTCGACGATGCCGCCGCGCGCGGAATTGACCAGGATTGTTCCCGGTTTCATGCGCGCCAGTTCGGCAGTTCCGATCAGGCCGCGGGTTTCAGGCGTCAGCGGGCAGTGCAGCGAGATGACGTCGGCCTCTGCGATCAGGTCTTCAAGGCTGGTTTGTTTCGCGCCGCTCCAGGCCGGCGCATCGGCCGGCAGCATGGCGTCATAGGCGATGATCTCCATGCCCATCGCCGCCCCCTTAGCGGCCATGACCTGACCGATGGAACCGAAGCCGACAATGCCAAGGGTGCGCCCGGCCAGTTCGACGCCGCGGGCGAGGCTTTCGCGCGGCCACTCGCCTTCGACCAGCCTTTGCGTGCTGCGCAAGGCCCGCCCGCGCAACAAAATGAGCGACGTGGCGATGACATATTCAGCCACCGAAGCGGCATTGGCGCCGATCGCCGGGCAGACCTCGATACCGCGCGCCTTGCAGGTTTCAAGATCGATATTGTCGAGACCGACGCCCATGCGGGCAACGACCTTCAATGCCGGCGCGGCGGCCAGCAGTTCGGCATCGACCTGGGTCGCGTTGCGCACGATGATGGCGCGGGCGTCGGCGACCCGCGCGATGAGTTCATCACGCTTGCTCCACAGCGCCGCGTCCCAGTGCACGTCATATTCCGCCATAAGCTCGGCGGCCGCGCCCTCGTCCATGAACTCCGGGATCAAAATGTCTGCCATGATGCTTCCCTTTCAGGGATCGAGGTCGAATGTTGCAGGAACTTGCGCCAAGCAATAGCAGGCGGTCTTGACCACCTCAACACGATGGCGTTGCGCGTATCACCCGGTCGCACAGGCTTCGTCAGAGGTCTTTTCGGGCTTTGTTGTGCGGGTGTTCGGGGTTGATCCCAAAAACCGCGCGGTAACCATCGAATTTGCGCCCTTTGTGCTCCAGCACAATGCAAAGCACCAGGAAAACAAGCAAGGCCGCCAGTACGGTGACTGCCAATTCCGGCATCGGAAACTGCATCAGGCCGGATCCCACCGCACCAACCGCAAAGAAGCCGGTGAAATAGCCGG
>CAMYKZ010000074.1 GCA_947259045.1 uncultured Afifella sp.
GAGATAGTCCGGCTGCTGCAACGCAGACAGGCGATGAAAATAGTCCGGATCATCACGGCGCTTTCCGGCAGCCCATGCAACATTGTGATCGAGAAGATCGCTCAGCATGTTTTTTCCGGCGCCGGATAATCCAGACCCCGGCGGGCTGCCATCCGTTTGCCGAAATTCTTCAGATCGTCGGCCGTCAGTCTGGCGCGGGCAAACGGCAGGATGATTGCGTTTTCGAAAATCAGGTGGCGTTTTTCATCGGCCGAAAACCGCCTGAGCAGATCCCGGAAGTCTTGTGCGGGCAGATCGGCCCCGCCTTGCTCCAATACCATTGTGAGACTCCCCCTGATCCGGTCCGCATCCGCTCCGTTGCGTTCATGATCTTCGCACAATTGGTCGATGAAATCACCGATCTCCTCTTCCGGGCCGGTCCGGCGCTGCAGAAGCGGAAACAGATCCTCTTCCTCATCGGCGATGTGCAGTGCGAAATCTTCGCCCAGAAACCGGTTTGCGGCCTCGACTTTCTCCAGATCCCAGCCGGTTTCGTCGGCGATCTCATCAAGCACCCGGCACAACGTCCGCTGGCGGAAGTGATCGGCAAATATATAGTCGACAGGTTCGCGCAGAAGCGCCGCCGGCGGAGCTGAATTCAGCACCTGAAGGGCGAGGGCCCGCTTTTCCTGTTCTTCGTCCATGTTACCCAGTCTATTGCACGAGCGGGCCGTTCGCTGTTTTCAGCTCAATCCCGCGAATGTCTGCCTGGGCCGCCAGAATGGAGACATATTGTGAGACGGCACGGGACCAGCTGGCTGCTTCAAGCCAGCCGGCAATGCGTTTTTCGACCGCTTCGAAGGGAAGTTGTCTGCCGGGTTCCCTGCGATCAAGAAAGACGACATGAAACCCGAAGGGCGTTGCCACCGGCTGCGGATGCAGTTTGCCTGGCGCCATCTCCCGAAGTGCCGCCTCGAACTCCGCGACGGTACTTCCGGTTGTGAGTTGACCGAGATTGCCCTGCTGATCCTTTGAAGGGCAGGCAGAATATTGCTGAGCCATGTGCGCAAAATCCTCCGGATTATCCTGAAGATGGGCGATCAGCCGCTCCGCTTCCGTCCTGGCCCGCTGCCGGGCTGCATTATCACCTGCCGATGCGGCAAGCAGGATATGCCGCGCCATGAAAACCGGCTCCGAACAGAACCGGCTGCGGTTCAACGTGTAGAACCGCAGGCATTCCTGTTCGCTCGCCAACGGTACGGTGACTTCACGCTCGATCAGCATGCGGATTGCCGCCTCATCCGGTGTTTCCGACCGGCCGCCGGCATCCGTCTCAGCGATCGCTTCGATTTTGCAACGGCGCGCTTCCTGCAGGCACAATTCACGAACCACAAGCGCCTGTGCGGCTGCGACAAGGGCTTCACCCGGCACTTCAGCCGGATGATTCTGCGCTTCGGCAAGAATATCGGCTTCCGGGATCGTCACACCGTTGACGGATATCGCATCCAGAACCGGCTTCGCTTTCGGCGGTATCCGCGTATCGGGTTCGACATAACCCTGATAACCGCCATTCGGGTCTTCCGGTGCGCCCGAAATATTGGTGAGCGTCGGGTTTTTATAGAGAGTAACCATGGTTGACCTCACTCTGCCGGTACGCGATTGGCCGCACGTTTTGTCCGCACCACCTGATAACCCGGCCGCCACAGATAACGCACCGGCGCGCTCAACATGTGAACCAGCCGGGTGAACGGAAAGATCAGGAAGATCGTCAGGCCAAGAAAGATATGCAGACGGAATACAGGATGGGCTTCCGCGATATAGGAAGAGGCCGCGAAATCGAACGTGAAGATGCCACGCGCCCAGGACATGAAGCTGACCATTTCACCGCCGTCGAGATGGCCCATGGAAATCGGGATCGTCGCCAGGCCGAGAGCCAGCTGCAGCCACAGAATGATGATGATCGCATTGTCGCTGAACGTCGATGTCGACCGGATGCGGCTGTCGAACAGCCGCCGGTGCACAAGCATGGTTGCGCCGATCAGCGCGAAGATGCCGGCAACGCCGCCGACGACAATCGCCATCACCTGCTTGAAACCATGACCGATGCCAAGTGCATCGAAGATTTCGATCGGCGTCAGAAGACCGATCAGATGGCCGAAGAACACGATCAGCACACCGACGTGAAACAGCACCGAACCCATCACCAATTGTTTGCGCCGGAGCAACTGGCTGGAACCGGAGCGCCAGGAATAGGGTTCGCGGTCGTAGCGGATGATCGAACCGACGGCCAGCACAGCGAGCGCGATATAGGGATAGAGCCCGAAGACAAGTGTATTGAAATATTCAGCCATTGATCTGCCTCCTTACAACAGGCCTGAACCGGGTTTTGATGCAGGCGGCACGTCCATGCGCGCCAGCACATCCCGCGCGGCCGGACAGGATCCATCCGGCGCGACCGTACCGGCGGCGCCCTGTCCGAAGGAAACCGCTTCCTCTTCCCAGATCCGGTCAAGCGCTTCCAGATCTTCCGGATCATCCTCCGGTTCAGACAGAAGAAGCGCGACATCAGCCGCTTTCGCTTTTCCCCGCGCCAGCGCCTCAAGCACCGAAAAGACTACCGTGTAGGCGCTCTTGCGTTTGCGGTGACGCTGCTTCAGGGCCGAGACGATATGCAGCGGTTCGGACAGCAACGCCCGGGCTTCATCAATCTCAAGCGTCGACAGAAACTCCAGAAACAGCGGCAGATAGTCCGGCAGTTCTTTGGCGCCGATCTGCAGGCCGTGGTTTTGATACAATTCCATCAGATCGACCATCGCCTGGCCGCGGTCGCGGCTTTCACCATGCACATGCTCGAAAATGTGCAGCGACAGCGACCGGGTGCGGTCGAACAGCAACACATAGCGTTCCTGCAGATCGAACAGGTCGTCATCGGCGAACTGGCCGATCAGTCTGGCCAATTGCTTTTGCAGCCGCGGCGGGACCAGTTTTTCCTGCTCGACGATCCGGATCAGATCCGGCGCCGCTGCCACGATCTCTTCGCCCGGATAGCTGAGCAAAGCGGATAGAACCTTGAATGTTGCAATCATCGGGAGGTCTCCTGTTTGAACAGATCGCTCGGGATCTGCACCCGCTTGCCTTTGGTTTTGCCGAACAGGCTGGGCTCAGACGTTCCGTCGGAACAACCATTGCCGAAGGAAAAGCCGCACGATCCACGCAGATCAAATGCGTCCTCCACCTCTTCGCGGTGGGACGTCGGAATGACGAAACGGTCTTCGTAATTGGCGATCGCCATCAACTGGTACATGTCGTCAATGTGCTGCGGCGTCAGGCCAACCCGTTCCGCGATTGCCTCGTCGATCACGCCCTCAACCGTCTTGGAACGCATATAGCCGCGCATCGCCAGCATCCGTTCCAGCGCCTGGATGACGGGCTCTTCCTTGCCGGCTGTCAACAGGTTGGCGAGATAGCGCACAGGAATGCGCAGCGAACGGACATCCGGTATATCGCCCTCGACGCCGATCTTGCCGGCCTGGGCTGCTGACTGGATCGGCGAAAGCGGCGGCACGTACCAGACCATCGGCAGCGTGCGATATTCCGGATGCAGCGGCAGGGCCACCTTCCAGTCCATGGCCATCTTGTAGACCGGCGACTTTTTTGCAGCCTCCAGCCACGCATCAGGCACGCCATCGGCTTTCGCCTGGGCGATGATCTCCGGATCGTTGGGATCGAGAAAGATATCGAGCTGCGCCTGGTAGAGGTCCTGTTCGTCGGCGACGGACGCCGCCTCTTCGATGCGGTCGGCATCGTAGAGCATGACGCCCAGATAGCGGATGCGGCCGACGCAGGTCTCCGAACAAACGGTCGGCTGGCCGGCCTCGATGCGCGGATAACAGAAGGTGCATTTTTCCGATTTGCCGCTCGCCCAGTTGTAATAGATCTTCTTGTAGGGGCAGCCGGAGACGCACATCCGCCAGCCGCGGCATTTCTCCTGATCGATCAGCACGATGCCGTCTTCCTCGCGCTTGTAGATGGCGCCGGAGGGACACGCCGCCGCGCAGGTCGGGTTGAGGCAGTGTTCGCAAAGCCGCGGCAGATACATCATGAAGGTGTTTTCGAACTGGCCGTAGATCTCCTTTTCCACGCCTTCCATATTGTAGTCTTGGGAGCGCTTGGAATATTCGCCGCCAAGGATTTCCTCCCAGTTCGGGCCCCATTCGATCTTTTCCATCCGCTCGCCTGTGATCAGCGAACGCGGCCTCGCCGTCGGCGTCGCCTGCATTTCCGGCGCGCTTTGCAGGTGATCGTAATCGAAGGTGAAAGGCTCGTAATAATCGTCGATTTCCGGCAGATCCGGATTGGCGAATATTTTTGCCAGAATACGCCATTTGGCGCCCATTTTCGGCTGGATCCTGCCGCTGGAATTGCGCTCCCAGCCGCCGTTCCAGCGCTTCTGGTTTTCCCACTCCTTGGGATAACCGACACCGGGTTTGGTCTCGACATTGTTGAACCATGCATATTCCATGCCTTCGCGGTTGGTCCAGACGTTCTTGCAGGTGACCGAACAGGTGTGACAGCCGATACATTTGTCGAGGTTCAGCACCTTGCCGATCTGTGCGCGGATTTTCATTCTGCTGCCTCCAGGGTCTGCGACGCGGGCCGGTCGAGCCAGTCGACCTTGTCCATCTTGCGAACGATGACGAATTCGTCGCGGTTGGACCCGACCGTTCCGTAATAGTTGAAGCCATAGGATAGCTGGGCGTATCCGCCGATCATGTGGGTCGGCTTCAGCACCGCCCGGGTCACCGAATTATGGATCCCGCCACGCTGGCCGGTCATCTCCGAGCCCGGCGTGTTCACGATCTTCTCCTGGGCGTGGTACATGAACAGCGTACCCTCCTTCATGCGCTGGGAGACCACAGCCCGCGCCGTCAGCGCGCCGTTGCAATTGTAGGCTTCGATCCAGTCATTATCGACGATGTCGGCTTTTTTCGCATCGACCTCCGACAGCCAGCAGACCGGCCCGCCGCGGTTGAGCGTCAGCATCAGCAGATTGTCGGTATAGGTGGAATGAATGCCCCATTTCTGGTGCGGCGTGATGAAATTCAGCACCAGCTGCGGATTGCCGTTCGATTTGCTGTCAATCACCGGCTTAACGGTCTTGGTATCGATCGGCGGCCGGTAGACGCAAAAGCCCTCGCCGAAGGCGCGCATCCACAGATGGTCCTGGTAAAGCTGCTGCCGCCCGCTCAGCGTGCGCCAGGGGATCAGTTCATGGACATTGGTGTAACCGGCATTGTAACAGACCTTCTCCGATTCGATGCCCGACCAGGTCGGCGAGGAGATGATCTTGCGCGGCTGCGCGGCAACGTCACGGAAGCGGATTTTTTCGTCTTCCTTCGAAAGCGCCAGATGGGCGTGTTCGCGGCCGGTGTTCTTCGACAGCGCATTCCAGGCCTTGACGGCAACCTCGCCGTTGGTTTCCGGCGCCAGCATCAGGATCACCTCGGAGGCATCGATGTCGCTTTCGATTTTCGCCATGCCCTTGGTCGGCCCCTCTTCGGTGACGGTGCCGTTGAGCTCTCTGAGATGCCGGACCTCGTCGTCGGTGTTCCAGGAAATGCCCTTGCCGCCATTGCCGAGCTTTTCCATCAGCGGCCCAAGCGCGGTGAAGCGCTTGTAGAGATTGGGATAGTCCCGCTCCACGACGGCGATCTGCGGCATGGTCTTGCCGGGAACCGGCTCCGTTTCGCCTTTCGTCCAGTCCTTGACGTCAAGCGCCTGGGCGATCTCGGCCGGTGTATCGTGCAGGATCGGCACCAGCACCACGTCCTTTTCGACGCCGAGCACTTCCGGCGCGACTTCGGAAAACTTCTTGGCGATCCCCTTGTAGATGTCCCAGTCGGTTCGGCTTTCCCAGACCGGATCGACTGCGCTGGTCAGCGGATGGATGAAGGGATGCATATCGGAGGTGTTGAGATCGTTCTTCTCGTACCAGGTCGCTGTCGGAAGGACGATGTCGGAATAGACGCAGGTCGTCGACATGCGGAAGTCGAGAGTGACCAGCAGGTCCAGTTTACCTTCCGGCGCTTCTTCGTGCCAGACGACATCGTGCGATTTTGCACTGCCCTCAGCCCCAAGGTCCTTGCCGAGCACGCCGTGCGACGTGCCAAGCAGGTGCTTGAGGAAATATTCATGCCCCTTGCCGGACGAACCGAGCAGGTTGGAGCGCCAGACGAACAGGTTGCGCGGCCAGTTGGCCGGATCGTCGGGATCCTCGCAGGACATTTTCAGGTCGCCGGATTTCAGCGCATCGACGACATAGTCCTTCGGTTCCTTGCCGGCTTTTTCCGCTGCTTTCGCGACCTCCAGCGGATTGGTCTTCAATTGCGGAGCCGATGGCAGCCAGCCCATCCGTTCAGCGCGCACATTGTAATCGATCAGCGAACCGTCCCACGGGCCTTCCGGCGCCGTCGGCGACAGGATTTCATCAATTCCGAGCGTCTCGTAACGCCACTGATCGGTATGGGCGTAGAAGAACGATGTCGAGTTCATCTGCCGTGGCGGGCGCGCCCAGTCCAGCGCGAAGGCCAGCGGCAACCAGCCGGTCTGCGGGCGCAATTTCTCCTGCCCGACATAATGCGACCAGCCGCCGCCCGACTGGCCGACACAGCCGCACATCACCAGGAGATTGATGATCCCCCGATAGTTCATGTCCATGTGATACCAGTGATTGAGGCCGGCGCCGAGAATGACCATCGACTTGCCGTTGGTCTTTTCGGCATTGAGCGCGAATTCGCGGGCAACCGTGATGATGTGATCGGCCGGCACCCCGGTAATCTGTTCCGCCCAGGCTGGCGTATAAGGACTGTTCTCGTCATAGGTCTTGGCGACATGGTCGCCGCCAAGACCGCGATCGACGCCGTAATTGGCAACGAACAGGTCGAAGACCGTCGCTACCATCGCCTCGCCCTCTTTCAGTTTCAGCGATTTGACGGGGACTTTTCGGACCAGCACATCCGGGTGATCCGTGCCCTTGAAGTGATCGTGATCGCGGTTGCCGAAATAGGGGAAACCGACGTCCACCACAGCGTCCTGGTCGTCATCCATGATCAGGGTCAGGTTGAGTTTGGTGTCATTGCCGGCGGCATCCTTTTCTTCCAGGTTCCACTTGCCTTCTTCACCCCAGCGGAAGCCGACGGAACCGCCCGGCACGACAATCCCGCCGCTCTCGCGGTCGATTGCGACTGTCTTCCAGTCGGGATTGTTTTTCTGCTTCAGATCGCCGGTAAAGTCGGACGCGCGCAAAAGCCGGTCAGGCACATAATGGCCGTCTTTCTTCACCAGCCGCACCAGCATCGGCATATCGGTATAGCGGCGGGCGTAATCCTCGAAGTAGTCCGCCTGGCGGTCGAGATGAAATTCCCGCAGGATGACGTGGCCCATGGCCATCGCAAGAGCGGCGTCGGTGCCCTGTTTGGGGTGCAGCCAGAGATCGGAAAATTTGGCGGCTTCGGAATAATCCGGGCTGACAACCACCGACTTTGCCCCCCGGTAGCGGGCTTCGGTGTAAAAATGGGCGTCCGGCGTGCGGGTTTGCGGAACATTCGATCCCCACAGCATCAAGAAGCCGGAATTGTACCAGTCGGCGCTTTCGGGAACGTCGGTCTGCTCGCCCCAGGTTTGCGGCGAGGCCGGCGGCAGGTCGCAATACCAGTCGTAGAACGACATGCAGGTGCCGCCCATCAGCGAAAGATAACGCGAGCCGGCGGCATAGGAGACCATCGACATGGCGGGAATCGGCGAAAAACCGATGACACGGTCCGGGCCGTAAGTCTTGGCAGTGTAGGCATTCGCCGCCGCGATGATCTCGTTGACCTCGTCCCAGTTGGCCCGGACGAACCCGCCGAGACCGCGTTTGGAGGTATAGGCGTGGCGTTTGGCCGGGTCTTCGACAATTGACTTCCACGCTGCGACCGGCTGCAGGTTCTTGCGCGCCTCGCGCCACAATTTGACCAGCCGCGAGCGCACCAGCGGGTACTTTACCCGGTTCGCGGAATACATGTACCAGCTGTAACTGGCGCCGCGCGAACAGCCGCGCGGCTCATGGTTGGGCAGATCGGGCCGGGTACGCGGATAGTCGGTCTGCTGGGTTTCCCAGGTGACGATGCCGCCCTTGACATAGATCTTCCAGGAACAGCTGCCCGTACAGTTCACGCCGTGAGTGGAACGGACGATCTTGTCGTGCTGCCAGCGCTTGCGGTAACCGTCCTCCCAGCGCCGGTCTTCCTGCGTGGTGACACCGTGGCCCTCAGAAAATGTTTGCGCGCCGGGGCCGGTAAAGAAATTCAGTCTGTCGAGCAGATGACTCATGGTCAGTTCCTTATTCTAAATTGTTGCGGCGGCCTGCGGCGACGGCATGTCCGTGCCGTGCTCGATGTCATGGAGCAGTCCGCCGCGGCGCGTATAGACGAACCAGGTGAGGGCTGCGCAGGTGACGTAGAAGATCAGGAAACCCCACAAGGCCATTTCCGGACCGCCGGTCAGGGCAATCGAGGAGCCGTAGGATTTCGGGATGAAGAAGGCGCCGTACGCGGCGATCGCCGATGTAAAACCGATGATCGCAGCCGATTCCTTGTCCGACTGCCGCGCCCGTTTGGCATCATCCAGTTCCGGCATCAAGCGGCCGATCTCCTTGCTCATGATCACCGGGATCATCTGGAAGGTCGACGCATTGCCGACCCCGGTTGCAAAGAACAGGATCATGAACATCGCAAAGAAGCCCCAGAAAGCGCCCGGCTGTTCCTTGATGCCGAGGAAAAACAGCACGCCTGCGACGGCGGCGATCATCATGAGAAAAGTCCAGAAAGTGACCCTGCCGCCGCCATATTTGTCGGAAACCCAGCCCGTTGCCGCCCGCGACAGTGCGCCGACCAGCGGTCCGAGGAAGACATACTGCAGTGAATTCACCTCTGGAAACTGGGTCTTGGCAAGCAGCGGAAAACCGGCGGCGTAGCCGATGAAGGAGCCGAAGGTTCCGGTATAAAGCCAGCACATGATCCAATTATGGGTGCGCCCGAAAATGACTGACTGCTCGGCGAATGACGCCCGGGCCGATGCGATATCGTTCATGCCGAACCAGGCTGCGATGGTTGATGCGATCAGGAACGGCACCCAGACGAATCCTGCATTCTGCAACCACAGCATTGCACCCTCCGATGTGGTTTGCGGTTCGCCGCCGACAAAGCCGAATACGCCTGCCGTGATAACGAGCGGCACAGTGAACTGCATGACACTGACGCCAAGATTGCCCAGGCCTGCATTCAGCGCCAGCGCATTGCCCTTCTCCTTCTTGGGAAAGAAGAACGAGATATTGGCCATCGAGGACGCGAAATTGCCGCCACCAAAGCCACACAACAGCGCCAGGACGAGGAAAATCAGATACGGCGTTTCGGGGTCCTGAACCGCATAGCCGATGCCGAATGCCGGTATCAGCAGCGAGGCGGTTGTCAGGGTCGTCCACATTCGCCCGCCGAGAATCGGCACCATGAAGGAGTAGAAAATCCTCAGCGTTGCGCCGGAAAGCCCCGGCAGCGCGGCCAGCCAGAACAATTGGTCGGTGGTGTAGGTGAATCCGATTGCCGGCAGTTTGGCGACGACCACGCTCCACACCATCCAGACGGAAAATGCGAGCAGCAATGTGGGGATCGATATCCACAGATTGCGGCGGGCAATCCGGGATCCTGTCGTCTTCCAGAATTCCGGATCGTCCGGCCGCCAATCGTCGATCACGCCGGCCAGCGCCCCCTTCTGCGCCGGCCCGTGGATTTCCTGCATTTCCGGCAGCTGCGGCAGCGCATCCAACTCCGCCGGAAGCGCCCGGCGCTCCATCTGGCGGATCGAAAAATGCATCCAGACGAGCGAAACTCCAACGATTCCGAAAAGCAGCATGAAACAGCTGGTCCAGACACCCGTCAGATCGAGAAGCGCGCCGAACGCGATCGGCAGGACAAAGCCGCCAAGGCCGCCGATCATGCCGACCATTCCGCCGACGGATCCGACGTGATCGGGATAGTAGACCGGGATGTGCTTGTAGACGGCCGCCTTGCCCAGCGACATGAAGAAGCCGAGGACGAAGATTGCGATAACGAAGGGAACGAGCCCCATGCTGGTGCTGAACGTGATCGGCCCTTTGATCCCGTGAATGACATAATCGGTATCGGGATAGGACAGCATGAATGTCAGGATCGCCGACACGCCGAAGGTCCAGTACATGATGGTCCGGGCACCGTATCTGTCGGACAGATGGCCGCCATAGGCGCGAAAGATCGAAGCCGGTATCGAATAGAGTGCCGCGATCATGCCGGCTGATTTGATGTCGAGATCGTAAGCGCCGACAAGGTAACGCGGCAGCCAGAGCGCCAGCGCCACAAACGCGCCGAATACGAAGAAATAATAAATCGCGAACCGCCAGACCTGCAGGTTCCTGAGAGGTTCGAGCTGAACCAGGATGCCCTTTGCCCTGACCCCTGCAGCCCGGCGCGCCTTCAGTTCCGGATCGTCTTCGGTTATGAACCAGAACCCGATTGCGGCAATCACCAGTGCCGCCGCCCAGACCTGCGCCACAACCGTCCAGCCGAACGCCACCATGACAAAGGGGGCGGTAAATTTGGTGACCGCCGCTCCGACATTGCCGACGCCGAATATGCCGAGCGCCGTTCCCTGCCTTTCCTTTGGGTACCATTTGGAAACATAAGCCACGCCGACGGCAAACGAACCGCCGGCGAGACCAACACCCAAAGCGGCGACAAGCATCATTTCATAGGTTGTCGCGTAGGACAGGATGAAGGTCGCAATCGCCGCCGAGAGCATGGTCAGTACATAAACAATGCGTCCGCCATACTGGTCGGACCATATGCCGAGAACGATTCTTGAGAGTGAACCGGTCAGGATCGGCGTGCCGACCAACAGGCCGAACTGGGTGTCGGTCAGGCCGAGATCCTGTTTGATCTTCACCCCGATGATGGAAAAAATTGTCCAAACGGCGAAACAGACGGTGAAAGCCAGCGTACTGGTTGCAAGTGCGCGGGTCTGCTGTTGCGGGGTCACCCCGGTGAGCTGATGCATTGTCCCTCCCTCAATGTAAGGCCCTGCCGGCGGGCAGATCCGTATGAGGGGAAGGGGCCGTAATCACCCAGCGCGGAGATTGATCAAGATCAATCGGGATGCGGTGCAATACTGAAATAATTCGCCAGGCCAAAATATTCGCCAGGGTGTTTGGAAAATATCTGTCGATGAATTTCCGGGCCTGCCAAACGGTTTGACAAATATCAATCCACATGAAGAAATGGGTAATCCGCTACCGGGCGGTCGGGAGAATCGATGCTGCGGATAGACGACCAGAACCTTGCCAGAAGCCTGCGGCTGTTTGCCGGCATGGATGACGGCAATTTTGACGACCTGATGCGCGTCGCCTATCTGCAGACCTTCCCGCCGCAGATTCAGCTGATCACGGAGGGGGAACCGGCGGATTTCCTGCATATCGTTGTCGAAGGATCGGTGGAGCTTTTCGCCCGCTCAAACGATCGCGAGACGACGATGGCTCTTGTGCATCCGGTTTCCACTTTTATTCTGGCCGCTGTTCTGAAGGACGCCGTCTATCTGATGTCGGCCAGAACGCTGGAAAAATCGCGAATCCTGTTGATCCCTGCGGAGAACATCCGAAGCGTCATGGAGCGTGACCCCGGTTTCGACAAGGCGATCATCTCCGAACTGGCGACCTGTTATCGTGGTGTCATCAAGGCACAGAAAGACCTGAAACTGCGAAGCGGCGTTGAACGGCTTGCCAATTACCTGTTGCGCCAGCATGCCCGACAGGGCGGCAACGGCCAGCTGAAATTGCATATCGAAAAGCGCATCCTGGCGGCCCGGTTGGGCATGACGCCGGAAAATCTGTCGCGCGCTTTCGGGACGTTGAAACCCTATGGTGTCGCCGTCAACGGTTCGAACGTTCAATTGACCAGTCCGACGGACCTTGCAGCACTCGCCAAACCCAATCCGCTGATCGACGACCCAGCCATCTGAGAGGACGATAAATGCCTCTTCCTACCGCCGCCGGAGATCTCGCGCCTTGAAGCCGGTTCACCGCAATACCAAGTACCTGTCCAATTGCAAGGGGAGCGCACCCATGACCTGGTTGAAAATAGCCGCGTTGGCGGCGGGCATTTTTGCCGCCGCAGGCCCGGCCCTTGCCGGCGAAGACGATCCGGAACTGATCTTCAAGAAGTCGACCGTGTTCCGGCTGCTGTCTCCTGATGCCAAACTGGCAACCTACGCGCTCGACGATCCGCTGGTCGAAGGCGTAGCCTGCCATTTTACGGTGCCTGAAATCGGCGGTTGGAAAGGCTGGGCCGGATTTGCAGAGGAACGCTCGGAAGTGTCACTCGCCTGCCGGCAGGTCGGTCCTGTCAGTTTCAAAGGCAGGTTTGAGCAGGGCGATGAACTTTACCGCCAGCGACGTTCGTTGTTTTTCAAGAAAATGCAGATCGTGCGCGGCTGCGACGCCAAGCGCAATGTATTGGTCTATCTGGTTTATTCAGATCGGATCATCGAGGGCAGCCCGCAGAATTCGACCTCCACCGTGCCTATCATGCCATGGGGCGATTCCCCGGCCCCGCTATGTGGCGGGTTTTTGGACGAGTAGGTCCGCTTTTGCCGTGATCGCCGGATTTTCGCTGACAGCGGACAAGAGCGCAGATCGTTCCGCCTGGCGTTCAGATTGAAGCGCAAGAAAACCTGATCCACGTCATGGAACCATCGCCATGCGGCTGCGTTGAACATATGAGGTTTGTGACGCCCCCTCTACAAATCTCGTCCACCAGGGCCGTGCCTGTTTAAGGCGCGGCCCTGACCGTTTCCCGCACGATTTGACATTTGCCGGAACCATTTATTGGCCGCCGCGTTGGAATGTTTTTCAGTACACGCGTCTAAAAGGAAATCGTCATGAAAAAGATCCTGATTATGTCAGCGGCAGCAGCAGCCCTTGTTGCCGGCACTGCAAACGCCAAATCCGCCGAGCGCATCGAACTCGGCGTTCTCGACTGCACAATCGAGGGCGGTTCAGGTTTTATCTTCGGTTCCAGCAAGGATCTGACCTGCACATTCGACCCGGCCGGCGACGAGCGCAAGAAAGAGACTTATTTCGGGACAATCGACAAATGGGGAGTGGACGTCGGATCGACGGACCAGTCAGTCATGAAATGGGCCGTGCTTGCGCCGACCACGGACGATTATCAGCCGGGAGCCCTGGCCGGTCGTTATGCCGGAGTGTCCGGCGAAGCGACGGTTGGTGTCGGTCTGGGCGCGAACGCCCTGGTCGGCGGATCTTCGGAGACGATTGCGCTGCAGCCCGTCAGCGTTCAGGCACAGTCGGGCTTGAACTTCGCCGTTGGCGTTGCCGAAGTCAGGCTGCGAACTGTGGCCGACTGACGTTGAATGAAACCCGGCCGGGGGCTTCCTGCTCCCGGCCAAAGGGCCTGCTCACCGGCCGGTTGAATCACGGTCGGCAGAACAGGTATCTTTCAAGCGTTGCATTCGATCAAAGAATGAAGATATCACCAATCTGTACCCGCGCGCTCGGAACGGGCCCCAAGGTGATTGAAAAATAAATACGCCATGATACCGGCGGCACAGAAGGTCCGGAACTGTTCGTGTTCAAACTCCTCCGAATTATTCTGACAGGCCTTGTTCTGCTCGCGACGCCGGCTGCCCAAGGACAATCTCTGCCGTTGTTCGGCGACAGCGGAGGAAACGATAAATCGCAGCAATCAGCGCCCAACGTCATTGAAATCGATGCCGGACCGCTGATCGCCGCTTATGATCGGTGGAAAGCTGAACTGGATGCGATTGCCGCAGAGATCGCCATCCTGGAACAGGCCGACAATCGCAATTCTGCCGAGGCGGAACGGCTTGCCCGGCAAATCGAAACTGTCCTCAGCGATGCCGACAAGGCAAAATCCGACGCCAATTCCGCTCTGGAAGGTCCGGCCACCGCCTTGGCGGCGATCGGATCGGCCCCCGGATCCGACCAGCCGCCGGAAGCCGATATCATTGTTGAAAAGCGGACGGATCTGGAACGGCGCAGCGCCTATTTCAATGCCCAGATCGCTTTCGTCCGTCTTATCAATGCCGAGGCTGAAACTCTGGTCGAACGCCTTGCCCTTTTGACGGAGAAATCGTTTGCAGACTGGATTTCAAGCCGGGATACGATTTCAGACCTGAACATCCGTTCGGTCACCATGGCGTTTTCCGCCATGGTGACGTCGCTGCGCGTGCCTGATCTGTCAGACTGGACCGGTGTTGGCCTGGAATGGCATCTGGCAGTTTCCCTCGCCCTTTTCGTGGTCATGACATTGTCGTTTGTCGTCCTTGCACCCCGTCTTGCGTATTGGCGCGAAAACCGTTCCGAGAATGAACAACCCGACAACATGGGCCGGTCCAAAGCGGCGTTTGTGCTTGCCACGCGCCATGGCCTGCTGCCGTCGGCGATCTGCCTGTCGCTGGCCTGGTTCGTTCTGGCCAGTCATTTGCTGCCGCCCATTGCCGCAATTCTTCTGGTGGCAGTACTTGCCGGTGGCGCGTTTTATCTGACAGTCTACCGGCTGTGCCGGACCGCGCTGGCGCCTTATCAACCGCCCTGGCGCATGGTTGAACTCAGCGATGAAACGGCAGGGCGGCTGGACGCTGGGATTCGGATCCTGTCAGCAGTAATGGCTCTTTGCATATCGGGCTATCTGGTCGTCGTCTTTGCCGCCTCCGCGCCGGGTCAGGCTGTGCTTGTTCTGAAATTGGCGGGTCTGGTGGCCATTTCAATCTGCGCGCTGGTTTTTTTGCGCCATTCCCTCTGGCAGGCGGAAGATGCAAAAGCGAAACGGGAACGGCTGTTAAGGCTGGCATTTGCCATTGTGATTGCAAGCCTGGTCGCCGCCGGTCTTTCAGGCTACGTCAATCTGGCCTTTTTCGGCCTTGTTCACATCGCCGGAACGGTGCTGATCATGTTTTGTGCCTATTTCGCCCGGCCGATCCTGCACAACGGGCTGCGCGCGGGTTTCAGTGAAAATGGCCCGGAGTTCGAGCGCGATGAACAGGGTGCCCTGGAGATCGGTCTCCATATTGCCCTCGACCTTTCCGTTGCGCTGCTTTTCGGTCTGATGCTGCTTGGATTCTGGGGGCTGCCGCTTCATGTCCTATGGCTCTGGGTTGGTCAGATCGTCAGCGATATTTCGATTGGACGATTGACCCTGGGATTAAACGACATTGTCTTTGCAGTTCTGGTATTTGCCGCCGTTCTGACTTTTGTCCGCTTTGTTCATCGGGCGATCCGCAACAGGTTTCTCGCCCGTATGTCGATCGAACGCGGCATCAGGGATTCCATCGATGTCGGTCTCGGATATGTCGGCTTCATCATTGCCGTGATGGCGGCCGTCGCGGCACTTGGCGTGAGCCTGAGCAGCATCGCACTGCTTCTTGGCGCCCTGTCTCTGGGTGTCGGTTTCGGCCTTCAGAACATTGTCGATAATTTCGTGTCGGGCCTTATCTTACTGATCCAGAGACCGGTAAAATCCGGCGACTGGATCAGCGTTGAAGGGCACGAAGGCCTGGTTCAGCGCATCGGCGTCATTTCCACCGAAATTTCAACATTCGAGGAAGCATCGGTTATCGTTCCCAACAGCGAGCTGATCTCCTCCGCCGTGGTCAACCGTACTCTCGGATTGAGCCGCGGTCGCGTCGACGTCAGCGTCGGGGTCGCTTATGACAGCGATATCGGCCAGATTCTGGACATTCTGCGCGATTGCGCTCAAGAGAACGAGATGGTCCTTGAAGACCCCCAGCCGGATGTCGTGATGCTGAATTTCGACGACAGCACACTGGAATTCGAACTGCGCAGCTTCATAGCCGATATCCGCAACACTTTTACCGTCGCTTCCGAAATTCGCATTGCCATCCTGAGAGCATTCCGCGACAAAGGCATTGAAATTCCATTCCCGCAACGCGATCTTCATGTCAAATCTGCAAGTCCGGACATCTTTGGCGCCCCAGCTCCGGGAAATGGCAGCGCGGACCGCGACGCACCGGCGCCACACGTTTCGACACCCGACAACGCCGACCCGAACTCTGAATAACCGAAACATCAGCCACGAGGACAGAACAGAATGCCAAAAAATCAAATGACGATTGCCATTGCCGCCGGATTATTCGTGATCGTGGCCGTACTCGGATACGATTGCCATTGCCGCCGGATTATTCGTGATCGTGGCCGTACTCGGATACATGCTCTACCAGGAACGGCAGAATAAAGTATCGATCGATCTGCCCGGGGTTAAGATCGAAGCGCAGTAAAATGTGCGCTTTCCTCAACTGTTGCCGATCCTGGGCGACTTGCTCGCAACGGTATTCGGATTTGTGCTCTCAGGCTTGACGATGATGCTGACGCCTGAAGGGTAATACCGCTGGATCAGGTAACGGCCGTCGGGCAGAGCGATTATGATATTCCGGGTGCCGTCGGCGCTTATCGTGGAAACCATGTCGTGGCGGACGCCTTCGTCGCTCTCAATTGCGGCAATGTCGGGATGCCGGTCCTGGTTCTTGCCAGGCGCCGTCTTCTGATCCGCAGCGGCAAGCGAGGTCAAGGTTGCGATTGTTGCGAAAACAAGCGTCGAAACAACCATGTAAGTATGGAAAAGCGGTTTTTTCGTATTGGTCATTTTCTATTATCCCTGCGTCGCCAGTTGAACGTTGAACGTTGAATCCGCCTGTAAACGGTCCAACCGGGAAATAGTTCCAATTTCGGAACATGGAACTTAGTGTCCGGTCACACGTTTCCCCGCATGGCGTGCGAATTGCCGGAATATCGTAGAGGTAAATTGGATGTCAAATCCGAAAGACACGTTCATTGACTGTGAAAACTGCCCTATCCGGAAACGCAGAATTTTCCGTCAATTCGAAAAAGACGACGTTACCTACGTCAGCAAGTTCAAGACCGGCGAGCTTTCGGTGGAAGCGGGCGCAGCCATTCTGATTGAAGACCAGAAAAGCCCGCACCTGTACACGATCCTTGAAGGTTGGGCGTACCGGCACAAGCAGATCGTCGAGGGTAAGAGACAAATCCTGAACTTTGCACTTCCGGGCGATCTCATCGGGCTTCAGCTTTCCGTCCTGAACGAGATGGAGCACTCGGTGACTGGGCTGACGGGGATGAAATTGTGCGTTTTTGAACGCAGCGAGGTCTGGGACATGTTCAAGGCCTCGCCGGCACTCGGATTCAGCCTGGCCTGGCAGGCGGCGCGGGAAGAACAGATGCTGGACGGTCACCTTCTCAACGTCGGACAAAGGACGGCGCAAGCGCGGGTGGCCTATCTCGTTCTTCACCTCTATGACAGGGCCGATGCAATCGGATATGCCTGCAACAATGCGCTTGACGCACCCTTCAATCAGCAGCATCTCGCCGACGCCCTTGGCATAACGAATGTCCACGCAAACCGGACATTGCGGAAGATGATCAAAAACAAGCTGCTGACCTGGCAAGACAAAACCATCGTCATACGGGATCGTGAAGCGCTGGAGGAAATCTCTCACTACGAGCGGGACGAAGACGGAAAACGCATGATTATCTGATCGGCGGGTCTGTTTTCGGTATATTGAGCCCCATGAATCGAAATTACCCGGACTGTCCGTTGCGGCGCGATCAGGGAACAACTGGCCTCATTACGGCATCATCGGCGTATCCTGTACTGGAAGAGTTGATCCTGTCGTCGCGGTCCGAAGTTCTTCTGGCTTTCCGGATCTTCGATCCGCAGACAAGGCTTCGAAGCGGCGGAGCCCGGTCGGCCGGACTGGCAACCTGGGCGCATCTGATCCGTCGGCAAATCGACGAGGGTATTGTCGTCCGACTGCTGCTGGCCGATTTTGATTCCATCGCCGGCAACACGCTCCACAAGATCAACTGGCAATCTCTTGCCGGTTTCAGGGCCGCGGTATCCGGCAGCAGCCATGAAAGCAATTTCTCCTCTGTTGCTGCACTTCACGAAGCTGAATTCGGACCAATCGCGCGCATCGTCTTCTGGCCGCTGGCCCGAATGCGGCTGAAGCGGATCGAGCCGGGAAACGCCGGTTTGAAAAAAGCCGAACGGATCGCCGAAGACACACCGGGATTGAGATCCTATTTCAGAACCGCACAGCGCTGGTTCGACGGCTTTCCGCTTTGGCCGCCACCGCGCATGTGGCCGGCGACCTATCACCAGAAATACGCCGTGATCGACGGCCATCACCTTTTCATCGGCGGGCTGGATATCAATGAACGGCGCTTCGATGATCCCGATCACAGCCGCCCGTCAGACGAGACCTGGCACGATGTCAGCGTAAAGGCGGATGGCTTTATTGCAGAAGACGCCCGGCAGTTTTTCATCCAGAACTGGAACCGGGAAGTGCCAAGGTTCAATAGCCGGCTGACGGGCCTGGGAGCGCCGCAACCCGACCTTCCCGCAACGGCTGCGCCAATGCCGGCCGGGCCGCGCGTTCACCGCGACGAACCTGCCGGGACGTCATCTGAAACGACCCGCTTTATCGTGACCCGTTCGCGCCGGTCCCGCTCTCCGTTCGCTTTCGGTCCCAGGCCTGAGCTCAAACAGATCGAACGGGCTCACGAAAGAATGTTTGGCCGGGCACGCAATCTGATTTACCTGGAGACGCAGTTTTTCCGCTCCAGGCCGCTTGCAAAGCAGCTTGCCGGAGCCGGGAAATCGAACCCGCAATTGAGACTGATTATCCTCCTTCCGGCAGCGCCTGATGATGTCGCCTTCGACGCCAATAAAAGTGCAGATGCGCGGCATGGCGAATATCTGCAGGTCCGCGCTTTGGAGATTGTCCGCCAAACCTACGGCGCCCGGGCCGCATTTTACTGCCTCGTCAAGGATACGCCGAAACAGGAGCGGACTGAGAGAGACGCCGTGGACGGGCGTGCGATTGCTTATCTCCACTCAAAGGTTGCAATTGCCGACAGCAAGACAGCCATCGTGTCTTCAGCCAATCTCAACGGACGCAGTATGAGGTGGGATACGGAAGCCGGACTGGAATGGCGCAATGCGCTCGATGTTTCGCGGTTCCAGAATGACATATGGCAAGCGCACCTGCGCGATGGTTTCGATGCTTCGGCGACGGACGATCCGGAGGCAGCGTTTGAAATGTGGAGCGATGCTGCGCATCAGGATGAGCATTGCCGGCCCGAACGGCCTCCGCAAATCGCAATTTACCCGCTGGAGAGCGCACGCCGGTTCGGCAAGCGGATCTGGTATGTCCCGGATAATCTGGTCTGAAAACGCTGCAGGAAGCGCCGGTCAGCGCGACATGACGTCAAGGATCTCTTCCGCTGACGCGGTCATTGCCTCGTCGGTTGGCCGCGGCAGATCCTCATCGCCATTCATCAGTTCATCGAGCCGCGTTCTTGCACGCGAGACCCGGCTTTTGACGGTGCCGATCTGTGCGCCGACAATCTCCGCCACTTCCTGATAGGAAAAGCCACCGGCGCCGATCAGGATGAGCGCCTCGCGCTGGTCGTCCGGCAATATCTGCAACGCGCTCAGAAAGTCCTGCATTTCCAGTTTGTCGGGCTGTCCGGCCCTGACAAACTGTTTCGCAGCGTATACGCCGTCTGCATCCTCGACTTCCCGCCGTCTTTTGCGCAACTCGGAATAATAATGGTTTCGCAAAATCGTCACCAGCCACGCTTCGAAGTTTGTGCCCGGCTTGAATTTTTCCCGGTTCGCCAGCGCCTTGGCCACAGCTTCCTGGACCAGGTCGTTTGCGACCTCGGCGCTGCCGGTCAGCGATCTTGCAAACGTTCGCAGCATCGGCAGGGCTTCGACAAGCTTCTGCTTCATCGGGAACGGTGTGTCACCGGTCATCATCTGCACCCGCAATATCTGCATCCGCAGTATCTGCACCCTCAGCCTGGCGGTCCGACGAACTGGCCTCTTCAAATTCGTCGAGAAGCTTCTGCATGTCCTCCGGCAAGGGCTCATCGGCTGCCGCATCATAAACGCGGCGGAACTGTTCGCCAATCCAATCCTTTTTGCCTTGCTTGGCAGAATTCGGCGGAGCATTCGCAGCGCTTTCGGCGGGCGCTTTTTTTCTGTTTGCTTGCATTTTTCCGGGGGGGCCTGATTGTTTGGATTTCATCCATATCTCCCTGGATAAACGCGC
Organism: uncultured Afifella sp.; assembly: GCA_947259045.1. Taxonomy (GTDB): domain Bacteria; phylum Pseudomonadota; class Alphaproteobacteria; order Rhizobiales; family Afifellaceae; genus CAMYKZ01. Next base: position 20,233 of record CAMYKZ010000074.1, read on the forward strand.
TGAAAACGAAAAAGTTCCACGCCCGAAAATTTATTTTTCAGCATCGCATATCTTAACATAGATTTATTGACATCAGTCAATATCAACACTTTATAGGCGATATGTGTGGGGCGATTTAAAGGAATTCAACGGATATGTCGTCAAATCTATCGAATGAGATAGCTTCTTCTTTACCTTATTTGCGGCGTTATGCCCGCGCATTATCGGGTGGCCAGGCCAGCGGCGACGCGTATGTGAGGGCCTGCCTTCAGAGTCTTCTCGCCGACCCGTCTGCGCTTCAGGACGGAGGTTCTTCGAAAACCGGCCTGTTTCAGCTGTTTCATAAATTGTGGAACAGCGTAGCGGAACTGGATCCGGGCCACGTCAACGACGATATGGATTATTTCGAACAGACGGCGCAGGAACGGTTGGCGGCCATGCAGCCCATCCATCGCCAGGCCCTTCTGTTGACGACACTTGAAGGATTTTCGTCAGTGGAAGTCGGCGAAATCATCGGTGTCACGGAGAACGACGTCGAACGGCTTCTAGACGAGGCTATCGTCGAGATCGACCGGCAGACAGCCACGAACGTGCTGATCATCGAGGACGAACCGCTTATCTCGATGGACCTTGCAGATATCGTCCGCAATCTCGGCCATTCCGTTGCGGCTATCGCACGAACGAAGGACGAAGCGGTGAAGGCGGCCTTGGCCAATAAGCCGGGACTGGTATTGGCCGACATTCAACTTGCAGACGGGTCTTCCGGCATCGATGCCGTCAGTGACATTCTCGGCGATTTTGATATTCCGGTTATTTTCATCACATCGTTTCCGGAGCGCCTGCTGACCGGAGAGCGGCCAGAACCGACATTCCTGATCACAAAGCCGTTCGAGACCGATACGGTCAAGGCCGCGATCAGTCAGGCGATGTTCTTCGGTTCGACAGCAAGAGTCGCGGCATGAAGCCGGGCATGACGGGATGATTGTTTCAGTTGCCCTTCGGCGAAGCGATGGCCTGTAATGCGTTCAGTTCATCGACCAGGCATTGCATTTCTTGCGGAAGGCTTTTCTGCGTATGAGCAGGATAGACACTGCGAATGGCGCTACCGATTATTTCGGTAGATCGCATGCGGCGCGCTGCATCGATATCATGGATATTCCGCTGTTTTTCATTCATTGTGTTTCGGTGCGCCTTTGATTTGTGTCAAACGTAAATGCATGCCGCAGGATAATGTTCCGTTAATCCGATCACACAAATGTCATCAGGAGCCATAGGGCAGAAGCCCGGTAAATTACGGATGCTCAATGAAGGCGAATTTATGAACGTGAACGGAGATGATCTTACAGCGCCGGATCGGAACAGGAGCCAGGGAGCGATGATTTTCCGGCAGGATCAGAATCTTCAATACTTATCTGTGCACAACCCGCTGTTCGGTCTGACATGCGAGCAGATGATCGGCCAGACGGATCGGAATCTCTTTCCTGAGACCTTTGCATCGGAGATAGACCGGCTGAAGCAGACAGCCATTGAGTCCAAGCAACCACAATGCCGCCGGCTGGTTCTTCCCACAGATGACGATGAACTGAGGATTGTCGACGTCACGATCAGTTCGATCAATGCCGAAGGCAACGTGTCTGCCGGTCTGATCGGCTCCATGCTTGACCTAACCGGCTTCGAACGCCGGGAGGACCAGCTGCACGACCTGACGACGGGACTGGCGGAATTTGCAACACGCCTCAACATCGCCCTCGACGGTTCGACGATCACCATCTTCGAACAGGACACGGATCTCCGCTACACCTTCATGCACAATTCGCCGCCGGGCACGTCGGTCGAAGACTTTCTCGGGAAATCCGACAAATATCTTTTTGACAAGGACAACCAGGCGAGCCTGTTTGAGGCAAAAAGTACGCTTTTACGAACCGGAGAACCGGTCAGCTTCAATACCGATTTGAAGATGGCCGCAGAGACGCGGTCATACGACGTCAAACTGGAGCCGAAAAAAAACACTGGCGGCGAGGTGACCGGCCTGATCGGCGTCGCCGTCGACATGACGGAACGCAAACGCCAGGAAGAGCACTGGCGTCTCGTCATGCGGGAAATGACCCACCGGTCGAAGAACCTTCTCGCCGTTATCCAGGCGATGGCAAGGCAGACGGCAGCGCGGTCAGAATCAACCGATGTTTTTGTCAAACATTTCGCCCATCGCCTTCGCGCAATGTCCAAATCGCATGACCTTCTCGTCAACGAGAACTGGCAAGGCGTCGACCTTACGAAACTTGTCGAGATACACCTCACTCAGGTTATCGATATCGATACCGCGCAAATTTCAATCCACGGCGATGACATTGCCCTGGATTCAAGTTCAGCGCAGAATCTCGGACTGGCCCTGCACGAGCTTATGACAAACGCAGTCAAATACGGTTCCCTCTCCGTGCCGGAGGGCCGGTTGAGTGTATCCTGGAACGTGAAGGGGGAAATGCTCTGCCTCCACTGGATCGAAACCGGAGGACCGACCGTTGTTCCATCGGAACGCAGCGGGTTTGGACGCAATCTGCTGGAATCGGCAATCGGCGCATCGCTGGACGGAGCAGTCGACCTTCAGTTCAAGCCGGATGGGCTGGTCTGTGAAATCACAATTCCATCGAACCATTTTGCTGCGTTGAGCACGTAGCCGGCAATGCGACATGCCGGCACGATGCGGTTGTGATGAACAATTTACCGAGCTAGTTCGGCGCGCTTTGAACGCCAAGCTTTTCCCGCAGTTTGCCGATTTCGACGATGCAGCTCTCGTCCTTCTCGGCTTCTGCCAACGATTGAGCCTCCACGATCCGGCCTTCCATTTCCTTCCGCTTGATCGGGTCGCCGAACCAGTTCTCAAAAGGCCTCGCAACCGGAGCGTCATCTCTCAGGTCGACTTCTGTGCCATCTGCCATGGTGACGATCAACGGGCTCTTGTCTTCCACCTTGGCGTCGGATCTCTGGCCTTCGACCGCCGTCTTGGATGAATCCAGCATCTCAACGAGATCACGAACCTGCTGTGTACAGGTTTGCGCTGCGCCCTGACCGACTGAAAGCGCCGATACGAGCAAACCTGCCGCCGAAACGATAAGGGGCCTGCCTGTCATCTTCAAATCCTCCATTGATCGTGTTCTTCAAACGCCGGGCGACGGCAGCCCTCCGGCTGCCGTCTCCAGCCATTCAGTTGGTTTCGGTTTCCGTCACCGGTTCACCGGCAGCGTCTTTCGGCGGAGTAATCGAAATGCTGGGCACAGTGACTTCCTTCTCCACCATGTTCACTTCCGGAACGGGAACATTTACTTTTTCTTCAGTGACCCGGACGCTTCCCGTTTCGACATCAAATTTCGGCACTTGGCCGCCAGTAACTTCCACATCGACATCCGGAAGTTTGGCCTCCTGCGTCTGGTCAACATCGACCATGTAGCCAACGGCGAGAGCAGTGACCAACACTGCAGCAACGGTGATACCCACTATTGTAGCTTTCATCAGATCAATTCCCTTCGGTTTGGTTTCAGACTGGCTTGACAACGGCAGCCACACCCATTGGTTCCAAAAAAAATCGTTCACTTCCCAATGAAACCAATCCCGGCAATTGGCGTTGGACCTATATCAAATGGTCGTGGGAGAGTTGAAAATGAGCAAAGGCAATGGAACTGAAGGATTATTCCTTTTCGGCGGGCTGGCCGGCTTCGTTGCCACCCTCTTTGCCGGATCGGTCGTCCTGGCCGTATCGTTCGATGAACCGAAACACAACGGATACAGCACGTCGGACAAGATTGAATCTATCGCCGAACTACAGCCAGTTCCGGTGGATTTGCAGTCTGTTAACCACCCGGTGAACGGCTACGTCGCCGCGGGACAAGCCTGCACTGACGTTCCGGCGTCGGACGGGCAGCGTTTTGCGTCGCTTGACGGCGGCTTGGAACAAAACCGCGTCAGCAGCGTTTCAGTTCTAGGTGCAAACACAAGGGATACAACGAAATGAAAAAACTTCTGATCATAGCAATCGCCGCCGCCGGCATCGCAGGCTGCACGGCAAGGGAAGAACGTGCGGCCACTGGAGCCGTGATCGGCGCCGGCGCCGGCGCTGTCGTCGGTGGCGCGGCCACCGGGTCCACGAAAGGCGCACTGATTGGCGCAGCGGTCGGCGGGACGGCCGGGGCTCTGATCGGCGCATCGACGACCCCTGGTCAATGTATCTATGAACGCCGCGACGGAACGCGGTATCAGGCGCGGTGCCCGTAATAACAGACTCCGCAAACGATATTATTTGATGAAATTGAGTACCGGCTTCCAGGCCGGTACTTTCTTATCGGGCGGCTTCTACTGAGCTTCCGATTGCGCGCAATGGCTGAAACTGGTGGCAAAGCAGTCAGACTGGCCATAAGCCGGCGCTACCGTCAAAAATTCGACGACGGCATACAACCACACATCAGAAATTGAATCTCTTTATGGCTTCTTTCTGGCAGTCGTCACGATCCGGATTTTTGACTGAAGCAGGTTCCCAATCAACCAAATATACGCCGGTTCTAATGGTTCTCCTGCCATGAAGACGGAACAATTCGGATGCCCTCCCGTTTACTCCGGGGTTTAACAAATCTTCTGGAGATTTCAGAAATGTCCGTATCCAGGACTTTATCAGCTGTTGCTGTTCTTGCCGTAGTCTTTTCATCTCAGAGCCTTGCCGGAGAGATGACAACAGCCAGGCCCGTCGCTTATCAGGCGGCGTACCAGGAGGAACCACACCCGCTGAACGATGCCTGGCTTGGAGTCGGCGCATTCACGCTGGACAATATCCGGATCGGAACAGTCGTCGACGCATTCGTCGCCGGCGACGGCTCGATCGAGCAGATCGTGATCGACTTCGACACGCCTCGATTCTCTGTTGGTGTCGCTCAGGTTCCCGGGCGGCTGGCAACGCTGGAATATGACCGGGCGCGGATCGGTCTGACTCTGGCCGGGTTGCTGGAAAAATCCGGCGACGAGTGAAACACGCGTCGGACAATCGCTTCCGCCGAATGCTTCTTTTATGTGGAACCCCTCGCCGTTTTGCACGTTGGTATTTCAGGCACGACGTTGCCTGAAAAAACAGGAAAGGCACACATCATGAATTGGGATATTGTCGAAGGTAAATGGAAAGAGCTCAAGGGCTCGGTACAAAACCAGTGGGGCAAACTCACCGATGACCAATTGGACCAGATCGAAGGCAACAGAGAGAAGCTTGCCGGGCAGATCCAGTCGGAATACGGTCGCACGAAAGACGAAGCCGAGCGTGAAATCGACGATTGGCTTGCCCGTCACTGAAAGTGAGCGCCGGCCCGGGAGCGGATTTAAACACCGCTTCGGTCCCCTCTAAATCAGGATAAGGGCCGGATGATTTGACCGCCTCAGCGCCGCCGCAGTCTCTGCGGCGGCGTTTGCGATTCCGCCGCAGGAATTTTTTATATTTCTCGCAGCACTTCTGGAACGCAATGCCCGCTCTTGCGTTGGTAAACTGTAACCGACCGTGCGGAGAGACAGTTTGACGACAATCCACACCCGCACGGTCAAAACATCCGAAGATGCAAAAGGAGAGTACCATGTTTCGCACATTGATGGCGAGTACCGCACTGGCGATGGTTCTGGCAGGCCCGGTAGCGGCGACAGAACACGCAAAGACAAAGGCCGGCGAGAACGCCGCCATGACGGAAGACAACAGCCGCTATGAGCGTGTTCTGATCGTCAAGGGCGTGACGATTGGTGAGCAGCAGGTTGAAGGCTATCTTGCTTCCAACCTGATGGGCGCCAACGTCTATGCAGGCACCGGAGAAGAAGCTGAAATCGTTGGTGATATCAACGACATCCTCGTATCCGATAACGGCGAGATCAAAGCCGTGATCGTCGGGGTCGGCGGCTTTCTCGGAATGGGTGAAAAAGACGTCGCGATCGACTTCGACCGGATTTCCGTTCAGGACCAGGGTGAAGACGGGTTCCGCCTGACCGCCAGCGTCGACAAGAACGAACTTGAGAAGACGGCCGCGTTCGAACTGGATCGCGACCACGACGAGGAAATGACGACGGGTTCCGTCGACACGATGTCGAACGAAGATGAAACCGCGGCGACCGACAAGTCACGTTCAGGCTTTGCTGAAAACGATCCCCGCTGGACCGACGCCGACCGTGATTACATGACAAAAGCGAAACGTGTCGATGCACTGCAGATCAGCGCCGACCAGATGATCGGTGTTTCGGTCTACGGCGCCGACCGCAACTCGCTGGGCGAAGTCGGCGACATCATGCTCGACAAGGACGGCAAGGTCGATGCGGTTGTGATCGATGTTGGCGGATTCCTCGGCCTGGGCGAAAAACCTGTGGCGGTCAGTTTTTCCTCGCTGCAGATCTTCCGGGAAAACAACGATCGGCTGACCATCATGACGCCGTTCACTGAAAGCGAACTTGAGCAGGCGACGGCGTTCGACAAGGAAAAATACGACACCGATCGCGATGCGATCGTGCTGTCGGGCAAATAATCCGCCTGTCGAATCTTTACCCGATACTGCCGGAAGGCCTGCCGCTAGCGGCAGGCCTTCTTTTGTTTCATGCAAGGGAGGCGGGCAAACGACGCAGAAAAAGGTGCAAGGATTAAGAATACGCTTGGCGCATCCCGCGCCTCTTGGTTCTACCAAAAAAAATCCCCGCATCGCTGCGGGGATTTTTCTGGTGTCCGATGCTGGTTCAGATCGTAACCGATTGGTCATATCCACCTTTCGGTCCGAAGATAAGCCAGAGCACAAAACCGAGAATTGGCAGGAAGAAAATCAATAACGACCAGATCAGTTTTGCGCCCGTTGACGATGTGCTCGTCCATGTCCGGTAGATGGCATAAATATCCAGAACCAGGATCAGAAATCCCAGAAAGCCGGTCAGTTCCATCATGTCGTCGTTCCTTTCGTTTGAATACCTTCAGTAAACGACCGGCAACCGGAATTGTTCCGATCTCAAGAACATTTTTGCCGGTCCTGAAGGAACCAAGCCCGCCTGTTGGAGTTGATCTTCTGAAGCATCGCAATGATTGCGATGTCAGCTGATGGAGTTTGATATGCTTGGTTGGGCACTCACATTTCTCGTCGTCGCCCTGGTTGCGGCAGTTCTGGGCTTTGGCGGCATTGCGGGTACTGCAGTTTCGATCGCGAAACTGATTTTCTTCGTCGCGCTGATCCTGTTTGCAATTTCTGCCGTTGCACACATGGTCCGTGGACGAAGCTGACCCAGGGATTGATATCGCGCGCCTGGGTATATCGGGACGTTCAGTTTAAGGGGCCGGATCGCATTCCGGCCCTTTTCGTTTTGCGTTGGTGTTCAGCGCGATCAACGGTTCTGGAGCGTCTGCCGGACGCGTGCGACATTCTCGGCAATTTCACTGCGATCCGCCCGGTTGGCGACCGACCGGTTCGCGTCTTCGGCAATCAGGCGCAAATGACGAGCGAGGATCGATCGGTACTGTGGATCTGCGATCTGAGAGATGCGTTCCAATGCCCACAACAGCCGCAGCGTGACAAAGACATTGGCTTCTACGGCCTGCCTGAGCGGATGTAGTGCTGCGGCAAAAATGTCGTCTACCGAAATCAGATCCAGCCAGAGGCGCGGCCGATCCTGTTCATCGCGGTATAGCGATGAGGGCGCGCCCTTCTGGAGAATCAGCGACAGAGCGGCAGACAGATGATCGATCGCGCTGATGGCGGTATAGGAATCATTGACACCCGGAGACAGTGCCCGCAGGGCGATCTCAACCATCAGGTGGATGCTGAACTGCACATCACCGTCGGGTGATCTTGAGTCGCCGATCACAATGGATGTTTTCAAACCTTCGGCGATAATGTCCAGATCGTCACAATCATAGACCTGGGCGATCGGCGCACCTTCAATAATGAAGTCGCCGGGTCTTGCTTCGAGTTTTACAAACGCTTTGCCCTGCACCGTCCGTTCAATCAGAGTTGGGATATCGACGGACATTACATATCCGGAACGATGAGCTGCAACCGATACGGGTGCGCTGTCGGGTATCGACGATTCTTCAAGCGGCTCTTCCCGGGGTTCTTCTGCAAGCAGCCGTTCGATCGACTCGCGCAAGGCCTGCCGTGTCCGGCCGATTTCGTTGTCGACCATGATCCGGCGGGCGACGTCATGGACGAAATAAACCAGCCAGAAAAAACATGCTGCGGCAAAAAAGATCGCCAGCGCAACCGAGAAACGCGGCACTTCGTGCTCGCCGGTGATATACAAGCAGATCAGGGCATAAAGAAATGTCGCGCCAAGCAATCCTATCGTGATCTGGTTGACACGGTTGGTTGCAAACGTCTCAAGCAATCTTGGCCCGATATTGGCGGCCGCCAGCGTAAAGACGATCAGGGTCAGGGAATAGACCAGACTGATGACGGTCATCATCGCGCCGGCGATGGTGCTGAGAACTGACCGGGCGCCCGTGGCATTGATCTGCAGAACGGTGCTGTCTTGCAGCAGCCCAGAGCGCCAGGATCGTGGGAATGAACAGAAATCCGCGGGTTAAACGCTTCACCAGGATGAGAAGCGCAGATGGGGAAAAAATGTTCAAACTGGCCTCGCTGGAGTTGATGGGCTGGGAACTGACGGATGTTACGTTCAGATTTCTTCTTTGACCTGAGCGTATGCAATCAGCCCGAACAGGGCGCTTCCGCCGACAATATTGCCGGCCAGCGCCGGAAAAACAAATCCGGAAATGGCCGCGTTCCAACCCACGCTGCCGTCGAAAGCCAGCATGAAGGCTTCAACCGAGCCGGCGATAACGTGGGCAAGGTCACCAAGCGCGATCAGATAGGTCAACAGGACGATCACCAGAACGGAATTGCCTTCCGCGCTTGGCAGAAGCCAGACCAAAGTCGCCACGATCCAGCCCGCGACTATGCCGCGCAAGAACATGTCCGACGGCTCAAGCAGCATCAGATGTTCGGCGATTTCCCGAAACGCGGCCTGCGGTGCAGCGGGAAAGAACAGGTCTGTTGAAAGAGCCGCGGCAAAAATCATCGTACCGGCCATATTGGCTGCAAAGACGATGCTCCAGAGACGCAGCATCGCCCACAGATTTTTCATGCCCGGCGTCGCAACCAGCGGCAGGACCGCCGTCAGGGTATTTTCGGTAAACAATTGTTGCCGGCCAAGAATAACGATCAGAAACCCGACCGAATAACCGAGATTGTCAACCAGTGGGCGCCAAGGCGCATCCGGAAGATAGGCTCGAAACAGCCCCTCCGCCACGACTGAAAACCCGATCGACAATCCAGCGGCGACACCCGACCACCACAAATTCGAGAATCCGCGCTCAAGCAGATCATTCAGTGATAAAGGCGTGCCGTCATCGCGCAACCGTTCCTCAGTTGAATCAGGCAATTCGCCGAGCGATTCAATTTCATCCTCGGACATTTTTTCATCTTCTGAAGGATTTTCATCTTCCGACGGATTCATTCGATCAATCGCCCCGATTTTTGCATGCAGCCTGTAAGTCAAACGCCCGGAAACACATTTGGTTCCGGATATCTTGCGGAAGGAACAGATCGAGGGTTCGCGCGTTGAACAAGTCAGGAACCGACCGTGGACAGTCCATGACACGTCATTCAACGACCCGTCACTATCAATTTGCGGTAATCGGGATTTTTTTCGTCGTGGCGGGAAACCGTCGAAAAATCTGCCGGGTTGGACAGCGATGCTGATCCAACAGGCCGGCTGTCCTGCTCGCGACATTTGTATGCAGATCTGCGGGAACACTTGCCAGGAGAGGCAATCGATAGGGACGATACATCTCGAAGACCTGAACGGTTAAGCGTGTGAAAATCAGCCGGCCGGGAGATATCCGCCTGATGACGGACTGAGTTTACAAAAGAAGATGCATGCTGCACATTCTGCAG
>CAMYKZ010000075.1 GCA_947259045.1 uncultured Afifella sp.
TAATCATGCGCTATGAAATGACCGGCATTGAATGGCCGATTATCCGACCAATTTTGCCAGCCAAGCCTCGCGGAGTTCCCCGTGTTGACGACCGGCGTGTGTTGAAATGGCATATTCCGGGTCTTACGGCGACGTATTGCCGGATGCCAACCCGGAAGCGGCTTACCCGGCTGTTTCGCATTGGCGACGCGATATCGTCGCGCAATATCCATGCGGTGATCTATGACGCGTTGCGGTTGTGCAAGGATTCGTAATCGGTGCAGGAAATTCAGCCGGATTTCGGCCGGGCGACCATATAAAGCGACAGGCCTGTCGGCATCGGCAAACGCCCGACGATGTTCTGCTCAAGCGCAAAGATGTTTTTCAGGATGCCGTTGACCGCCGGGCCGGGCATGTCGTCGTCGGCATTGTCGCTGCCAATCAGCTTTTTCAGGAAACGGACCAGTATGACAAGCGGGAACAGAAGGCTGTTGTAATAACCCATGGATTCCACCTTGTATCCCGCGTCCTCTGTCACCTTGCGCAAGGTGGCCCGGGTATAGCGGCGAAAATGATGGTGGACGACGTCATGGGATGACCACAGCCATGGATGGGCGGGTACCGTGACCAGAAGCCGGCCGTTTTCGCCCTGGCGCGGCGCAAGCGATTTGAGCGCGCCCAGATCGTCTTCGACATGTTCCAGTACATCAAGCAGAACGACCAGATCGAAATTATCTTCAGGCACTTCCGCAAGCTCAGGCAGGCGCCCGTCGCGCACCGTGATGCCGGATTTGTTTGTCGCAAATCCGCGCGCCACTTCATCGCACTCCGTCGCGGTGACTGTGCCGAACTGTTTGAGCATCGCCAGATTGCCGCCGGTTCCGCAGCCGACCTCTAGGATTTTCAGGTCGCTTTCCCGGTCCTTCTTGACGAACAGATCGATCAGGCGCGTGATGATCTTGCGGCGCGCGACGAACCACCAATGGGTGTCCTCGTGGCTCGCCATCCGTTGGTAGACTAACTGATCCATAGGTTTTTCCCGGTATTCCGCAGATCGACGCACGCTGACGATGGTCGATAAGGCCTAGCAGAGGTTCTTCAATAATCCATGAACGGGTTTTATGGATATCGAATATTTTGCGTTGCCCATTCAGGCGGCTTCACTTAAGTGGAAACTCAATTCTCTCATTCAATCAAGCATCAGGACCATACCACGCCATGGCGCGGCAATTCATCTATCATATGTCTGGCCTTTCAAAGGCCTTTTCCGGCGGCAAGAAAGTTCTCGATAACGTTCATCTGTCGTTCTATCCCGACGCCAAGATCGGTGTACTCGGGCCGAATGGCGCGGGTAAATCCACTCTGCTCAGAATCATGGCGGGTCTCGACAAGGAGTTTACCGGCGAGGCCTGGGCGGCCGATGGCGCCAAGATCGGCTATCTGGCGCAGGAACCGGAACTCAACGGGGACAAGGACGTGCTGGGCAACGTCATGGAGGGGGTCGCTGAAAAACAGGCCATCCTCGACCGCTATAACGAACTGATGATGGATTATTCCGACGAAACGGCGGATGAAGCGGCAAAGTTGCAGGACCAGATCGACAGCGCCAATCTGTGGGATCTGGACTCCAAAGTTGAAATGGCCATGGATGCGCTTCGCTGTCCGCCAGGCGATGCCGATGTCAGCGTGTTATCGGGCGGCGAGCGCCGCCGCGTGGCGCTGTGCAAGCTGCTGCTGTCGGAGCCGGATCTCCTGCTGCTCGATGAGCCGACCAACCATCTGGACGCGGAAACGGTCGCCTGGCTGGAGAAACATCTGACGGCCTTCCCGGGCGCCGTGCTGATCATCACCCATGACCGCTATTTCCTCGATAACGTGACCGGCTGGATCCTCGAACTCGACCGCGGCCGCGGCGTTCCCTACGAAGGCAATTATTCCGCCTATCTGGAAGCCAAAGCCAAGCGCTACGCCCAGGAACAGCGCGAGGATGTTGCCCGCCAGAAGGTGATTGAACGCGAACGCGAATGGATGGGGCAGAGCCCGAAAGCGCGGCAGGACAAGTCCAAGGCGCGAATCAAGGCGTATGACGAATTATTGCAGGCCAATGAGGCGCGGCTGAAATCCCGTGATGCCCAGATCGTCATTCCGCCGGGTCCGCGTCTCGGCGATCTGGTGATCGAGGCCGATGGGCTCAGCAAGGGCTACGGTGACCGGCTGTTGATCGACGATCTGTCGTTCAAGCTGCCGCCGGGCGGCATCGTCGGCGTGATCGGCGCCAACGGCGCCGGCAAGACGACATTGTTCCGCATGCTGACCGGCCAGGAGGAGCCCGACGGCGGTGCAATCCGCATCGGCGATACGGCGGTGCTCGGTTATGTCGATCAGTCGCGCGATTCACTGGACCCGAAAGCAACCGTCTGGGATGAAATCTCCGGCGGCGCAGAGGTGATCTATCTCGGCAAGCGCGAGATCAATTCACGCGCCTATACCGGGTCCTTCAATTTCAAGGGCGGCGACCAGCAGAAACCGGTCGGCCAATTGTCCGGCGGTGAACGCAACCGGGTGCATCTGGCCAAGATGCTGAAATCCGGCGCAAACGTCCTGCTGCTCGATGAGCCGACCAACGACCTGGACACGGAAACCCTGGCCGCTCTTGAAGAGGCGCTTGAGGATTTTGCCGGCTGCGCGGTAGTCATCAGCCATGATCGCATGTTCCTGGACCGGCTGGCGACGCACATTCTGGCGTTTGAAGGCGATTCCCGGGTGGAGTGGTTTGAAGGCAATTTCGATGCCTATGAGGAAGACAAGAAACGCCGGCTCGGCGCCGATGCTGTGGAAAATCCGAGGCGCATCAAATACAAGCCGCTGACGCGTTAGTCCGCCGGCCTGCAAGAAACTTGCGCAGGGTTCAGCGCAAAGAAGCATACAGGATCTGCGGATCCTGCAGCAGATAGAACGTCGCTTCCGGCGTCGGATCGGTGATGTGGACCTTGATCAGGACAGTTGCCTCCGGATTGACGTGGCCGTTTCGGAACCGCACCCGGTCATAGGGCTCAAACAGCCGGACATTGCCGGCAAAATCGTCTGAAGCGACGTCGGGCGGCTGGGCGCCGATCTGGTTGAACGACAGCCCGTCGGAATAGATGCTCGGTTTGTCGAGCACTTCCTGCAACTCCAGATCAAACCCGACCCAGATGCGGCGTGTATTGTTGCGGACAAGCTTGATCAGCGTCAGCGCCCGCCAGTTTTCCGTAAAATGCCGGTCCGGGACGATATCCTTGGGCGTAATGCGTCGGATCACCAGGATTGCCGGTCCGGTGCCGACAATCTCTTCGTGCAGAACAACCGGATCGGTCGATGTTCCGGTTCCGGATATGGCGGTGATCCGGAAATTGCCGAGTTCATCTGAAAAACTGTAGCCGCCAGCCGTGAACACTTCGGCTCCGACCGGTTCCAAAAACGTCAGTGCGATTGCCGATACAGCTGCCAACACGAAGGTCCGGGTCAGTGAGATGACAAATACCATTGACGTCACGGTTCCACAGGTTCGACGCCATGATGGGCCATTGCGGACGCGACGACAATTCAATTCCGCTGATCAGTCGGCCATGGTCTCGATGGCAGCGAAACCTTCCGGCGCCTCGCCGGATTCAAACGGCGTCGTCACTTCAACGAATGTGTCGGGATAAAACCCGTTGAACCGGGTTCTGAGCGAAAGCGAATAGGCGCCGATATGGCCGATCTCGATCCAGTCTCCGGTTTCCACCGTTTCCGGCAGCCAAAACGGCCTGGTCAGGATGTCGACGCTGTCGCAGGTCGCGCCGCAAACCTTGAAGGGGATGATGTTTTCGGCATTTCCGGTACGCCGCTTGCGTGCCGGGTCCGGAATGAAACGGGCCGGCAGCGTGATCTTGCCGGTCCAGCTGTCGGACAGGGACGCCCAGATCCCGTCATTGATGTAGAGCCTGCGGCCTTTTCTCAAAAGCACGCGGACGATAACTGACAAAGAGCGGGCGACAATCACCCGACCGGGCTCGGCAATCAGCGGCAGGCCGGAAAACTCCCAATCGTCAAGGTCGTGCCTCAGCCGTTCCATGATCTCTTCAATGGATGGCACGACCGGCTTTTTGCCGCGCGGGTCATATCCGTAGGATGCCGGGAAGCCGCCTCCGACATCCAGGCCCGCCAGATCGACGCCGGCGCGCGAACGCACCCAGTCTGCCGACGCCAGGGCCCGTTCATAGGTCTCCGGGTTTTCCACCTGGCTGCCGACATGAAAACACAGGCCGGCGCGAAATCCGATCTTGTCGATACGTTTCAACAGCTCCACCGCATGGCCGGGTGCTGCGCCAAATTTCTTGGAAAGCTCGTAGGCAGCCTGGCCCTTTGTCTGCAAGCGGACGAACAGCGTAATTGTCGCCGGATCGAGATCCAGCGCCCTGACAATGCGCAGGATCTTGGCAATCTCGTCTTCATGGTCAAGCGCCAGGGTCCGGATCCGGTAGGCCTCCAGCGCCAGGCGAATATCAGACTGTGCCTTGACCGGATGCATGTACAGCAGTTCCGCGTCGTTGGAGACGGCGCGCACGGCGGCAAACTCGGCCGGGCTTGCAACATCGAATGTATCGATGCCGATGTCGGCCAGGGTCTGGAGAACGATCGGTTCGCCGTTCGTCTTGACGGCATAGGCGGTCTTGCCGGGAAACGAGGATACGAAGTTACGCGCGTCCTGGCGCAGGACCTCCGGACGAAAACAGTAAACCGGGACGTCGGGCCGGAGCGTCAGAGCAGCATCCTGCGCATTCTCAAACTGGTCTATCGGATCATCCTCCACTGTGTGCCGGCAGCCGGAGCCTGAATCGTCCATAACATATTCCGTGCTTAACAATGCTTACCGCATTGCGAAACAATTATCAGATGTCGGATGGGATAATCCGGGCACGGTTGGAATGTTCGTCAGGTGCCGGTCTCGTTTCTGGATTTCGTCTTGTCCGATTCCTTGATCCGGCCATGCCGCATCCAGTCAATGTGGTTGTGCGGCGCCAGGGCGAATGTTCTGCGCCGCAGTTCTGCAACCAACTCGGATCGGTCGCGCAGATCGGCGATCTCTTCAAACCGGATTGGCTTGCCGATGCGGACATCGAGGCGCGTCCCGATTCGGCGGGTTGTTTCGCGGAAGATCAGTGACAGGCGCAGTGTCAGGGAGGGATGGTCAAGGCAAAGGTTTGCAGGCCACATCGGTATCAATCCAAATTACCCGGATTCGATGACGGTGAGACGACGCTTCAGTTTCAAGGACTGATGTCACTGTAATGTTCAGATGGGGCGCGAACAACTTTATTCGCAATGGACGTAAACGCCGTCCTTGCCGTGCCACGCCAGGTCAAGATGGAAATGGTCCCTGTGATGGCGGTCGCCATCCGGGCCGATGATCGTCTTGAAATGCCTGCAGGCACCCTGATTGACCGCGCGCAGGAAAAGAGCATCCTGCGGTGAGCCTCTCCAGCCCTGTTCGACGCTGATGCGGCGTCCGCCGGCCAGTACGAAAGCGCGGATATCGATGGCATTGGCAAATCCATGCTCCGACATCTTGCCGCCACGCTTGCTGTTGCGTGTCCGGCAGCCATAGGAGGCTGCAATCTCCACACCGGAAACCGGTTCGCCAAGCAGGCCGGCCGCATTCGGCTGCACGTCCTGTGCCAGCCAGGCATCGAAGGCCGGGATCATGCGGCAGGTGAGGGTGGCGGGCGGGTCAAACGACACCTGGCCCTCAAGCGCCGCCGATACAAGGAACGGCTTGCGTGTTCCGCATGGCCCCGGGCCATCCAGCGTCTTGATGCGGCGGATATAGGCAGATTGGCGGACAGCGCCGGATTTCAGGCATAGCTGTTCGGTCTTTCCGCGCCACGATTCGCGTGCCTTGCGCATGGCCGGCTCCTGACTGCCGCAGGCAGCCAGGAACAGGGTCAGGCAGATGAGGGAACAGAAAATGCGGCATGCTTTGTACATAATCGGGACGGTGACCGATTATGGAAAACAACGGCTTAACAAACATGGTTAATACGCTGTAAATCTCAATCGCTGCCGTGTCGGTTGTCCCGGCTTCATGTCATGCAGCTGCCCTGCCTGATGGCGCACAGTCCAGTGCCGACTTGCAGACGGCTTCGGTCAGTTCCGCCTGGTTCATCGTGTAGAAATGGAACTGCCGGACCCCGCGCCGTTTCAGGTCCTGAACCTGTTCGGCGGCGAATGCGGCGGCGATCAGGCCATGCTGTTTGCTGCCCGTTTCGACATTTTCAAATTGCCGCGCGAGGGCGTCGGGAATGCGCGCACCGCATCTGCCGGCAAACTGTCTGACCTTGGCAAAGTGATGGATCGGCAGAATGCCCGGGACGATCGGAATATCGATGCCGGCGGTAACCGCCCGGTCGCAGAAGCGTTCAAAGTCCTCATTGTCGAAAAAGAACTGGGTGATCGCGCGGCTTGCGCCGGCGTCCGCCTTGCGTTTGAGGACAGCCATTTCATGGTCCCAGTCCGGGCTGTCGGGATGGCGTTCAGGATATGCGGCGACCGAAATGTCCTCTGCACCCAATTCCCTCAGGTCGGCAACCAGATCGGCGGTGTCGGAATAACCGCCCGGATGGGTCGCATAATCCTCTCCGGCGCCACCGGGCGCATCGCCGCGCAATGCGACAAAACGGAGAATACCGCTTGCGGTAAAGTCGCCGATGGTCGTTCTGATTTCATCGCGGCTGGTGCCGACGCAGGTCAGATGGGCGGCGATAGCTCTCTGAGTGCATTTTCCGGCGAGGCCGACAGCCTGGATGGAGCGCTCCCGGCCGGTTCCACCGGCGCCATAGGTCATGGAGAAGAACGCCGGGCGAAGTCCGGAAAGACGCCTGACCGTGGCTGCAAGCCTGTCGGACTGAACATCGCTGGCTGGTGGAAAGAGCTCGAATGAAATTTCGGCGCTGCGGCCGCGGGGTAACGTCTGGGGCAAGATCTGTCGTCCGTTCATTATTCAATTCTCCGATCGCGACACGATCCTGCCGGATCGGGGCGAGGCGTTTGCCGGAAACAGGCTGACTGTCAAAGCCTGACCGGAATCGTCGGTTGGCGGCAGATCTGTCGGCGTTTCCGGCGACAATCCGGCTTCACCCAGCCATTGCCGGATCTGCCTGTGGCTGAAACCCAGCCGTCGGTGGGCATGGGTCTGCCTGAGTTCCTCGATCTTATGGGGGGCAAAATCGACAATCAGCAACCGGCCGCCGGGTGAAAGGGTCTGGGCGGCTTGCGCGATCGCACGCGCGGGGTCATCGAGATAATGCAGAACCTGGTGAATGATGACGAGATCGAAACTTTCGCGGACAACCGGCAGAATGTTTGCATCCGCCAGGCGCACGTGGATATGGCTATGGCCGGACCGCTCAAGATTTGAGCGCGCGATAGCCAGCATGGCCGGCGACATGTCGATGCCGGTTGCCCGGCGTACCCGATCCGCGAACAATTCAAGCATGCGTCCGGTTCCGGTGCCGATGTCCAGCAATGCGTGGAACGGTCCCGGTCCGGCGGCGTCGAGAATGGCGGATTCAATGTCTGTGTCGGGCACATGAAGATTGCGCAGGCTGTCCCAGCGGTCGGCGTGCTCGGCAAAATAGGCACTGGCCGCATCCTGGTTTCTCTGGCGCACGCGCTCCAGTTGTTCCCGGTCGCGACGAATTGTCAGATCATTTTCAGGCAGGCCCGCGAGCATCGGATGCACGATGGCGCGGATGGTCTCATCATCACTGAGGCGGTAGTAAACCCAGGCGCCCTCCGGCGCCCGCTCGATCAGCCCGGCATCTGCGAGCAGCTTCAGATGCCGGGAGATCCGCGGTTGTGACTGTCCCAGAATATCGGTCAGATCCTTCACCGTCCGTTCTCCGCTGGCAAGCAGGGCAAGCACACGCAGCCTGGTTTCGTCTGCGGCAGCCTTGAGAACGTTGATCCGAATTGACAGCATGGTAGGTTTCCAGTTCGATCGTCCGTTGATGGTTAGATCAAAGATATAAAGATATCCTTATATCACACTATTATATTTATCAACTGCCTTGACACATGGGCTATTTAACGTATTCATTAAATGATGATGCAGATTCCCGCCCATCCCGAAGCAGCCCAGGTATCCGCGCTGTTTGCGGCTTTGTCCGATCCGAGCCGGTTGACGATTGTCGAACGGTTGATGCGCGAGGGCGAAAAGACCGCCGGTGAATTGGCGGAGCCGTTTGCCATATCGGCGCCGGCGATTTCAAGACATCTGGGCGTCCTGGAAAAAGCCGGATTGATCGAACGCCGGGTCGAACGGCAATGGCGCAAATTCCGCGTCCGCCCGGACGCGATCGTCGCGATTGACGATTGGGTCACCCGGCAGCGGCAGTTCTGGGAAGCCTCATTCGATCGGCTAGAGAAACTGATTGCAGATGAATCCCGGTCAGGGGGAGGCGGCCTTGGCGAGTGACGACAGGGTATTGCGGATTGAACGCATTTTTGCTGCAGCCCCCGAACAGGTATTTGCCGCATGGACAGATCCGGGAAAGTTGGCGGCCTGGTGGGGCCCGGAAGGCATGACAACGCCGCATTGCGAGATGGATGTGCGGCCCGGCGGCGCCTGGCAGACGACAATGCGCAACAATAGCGGTGATGATTATACAGTCAGTGGCATCTACCGAACGATCGATCCGCCCAAACATCTGGTTTTTACCTGGGCCTGGCACAATGACGGCGTTCGCGACGGCCATGAAACAGAGGTTTCCGTCGAACTGGAGCCGGTAGACGACGGGACGCGCCTTGTCCTCGTCCAGCAGACATTCAGCGAGCAGGCCCATCGCGACAATCATCTCGGTGGCTGGACATCGAGCCTGAATGATCTGGCGCGATTTGTCGAAACGCCGGATTAAACCAGACGGCGGACGCAAACGGATTGATGCAAACCTGACTTTCTGCTCAGATGAAGCGATGAGCGATCGCAGACCGCGTCCAGGGGAAATCACAGCGGAAATCGACCCTGCACGGTCGACCGGCGATGCCCGGCTTGTTTTTATCGGCCACGCGGAAACACCGTGGACGAGCCGAAGTGAATGCCCGCACAATTTGCGCCAGGCGCGTGAGCGGGTGGCAAGCGAGAGGCCTGGAAAATTTGTCGTTCATGTAGACGGTGCGTGGCGGCCGGGCCTGAAGGATCTGAAAGCAGGCGATCCGATAATCGTGTTGTATTGGATGGATCAGGCGGCCCGCAACCTGATTGTCCAGGCGCCGCGGCACAGCGAGACCACGCGGGGTGTTTTTTCCCTGCGATCGCCCGTGAGGCCCAATCCGATTGCCCTGGCTGTTGTTCGTATTGTCGAAATTTCAGCGGCTGCCGGTTGTATCGAAGTTGACGCACTCGATTGTGTGAACGGAACTCCGGTCATCGACATCAAGCCTTGGATCGACCGTATCGACGTCCTCCCGTGAAAATTTTCCAGAACCTTTAACAATATCGGCAATCCGATTGTAACTTGGCGTAGAAATTTTCCCTTAATCCCTATCGTGTAGACGGGAAGGCCGGGCGGGAAACTTATTCTGCGCGCAGGCTGCGCCCGGATGCTTGCCTGAACAGGCGGCAAAATTGGCTATTTCCGCTGTTTTTACAAAGAGATCGCTTGAAGGCCTGACGAACAGATTTGCCGCAGTCTTCAGTCAATATTCATTGTCGGCAAATATGATCGCAACATCATTATGACGTGATCCGGATTTCACACCTGTGGTTGAGCCGGCTGGCGTCTTTATTTTTGGGGGCAAAATGAACACCGGGAACGAACTTGGTGACCTGTCGGTCGAGGACTTTCTGGAACTGTCTGCGGACTGGATCTGGAAAATGGATGCCGATCTCCGGTTCAGTTATTTTTCGGACCGGATGACCGCCATTCTCGGCCGTTCGCCGACGGATGTATTGGGCAAGACCCGGGCGGAGATCTGGGCCGGCAGGACCATGGATCAGGAGATGCAGGCGCATCTTGACGATCTGGAAAATCGCCGTCCCTTTCAGGATTTTTTGTATGAAGTTCCGGCTGCCGGCGGTGAGATTGTCTGGTGCAAGACGAGCGGGAAGCCGTTTTTTGATAAAGACGGTACATTCCTCGGTTATTGGGGTTGTGCGTCCAATGTGACGGACCAAATCGAAGCCGAGCGACTGCTCCGGAAATCGAATGCGGAACTCAAGGATAAAATGCAGAATACCGAACGGTACCTGCAGGCCGCTTTCGAAATGATGTCGGAAGGCATTGTCATTCATGACGAGAATGACAGGCTGGTGCTTTGCAACGATGCCATGAAGCGGATTCATCCGCGTTTGGCGGACGGTCTCGTGATCGGCGCCACGCTGCGACAGGTTCTGGAACACGGGCTGGAAAACGGCCAGTGGGATGTTGCCCCGGAAGACCGCGAAGCCTGGATCGAAGAGCGCAGCAATCTGCAACATGTGGACGATCGCGAAACGCTGGTTCAGACACCTGAGGGCCGCTGGGTCATTATGCGCAGCAAACGGGCGGACAATGGTGTTTATGTCAGCACCCGCAACGACATTACCGAGCTGAAGCGCCACGAGAGCGATCTCGCCGCAGCCGAGGAGCGGCTGTCCAGCATCATCTCCATCATGGATCAGGGGCTGGTCGTTTTCGGACCGGGCAAGGACGGCTACCGCACCGTGGAAATGTGCAGTGAACGGGCTTCGGAACTGCTGGAATTGCCCGAAGGCATGATGTTCCGCGGTCAGAAACAGCAAAACCTCATTGCGTTCTACCGCGAACGCGGTGACTTCGGTAACGAGAACGAAACGGAAGAACTTCTCAACCGGCCAGCCGACCGGGAATCAATCAACATCGAGCGGCGCATGCCATCCGGACGCACATTGATGTCAACCAGCATCAAGCGGCCGACCGGCGGCTCGGTCGTTACCTATACCGATATCACGCCGATGAAACAGCGCGAGGCTGATCTGGATATCGCCAGGGAGCAGATTTCAAACATCATCGCGACCATGGATCAGGGCATTGTCGTGTTCAGCGCACCGGAAAACGGCGTGCGTACAATCGTCATGTGCAGCGACCGTTCCGCTGAACTCCTTGAATTGCCCGACAGCGTCATGTTTGAGGGTCAGAATCATCGCGATCTGTTTGAATATTTCCGCAAACGCGCGGAATTCGACCCAACCCACGATCCGGAAGAATTATTCAATCACGGTGATGACCAAAAGAGCATCAGTCTTGAGCGGAAGATGCCGTCTGGCCGGATCGTCATGTCGACCAGTATCCCGCGCCCATCCGGCGGATGTGTGGTGACTCATACGGACATCACGATTTTGAAACAGCGCGAGATAGAGCTGGCTGCAGCTGTTGAACAGGCGGAAGTCGCCGACCGGGCCAAATCGGAATTCCTTGCCAACATGAGCCACGAAATCCGGACGCCGATGAACGGCGTCATGGGCATGGCAGAGCTGATGGCGAAGACGGATCTGGACAGCAAACAGAAGATGTTCATCGACGTGATCGTCAAATCCGGGCGAGCACTGGTGACAATCATCAACGATATTCTGGATTTCTCCAAGATCGATTCAGGTCAGCTGGAACTTGATCCGCTGCCGTTCGTTCTTGCCGAAGCCGTCGGCGATGTGGCGACATTGATGTCGACGCGGGTGAATGAGAAGGAAATTGAACTCGCGGTCCGCTTCCAGCCCGATCTGCCGGAGAGTTATGTTGGTGATATCGGCCGCATCCGGCAGATCGTCACCAACCTGGTGGGCAATGCGGTCAAATTCACCGAACAAGGCCACGTCCTTGTCGACGTTTCCGGCACGGTGGCCGGCAAGGGTGACGGCCGCACGGCGGCGCTGCTCGTCAAGATCGAGGATACCGGCATCGGCATTCCTCAGGATCAGGCCGACAAGGTCTTCCAGAAATTCAGCCAGGTTGATGGAACCTCGACCCGCAAGCACGAAGGGACCGGCCTCGGGCTGACGATTTCCAAGATGCTGGTAGAGAAAATGGGTGGCGAAATCGGTGTTGAAAGTGAGATCGGCAAGGGTTCCACATTCTGGTTTACGCTGCCGCTGCCGGTGCACGGCAACGTCACACGCAAGAAACGCGTGCCGGTCGATGTTACCGGGGCCCGGGTGCTTGTGATAGACGATAATGAAGTCAACCGCTCGATCCTGCTTGAGCAACTCGGTTCCTGGGGTTTCGACGTTGCCGCGGCCGCCTCAGGTCGCGAGGGATTGGCTGTGCTCAACAATGCAGCGCGGATGGGCCGTCCTGTTGAATTGCTGGTTCTTGATTTCCAGATGCCCAATATGGACGGTGCGCAAGTCACGCAGGCGATCCGCAGCGCCGCCGAAATCCGCGACACGCCGATAATCCTGCTGACATCGGTCGACAATGCATCGGATACGAAAAAATTCCGGGAATTGGGTGTGCAGGAGCATCTGGTCAAACCGGCGCGTGCTTCTGCGCTTCTGGAAGGCGTCATAGCCGTATTGCAGGATGCCAGGGGGCTTCGGCAATCCGAAGACGAGATGTTGTTTGACGAGACTGATACGATATTGTTCGGCGATACTCAGACCGAAGAGGCCGGAGAAAGCGCCAGTGAGACAACCGGAGAGACGGCCGGTGAGACAGAAAGTGACGCCGGTGCGCGCCCTGACCCGGTCGCCACAGGTGACATCGTCAGTGCGAAGCCGGACGCGGATTGCTGCTCGGTCCTTGTTGCGGAAGACAATGAGGTCAATCAGATCGTCATCCAACAGATCCTGACCGATACGGATTATTCGTTCAAGATTGTGTGCAACGGCGCTCTGGCGGTGGAGCAGTTCAAGGCGATGGCGCCGGACCTGGTTCTGATGGATATCTCGATGCCGGAGATGAACGGCCTTGAAGCGACCAGGGCGATCCGCGATTTTGAAGCGGAAGGTGGCGGCCGGGTGCCGATCATCGGTCTGACGGCGCATGCGCTGAAGGGCGACAAGGAGATGTGTTTCGACGCCGGCATGGATGATTATGTACCCAAGCCGATCTCGGTCGACAAATTGCTGCTGGCAATTGACCGAAACATGGATGCCGGCCGCAAGCGGGCAAAAGCCGGTTGAGGCGTTTTCGTTCCTGAGTACCGAAGGCGGAACCTGCGCCGTCTCCAACACCGCCCGATCCCGGTTGCGTTTTCGCCAATCGCCCGTAGCCATTCGGTGGGCACGGCGCTTTTCTCCGTCATGGCGGTGATGGCTAGCGCTCGATCGCCGGATAAACCCAGCTCACTTCATATATTTCAAAAGCTCTTTCGCCAGCGCTTCGACTTCCTCGGCCGCTTTTGCTGAAAGCCGCGTTTCCAGCACTGTGCTGCCCTGGCCCATGCTGGCTGCGAAGGCGATGCGGTTGCCGAGCCTTGTTTCGGCAGATCCGGCGCCGAAATCCCGCATTGCTACGGCCATTTCCTCCGTCAGTCGGGCGCGCGGCGGGACGCGGTTGAGAATGATGATGGCCGGCGTTTTTTCCGCCACCGCCATTTCGACGGTCGGTTCGGTCGCCCAGAGATCGACCGGCGAGGGCTGAACCGGAATAGCGACCAGATCGGCGGCCTCGATCGACGGTCTGGCGTCGCGGTCCGATTTCGGCGGCGTGTCGACGATGACAAAATCATGGTCTTTCGCCAGGTTGCGCGCTTCGCGGCGCGAACCCCAGCCGCTGGCAGTGCGGAAGCTGATATTGTCGGCGGCGTCGCCAAGGTGCTCTTCGCGCGCCTCGAACCATTCGCCGAGGCTGCCCTGCGGGTCGACATCGAGAACGGCAACCCGCGTGCCGCGCTTTTGCGACCAGGCGACAGCCAGATGGGCGGCCAGCGTGGTTTTGCCCGAGCCGCCTTTCTGCTGCGCAATTGTGATAATTTTCCCCGCCATGAAAGCCGCCTCCACAGGCTGTCCGCCTGTCCCGATTGCAGCTATGTTGCACTGCAACCAAGGTCTTGGCAAGCGGCCTGTGGAGAACGGCGAGCCGTCGAACGGCCTAGGGAACGGTTTTGATCACGACAGTGGTATTATTGCCTTCGTTGGATTCCGCATTGGTGTTGGAAACATCGGCAATCAACGTGAACTGATACTGCCCTGGTGCAAAAGCCAGCGCCGGCCAGAATTTGAGCAGATGGTTCTTGTTCTTGCCGGCCTTGATGGCGCCGAACTTGACGGTCGCGGCGTTCGGATAGGCAGGGTTTTCATACTTTTTGACCAGTTTCGGATCGGGGTCCGGGCACGATCCGCGGCCGGCGATCTTCTGGCAGACGATCGTCACCAGGGTCGGCTTGGAATTCTTGCTGCCCTCATTGCGCAGATGGACGCGGCCGTTGGAGGTGGAAAACTTAACGACGAGATCGGGCTGGCCTGCGGCAATTGCCGGCATCGCCGATCCCGCCATCATCAAAACGGCGGCGGCGAGAGTTGTTCTTCCAAGCATGATGCTTGCTCCTTTACGAGGTTGCAATGCCTGTTAGTCGCCGCTTCCGGCTGCATGGTTCAGTTGTCATGCCTGCAAATTTGCAAATCACGGATGCGAATTTGCATTCGGCGGGAGGCCGTAACCGCGCCTAATGCGCGTGCACGGAAGCGCCGGTGGCCATCGCCCAGTGATGTTCGCGATGATGGGCGCCGGTCGCCATCAAGCCGAAGAAACCGAGCGCGCGGATTTTGACGGTTTGCGATGCGGCGGTGCTTGTGACGATCAGCTGCGCGCCATCTGCCGTCAGCCGGGCCTGCGCCGACCAACCTGCAATCTTGTCGAGTTCAGCGGCATGGGCGGGCACCATCGCCTGGATCGCGCGCAGGGTACGGTCTTTGCCGGTGATGGAAATCCGCACGCCGCCGTCGACCTTGGAGGCGTCCGCATTCGCATTGCGGGTCAGTTCGTCCATGTCGACCAGATGCTGGCGCAGGCCGTCAATATTGACCTTCGACCAGTCCGTCGCCGGATCCGCACTGAGTTTTGCGACCACTTCCTGAATGGCTGCAAATGCCGACTGGCCGGCCTCGGTCGGCAGGCCGGATGCTGCACCGGCGTGATGAGCGTCGTGGTTCATGGTCTGGGCGAATGCAGGGGCGGCGACACTCAGCAGCACGGTGGTCAAGAATATTGCAAACGGTCTTTTCATTTCAGATCTTCCTTCCGGGGCGGGCGTTTCCGCAACATGCAGGCCCCAATTATTGCCAGATCGGGCTTGTGATTGGTATGATTTCGATCATACAGTTGGAAATGTCCGATGCATTGGCCATTCTGCAGGATCTGGCTGTCGAGCCGTCGCGGCGCAGGCTTGCGCAGGGTGAAACCCTGTTTGCGACCGATGATCCGGTCAGTTGCCTGTTTGCGGTCGAAAGCGGGCGCGTCGATCTGGTGCGGCATATGAGCGACGGCGCGATGATATTGCTGCAATCGGCCGGCGCCGGGGAGATTCTCGCCGAGGCGTCCTTGTTCTCAACCTCTTATCATTGCGACGGGCAGGCGTCTGTCGAATCGGACCTGCTGATCTATTCAAAACCGGCCATTCTGAAGGCTGCGCGCGCCAATCCGGAAGCCAGCCTGCTTCTGCTTGGCCATTTTGCGCATAAATTGCAGGCACTGCGCGCCCGGACGGCTCTCTTTGGTATCAGGTCAGCGCATGAACGTGTGCTCGCATGGCTCCGGCTTCAGCCGCAAGAGAATGGCGTTGTGCAGATCGCGCGAACCTGGAAGCAGATTGCCGGCGAACTGGGGCTGACGCACGAAGCCGTCTACCGGGCGCTGGCGAAGCTGGAGCGGACTGGCCTTGTTCGGCGGCAGGGTGGCCGCGTAACGCTTTCAGACTAGGCCGCTCCGAATCCACCGCCGGTCGGCGTCGTGACGATTACCGCTTCGCCGGCCTCAAGCACCGTCTGGTCACAGCCTTTCAGCTCCTCCACCTTGCCGGAATTGCGCCGTACTTCGGTTTTGCCGAGCGCGCCCGGTTCGCCGCCCTGCAGCCCGTGCGCTGCAACAATGCGGTGCGAGGACAGGATGGCGCAGTCCATTTCCTCCAGAAAGCGGATCGTCCGTTTTGTGCCGTCGCCGGCATGCCATTTGCCCTTGCCGCCGGAGCCCTTGCGGATATGGAAATCCTCCAGGCCGTCGGTGCCGTTGAAGCCTGTGCCGTCATTCATCCGGCCCGACGGCGAGCCGGAACAGATCGTCTCGTAATATTGGTAGACATCATTGCCAAAGGTCAGATTGTTCATCGTGCCCTGGGAGGCGGCCAGAGCGCCGAGCGCGCCGAACAGGCAATTGGTGACATGCTGGCTGGTTTCCACATTGCCGGCGACGACGGCGCGCGGATAGGCGGGCTTCAACATGGAACCGTCCGGGATGATGATGTTGATCGGTTCCAGGCAGCCGGCATTCATCGGAATGTCGTTTTCCACCATTACCCGGAAGACATAAAGCACGGCAGCGCGGGTGACCGGAGCGGGGGCGTTGAAATTGTTCTCCCGGGCCTCTGACGTGCCGGTGAAATCGACGGTCGCTTCGCGCTTGTCCCGATCGACGGTGATCTTGACCTTGATGACCGCGCCCTGATCGGTGGGATATTCGAACGAACAGTCCGACAGCGCCTCGATCACCCTGCGGACGCTTTCGGCCGCATTGTCGCGCACATGTTTCATATAGGCCTGGACGACATCAAGGCCGAACTGGCCGGTCATCTTGCGCAGTTCCGATACGCCCTTTTCGTTGGCGGCAATCTGCGCCTTCAGGTCGGCAATGTTCTGGTGCGGATTGCGGGCCGGGTAGGCATGGTCGGTCAGAACCGTGTGCAGCGCTTCCTCGCGGAACGTGCCGCGATCGACCAGCTTGAAATTGTCGATCAGCACGCCTTCCTCATCGACGTTGGTCGCCAGCGGCGTCATGGAACCTGGCGCCGTGCCGCCGACATCGGCATGATGGCCGCGGCTTGCGACCCAGAACAGAACGGCTTTGCCGGCATCGTCAAATACCGGTGTGACGACCGTGATATCGGGCAGATGGGTGCCACCGTTATAGGGGGCATTCAGCGCATAGACGTCGCCGGGCTGAATATCGGGATTGTTGGAGCGCACGGTTTCCACCGAACGGTCCATGGATCCCAGATGCACGGGCATGTGCGGCGCGTTGGCGCAAAGCTGGCCGCCGGCATCGAAGACCGCGCAGGAGAAATCCAGCCGCTCCTTGATATTGACGGAATATGCGGTGTTCTGCAGCGCCACGCCCATCTGTTCGGCGATCGACATGAACAGATTATTGAAGATTTCCAGCATGACCGGATCGGCCTTCGTGCCGATAGCATGGTCGCGCGCCAGTACTTCGGCGCGGCGCAGGACGACATGATTGCGATCGGTCACCTTAGCACGCCAGCCCGGTTCGATGACGATGGTCTGGTTGGGTTCCACGATCAGTGCCGGACCGTTGCAGGTAAAGCCCGGCTGGAGGTCCTCCGCGCCGCCATCGGCTGAGCGCCGGTAGAGCGCTGCCTCATGCCAATTGCCGCTGGAATAGAAGCGCTCGACGGCGTCCGGTTCGATGTCCTGCGCCGTTGCATCCATGCGGGCTTCATGCGCGGTTGCGCCGCCGCCGACGGCTTCGACCTCGACCGCCTCGGCGATCAGCGCCTTGCCGTCATAGATGAAGCCGAACTGATCGCGGTGTGCCGCCTCGAATGCGGCGCGGATCGCGGCGATCGTGCCGAAGGGCACGGCGATCGGCGTATCGGTGCCTTCGTAACGGACATGGATGCGCGGAAATGTGCTTGTCGCAGAATCGCTTACGCCCTGTTTTGAAAGTTCCGCGACAGTGGTCTTGCTGAGATCCGACACCAGATCTTCCAGCGCCGTCATTGAAGCCGCCTCAAGCGGCAGGACGGCCGCCTGGGTGCGGTTGGCGCGGATATCGGCCAGGCCCATGCCATAGGCGGATAGCACGCCGGAAAACGGGTGGATATGGACGGTTTCCATGCCCAGTCGATCGGCAATCATGCAGGCATGCTGGCCGCCGGCGCCGCCGAAGCAGGAGAGCGCATAATGGGTGACGTCATAGCCGCGCTGGACGGAGATCTTCTTGATGGCGTTGGCCATGTTTTCCACCGCCACCTTGAGGAAGCCGTCGGCGACATCTTCCGGCGTGCGGCCGTCGCCGATCTCCTGCGCCAGCGCGCGGAATTTCTGCGCGACGATATCGGCGTCGAGCGGCTCGTCCTGGCCTGGGCCGAAGATCGCCGGAAACACTTCCGGCTTCAGCTTGCCGACCATGATGTTGGCGTCGGTGACGGCCAGCGGCCCGCCGCGGCGGTAGGCGGCCGGGCCGGGATTGGCGCCGGCGGAATCCGGACCGACGGCGAAGCGGCCGTCCTGATAATGCAGGATCGAACCGCCGCCGGCGGCAACCGTGTGAATGCGCATCATCGGCGCGCGCATGCGCACGCTGGCCACTTCGGTCTCGAAGGCGCGTTCAAGCTCGCCGTCGA
>CAMYKZ010000076.1 GCA_947259045.1 uncultured Afifella sp.
AAGCTCAGATTGAAGCCCGGCTGGATTTCGCTGGTCTGAAAACTCGTATCGTCCTTGTGCGGCAGAAACGCGGTCGCGGCTTCCGGAATTCTTGAAAGCGATATCGCGCCTTCGCCATTGCCGCCCTCGATGAAGTTGTTCCGGTAGACGGCCGTCAATGCCAGGCGGGCCTTCTCGGGGGCGACGATATCGCCAAGCCCGAACCGGCGGGCGAGAAACGGGCCGAGCAATTGTTCGATGAAACATGCCTCAGACAGCGGGCCGGACGTATCGACGCGGTACCATGAGCCGTTGAAAAGCAATTCGTCGAATGCGCCGGTTGCAGCCGCGGCCTGTTCCGACCATCGTTTTGCTAGCCCGCTTTCGCCGGCCTGCTTTGCCATTATTGCGGCCGCCTTCAGGGCCGCGATCCATAGCCCGCCGCAATAGCTCGACGGGCCGGTCATCGGAATATTGTCGAAAGTCTGGTCCGGGATGCCGTCATTTTCAATCAGGCCGTCGCCGTCCCGGTCAAAGCGCTGCAGATGGTCGATTGCCGCCTTCACTTGCGGAAACAATGCTTGCCGCCAGGCGCGCCCCATTCGCTGGCCGTCGCGCCAGATGCACAAAACCAGGTCGCAGTTCAGGTCCTTCCAGAGGGTCGAATCCCGATGGGTGTAGGAATTGGGCACGACGAAGGGATCTTCGCCCGGCCCGCCGAGATCATGCGGGCAGGCGCCCGCGGCGTTCAGCGGAAACAGGGTCTCATCCCACCGGTGGCGGCGTGCCGCCGGATCCTCGACGATCAGATGGTCGGCGAAGTCTTCCGCCACACTTGCGGAAAGTTCCGGGCAGAATTGCCCGATCGCCTCCGCCGCGTAGATCCACAGATCCAGCGTGTTGTAGAGCGCATAATCATGGCACTCGATCAGCCCGAAATGCCGCCGCCCGTCGGGCGACCCGTGCGCGGAGGTATAGACAGTCAGGCCGTCGACGAGAAAATAGAGTTCGTTGATCGCCATTCCGGCGCGGTGCGGTTCGGCGCCCAGTTCAGCCTCGATATTCTCCTGCCAGCCGATGATCCGGCGTTGCCATTCGCTTTCGTTTTGCAGCGCATGGCTGGTCAGCGTCTTGGCTGCCCGTCCGGCTCTGCCCCAATCGTCGGTATAGGCCCGGTACCATTTCCGGCCCTGGCCGAACCGGATCACCGGCAGGTCCCAGACCAGCGCAAACGTCAGTTCGCGTACGCCATGGGGCTGGATCCGGACCCGTCCGCTGACGGCTGCGGTCGGCAGGGCAGGCGATACCTCGCGGAAGCCGCCCTCCGTCAGCCAGCCGAGCCCCATATCAGGTGCATCGCCGGTTGCCGTCACCGCGCGCCAGAAGTCCTTGCCGTCGCCGTCACCGTTGAAACAGATTGTCCGGCCGAAAACCGCTTCGCCGCCGGTGACGGAAATACCCCATTCGCCGTCTCCCTCGGCCGGTTCCGGCCCGGTGCGCCGGCGGTCAAGAATAACGCCTGTGCCATCGTCGATGTCCATCGGGCGGTTGAAACAGCCGGCGGCAACCCGCTCCGGCCGGCCTTCGCCGAAATCTGCAAACCAGCCATTCATATTGGCAAAATGGAAAATCACCGATGCGTCGGCCGGGGCGTCATTGTGATTGCTCAGCCGCCAGCGGAATAAAGCGACGGGAAGCACTGAGGCATTCATGTCGCCGCCGGAAACCGGAGAGCACACCGGAGAGAAGGAAAGGCATTGCGCTTCAATGCCCTGCAGCGTTGAATGACGATGCCAGGAAAACGGAAAAAGACCATTCCATTCCGGCGCATCGTCCTGAAATCGGAATGCGGAAAGACTGTCTGATGCCGGCCTGGTTTGAAGCGCCACACAGTCGGCGCTGGCGTTGTGCGGTTTGGCCCAGAGGATAAAACCGTTTGCCGGCAGGTCGAAATTGCGCACGCCGCCGGCCTTGATCGTCCATCGGCTGAAACGTCCGTCGGAGCTTCGGGTAATGCCGCCGGTGCCTATGCCACCAAGCGGAACGCCGGTGGCCACCAAAGGCTGAGACAATATCGCCCATTTGCCTTTCGATTGCGGCTGGACATGGCCGGCGCTGCGCCGGAGCGCAGATGGCGAGGGTACAAACGGATCATTGCGCAATTGGGGGAACTTTCCGGATCACGATACAACCCTCCGATCGTTTGCCAGCGCGTGAATTGGAACATGCGGACTTTCCAATACGAACTGCAATGCTACAACATCGTCTGACATTATCACATCGGGGAAACATCATGACGAACAAGACCATCGGCTTTATCGGCGTCGGTTATATGGGCCACGGCATGGCCAGGAACATTGTCGAGAAGGGCTGGCCGCTGATTGTCATGGGCCACCGAAACCGGGTGCCGGTCGATGATCTGAGGGGACGCGGCGCTTCGGAAGCGAAAACGCCGAAAGAGATGGCAGAACAGGCCGATATCATCCACATCTGTGTTTCCAACAGCCCGCAGGTGGAAAGCCTGATCCGCGGTCCGGAGGGAATTCTTGCATCGGGCAAAGAGGGTCTGATCGTCATCGACTGCACCACGTCGGATCCGGTCTCCACGGAAACGCTTGCCGGCGAACTTGCCGCAGCCGGTATGGTGCTGGTCGACGCACCGCTCGGCCGCACGCCCAAGGAAGCCGAGGCCGGCACGCTCGACACGATGGTCGGCTGCGATCCGGATACCCTTGAGATCATCCGCCCGGTGCTGGAATGCTGGGCCGGCAATATTGTCCATCTCGGCCCGGTCGGCATCGGCCACAAAATGAAACTGATCAACAATTTCATTGCGGTGGGTTACGGCGCGCTGTTTTCAGAGGCGCTTGCGGTCGCCAAACGCGCCGGTATTTCGCCCGATCAGTTCCATGCCGTGATCGGTTCCGGGCGCATGCGCAGCGGTTTCTACGACACGTTCATGCAATATGTCATCGAGCGTGACGAGAACGCCCACAAATTCTCTTTGTTCAATGCCCACAAGGACATGTGCTACCTGGCTAACATGGCGACTTCGGTCGGCGCGGCCAATTTCATCGGCAGTGTGGTGAAGAATTATTGCGCCACCGCCGAAGCCATGGGCAAGGGCGATCATTACCTGCCGATGCTGTCCGATCATGTGGCGGCGCTGAACGGTGTGTCGCTGGCGGATCAGGATTAGCCAGAAACTGTCCTGTGGCGGCATATCGGCAGGACGCATTCTAACGGATGCTTGTGGGTCCGTTCAGGTTTCAAAATTGTGGTCAGGATTGGTTTTCTGAGCCTGCGATGAACCGGGCGTTCACGCCGAGTTCAATGCCATTGCCGTAACGTCATTTTGTCGGGGCAATTGCAGACATCCAGCAGGATGAGGAGACTATCATGAAAAATCTGAAACAGGTCACAGTCATTGTCGTTCTGGCGGTTGCCGGAGCAACATTCTCAACATCGAGCGGAGCATTTGCTGCCGGAATAAGCCAGGGCAGCAGTTCGGCAGGGCAGACGATTACCAAAGCGGCGCGATGCTTTACTATGTGTACGCCGGGCCCGGTTCGGGTTCCCTGCAAGGCCGGGCAGGCTGGCCGCTTCATCGTCTGCAAGGCGATCAGATGTTCAAGAATTTGCGTGCCGGCCATTTGAGCGCCGTCTGAATTGCTTGCGGTTAGGGCGGATTGGCCCTGGCCGAAGATTGTTTTATCTTGCCCGAATGCCGTTTCACTGATGCCTCGATCAAGCCTGTTTCAGGTAGGCCGTCAGAATATCGCGCGCCGCGGTCAGATCGTCCTTGTGCAGCATTTCCGTTACCGTGTGGATGTAACGGGTGCCGACCACGATGCCGACCGCTTTCGCGCCGGCTGCGGCCTGCTGGGCAGCCGCGCCGTCCTGGCCGCCGGCGCGCAGCATGGTGCGCTGAAACGGGATCTTGCGTTTGACGGCGATCGCTTCGATCTCCTTGACCAGTTCACGGTCGGCGATGAAGCTGGAATCCTTGACGTGCAGGCCGAAACCCTTGCCCTGAACGGTGGTGCGGTCCTGTTCGGGAACGCCCGGCGTATCGCAGGCCAGCGTCGTGTCGATGCCAAGGCCGATATCCGGCTTGACGGCAAACGAGGCGGCGCGGGCGCCACGCAGGCCGACTTCTTCCTGTGACGTGAAGGCAACATGCACCTCGCAGCCATGTTTGGCCGCACCGAGCCCGCGGATCGCCTCGATGCCCAGCCAGCAGGCGATGCGGTTGTCGAGCGCCTTGGAGACGATCTTGTCGCCGATCTCAATCAGCGGCTCATCCATCGTCACCATGTCGCCGACACTGACATGGTCTTTGGTCTTTTCGCCCAGGCCGATATCGATGACAAATTCCGCCGGCTCCGGAATTTTCTTGCGCTCCTCGGGCGATGAAATGTGGATCGGCCTGCCGCCGGGGTTCATCACGCCCTTCAGGTCGCCATCGTCGGTGGAAACCAGAACGCGGCGTGAAAACAGATTGCGCGGATCGAACCCGCCGACCGGCTGCACATAGATAAACCCCTTGTCGGTGATATGAGAGACCAGAAAGCCGATCTCGTCCATATGGCAGAGCAGCATTACCTTTTTTGGCGACCTGACCTTTTTGCGCGGATCGCGTCGGCAGAGCAGGGACCCCATCGGGTCAACCGAGGTTTCGTCAAACAGACCTTCGATTTCGCTCTGAATCAGGTCACGCACCCGGTTCTCATGGCCCGGAACGCCCGGCGTTTCACACAGGCGGCGCAGCAGATCGATGTTCATTCCGTTCAGGTCCTCTTTCATATCGATGCCTGATCCGACGTCGCGTACCGGAAACAAGCCCACGTCCGCCTTTATGGCGTGATGCCTGAAATCTTCAAGTCAGCATTTGGTGAATCGATGGCCGGAGCAGCAGACAAGAATTGAGAAGTGCGCCAGAGACTGGTTAATTGTTCCAGATCCGGAAAGGTTTGCACGAATGGACGCTGGACATTTGCTCGCCTTTAACATGGCCCTGCTGGTCGCCCTTGCCAGCCCGGGGCCCGCATTGCTTTATGCCTTGCGCACAACGCTTGGCAGCGGCCGCGCAGCAGGCATTGCCACCGGCTGCGGTCTGGCATTTATGGCGGCAACGTGGACGTTGATGGCGCTGCTTGGGCTGGACGGATTGTTTCGCCTGTTTCCCTGGGCCTATGCGGCATGCAAAATAATCGGATCGCTTTATCTGATCCATATTGCCTTGAGCACATGGCGCGGCGCCGCCGATCCGGTCCGTGAATCCGCCCGGCCCAATGCCCGCGCGTTTTTCGGCGGCCTGCTTGTCAATCTGGCCAATCCCAAATCCGTTCTTTTCGCGGCCGCCGTGCTGGTTGTCATATTCCCGCCCTCACTGACGCAGGTGCAGAAGATGGTGATTGCCGGCAACCACCTGATTGTCGAAATTATCGCCTATACCGGTTTTGCGCTGGTCTTGAGCCGGCCATCGGTGAGCCGGCAGTATCTGCGTGCAAAACCCGTGCTCGATCGGGTCACGGCGATCGTACTGGGAGCGTTCGGGGTGCGCCTGATCCTGGACCGCTGACGCGGTTTGTGGCGGTGCCGGACGGTGCCAGGTGATGCTATCCCGGATATTTCGTTACGGGGGTCAAATGAACGAATTGCGGAACATTTCCCGGCGATACCGGTTGCTCTGGCGCCGTCAATGCGGGAAATCCGGATTTTTGTTTCATGAAACATTCCAGGCGTACCGCGCCTTAATTGTGCCTTTTGGCTAAACCAGTTTGTAAATTGAAGCTGAGCGGCTTATCTCGGTGTCTGGCTGTTACCCTTTAAAGGATATTTTCGTGAGCGAACTTGTTGAAATGGAAATCGATGCCGTCCGGCGTGCCTATAAGCGCTGGGCGCCGATCTATGACAATACCTTCGGCAAGATCGCCGATGCCGGCCGCCAGCAGGCGGTGGATCTGGTCAACGGGCTTGGCGGCCGCGTGCTTGAAGTGGGCGTTGGCACCGGCATGTCGCTGCCGAATTACGATGCCGGCGTCCGTGTGACGGGGATCGATCTCAGTTCCGCGATGCTGAAGAAGGCGCGCAAGCGCGTGGACAGGGAAAACCTGAGCAATATCGAAGCCGTGCTTGAGATGGACGCGGGCGACATGGAATTTGCCGACGGCGCATTCGATGTCGTTGTCGCCATGTACGTGCTGACCGTGGTGCCGGATCCCAAGGCCGTCATGGCGGAACTAGCGCGGGTCTGCAAGCCCGGCGGCGACGTTGTCGTGCTCAATCATTTTTCCAGCCAGGACCGGGTCATGCGGTTTGTGGAAAAAACCATGTCGCCGTTTTCTGAAGCGCTCGGCTGGCGTCCGGAATTTCCGATCGAGACGGTTCTCGGCGAAGCCAACCTGTCGCTGGTCAGCCGTCAGAAGGTCAAGCCGGGCGGCCTGTTCTCGCTGCTGCGGTTCCGCAAGGCGGGGTAGGCGTGACGAGGCTTTTTTGAGCGGAAATCCGTTTTACGTGCTCAATCAAGCGCCGCGAGAATTTCCCCGACAATCGCCTCAAGCGGCTGGTCGATATCCACGGCGATTGCGCCCTCATCGGCTCCCGGCGCCTCCAGTGTCGCCAACTGGCTGTCGAGCATCGATGCCGGCATGAAATGGCCGGTGCGCGAAACGATGCGTGCTTCATGCACTGCCCTTGATCCGGTCAGGTGGACAAAGCGGACATGCGCCGCCCCGGTGCGCAGCCGGTCGCGGTAAATCCGTTTCAGGGCCGAACAGGTAACGATTGCGCTCTCGCCGTTTTCATCGTGCCGGCGCATCGCCCGGGCGATTTCATCGAGCCAGGGAAAGCGGTCATCGTCGGTGAGCGGCGTGCCGCCGGCCATCTTGTCCTTGTTCGATTGCGGGTGAAAGGCATCACCCTCAAGGAAGGTCCAGCCGAGCCTTTCTGAAAGTCCTTCGCCGACGCTGGTCTTGCCGCAGCCGGCCACCCCCATCACCACAATGATCATTCATGTTCTCCAGGCTTTTTGCGTAACCTTTGGACCAACCTTCCGGAGTTGGATATTGCATTGCCCGGTTCGCACCGGCATTATCGGCCAAAACGGGGAAGAGGCAAATGACAAGCCGGGATGTGCGCAACATTTCGCGCGACGATCTGCGCGAAAAGGCCCGGATGATCCGGCTGGAGACGCTGCGGCTGACCGACATATGCGGGTCCGGCCATTACGGTTCCGCCTTTTCCATGGCCGAGCTGGTCGCA
Organism: uncultured Afifella sp.; assembly: GCA_947259045.1. Taxonomy (GTDB): domain Bacteria; phylum Pseudomonadota; class Alphaproteobacteria; order Rhizobiales; family Afifellaceae; genus CAMYKZ01. The sequence goes on from CAMYKZ010000076.1 coordinate 7,246, forward strand.
GCGCTTTATTATCAGTTTCTGCACGTCAATTCGAACGAGCCGCAATGGAGCCATCGCGACCGCTTCACCATGGGCAAGGGCCATGCGGCGATCGGCCTGTTTCCGGTGCTGGCTGATCTCGGTTTTTTCGCCGAAGATTGGCTCGACACGTATACGAGATTCGGCTCGCCGCTGGGCGATCATCCCGACATGAAGAAAGTGCCGGGGGTGGATTTTTCCTCCGGTTCCATCGGCCATAACCTTTCGGTGTCGGTGGGCATGGCGTTGGGACTGAAACGCAAGGATTCGCCGGCCCGTACCGTTTGCCTGATGGGCGACGGCGAGCAGACGGAAGGCCAGATCTGGGAGGCGGCGATTTCGGCCGGGCATTGGGGGCTCGATAATCTGATCGGCATTGTCGACATCAACCAGGCCGGTTCCGACGGCCATCCGCAGGACACCATGAAAACCGAACCGCTGGCGGCCAAATGGGAAGCGTTCGGCTGGCGCGTTCTGACGCTTGAAGACGGCCACGATCTGGAAGCAGTATCCGACATCCTCAATCTGGCGCTGAACAGCCCGGACGGGCGGCCGACCTGTGTGCTGGCCTACACGGTCGCCGGAAAGGGCGTCTCGTTCATGGAAGGCGGTTGGGAATGGCATCTCGGATTTCTCGGGCCCAAGGATCTGGAGCGCGCCTATGCCGAAGTCATGGAGGGGACGATCGGATGAGTGGTGCGGGATGCGCATTTTCGTCGACGATCCGGCCGCGCCCGAATTTTACAGCGAGACGCTTGGGGTTTCGTTCAACCCGGACATGCCCGATAGGGGCGCTTTTGGCGCCCCTGGAAACCGCTGAACTGTCTTCATGAGGGGCGCGAAACCTGTCAGGATGTATGAGGAGTGACTGATGAGCAAAAAACGGCGCGGCAAATGCCTTTGCGGGACGGTCCGGTTTTCAGTATCCGTTCCGGATCCGACTTTTTCCATATGTCATTGCGATTATTGCCGCCGCTGGTGCGGTGGGCCCTTGATGTCGGTCCACTGCCCGGGCGACGCCACGTTCGATGACGATGCAAGTCTGCGCTGGTATCGCAGTTCCGATTGGGCGGAACGCGGTTTTTGCGGGACCTGCGGATCAAGCCTGTTCTGGCGGCTGGCGGACGATCCCGGAGCGATGCTGATCGTTGCAGTCGATGCTTTTGAGGATGCCGGTGATATCAGCCTGCATCGGCATATTTATGTCGACAAAAAGCCCGGCCGATATGATTTTTCCGACCGGCAGCCGCGGATCACGGAAGCTGAACTGATGGCCGAACTTGGCATAACCGGCGAAGGAGAGTGAGTCGGTGCCGAACTCGCCAGCGTCGCGACGATCGACGGTTTCCAGCTTTATCGTTGTGCCGGATGCGATGAAGGTCGTCGCATTCGCGCAGAATGTTTTCGGGGCGGAAATATTGAGCGGCCCGCTCTACCGCTCAGACGGCAGCCTGTGGAACGTCGAGATCGATATTGGTGGCTCGACCATCATGCTCGGTGACGGAAAACCGGGCGAATGGGAGCGAAACGCATTTGTCTATGTCCAGGTCGAAGATTGCGACGCGACATACGAAAAGGCGGTCGCGGCTGGCGCCAAACCGGTGATGCCGCCGACGGATCAGTTCTACGGTGCGCGTGACGGCGGGGTAGAGGATTTCGCCGGAAACCTCTGGTGGATCGGAACATTTACCGAAGATCTGACCGACGATGAGGTGGCGCGACGGGCGCGCCGGTTCGAACAGGAAAAATCATAAAGATGAACAAGTATGTCCCCCAGCCGCGCGCGCCCGGCATGAGTTACATGAGTGCGGAGATGAAAGAGGCGATCGATCTGTCAGACAGCCGGATCGACGGCCTAGAAGACGAAGCGACTTGGGACATGGCCGCCTCGCTGGGCCTGTCACAGCAGCTGACAACGGGGCGCATCCTGCGCGAACTTGCGATCGAGGGTCATGAAGAGATTGTCGTTTGCACGGCCGATCTCGGCCGCCCGACCCAGGTGCATAGTTTCGGCAAGTCCTATCCCGACCGCTATTTCAATTTCGGCATCGCCGAGCGCAACATGATCGGTGCGGCGGCCGGGCTGGCAACCGTCGGGTTCCTGCCGGTGATCTCGAATTATTCCTTCTTTCTGGCGCTGATGGGCGTGGAGAATATCCGCAACGATATCTGTTATCCCGGCCTCAATGTGCGGATGATCGGCACCCATTCCGGCATCGCCATGGGATTTTACGGCACCTCGCATCATTGCAACGAAGATATCGGCGCGCTGCGCGCCATTGCGGGCCTGACATTGATGGCGCCGTGCGACGGCAATGCCATCCGCGCCGCCTTCCGCTATACGATGGACCATGACGGGCCGATCTATTTCCGCGCCGGCCGCGGCCGTGAAACGCCGGTCTACGACGAGGAGCCGTCCTGGTGGATTGGCGGTTCCAACACGTTGCGCGAAGGCCGGCATGCAACGGTCCTGGCGATCGGCAATCTGGTGTCGGCGAGCCTGCAAGCCGCTGAAATACTGGCTGCGGAGGGAATCGAGATCCGGGTCGTCGACATGTATTCCATCAACCCGATCGATCCCAAGCCGATCCGAGAAGCGGCGGAGCGCAACGGTTTTGTGATCTCCGCGGAAGAACATAATGTGACATCGGGTTTCGGTACCGCTGTCGCCGACGTGATCGCCGGGGAGGGGCTTGGCTGCCGGCTCTACAAGATCGGCATGCCGGACGAATACTCGCTGCTCGGGCCGCCGACCCATCTTTACCGTCATTACGGGCTCGATGCGGAAGGCATTGCCGCGAAGGTGCGCAAAGCGCTTGATGCCGGTTAGGCTGCATCGCGCGGCATTTGGATACAGATATCTGATTGGAGTGGACCATGCTCGTGAAGGACCGGATTGCCATCATCACCGGGGCTGCATCGGAACGCGGACTGGGTTTGGCGACGGCGCGCCTCTTTGCCGAACACGGGGCGATCTGTTTTCTGCTGGATCTGGACGCCGATGCCGCCGCAAAGGCGGCGGCCGGCCTGCCGGGATCGGGCCACGAAGGCCTGCGCTGCGATGTCACGCAGGAGGCGGAATGCAGCGCCGCCGCAGCGCACGTGATTGAGCGCCGCGGCAGGATCGATATCCTGGTCAACAATGCCGGCATCACCCAGCCGATCCGGATCATGGATGTCGACCGGGCGAATTACGACAGGGTGCTGGACGTCAGCCTGCGCGGCACGCTGCAGATGAGCCAGGCGGTCATTCCGGCCATGCGGACCCAAAAGTCCGGCGCGATCGTCAACATGTCCTCAGTCTCCGGTCAGCGCGGCGGCGGCATATTCGGCGGGCCGCATTATGCTGCAGCCAAGGCCGGCGTGGCCGGCCTGAGCAAGGCGATGGCGCGAGAACTCGGGCCGGACAATATCCGCGTCAACGCCATCTGCCCGGGATTCATCGACACCGATATCACCGCCGGCATGATGACCGATGCCGTGCTTGAACAGATCGTCGCGTCGGTGCCGCTCGGCAGGCCCGGCCACGCGCCCGACGTTGCCGGTTGTGCGCTTTTTCTGGCCTCCGATCTCGCGGCCTACGTGACCGGAGCCGAGCTGGACGTCAACGGCGGCAGCCATATTCACTGACGCTGCAGCCAACTGGGCCCAAGGGGCTGGCATTCGTGCGTGCCGTCACGTCATTTTCGGCTGAAATTGTGGTTGTCATGGGCTAGCCTTAATGCCCGGCCAGGGTGCGCCGGCATGAAGGAGGAAACCCGATGAAACGATATTTGGTGAAGATTGCGGTCCTTGCGGGCATGGTTGTGTTTTCCGGTCAGGCGCTGGCCGCGGAAGACTGGTATCCCTCGCGCTTTGGCGCTGACGATCAGGCCGGAGCAACCAATCTGATGACGTCTGCCAAAGCCTTGCAGGCGGTCGGACTGATCAAGACCGGGACGGTGATGCCGATCGGCCGCACTTACGAAGCCGCCATGCCCTTATTCGGATCGCGGGTGTTTGCCGTGCGCGGCACGGGCGGGCTGGCCGGCGGGCCATTTGGCAGCAACAAGGTGATCTGGATGGATGACTTTCTGGCCACCGAAATCGGCCAGGTCGGTACCCAGTTTGACGGGCTTGGCCATATTGGCGTCGGCGGCGACACCGACCGCTTTTACAATGGCCATGAAGCGTCGACGATCTTTGGCACCGGCGGCCTGCAAAAACTCGGGGTGGAGCATCTCAAGCCGTTTTTTACCCGCGGCGTTCTGATCGACATGGTCGCGCTCAGGGGCCGCAACATGAATGTGGGCGAAGAAATCACGGTTGCCGATATCGAAGCGGCAATGGCCAAACAGGGCACCGCGGATTTCGGCGAGGGCGATGTGGCGATATTCCATACCGGCCATGGCGCATTGTGGATCAAGGATAATGCCGCCTTCAATTCCGGCGCACCGGGCATCGGCCTGGAGGCAGCGCGTTATCTGATCGGCAAGGGCGTGGCGCTGGTCGGCTCCGATACCTGGCCGGTGGAAGTCGTGCCCAATCCGGATTCAAACCTGGCTTTTCCGGTTCATCAGGAACTGCTGGCGAAAAACGGTGTTTTCATTCATGAAAACCTGGCGACGGAAAGGCTGGCGGAGGCCGGCGCGTTCGAATTTGCCTATATCTTTTCGCCGCTGCCGGTAAAGGGCGCGACCGGCTCGCCGGGCGCACCGCTGGCTGCCTGGTAGACGCGGACTGGTGGACCCGGATTAAGTTGAAATGCCGGCGCGCCGCCAGGCGCGCCGGCGCGTTGTTTACGCTTGTCGCGAGGCGATCGCGGCGCCATCGGCCAGCGTTCTGAGCTTGGCAAATGCGATTTGCGGGTCAACGGCGCCAAAGCCTGCAAAGGTGCCGAAGCCGCAATCGGATCCGGCCATCACACGGTCCGCGCCGACTATGTTCACGAACCGGTCGATCCGCTGGGCGACGAGTTCGGGATGTTCAACGAAATTCGTCGTGGTGTCGACGACGCCGGGAATCAGGATCTTGTCGTCAGGGATCTCATTCCGGCGATCGCGGAAAACAGTCCATTCGTGGGCATGGCGCGGATTTGAGGTTTCGAAAAGCACGTAACGCGACCGGGTTCGCATCAATGTCGAAAACACCTTCTCCATTGCCACGTCGCAGACGTGCGGGCCTTCGTAATTGCCCCAGCAGATATGGACGCGAACCTTGTCCTGCGGCACGTCGGACAGCGCATGATTCAAGGCGTCGACATGGCTTTCCGCCACGCTGACGAATTCATCGTCGGAAAGATCGTTGAACAGCATGTGCCGCGACAGTGCGAGATCGGGACAATCAAGCTGCAGGTCCAGTCCGCTTGCGACGATGGTTTCATATTCCGCCTTCATCGCATCGGCCAGCGCCGCCAGATAGGTTCCACGGTTCGGGTAATGGGCATTTTGCAGGAACAGGGATATGACGCCCGGTGACGCGGCATTCATGAAACCGCGCTCAACACCGTGCTTTTCCATCGCCGATTTCAGGTTGGCGATATCCTTTTGCAATTCGCCCTGGCCCTTCGATTTTACGTCGCCGGTGCACATCGGACGGGCATATTTCGGTGTGCCGCCATCATTGGCAAGCCTTTCCAGAAAAGACGGAAACAGTTTCAGATCTGCCGGCGCATTGCGTGGGCTGTCTCCGGAAAAGCCTGTGTAGCGATCCTTGACATAGGTTGCGTATGAGATCTTCGACGTTTCCCCGTCGGAGACCACATCGACGCCGGACTCGACCTGCCTGCGAACGGTTTCATCGACCGCGTCGCGCATGGCGGCATCGAAGGCCGCCGGGTCATAGGCTTCACTCCGTTCGCGGGCGAAAATGAAGTCGACGACGTTCTGGGAGCGCGGCAGTGAACCGACATGGGTTGCAAGGATTTTGGTCATGGGTCTTCCCAGGTTTTAGAGCCAATCGGTCGATCCGGCAGGATCACCGGTGTTGCGAACCCTGAACAGGCTCGCTTCGCCGGACATTGAAGGCGCCAGGCGGCGCTTGATGTCCGGCGGTACGGCGCAGGTGTCTCCAGCCGCCAGCGCCGTTTCTCCGCCATCCCAGCCGAAATGCCAGTGGCCGCGGACAACCATGACGATTTCATGCCGGTCGGTGACGTAAAAATCGTCAGGGATTGATCCGCGCGTCAGAAAATCAACCTCAAACCCGGGCCGGTCCTTGAGCATCCCGTCGGGGCCGATCACCCTGGCAGGCTGCCTGTCGGAAAGCGCAACCATATCCAGGTACCGGGCGACAAACCGGGGCACGACCTCCGCCGTGGTAAACTCCGGAAACGTTTTCAACGCGTCGTCGTCAAGCGCCGGCATCGGGCGAACGCCTTCAGGCAATGTCTGGCCTTTGCCGCTGTCATAAAGGGTGCCATTTTCGCCAAGCAGCAGCCCGTGCTCCTTTGCATCGGAGAGCACCTGCGGCGCCCAGATCACGCCGCCGCCGGAATCGTTGCCGCCGAGGATGGCCATGATCATACCGTAGTCGGTTCCGATGTTTTCAAAGCCGCGAAAGATGCCGGTCGGAATATTGAAAATATCGCCTTCTTCAAGAACCACTTCGCCGGCATCGCCCCAGCGTCCCCAGAAAAACCGCCAGCGGCCCCTGAGGACAAAAAACACTTCCGCCGTGCGGTGCGAATGCAGCGAGTTTCGGCATTTCGGCGGTTGCCCGGCGGCGCCGATATTGAAGCCGGGCGTCTCCCGGATATGGACATGCTGATCCGGGCTTTCGGAAACGCCGGCGCCGATGATAGTGAAATTTTCCTTCCGGTCGGACCCGGGCGTATGGGCGTCGATGAAGGCTGTCTTGCATGGTTTCAGTTCGCCGTAACGGACGATCCGCTTTTCCATCTCTCCAGGGGTCATTGTCTCATCCCGTATGCAGCAGGATCTGTTTCCAGATCGCGGTTTCGTCGAAAAGCGTATATTCGCGCCGCAACCCCCAGGGACCGAACTCGGCATGGCTGATGCCCATCACATGGACGGGCGCGCCGGTCGGATTGCCAAAGCCGCCCCAGCCGTCATGCTTTCCCGTCAGCGACCAGCGAACGGCCGAGCGCGGCGAAAACTCGGCATCGTCGCGGCCAATCACGTGGTGGATGGCGAATTCGGCAGACGGAAAGGCGGATCTCAAACCCATCCAGAACCGGTCGGCGTCAGACCAGGAATGGCCTGTGACCCCGCCCGGCAGTTCCAACTGGCAGGCGCGGTCATATTCCAGGCCGATGGCTGCCATGTCCGCCGCCATGATCCGGGTCAGAATATCGGCATGCCGCTGACCCTGCGGATGATCGTTTCCCCTGGCCGTATAACCGCCCTTAACGTCGATCTCCGGCGTAAACGGTCTGACGCAGGCCTGCGGCCCGCCTTCGCGCTCGATAAGGTCTGCGGCGAAGGCTTTCGGCTCCCGGCCCGTCTGCCGGACGATTGCGCCCTGATCGCGGATAAGCCACTCGTCATAGATGCGGTTGTCCCTGGCTGCGCAATCGGCGATGGCCCGGTAAACCAGTTTTTTGCCGGTGGCGCGGCCGTAAACGCCGTCGTGCAGATGCGTGGCTGTGGACAGCAGCCTGTGCGAGGACAGAAATCCGTCATCTTCGTTACCCGACCAGATGACATCCTCGCCGAGCAGCTGGCGGTCGGGAAATTCCGCCAGTGTCGCCATGGTTGCGGCAATGACGTTGTGGTTTCCGATAACGATCGATCCGGGTGAGCGGACCGGAATATCGTCGGTATAATAATCGTGCAGGGCCGCCAACCGGCGATCCTCCCAGATCTCCCTGGTGATGCCGATAATGTAATCCGGCAAGTCCTTCCATTTCGGGTCAAAACCCTTCATCGACATTGTCCTGTCCTGTTTTGTCGCCCAACTGCGATCAGCAGCGCTTTTCCCGCCTCCGGTGCCGGTGGGTGTTTCATTGCGTGACCAGATTGCCGTCTGCAAATGCAGGGTCGGTTTGCCGCGCTTTATTGAATTCCCGCATCCGTTTCAGGACGTCCACGCCGATCTGATGATAGACATGCAGAAGATCGACAAGCACCCAGTTTTCCCGGATCAACCCGTTCTCGCAACGCCAGAAGTCCAGGCTGCGCATGGTGATCTTCTGATTTGATGGCGCAATGCCGAGCCAGCCGTCGCCGGAAATCGTCATGTGCATCCCAGGCCATGCGGTAAAACCGACATAATCGCCGTCGCCGAACAGATTGCCCTGGCCCAGCGAGCCGACCCGGTCCGGCATGGCGTTGAGGAACGGGATCTG
>CAMYKZ010000077.1 GCA_947259045.1 uncultured Afifella sp.
CAAAGCGGAACGTCGTCGCCTGTAAAAGGATCTCGCCCTGCCCTTTCAAAGTGTCATTGGCATAAGTATCCAGATTGACGCCCTTGTGCGGCGTCAGGAAACCGGACTGCGCCATCCAGACTTCATGCGCAATCGGCGTTTTCAGAAATTCCATGAAAGCGCTGGCGGTCTCGGACGGTTTCGTGATGGCGAATAATGTGCCCGCACCAAGGACGGGCTTGCCGAGATCCTTGCTCGCATAAGCTGGGAAATAGAAGAAATCCGCATCGGTGCCGAGTTCGGTGCCTTCCGGAAAGAAGGTCGGAATGAACGATGCCTGGCGATGCATGTAGCATTTTGGCGGCGAGGCAAACAGACCTTTCGGGCTGTCGCGGAAATCGGTCGCGGCAACGGCGACTGCGCCGCCATCGACATAATCATCGTTGCGGGCGAAGGCGCCGAATTCCTCAATCGCTCCGACGACGCGTTCGTCATTGAACGGAATTTCGTTTTTCACCCATTGATCGTAGACTGAAGGATCCTGTGTCCTGAGCAGCATATCCTCCACCCAGTCGGTTGCCGGCCAGCCGGTGGCGCCGCCCGAACCCAGACCAATGCACCATGGCGTGCCGCCATCGGCAACGATCTGGTCGCTCAACGCCTTGAGCTCCTCCATGGTTTCGGGAACCTCGTAACCGGCATCCTCGAAATTGTCCGGCGAGTACCAGACCAGCGATTTCACATCGACTTGAAAGTACCGAGGTCGACCCAGGACTGGCCGGCGGCATAATTGTCAATCACCCAGTCTTTGGTTTCAGCCGGCAGCGGTGACAAAAACCCTTTTGACGCAAGGTCAGCGGCAAGTCCCGGTTGCGGAAAAATAGCGATGTTGGCGGGGCTGCCCGCCTGGGTGTCGATGACGATCTGCTGCTCAAAGGAATCGGAGCCGGTGAACTGGACGTCTGCACCTGTCGCCGCCTCGAAATAGGCAACCATGTTCTCAACCAGTTCCGTGTCGGCTCCGGTCCAGGGGCCGAACAGGGTCATGGTCTGGCCAGACAGATCATATTGACCGGCAAACGCGTCGTAACTTGCCCAGTTGAATCTGGAATCTTCACCCGGTTTGAATTTCAGATGATTGTCGGCGGACGCCAGACCGATCATGGCCGATGCGGCAACGCCAAGCATAAGAATTCTTCTCATTACAGTCCTCCCGAATGATACTCAATATTCGCGGAAAACCGTCTGTCAAACCTGTTTTCCAAAGGGCTTTGAATATTCGTTTAAGATTTTCTTAACGTCAGAGTCAAGATCGAACCTCGCACACTTCCATATTTTCGGGGCGTTTTTGATATTAATTTTGGCTTTGACGCACGCGGTGATTATATGATTGACTGCGACCGACAAATTTTCCAAAGCGATTTGAATACGGAACCCAAAGTGAACCTCAAGCAGCTTTCTGAATATCTCAAACTTTCGCAGACGACTGTCAGCCGTGCCCTGAACGGTTATCCGGAGGTCAATGAAGACACCCGCCGGCGGGTTGCCGACGCTGCACGTCACTTCAATTACCGGCCAAGCCCCAACGCCGCGCGGCTGGCGACGGGAAAATCCAGGACGATCGGCCACATTGTTCCGCTTTCCGACCACAGGATGATCAACCCGCACTTTTCCGATTTCATTGCCGGCGCCGGCGAAACCTATGCCGGCACGGGCTACGACATGCTGATTTCCGTGGTCGAACCGGAAAAAGAGCTCTCCACCTACAGAAACTTTGCCGCCAGCCGGCGCGTCGACGGCGTTATCGTGCACGGCCCCCTCGTCGATGATCCGAGAATCGACCTGCTGCATGAACTGAAGCTGCCCTTTGTCGTGCACGGCCGAAGCAACGATCCGGAAGGCACCTATTCGTGGCTCGACGTCAACAATCGCCGTTCGTTCAAGCGGGCAACCGAACTGCTGATTGATCTCGGTCACAGCCGGATCGCCCATGTGAACGGGCTTGAAAATATGTGTTTCGCAGCCCGCCGCCGCGACGGTTATCTGGAGGCCCTGAAAGGCCGCGGTATCGAGCCGGACCCGAACCTCTCCATATGCACCGACATGATTGAACCACACGGATATGAGGCCGTGAAACGGTTTCTCGCTCAACCGGATCCGCCGACAGCAATCATGGCGTCCAGCATCATTCTGGCGCTTGGAGCATCCAGGGCCATGCAGGAAGCCGGGCAGAGCCCTGGCCAGGACATTTCGCTGATCGCCCATGACGATTGCCTTTCCTCGCTTTACGACAATAACAATATCCCGGCGATAACATCGATCCGCTCTTCGATCCGCGAGGCCGGCCAGCGCGTTGCGCAAATCCTGATCAATCTGATCGAAGATCCCGGCAGCGGCCCGGTCAACGAATTGTGGGAAGCCGATCTGGTGCTCGGCAAATCAACCGGCCCGTGCCGGCAAGCCGGTAACGTCCGTGCAGATCAGGCGATCTCCGGCGGACCGCCAGTATCCGTCCAGACAAATTGAGACGATCGAATGAACGATCGCGATTGCATGAATTTCAGCCGCGCGGATTTTCCCGACAATTTCGAGTTCGGCACCGCCACGTCAAGCTATCAGATCGAGGGCCACGCATTTGGCGGCTGCGGCCAGACCCAGTGGGATACGTTTGCCGCAACTGCGGGCAATGTCGCGCGCGGCGAGAACGGCGCCATTGCCTGCGACCATTATCACCGCTGGCCGGAAGATCTTGATCTCATTCAGCAGGCCGGGTTGGATTCCTATCGCTTCTCAACCTCCTGGGCCCGCATCATTCCGCAAGGCCGTGGCGCAGTAAACCAGCAGGGGCTCGACTTCTACGACAGGCTCGTCGACGGCCTGCTGGAACGCGGCATCAAACCCTATGCCTGCCTTTATCACTGGGAACTGCCTGCTGCGCTGGCTGATCTCGGCGGTTGGCGCAACCGCGAGATCGCAGACTGGTTTGCCGATTTCACGCAGGTGACGATGGAGCGGATAGGCGACAGGCTTCATGGAGCAGCCACCTTCAATGAACCCTGGTGCATTGCCTGGCTCAGCCATTTCATGGGGTATCATGCCCCCGGCCTGCGTGACATCAGGGCCGCTGCACACGCGATGCACCATACCCTGCTGGCCCATGGCCGTGCGATTCAGGTGATGCGGTCGCTGGGCATGAACAATCTCGGCGTGGTGATGAATTTCGAATATGCCGAGCCGGCAGACGGCAGTGATGAAGCGCACGCCGCGGCCAGGCTTTATGATGGGATCTACAATCGCTGGTTCCTCGGCGGCGTATTCAACAAGGCCTATCCGGACGATGTTCTGGCCGGATTGCTCCAATACATGCCGGAGAATTTCGCTGCCGACTTTGAAACCATCGCTGAGCCTGTCGACTGGCTAGGCATCAATTATTACACCCGAAAACTGGTTGCGCCGGACAAAACCGGCCTGTTTCCCGGTTATAAGGAAGTCGAAGGACCACTACCGAAAACAACAATGGGTTGGGAGATTTACCCGCAAGGACTCTACCATTTTATCACCTGGGCTGACCGCGAATACACGAAGGGCCTGCCGATCTACGTCACCGAAAACGGCATGGCCTGCGCAGATATGGTCAAAGACGATTCTGTTGCCGATGCGGACAGGATTTCATTTCTCAACCAGCATCTGGACGCCGTTCGTCGGGCCATTGCCGACGGTGCGCCGGTACACGGTTATTTCATCTGGTCGCTGCTCGACAATTTCGAGTGGACGCTGGGTTATGACCAGCGTTTCGGGCTGGTTCATGTGGATTTCGAGACCCTGAAACGAACACCCAAACAATCTTTTGCAGCGTTGTCGCAAAGTCTGAAAAACGACTGAAGCCTTCTGCGGTCGTTTTCAGTCCTGCCGGTGGGCAAATTTCCCCCTCGCTTGCCTCTGCCCTTTGTTCATGGCAACACGATGGTAAGTTTATTCAGGAATAACATCATCTTGTAACACCCGGCGTGGAACAAAACGCCGGTTGCCAGGGGGATTGGTCAAGCGTGCATTGCAACAGATTGATTGCCCTGCTGGGATTCCTTTGCCTGATCGTGCTGACACCGCCATCCGCTGCGTTCGCTCAGGCAGCGGATCCGGATGCCATTGAGATACCCGTTGGCGAAAGCGGACAGGAATTTAAAGAGACAATCGGCCGAAGCCGCGTCGAGACGGAACTGATCTACCTTGATCCGCTTGCCGACGAAACCTTGCCGCGCGAGGCTGCCAAAGCCGCACCGGCAAAGTCGCAGACCCCGGACCTGTCAAGATATTTGCTGATCTTGATCCTGATCGTCGTTCTGGGCGCCATCGTCCTGTTCGCCAGCAAGTTCGCGCCGAAGACCACGATTTCGATGTGGTCGCCAAAGGACGGCATGCGGTCCGGCGGCAACCGCAACAAACCTGTCGGCGACGCTGCCAGCCCGCTCAATGCCCTGGCCGGCAATCAGTTTCTGAACGAGTTGCGCACAATGACCGATCGGCGGGCGGCGCTGATCCTGTTGTCGAAGCGGGCGCTTGAACATGCAACGGAAATTCACGGCCTTCCGCTCGGCCGCAGCCAGACTGCCCGGGAAATCCTGCGCAGACTGCCCCGATCCTGGGACCATCATGCTGCGCTTTCAAAAATCGTCGGCTTTGAAGAGCGTGTGCAGTTCGGCGGCCGGGATTTGCCGGAGCCCGTTTTTCAGGAGAGTCTGAGCCTGGCCGAACCCCTGTTTCAGGACCGGCAGACATGAGCGACGCCAGTAAAAAGCCGGCCCATGCAGATCCGGCAAGCCTGTTGGCGATCGCCATCGGCGCTCTTGTCATTGCCGGCATAGTTTACCTGAGCGCGCAGGCGCGACAAGCATCGCTGCACCGCTCACAGGTTGGTTTTGCCGGACTGGAAAACTGGCTGGACGGGAACGATATCGAGACCCTGACATTTACCGGCGGCGGCGCCTTGCGGCCGGACGATATCGGCCTGAGGATATTACCGCTGTTTGATGCCGATCTCCTGAGCTGGGATGACGATGACCCCAAAACGGGCGCAGAGATCCTGCAGCAGAAAACGGAATTCAATATTGTCAGGCGGATCGTCAATGAAAAACTGACAGTTGCACCAACCCTGGTCATTCTGCCGAAATGGCGCCGCGCTGTTCGCACCAAGGGCATTGCTCACCCGGCATTTCTGATCCCCCGCGACGACGTCGAACGTGTCCAGAAACAGATCGCAAACGTGACCGGCTCACTGGTCAGACCCAGTGACACCTATGCAGAGACATCGGTCGTCTACGACGGAAAGAGTTTTGACGTTGGCCTCTACCAGCCTCAGTTCACGAAACAATCCGGCTGCCAACCCATTCTCGGTGAAGACAACGCGATGCTGCTCGGCAAATGCGAGTATGAAGACAGCGAATTCTGGCTGCTGAGCGATCCGGACCTGCTCAACGCCCACGGCCTGAAACTGGGAGAAAATGCCCGGCTTGCGCGCCAGGTGGTTGCCGACCTTGCCGGAGACAGCCGGGTCATCATCGATTTGACCTCGGCAATCTTCATCACCGAATATACAGAGCCGAAACGCCGTTCATGGTCTGAACTGGGCCGATTCTTCGCCTTCCCGTTCTCAACGATCTGGATCGGTTTCGCACTGCTGAGCGCGCTGTTCCTGTGGCGGGCCTGGGTGCGCTACGGGCCGATCATCCGGCTGTTTGAAGACCAGCCGCGGGCCAGCAAGACCAATTCGATCGATGCAACCGCGCGGTTGCTGCGCCTGTCCGGTCATGACCGGGAACTGCTGCAATCCCACATCGCCGCACGCTGCCGCATTCTGGCAACTGACCTGCTCGGGCCGCACCGCAACCCGGGAACAGAACCCGTCGGCGAACTGGTGCGCATCGTTGCCAGAAAGTCACCGGAACTGTCGCAGAAACTCACGCGCGCATCATCTGCGCTGCAAAACGAAAACACCGATTTGTCCGAGGCCGAATTATTGCGGCGGCTGGACGAATTCGAAACCCTTTGTGAAAGGATACTCCATGAATTTGGACGATCTTCGGACGCTCGCTCAATCCATCAGGGATGAAATCGGCAAGGCAGTGCATGGACAGGAAGACGCGGTAGACCTTTTGCTCGTCTGCCTGCTGGCCCGCGGCCACTGCCTGCTTGAGGGACCTCCGGGAACTGCCAAGACACTTCTGGCCCAATCGGTATCGGCGGCCATGCGGCTGGACTTCGGCCGTATTCAGTTCACCCCGGATCTGATGCCCGGCGATGTCCTCGGCGCCAGCATCTTCGATTTCAGCACCAACGAATTCCGTCTGACGAAGGGGCCGATCTTCACCGATATTCTTCTGGCCGACGAAATCAACCGCGCGCCGCCGAAAACCCAGGCGGCACTGCTCCAGGCGATGAATGAGGGAATCGCGACTATCGACGGCACAGATCACCAGCTCGGTGATTGTTTCTTTGTCGTTGCGACCCAGAACCCGATCGAACATCAAGGCACCTATCCGCTGCCGGAAGCCCAGCTTGACCGTTTTCTGTTCAAGATCGTCATCGATTTTCCGCAAGAGGATGCCGAAGTGACGATCCTCAAGCGCAATGCGGAACGGCCGCTGGAATACAAGGCCCGCACAGGCGACATCGTGCCGGTCGCCGGGCTCGACGAAATCCGTCAGGCGCGCACTTTTGTCGACAATATCCGGCTCGATGAAACCCTGATCAAATATATCGTGTCACTTGTTCGCGCGACACGCTCCGACCCGCAGATCCTCTATGGCGCATCGACCCGCGCCGCCGACGCGCTGGCCGGCGCGGCACGGGCGCTGGCTGCCCTGGAAGGGCGCGATTACGCCCTGCCCGACGATATCAAGCGGCTTTTCATTCCCGCATTGCAACACCGGATCGTTCTCGGGCCATCGGCGGAAATCGAAGGTCTGACTTCCCGGACCGTGCTGGAGAACACGCTCAACCAGATCGAGGCGCCGCGCTGATGCGACCAAGCCGCCGCCTGCTTGCCCTGGGGCTTGCGGCCCTGGCCCTGTCGCTGCTTGTGATCGCCTCGGGCGAGACCGCAGCCGAGGCGGCGCTGTTTCTGTGGGCCGGCATTGGCGCCGTGCTGATAATCGACCTGATGACAAGCCCGTCGTCACGCCACTGGCAGATCAGCATCACCGGTCCGAATGAAATCTTTACCGGCGAAAGCGGTCATTTGCAGATTGTCATCGATTTCGGCGGCCACCGGGCGCCCAGCGAAATTCATGCTAAACTCGCTTATCCCGATGGTATCGGCGGGCCTGACGATATCGCATTCGGCTTTGCAGAAGACGGCACCCGGGCCGGCATTCGCGTCAGGCTGACCGCTAAAAGACGCGGTTCCTGGCTGATCGATCAGGGCTGGCTGCACTGGACCAGCCGCTTCGGGCTGCTGGAATATGTCCCGCGGTCGCCGCTGGAAATCCGCATCAATGTCGTCCCCAATATCCGGCCGATCCAGTCCGGTCAGATCGATGTGGCGATACGGTCTGCGCTGTTCGGCTCCAAACAGAACATCCTGCGCGGCGAAGGCTCGGAGTTCCATCAGTTGCGCGATTTCACCGCCGGCATGGATACACGGTCGATCGACTGGAAGCGGTCGGCCCGGCACCGCTCGCTGGTCGCCAAGGAGATGCGCGCGGAGCGCAACCATCAGGTGATCCTGGCGTTGGACAACGGTTTTCTGATGAGCGAGGACATTGCCGGGCTGCCAAAGATCGACCATGCGGTCAATGCGGCGCTTGTCACGGGCTGGGCTGCAATCCTGGGCGGCGACATGATCGGCCTTTTTGCCTTCGATTCCGTCCCACGCGTCTACCTGCCGCCGCAGGGCGGCCGCAGCGCTTTCGCCCGGTTGCGCAGCCATACTGCGGAGCTGGAATACCGCAATGTCGAATCCAATCCGACGCTCGCCATGGCGCACCTGCACGGACGGCTGCAACGCCGCAGCCTGATCGTCATCTTCACCGATTTTGTCGATACCACCACGTCTGAGCTGCTGATTGAGAATGTCGGCCTGCTGAGCCGGCATCATGTCGTGGTCTTTGTCGGCCTGCGCGATCCGATCGTGGAAACCATTGCAGCCGATGCACCCGATACGCTGACCGATGTCGCGCGCTCCGTCACCGCTTCGCAGATGCTGATTGAGCGCCGCCTGGTGTTTGAAACCCTGACCCGGATGGGCGTGATCTGCATCGACGCCCTGCCCCAGGCCGTCAGCCCGCGGCTGATCTCAACCTATCTGTCGATCAAATCACGGGAGATGATATGAGCGCTTCTGAAGATCTCATCAGGTCAACCCGTTTCCGCCGCGAGCGCGAGGCCGACTGGAAACGGCTTGAATCGATTGTCGGCGTGACCGAACAGCGCGGCACACGCGCGCTCAGCTATGCCGACGCGCACGATATGGCGACACTCTACCGCAAAGCGGTCAACTCGCTTTCGGTGGCGCGCGAAATCTCCCTCGACCGGGCGCTGCTGGCCTATTTGGAAGCGCTGTGCTGCCGCGCCTATCTGGCTGTCTATGCGCCGCAGGAAACCCTGCATGGCCTGGCCTGGCGATATTTTACCGTCGGCGCTCCCCAGGCGATGCGCCGTTCCCTGCTCCCGCTATTGCTGGGATTTCTCGCTCTCGCCGTCGGCACGGTTGCCGGATATCTGCTGTTTGCCGACGATCCGACCTGGTACAATACCATCGTCCCCGGCGGGCTGGCCGGAGGCCGTGGCGTGAACAGCTCCCGTGCCGAGCTTCTGGATGTGCTTTACCCGACGTCCGGCAACACTTTGGATGACCTGACCGCCTTTGCCGGCTTCCTGTTTTCCAACAATACACGTGTCGCGTTTTTTGCCTTTGCGCTCGGCGTATTTGTCTGCCTGCCCAGTTTTCTGCTGTCCGCCTATCAGGGCCTGATCCTCGGTGCTTTATACGCCCTGCATGTGGATCGCGGTCTTGGAGTCGATCTGTTCGGCTGGCTGTCAATCCATGGCGTAACCGAGCTTGGCGCAATCATCATCGCAACTGCCGGCGGCTTCCGGCTCGGCATGGCCGTGCTCATGCCCGGACAGCGATCGCGCCAGGACGCCCTGCGCCAGGAAGGCAGGGACGCAGCAAAGCTGGCGATCATGGCAGCGATCATGCTGATCGCTGCCGCCATACTGGAAGGTTATGGCCGCCAGTTGATCAGCAATCTTGAAGCCCGCATCATCATCGGCTGGACCATCGGTGCTTTGTGGCTTGCCTATTTCACCCTTGCCGGCCGCTCAGTCCACCGGCACCACTATCACCGGACAGGTGATTAAAGCATGGCGACCGCAACCCAGCCAGCGCGAAAGCGCAATCCGGCAAAATCATCGACCCGGAGGATGATCAACGATTTCATCCCGCCGGAAGCCGTGCCGCTGCATTTTGAAGTCGGCGCGCTCGGCTCTCGTTTCGGCGCGCAGATCATTGATATCCTGATCACCGGCGTCGCCGTATTTGCGCTGATCCTGCTTCTGGTTCTGACCGACATCGTGCCGAAATCGGCAATCTCGCTTCTCGCCTATCTGCTGATGTTCGCCATCCGCGTGCCCTATTACACTGCCGCCGAACTGATGTGGAACGGCCAGACGCTCGGCAAGCGGATCAGCCGGTTGCGCGTCGTCTCCAGCGACGGCAAAGGCCTCTCCGCCCATTCCGTGGTGGTGCGCAATCTGATGAAAGAAGCGGAAGTTTTCATGCCGGGCACTTATCTGCTTGCCGGCGAGGCGCTCGATGTCTGGACCAATGTCGTGACGCTGATCTGGATTGCCATATTGCTTGCAGTACCGTTGTTCAACAAACGCCGGCAGCGGCTCGGCGACATGATTGCCGGCACCTATGTGATTCATCAGCCTGATGCCATCCTGATGCCCGACCTGGCGGAGAACAACCGCCAGGCTGCCGGCGAAGACCGGTTCGTATTCCTGCCCCATCAGATGGACCATTACGGCCGTTATGAACTGCAAACCCTGGAGAAGGTTCTGCACATCCGCACCGCCGGCCTGTCGCCGCAGGAATATACCCGCCACCGCAACAACATGGCCGCCATCGCCCGCAACATCTGCAAGAAGATCCTTTTTGAGGACCCGGTCTCAGACCGCGATGCGGAAGAATTTCTCAATGCCTTCTACATTGCCCAGCGGCGTTATCTGGAACAGCGCAAGCTGTTCGGCGACGCCCGAGAGGACAAGTTTCACAAGGATGACGAGAATGGACAGGATGTCGGATAATCGGAGGCGGCAACGCCAGGGCATCGATGTGGCATCAACGCCGCCATGAGCACTGTCTATCCGGACCGGGAGCGCGAGCGGCCGCCGCTTGGTATCGGCTGGATCCTCCGGGAAACTGTTTCCATGATAACTGGAAACATCAGCCAGATCGTCCTGCTTTGCCTACTTCCCCTGATTGCATTGAACGTCCTGCAGTTCCTGTCGGCGACTGGTAATTACGCGCCTAAATCGGAGGATATGTCGATACCTGAATTTCTGGCATTCATCATCGAGGATTCCGCCTACGCGGTGATATTTGCCCTCCTGGTTAAAGTCTTCCATGACATCAAGTCGAACATGCCTACCAGCTTCGGCAGCCGGATATCATCGGTTTTCGGCGTTTTCGTTCCGCTGATCATCTGCAATCTCGCGGCCACCGCTGCCACACTCATCGGGTTGATCGCATTCATCGTGCCGGGTCTTTATCTTATGGCGCTCTGGTCGCTGTTGATACCAAGCATCGTTATCGAGGAGGCCGGTTTTCAAGGCTTCCGCCGAAGCGCCAATCTGACGAAACATTACAGATGGCTTTTAGTCCTGTTGGCAGCCGTTTTTCTGGTTTTCGATATTACAATAGAATTTGGCGGCAGTTCCCTGTTCGAACATCTGCTCAGCACGGCGGATCCGTTAGACTCGGCAACCTTTATCCTGATCAACGCATTCAAGACCTTTATCCCAATCACGTTTGCATCTGCACTGTTCACGTTGATCTTCATTCGCCTCCGCGACATCAAGGAGGATGGTCTTCCCGAGGTCTTCACCTGACATGACGGACAGTTCGCCTGATACCACACGCGAAAAACTCGGCATCGGCCGGCTGATCGGCGAAGCCTTTTCAATCTTCGCAAACAATTTCATTGCCCTGGCGATTCTGGCACTGATTCCGGCATTGGCTATCGAACTGATTGATCTGTGGTATTTCAGGGGGCCGCTGGCAACGGCTGGCACCCCTGCCGTCGGGCTGTCGCTGCTGGCGGGCCAGATCAGCATGAGCATTGTCGGTTCGGCGGTCGCAACGGCGCTGATTGTCCGGCTGGCTTACGACGCAAAAAGCGGCCAGCGGATCCGCATGCAAAGTTACGTCAGATCTACGGCAGCCGTCATCCTGCCGCTCATCGTCTGCTCGTTCGCCGCAAGTCTGGCATTCATTGCAGGGCTCGGTCTGCTGATCGTTCCCGGCCTCTATATCGGCGCGCTATGGTGGTGCATCACGCCTGCCATTGTCATCGAACATGCCGGATATCGCTGTTTCCACCGCAGCGCGGAATTGACGAGCGGCTACCGGTGGGCCTGCGTCGGCCTTTATGCGCTGATGTCGGCATGTGTTCTGGCGATAGACATCGCCGCGGTTTTCATGACCGACCTGCTGATGCTCAGCACAGGGCCGGCCGCATCCGTTCTGTTTGCGGTTCTGGCGACCGGAATGAGCATGTCGTTTTCCGCCATCGTCACGGCCCTGGTCTATGCCCGGCTTCGCGAGATCAAGGAAGGGACGGGACTTGCGGAACTGGCCGAGGTGTTTGCCTGAGCGGTGGCTGCAAATCCGCGGCCCCGGGCAGATCGGCAACAGCCCTCCGTCATCAGTATGCCCGCAATATTCCGAAGGCCGGTCCGAATAACAATCCCGGTGCCCCTCGCCTTCTCGATCTGTCGACAATACTTGCATGGCAAATTATGGTTGATTCGCATGACGTAGCGTCGACCTGGGCATGCGGGCCGTGTGCGCCGCCTGGTTATCGGATTGCGTGACGGTTGATCAAATGAAAATTGCGGGGGCTGAAATGACGGATGCAGCGATTGTCACGACAAAGGAGAAGCTTGGCATTGGCGAAATTACCGGAGATACGTTTGCTGTTTTCTTTGGCAATTTTATCCATGTTCTCCTGCTCAGTCTCCTGCCGACAATCGTGATCGTTGTTGCAGCCTTGTTGCTCGGAGCGCGATATTTCCTGGATCCCACGGCATTTGAGAATATATCGGCGATCGACATTACGTTCATGGTGCTGTTGGGCGTCATTGCGTTTTCCGCGATATTTTTCACCACGGCTCTGATCGTCCGTCTGGCTTACGATGCACGGGCCGGAAACCCGTTACGCATTGGAAGCTATTTCGGATCGGCGTTTTCATCAATCGTACCCGTTGTCGGCTGTTCGATCATAATAACCATCTGCGCATTGGCCGCGATGTTTCTGTTCGTGCTTACGGCCGCGATGGTTGGCGGTGCCGTAGCGGTGATCTTCTTCATACTGGCTTTTCTCGCGTTCTTGTACATTTACGCAATGTGGACTCCTGTTATTCCGGCCATCGTGGTTGAGAATGTCGGGTTCGGAGGGCTTGGCCGAAGCCTGGAGCTGACAAGAGGCTTTCGCTGGGCCTGCGTCGGTGCGCTTGTCGTCATGTTGCTCTGCCTGTCCGTGATCAGCTTTGTCCTGGGTATAGGACAGGTTCTACTGACGGCAATCGGTGGGGAAATTGCCGGCATGATATTCGCCGTAATCTTTAACGGCGTTTCGATGGCATTTTACGGCATATTTGCAGCCCTGCTCTATGCCCGCCTGCGCGAAATCAAGGAAGGCACCAGCGTCGCAGCTCTGGCGGACGTTTTCGCCTGAAGCGGCGCGCCTGATGGGGAGATGCTTGCGAACCTGCAGCATCCCTCGATCTGTCGACAAAAACCATCCGGCAAATTATGGTTGATTCGCATGACGTAGCGTATTTCTGGCCTGCGAACGCGATTTAGACACGGCAATCGATGCAGGGCGGGATTTTCTGAATCATCATAGGGGGCCACAATGGCAGATACCTCAGTTGACGTAGCCGCTGAAAAGCTTGGCGTAGGTAGCCTTATTGGCGAAACATTTTCGATTTTCTTCAAACGATTCATTTATGTAGCCATACTTGGCGTAATACCGGCAGTGATCATCGTTTTCATCCAGCAGACCGTCGCTCCGCCGATTGATTTCGACAATCCTGCGTCGGCGGAATCCTTTTCCGTAGCGGGTCAGATTGTTTCCCTGATCGTTGGCGTTATCGGCTCATCTTTTGTGACCGCTTTGATCATCAGATTTGCTTACGATGTAAAAACAGGGAAGCCGATACAGATCGGTTCTTATTTTTCATCGGCCGCGGCTTCGATTGTTCCAATTTTCATATGCTCGTTGATTGTCGGTATCTGCACCGGCATCGCATCGATTGCGCTCCTTATTCCTGGCCTTTACGTCTATTCCATGTGGTGCGCCGTTGTTCCGGCAATTGTTATTGAGGGCGCCGGTTTTGGAAGTTTCTCACGCAGCGCTGAGTTGACAAAGAACTATCGCTGGTCCTGCATGGGAGCCATCGTCCTGATGTATATCTGTGCGATGATTCCGATGTTGATCGTTGGTGTCGTTTTCGGTGCTGCGGGCGCAGCGTCCAATATCGGATTAACGACCATAATCTTTGTAATTCAGGCGCTCGCCACGGGTCTGGTTATGGCGTTTTTCGGTATCGGTATCGCTCTGATCTACGCCCGCCTGCGCGAAATCAAGGAAGGCACGAGCGTCGAGAAACTGGCGGAAATTTTTGCCTAGCGTTGAATGGGATTTAGACGGGCGCGGCAACCTGAAATGACAGGTGCCGCGTTCGCGCCGCAACCGGGAAAATTAGGCGCCGGCCGCATCATCGGCGGAACGTTTTCGGTGTTTATTCGAAAATTCGGCTACATGCTGCTCTTTGGCCTGCTGCCGGCCCTGCTGACGTCCCTGTTCATGGAATTGAGTAGGCGTGAAGCTGTCCATGGCGTCAGTGCTTCACCTCTGGAATTCGTACTCTGGCACGTTTTGCGGCCTTGGATGTTATGGATTGTTGGTGCTGCAATCGTGATGACGGCAGCGATCAATCTGGTCCGCGCAACAAGTTCAGGTAATCCGGTCAGGACAAATATTATTGCCCGCGCAACGATCCGTTCGGCTGCACCTGTAACATTGTCCCTGTGCGTGATGGCTGTCAGCGCTTATTTCATCGTCACCGCAATAGTCACTCCGGTCATGATATCGGGTATCCTCGCTGGTCCGGAAGCTGAGGTTCTGGCTTTAATCGCGCTCACGGTCGCCCTGTTTTTCATCCTTGCATTTTTTTCGATCGTTCCGGCAATCGTCGTGCTGGAAAAGCGCTGGTTCGGATTTCGGCGGAGCATGTTGCTGACCAGACACTTTCGTTGGTCGTGTCTTGGCGTCATGCTCACAATATGCGTCGCCGCCTATCTGATTGCGGGCGTGCCCGATCTGCTTTTCCTGTTCTCCCATATGGCAGGTTCCAAACTTTCGCGTCTGGTCATTTTTGCAGTCAGCCTGTTCATTCTGCCCGCGCTGTTCGGCATCTCGTCGGCCCTGATCTACATCCGCCTGCGGGAGATCAAAGAAGGAGAAACCGCGAATATTTTCCGGTAGATCACGCCAGCGGCTCATAGCTCGGTGCGCACTTCCCAAAGTTCCGGAAACAGCACAATGTCCAGCATGCGGCGCAGATAGCTGACGCCGGATGTCCCGCCGGTGCCGCGCTTGGAGCCGATTATGCGCTCCACCGTGGTGACATGGTTGAACCGCCAGCGGCGGAAATAATCCTCAAAATCGATCAGCTTTTCCGCCAGTTCGTAAAGCGACCAATGCGTTGCCGGATCTGAATATACCGCAAGCCAGGCCGCCCGCACTGCCGCGTGCGACCGGTGCGGCAGGCGCCAGTCGCGGGCCAGAAGATCGTCCGGCAGATCGAAACCGCGGCGCGCCAGCACCCGGATCACTTCATCATAGAGGCTGCGCTCGCCAAGCCGGGTTTCCAAGACGGCATGGACTTCGGCGTTGTGGACATGCGGTTTCAGCAGGGCCTCGTTCTTGTTGCCGACGAGAAACTCGATCTCGCGGTACTGATGCGACTGGAAGCCGGAACTCTGGGCCAGACTGCCGCGGAACTGGCTGTATTCTGCCGGCGTCATGGTGCGCAGCACGTCCCATGCAGAATTGAGCTGCTCGAAAATCCGCGCGAGACGGCTGAACATCTTGAAGCAGGGCCGGAAATCGTCTTCGCGCAAGGCGTCGCGCGCCGACAACAGTTCGTGGATCGCCAGCTTCATCCATAATTCCGAGGTCTGGTGCTGGATGATGAACAGAAGCTCGTCATGAGCATCGGACAACGGCGTTTGCGCTTCGAGAATTTTCTCAAGATGCAGATAATCGGCATAGGACATGCGCTCATCGAAGGTCATATAAGCGCCGTCATCGGCCGGATCGGCCGGTCGGTTGTCGAACATCGTCAGCGGAATTGTAAAGCGGCGCAAAACCGAAGCGGATGATATCCGGCGCGCGGAAATCGCCGATGACATTGCCTGATATCAGCGCCTGCATGACGGCATAGCCTTCAGCGTGTCGAAACGAGACCTGCGATCCCCGGCGCTGCGGATCGCGCGGGCTGGCAAGTCTCAGGCCGAAACCGGCGCAGCGGCTTTCAACCTCGGCGATGAACAATTGCGACAGCGCAATAGACATCGCCCTGATCTCGTGCATATCGACATCCGCCCAAAGGTCGAGCGCCGTATCCAGTGCGCTCAGCGACAGGACCGGCGGCGTGCCGACCATCATGCGCTGAACGCCGCTGGCAGGGCGGAAATGCTGGTCGAAGGCGAACGGCGCTTCATGACCGAACCAGCCGCTGATACGCGGACCGAACCGGTCGGCATGATCGGGGCGGACATAGATGAAGGCCGGCGCGCCGGGCCCGCCATTGAGATATTTGTATCCGCAGCCGACGGCAAAATCCGCTTCCACATTGCCCAGATCGACCGGCAGCGCGCCGGCTGAATGAGCGAGATCCCAGATCACCCGCGCCCCTGCCCGGTGCGCGGCAGCGCTCAGCGCGGCCATGTCGTGCAACCGCCCTGTCCTGTAATCAACCTCCGTCAGCATCAGGACCGCGACGCTCTCGTCGATTGCGCCGGCAACCTCGTCCGGATCTACGATCTTCAGCTGCCATCTGTCTTGTGCACCGGCAATCCCTTGCGCGATATAAAGATCGGTCGGGAAATTGCCGCTGTCGGACAGGATCACGGTCCGGCCGGATTCCGTATCCGACATCAGATCCAGGGCCGCGTTCAAAGCCTTGAAAACATTGACCGATGTGGAATCGCCGACCATGACGGAGGCATCCGGCGCGCCAATCAGCTTCGCGATCTTGCCGCCGACACGGGCCGGCAGATCGACCCAGCCGGCCTGGTTCCAGCCGCGGATCAGCATCCGGCCCCATTCGGCCTTAACCGCGCCGTCAATCCGCGCCGCTACCGCGCGCGGCAAGGCTCCAAGCGAATTGCCGTCCAGATAGACCAGTCCGTCCGGCAAGTCGAACTCGGACCGTTTCAGACCCGCCGCTTGCGCGCTATCGCCGTTCATCAATCGACCTCCCGGTCACAATGTCCGTGCGAAGAAATCACCACCCTTGTCGTCGATAATGACAAAGGCCGGGAAATCCCGGACCCTGATCCGCCACACCGCTTCCATGCCGAATTCGGCAAAATCGATGGTCTCGACTTCGGTGATGACATCACGGCCGATCACCGCCGCCGCACCGCCGATGGAGCCGAGATAAAAGCCGCCATAGGTCTTGCAGGCGTTGATGACATCGCGCGACCTGTTGCCCTTGGCGATCGTCACCATCGAGCCGCCTGCCGCCTGAAACTCGGCCACATAGGGGTCCATGCGGGCCGCCGTTGTCGGCCCGAACGAGCCGGACGCAAACCCTTCCGGCGTTTTTGCCGGTCCGGCATAATAGATCGGATGGTCCTTCATATAATCCGGCAGCGGCTCTCCGGCCGCCAGGCGTTTGGAAAGCTCCGCATGGACGATATCGCGCGCGACGATCATCGTGCCGGACAAAAGCACCGGCGAGGCCACATCGAGCTGTGTCAGTTTCGCGCGGATCTCGTCCATCGGCAAATCCAGGTCGATGGCGGTTGCCGCGCCGGCGTCGAACGATGTTTCCGGCAGATATTGCGACGGGTCGGTTTCCAGCTTCTCAAGCCAGATGCCGTCGGCATCGATACGGCCCTTGGCCTGGCGGTCGGCGGAACAGCTGACGCCCATGCCGATCGGCAGCGAAGCGCCGTGGCGCGGCAGGCGGATCACCCGCACATCGTGACAGAAATACTTGCCGCCGAACTGCGCGCCGATGCCCATTCGCTGGGTCATCTCATGCACTTCGCGCTCCAGTTCAAGATCGCGGAACGCGCGCCCGTCAGGCGATCCGCTGGTCGGCAATCCGTCCAGCGCTTTCGTCGATGCCAGTTTTACCGTCTTCAGCGTCTGCTCAGCCGAAAGCCCGCCGATGACCAGCGCCAGATGATAGGGCGGACAGGCGGCGGTGCCGAGCGTCTTGATCTTGTCGCTGAGAAACGCCTGCAACCGCTCGGGCTCCAGCACCCGTCGGGTTTCCTGAAACAGAAACGTCTTGTTGGCGGAACCGCCACCCTTGGCGATGAACAGAAAATCATAGGCCGATCCGCCGGTCGTCTCGATGTCGATCTGCGCCGGCAGATTGGTGCGGGTATTGGATTCTTCGAACATGGTCAGCGGCGCCATCTGGCTGAAACGCAGATTGCGCGTTGCCCAGGTGCGTTCCACCCCCTCGCTCAGCGCCGCCTGATCGTCGCCGTCGACAATCACCTGCTGGCCTTTCTTGCCGGAGATGATCGCCGTGCCGGTATCCTGGCAGCTGGGGAACTCCCGGGCCGCCGAGATCACGGCGTTCTTTAAAAGTTCCAGCGCCACGAAGCGGTCATTGGCCGAAGCCTCTTCGTCGTCAAGAATGGCCCGGAGCTGCTTCAGATGGCCGGACCGGAACAGGTGGGAAATATCGGAAAACGCCTCGTCGGCAAGCCGGGCCAGCGCGTCCGGATCGACGATCAGGATCTCGCGGCCGTCGAGATCGCGAACCTCGACGCCGCTGCGGCTGAGCAGCCGGTACTCCGTCTTGTTCTCGCCGAGCTGGAAAAGCGGAGAAAAACCCTCCGCCGCCTCTTTCGGTTCAGATTGTGCGCCCACCATCGACCTCCAATACAACACCCGTGATAAATTCCGCCTCGTCGGAGGCCAGATAAAGCGCCGCACTGGCGATATCGTCCGGCGTCGACATCCGGCCAAGCGGAATCGTGGCAAGAAATTTCGCCCGGTTTTCCGGCGTATCCGGCACGCCCATGAATGTCTCCAGCAGGCCGGTTGCGCCAATCACCGGCGCAATGCCGCAGACGCGGATCCTGTCGGGCGCAAGATCGACGGCCAGCGATTTGGTCATGACATTGACCGCGCCCTTGGACGAATTGTACCAGGTCAGGCCAGGACGCGGCCTGATCCCGCCGGTGGAACCGATATTGATCATCACGCCGCCGCCTGCTTCGCGCCAGTGCGGCACGATCGCATGGGTCATGTGAAAGATCGACAGCACGTTGATGTCATAGACCTTGCGGAACGTCTCTTCGTCCACATCCAGGATCGGCTGGTTTTTGTGCGACCAGCCGGCATTGTTGACGACGATATCGACACCGCCAAAGGCCTCGATCGACGTGCTTACGATGGCATCGATATCGGCGCGTCTGGAGACATCGCAGGCGGCTGAAATCGCCGCATCGCCGATTTCGTCCGCCGCTTGCCTGGCGCCTGCCGAATTGATATCGGCAAGCATCACCTGCGCGCCTTCGGCTGCGAAGCGCTGGGCCATTCCAAGCCCGAAGCCCGACGCGGCGCCTGTTATGATGGCGCGTTTCCCCTCCAGACGCATGAAAGCACTCCTCCTGATTCCGGTATTTCCCGCTGTTTGACCTGGCACCTTAACGCCGGAAAAACATCTGGCCAACGTCTTATGCCATTGTGCATCGGGACGAATTGCGGAAAGTACGGTCACAAAGCAGCCGAACACGGGAATTGTGACAGCGATGCAGGATCTGGAAGGATTGTTGGTCGTATCGATCGAACAGGCGGTCGCCGCGCCCTATGCGTCAGGCCGGCTGGCCGACGCCGGTGCGCGGGTGGTCAAGGTCGAACGCCCGGAGGGCGATTTCGCCCGCCGCTACGACAATCTTGCCAACGGCAACAGCGCCTATTTCGTCTGGCTGAACCGGGGCAAACAATCGGTGCGGCTCGATCTCAAGACCGATGATGACCGCGCCCTTCTGGCAAACATGTTGCAGCAGGCCGACATCTTCATCCAGAATCTGGCGCCGGGCGCTGCCGGCCGGCTTGGATTCGGCGCGGCATCTTTGCGCGAGCGGCACCCGCGGCTGATCACCTGTTCCATTTCCGGTTATGGCGAGGAGGGTCCCTACCGCGACCAGAAAGCCTATGACCTGCTGATCCAGGCCGAATCCGGCCTGTGCGCCATCAACGGCACACCGGAGGGCCCTGCCCGCGTCGGCGTATCGGTCTGCGATATCGCCGCCGGCATGACCGCGCACCAGGCAATCCTGCAGGCCTTGTTTGCCCGCGAGCGCTCAGGCGGCGGCCGGGCGATCGAGGTATCGCTCTATCACGCAATGTCGGACTGGATGAACGTGCCCTATCTGCAGCATCGTTATGGCGGCAAGGATCCCGGCCGGCACGGCCTCAAACACCCGACCATCGCGCCCTACGGCGCCTATGCCTGTTCGGACGGCAAGATGCTGCTGATTTCGATCCAGAACGAACGCGAATGGCGCAATCTGTGTGCCCAGGCGCTGATGATGCCGGAACTGGCCGACGATCCGCGGTTTGCCGGCAACAATGACCGGGTCGCCAACCGGACAGTGCTTGATGAAATGATTGGCGCATCATTTGCCCGGCATGACCGCGAGGCCAATATCGCCCGTCTGGCGGCGGCAAAAATCGCCTATGGCCGGCTGTCGGATCTCGACGACCTTGAAGCGCATCCGCAAAACCGGCTGATCCGCGTCGCCACCGAAAACGGGCCGATTGAGCTGCTGGCGCCTGGCGCCGTGATCGCCGGCCAGACACAATCCTATGGCGCAGTCCCTGGGCTTGGCGAACATGACGATATCATCCGCGGAGAATTTTCCAAAAGGTCAACGGAGCCTCCCCAATGAGCGTTGACGACAATGCGCCGGCGCTGGAAGCCCGCAACCTGAGTTTTCGCTATGGCGCCAAACCGACACTTGATGAGGTCACATTCTCCGTCAAGACAGGCGAAACCGTCATTTTGCTTGGCCCCAACGGTGCCGGCAAAACGACTTTGTTTTCGCTGATCTGCGGATTGTTTGCGCCCCGGTCCGGGACGATTGAAATCGCCGGCCGGTCGATCGGCCGCGACGGTGCAGCAGCCCTTGCCCCGCTTGGCATTGTCTTTCAGAGCCAGGCGCTCGACATGGATCTGAGCGTCCTCCAGAACCTGCGGTATTTCTGTGCCCTTCGCGGCCTGTCGCGCGCCGAAAGCAACCTGCGGATCGGCCAGGAACTGGAGCGGCTCGGACTGGCTGAGCGGGCAGGACAAAAGATCCGCGCGCTGAACGGCGGCCATCGGCGGCGGGTGGAAATTGCCAGGGCCGTGCTGCACAAGCCGAAAATCCTGCTGCTTGATGAGCCGACCGTCGGGCTCGATATCCCGACACGCAAGGACTTGATCGCCAATCTCCATGCCCGTCCCGGCGATGACAATATCGCGCTTTTCTGGGCAACACACCTGATCGACGAAGTTGCGGAGACCGACCGGGTCCTGGTCATGCATGAGGGCCGGATTGCAGGCTCCGGCATACCAGCGGAACTCTGCCGGGAAACCGGCACACAAAACCTCGACCAGGCCTACGACCATCTGACCAACCCGTTACGGGAGGTTGCCTGATGACCCACATGCTGCGCGCCTTTGGCGGCATCATCCACCGCGAACTGTTGCGTTTCGTCCATCAGCGCGAACGGTTCTTTGCAGCTCTCGTGCGCCCGCTTGTCTGGCTGATCGTCTTCGCCGCCGGCTTTCGCGCCGCTCTTGGCGTGTCGATCATCGAACCTTACCAGACCTATATCACCTATGAGGTCTATATCGTTCCCGGCCTGATCGGCATGATCCAGCTGTTCAACGGCATGCAATCCTCGCTCTCCATGGTCTACGATCAGGAAATGGGATCGATGCGCGTTCTGCTGACAACGCCGTTGCCGCGCTGGTATCTGCTTTTGTCGAAACTGTGCGCCGGCGTCGCCGTATCGATTGTCCAAGTCTACGCCTTTCTGCTGATCGCCATGCTGCCGAATTTCGTTCCCGGCATCGATGATTTCCTGCCCGGGATCGACCTGCCCGCTTCCGGCATGCTGCTGTTGCCGCCGACCCTGATCGTTACCGGATTGATGCTCGGCGCACTCGGCATGGCGCTGGCCTCGATGATCCGTCAGCTTGAGAATTTTGCCGGCGTGATGAACTTCGTCATCTTCCCGATGTTCTTTCTTTCCAGTGCGCTTTATCCGATCTGGAAGATGCGCGAATCCAGCACCGTTCTGGCAACGATCTGCGAATGGAATCCGTTCACCCATGCCGTCGAACTGATCCGGTTTACGCTTTATGGGGAGCCCAACCTGTTTGCGCTGTTTGTCGTCTGCGCAACCGGTCTTGCCTTCTTTCTGGCGGCAAACTGGTCCTATGATCCGGCCCGCCGTTTCCGCGCCGGGCGCACATCGGCTTGAAGATCAGACGATCCCGGGAAACCGTTCCGACATCTGTTCAAGGATTGCCGCCACCCGCTGTGGCGTGCGCTCGTTACGCGCCTCGTCGATGGCAACCACATCCACGACTTTTGCGGGGCGGTCACTCAGCAGGATGATCTGGTCGGCCAGTTCGATCGCTTCGCGCAGATTGTGCGTTACCATCAAAGCGAGCGTCGGCCGGGCCTGCCAGACGGTCATCAAAAGGGCGCGCAGACGTGTTGCCGTCTGTTCGTCCAGAGACACGAACGGCTCGTCGAGCAGGATCAGCGACGGCTCGACCGCAAAGGCCCGCGCCAAAGCCGCCCGCCGCGCCAGCCCCAGCGACAGTTCGGCCGGGAAAAAGCCACGCATGTCGGTGAGCCCGAGGATTTCGAACAATTCGTCCAGAGGCGCATTGCTGCCCTCATCAAGGGCAAGCCGGACATTCTGTTCCACCGTCCGCCAGGGCAACAGCCGCGGTTCCTGAAAAACCGCCGCGGGGCGACCATCGCCGGAGGGCAATCTGATGGTTCCGTCATAATCATTGTCGAGGCCGAGTATGGCCCGCAGGATCGTCGTCTTGCCGCAGCCTGAAGGGCCGACCAGACAGGCAAAGCGGCCCGGTTCCACCGAGAAAGCCAGATCGCGCAGGGCAACCAGCTGCGACCCGTCGGCAGCGGTGTAGGTTTTGGAGCGGATTGAAACGTCAAGCAAGGCGCGGCCGCCACCGGGTTGCATGTCTCTCGTAAGGCTGGATCAGCACAAGCTCCACCAGCAGCATGACGGCGACGAAAGCCAGCGTATAGGCCAGGATTCCGGCGACATCAAACAGCTGAAAATAGAGATGGATCTGAAACCCGACACCGTTGGAACGACCCAGCAGTTCCACCACCAGGACAATCTTCCAGATCAGCGATATGCCGGACCGGCTTGCCGCCGCCACGAACGGCTGCAATTGCGGCAAGATGACATCGAACAGCATCCGCCGCCGGTTGAACCGGTAGACCCTGGCCATCTCCGTCAGGGCCGGATCCATCGACCGGGTCCCCTCCCGCAAGGTCACCGCGACATGGGGGATCTTGTTGACCGCAACAGCGCCGATTGCCGCGGCCTCGTTGAGCCCGAACCAGATATAGGCCAGCACGATCGTCACCAGGGCCGGAATGTTCAGGAACAGAATGACCCAGGCATCGAACACCCGGTTCAGCCTGTCATCGCGCCCGAGAACGATGCCGATGGCAGAACCGATGACCATCGCCAGCACGAATGCGCCGGTAACGCGCATCAGCGTCATGGCGAGATGAAAAAACAATTCACCGGTTGCAGCGTCCTCCAGCATGGCGGCGAATACCGCGGAGGGGCCGGGAAAAGCGCGGCTGGCGGCCAGAGACGACGCAACCGCCCATAACACAAACAGACCGGCAATCGAGGCTGTAACCGCAATCGCCGGGCCGGTCGAACGCCGCAAGACCGTGTCAGAAACCATTCTGCAATTGCGGCCAGTAGGTTCCCGGAGCCATCGTCATCGACGAACCGACAAGTTTTTTGCCGCCCAGTTCAGCAAGGACTGAGTAAAGCACCGCCGCATCCGCCTCTTCTTCCGCCGCCGGACGCGACGGAATACCCTGCCGGAACCGGTCACGGAGGACGATGAGAGCCTTGCCTTCCGCCTTCACCTTTGGCGCCAGACGCTGCCACTCTGCGTCTGAATCCTTCAGGAGCTGCTTGGTGCTTCGCGACGCCTTGACGAAACCCATCGCAGCGTCGGGACTGCCGGTCGCCCATTTTTCATGGAATACATAACCGATCGCGGCCACCGGACCGCTTGCGCCGAGCGCGGAAGCGGCATCCTCGGCGCTGATCAGACGCCGGAACCCTTCCGCTTCAAGTCGGGCGCAATAATGCCAGAAATTCAGCACGGCATCCAGTTCGCCCTGGCGCGCTTTTTCCGCCAGAAGCGGCGGCGCGCCGTAGGCGATGTCGTTTTCAGCCGCCAGGTCAAAACCGTAATCGCGTTTCGCCAGTCCCTGGATCAGCAACCAGCTCTTGTCGAGCGGCCCGCCGGCAACGCCGATTTTCTTGCCTTTCAGGTCAGCCAATGTGGCGATTTCGGAATCGCCCTTGACCATGATCGCGCCGACCGATGAGGAATAGGGAACGAATGTCAGGTCGGACCCTTCGGAGCGCTGCCGTGACACCCAAAGCCAGTCGGACACGATGACATCGACAGCGCCGGCCTGCAGCGCGACGTTGGTCGCGTCTTCACCTGCAAACGGCACGATTTCGACATCGATACCGTTTGCTTTATCCAGCTCGGCGTTTTTCAGAGCATCCAGTTCCCAGTTGACGGTGCCATACTTCAGCACGCCGACCCGAACGGTTTCGGCAACGCTCTGGCCGGCCGTCACCGACATCAGAAGCAGACTGAACAATGTGAAAAAACAAGCTCTTAACGCAACCATGAGCTTCTCCCTTGTTATTGATTATGCCCAATACCCAGCTTCGAGGCCCCAATTCATCCCATCGGAGGAAAATTGGCAACCGAAAATCCGTTGCCCGACAAAAACGAGACGAATTTCGGCGCGCACGTTCATCACTGCACAAGGGAACGTTTTGCCACCAAACGCCAAACAGCATAGGTTATATTCTCAAAGCGATCACCAAGAGAAGCTTGCATGAAGTCCCTCTTTGACACCAATGACCCGTTCTTCGTGCCGCTCTGGCGGCGCATTGCCATTGTCGCCTTTTGCGGTGGGTGGGCCCTGCTGGAATGGTCCTGGGGCGAGGAAATCTGGATGATGGCATCTCTGGCGATCACCGCCTGGCTCACATGGGCATTTTTCATTGCCTTCAAGCCGCGCGAAGAGAAATAGACCGGCCGCAGTCAACAAATTCCGGCGACCGATCAGACCGTCAGCACCAGCTTGCCCATCGCCCTGCGACTGGTCAGCGCCGCCAGCGCGTCGGCCGCGCGCTCCAGCGGAAACGTTTCGCTGATCAAAGGCTTCAGCCGGCCCTCGCCGTGCCAGGCAAACAGCTGGCGGAAATTCTCCGCATCCAGGCTCGATTCCTTTTCCCGGAACGCGCCCCAGAAAACCCCAACCACCGACGCGCCTTTCAGAAGCGGCAGGTTAGCCGGGATCTGCTGGATCCTGCCGCCGGCAAAACCGACGATCAGCAGCCTGCCATTCCAGGCGAGAGCGCGCACGGCCTCCGCGCCCAGATCGCCGCCGACCGGATCATAGATGACATCGACACCCTTTCCGCCGGTCAGCGCCTTGACCTGATCCTTCAGGGAGCCCTGCCCGTAGTCGATCGTTTCCGCCGCGCCATAGTCGCGCGCCAGCGCCAGTTTTTCCGCTGTGCTGGCGGCCGCAATCACCGTCGCGCCCATTTCCCGGCCAAGCTCAACCGCCGCCAGCCCGACCCCGCCGGCCGCGCCGAGCACCAGCAGCGTTTCGCCGGGCTGCAGGGCGGCGCGCTGTTTCAGAGCGTGGCAGGAGGTGCCGTAGGTCATGGAAAATGCTGCAGCCGTCACGGCATCCATCGCTGCGGGCCGGTGCATCAGTTGCGCCGGCGTTGCAATGACCTGCTCGGCAAATCCGCCCCACAATGTCACGGCGATGACCGGATCGCCGACGGCAAATCCGCTGACGTCAGGCGCCACCTCGATGACGTCACCGGCGATCTCGCCGCCGGGTGAAAACGGCAGGTCCGGCTTGAATTGATATTTGCCCTCAATGATCAGCGTATCGGGAAAATTGATCCCGCAGGCCGCCACCTTGATACGCACCTCGCCTTTATCCAGCGGCCGCGGTTCAATGTCTTCCACGCTGAGCGGCTCGCCGAACTGACGGCACAATACGGCTTTCATCATCGCTCTCCGGTTTCGCTGCTTGCCTGTCCGATCGTTGAATACGCGATCGGACAGCGTTTGCACACCGACCGGCAATGTGAAATGAGTTTGCCTGATGAGCGAACAGATCATTCTCCATGCCGCGGTTTTCGGCGCATCCTTCCTGCAGGCGGCAACCGGCATCGGCTTTGGCGTTATTGCCGGACCGATCATCCTGATCGTCATGGGCGATGGCGCGGCAATCCAGGTCTCGATCCTGCTGTCGTTTCTCAATGCGGTCGTGCTGGCGCCGGGCGTTTTCAGGCTGGCCGACCGGGCGCTGCTGAAGTGGCTGCTGGCCGGCAGCCTGCTCGGCGCACCGCTCGGCGTCGCAATTTTCAATGCCGCCGGTATCAGCGTTCTCAAGGCCATGGCAGGGCTGGCGGTGGCCTTCATGGCCCTGCTGGCATCCGGCATTCTGCGGTTCGGCAATCGCGACAGGCAGACCAGGTCACCCGACGACGCTCTGGCGCGCGGTTCCATCGGAATTGTGTCGGGCGCCATGAATGCGGCGCTTGCCATGCCCGGACCGGTCGTCGCCGCCTTCATGGCCGCCGGACGCTCCGGCAAAACGGCGACCCGGGCAACCATCCTGGTGCTTTTTGTCTGCACCTACCCGATTGCCTTCGGCTTCCAGTTGCTGATCGCCGGCAAATCGGACGCCGCCCTCAATCTCAGCCTGCTCCTCGCGCCGGCCACGCTCGCCGGCGTTTTTGCCGGGCGCCTGGCAGCGCCGGGGATCAACGAGCAATATTTCCGCCGCATCATCGTCGCGGTCCTTGCCGCAACAGCGGCAGCCCTTCTGATCAGCCTGTTCTGAGGGTCCGGTTTCCATCCGGCATCTGGCCAATCATTCAACCAAAAGGGGCTGCCTGACGTCGGCCCTTCCCTTTTCCCGCCCTTCTGCCGGCCGTTTTACCAACACCGGCCCGGCCGGGGGGCCGGCGGCTTGTCTTTTCACGAAGTCCTACAAAAGTCTTGCCGTCGCCACGGCGATGGCGTAACGCAGTCGCCGCGGGTCTGTAGCTCAATTGGTTAGAGCCGACGGCTCATAACCGTCTGGTTGCAGGTTCGAGTCCTGCCAGACCCACCATTCAGTCTCCCGCTTTTCGATATATCACCGCCCGGCACATAAACGCCCCGGAAAGCCGGGGCTTTGCGGCGGTCTTTTGCAGATGTCCTGGCGCCGAGACGCGCCAATCCACCGAATTTCTCGCCAAAATACCGCCGCGTCTCTGTTTGCGATTTCCGGGTCCAGAAGTTTCCGTGAGGCCTGGCGTCCATGACCCGCCCGAAGTTCCGGCGTCAGTGGAAGCCAAACAGCCGCTCCTGATCGTCCCAGGCCATTGGCAGGCGGCTCGCGCGCGTCAATGCCTTCGCGGTGAGATCGACCGGCTGCCGACCGTCAAGAACGGCCTCGACAATCTTCGGCGACAGGAATGCCAGGGGAATTATGCGGCTGATCTCCGATGCCGGAACGCCGGCCTGCAATGCGATGGCGTCGATATTTTCAGTATCGCCCTTTACCAGCTGGTCGAACCAGAGAGCGGCATTGGCGATTGTCTCGACCAGCTTGTGATCAATGTTTCGAGCCGACTTTTCACCGCCATCGATAATCAGCTTCGCTTCGACACCGCGCCGCTTGAGGCGGATGGGCTTGTCGATCGTAAAGGTCTGAGAATCAATGTCCGCTGGACAATTGGATGTCAGATCCCCCAGCAGCAAGTTGCGCAAGCCGCATATATCCAATTCGATACAAAGTCTGTCTGCGCTGATGGTGATGCGCTGCACGATCGACTGAAACATCTTGCGCTGTGCCGTCAAATCGCCATCAGACACGAGCAATATTGTCTGCAAAGCGTGTTGCTTGATGTGCTTGATCACATGAAGTGGTGGATCGGATAATCCCGTTGCTTCAATCAGTTGCATATCATTGCTCAGCAACTGATTCAGAGACTGCAACACGGCATCTTCAAGCTGGTCAGCCGGGAGGCGCCAGCCGTCAGCGGCGTTGCGTTTTACCTGCATCAGCCGATGCGAGATATAGTAGCGGTATCGCCGACCGTTCTTGATTGCATGCGTGGGCGACAGTCGGTCGCCGGTTTCGTCATAGATCAGGCCGCTCAAAAGGCTCGGCTGTTTGATGTTCGTTGACCGATGGCGTTGGACACTGTTCGCGCGCATCATGTCCTGAACATCATTCCAGGTTTCGCGATCAATGATCGCATCATGCTGTCCCGGATAGACCTCGCCGCGAAATGCGATCTCACCAACATAGATCGGATTGGCGAGAAGCTGATAGAGATGGCCGCGCGAAAAAGGCTTGCCGCCTTGAACACGACCGTCGGACTTGCGCCTGATCTTCGTGACGAGTCCAAGGGCGTCGGCCCGAGCTTTCAAATGCCGCACACCGTTACCCTTCAGATAGGTCTGGAAGAGTGTCCGGACCGTTTCCGCTTCGGTCTTGCCGATGATCAGTTTCTTGTCTTTGACGTCATATCCCAGCGGCGGCAGGCCGCCCATCCACATGCCCTTCTTCTTTGACGCGGCAATCTTGTCGCGGATCCGCTCGCCGGTAACCTCCCGTTCGAACTGTGCAAACGACAGAAGCACATTCAGCGTCAGCCTTCCCATTGATGTCGTGGTGTTGAATTGCTGGGTTACCGACACGAATGACACCGACTGCGTATCGAAGATCTCGACGATGCGTGC
>CAMYKZ010000078.1 GCA_947259045.1 uncultured Afifella sp.
GCCTGGCGGCGGGCGAGATCCTGCAGCATATCGGCGCCCGGCCGCAGCATTCGCTGAAAGCGGTCGCCGAACAGCAGGGGTTGCGGGTTTAGGGTCAGGTCCCATTAATTCCAACACTGTCGAATAACAGCTCCGAGCCCTTTGCTGACAAGGAAATCGTGTCGCAAATTGAATGTGGCCAGGTTAACCGCACTCAAACTTTGGCCCGTGGCGGTCTCTGGCCAGCGCCAAATTACAAGGCAGAGCGGCTGAGTTGCTAAACAAAACCGCCGATTTGAACGAGGCAAATGCTTTGGATTATCCCTCGGGCATGAATACCTTTTGAAAGGCTGGCCGCTCCTTCAAAAGTGCGTAATATTCCACCAATCTTGGATGACTATCCAGCATTCCGACATAATTTACCCAGTTGATATCGTACCCAATGGCGATGTCAGCGCCGGAAAAATTGTCGCCCAGCAAATAGTCACGACCATTGAGTGCAGCAGATAACATTTCATACCGCTCGTCGACGCGCAGCTTGCCTCTTTCAGCTATTTCGGTGTTTCGCTTTTCCTGAGGAAAATGCATCGTGTGTTTCATCACATCAAAAAGGATGTGATCCAATTCGGCAGCGGAAAAAACACACCATTGATAGTAGATTGCGCGCAAAGGCGATCCTGTCGGTGGCGCTAAGCCCTTCTCTGGATAATTGTCAAGAAGCTGCAACAGAATGGCTACGGATTCGTGCATTTCGTATAGCTCGGCCCGCAAAGTCGGAACTTTGCCCAAAGGATGTACCGTTTTATGCTCGACCGATTGCTGCTCACCCGTCATAAAATCCACCATTCTGCTTTCGTACCTGATGCCGAGTTCTTCCAACGCCCATTTTGCGCGATTGGATCTTGTTGGTGGAAATTCGAAGAGTATGGGTTTCGTCATTTTGTGATGCCTACTTTGCTGGGAAGAAATCAAACTGCGCGTGTTGTAAGATCCTAGATTTTCCTGAAGATCGTCATGACCACGCCGTTTGGGGATTGCTCGCTTTTGACCAGTTTGAGGCGATTTGGTGCGGCGTCTGCTTCGAACAGCCGTTTGCCCGATCCGACAATCACCGGAAAGATCCACAAACGGAATTCATCGACAAGGTCATGCGCCAGGAGGGTCTGCAGAAGGTGCCGGCTTCCATGCACCTGCAGCAGAGGGCCCTCTTGCTGTTTCAAAGCAGCGACTTCGGCCGGAATGTCGCCGCTGATAAGATGCGAGTTGTTCCAGCTCAGATCCGGCGAGCCACCCGAGACAACATATTTCCGGGCCGCGTTCATCATGTCGGCGGCTGGGTCACCTTCAACATTTGGCCAATGTGCCGCAAACGCGTCGTACGTCTTTCTCCCGAAGAGCATATCGTAAGGGAGCGACATCGCTTCGCGACCCACTTGCGCCATAACCTCTTCCCAAAAGGGGGTGGCCCAACCACCCCTGTCAAAATCGCCTGAACCGTCTTCTTGGAGTTGCATCACGCCGTCGAGCGTTAGAAATGTCAGGATTGCCAGTTCTCTCATGTTTTCGCGTCCTACTTTTTCCTCGCACGCTGATTCAGGAACTGCTTAACGTGCTCAGATTTGTATGTTACCATATATTTATCTAACCATATGGTAATATACAATGTCCACTGATAAATTGAGTCTGACCCTTTCTGCGCTTGCTCATCCGGCCAGGCGATCAATTCTAGCGAGGCTAACATCAGGTGAACTGACGGTTTCGGAATTGACCGAACCGTTCGATATGACCGGCCCGGCGATCACAAAACATCTGAAAGTTTTGGAGCGAGCGGGATTGATTGAGCGTCTTCGTGATGCGCAGCGGCGACCTTGTCGCTTGCTGCCAGGACCGCTGAAGGATGTTTACGCCCTTATCCAGCCTTATCAGAAATTTTGGGACGGGAGTTTCGACCGGCTGGACGAGTTCCTTGCAGAACGAGGAGGTCGCAATGAAGACTGAAGTGTTGATCGGCGGCAAAGAGAGTGCTCATGAGCTGATCTTTTCACGCGTCTTCGCCGCGCCCGTTGATGTCGTCTATCGTGCATGGACGGACGCTGATCAACTCGTGCGTTGGTGGGGCCCGAGGGGCTTTTCCCTCACAGTACGAGTGATGGAGTTAAAAGTAGGCGGAGTATGGGAATATACCCTGCACGGCCCTGACGGCACGGACTATCCCAATCGAGCCGTGTTTGAGGAAGTGGACCCGCCGAAGCGTCTCGTGTTCTTCAACACGGGCGGTCATGTGAGCGATAGGCATCTGACCTGCCGGATGACCGTCACCTTCGATGGGCAAGATGCGCATACCTTGATCACTCTACGAATGCAGTTTGAGACATCGGCATCTCTTGATCGGGCAAAGGCACGGGGCGCGGAACAAGGCGGGGAAGAGTCGTTCGTGCGGTTATCCAAATGGCTGGAGTTTCAACGTGAGGCGTCTCGGAATACAAATTGAGGCTAACTATGCCAAAGAGCTGCTTTCAGCGCTGCCTGTCAAAGAGTTGATATTCGCACATTGGCAGCTTTGTCCGCACCTCGGTCATTAACGGCCATGTGAATTCCATAATTACGCAGGGCGTGATTCAGTAGGGCAGGAGGATCTGCTTATGTCTGATCACTACTGGCTCACCGAAGCCCAACTTGCACGCATCCAGCCCTACTTCCCGCAACCTCACGGCAGAATCCGTGTCAACGACCGCCGCGTAATCAGCAGAGCGGCACACACGCGTGAACTCAACATGCCGTGCTGCAACCCCCGATGCCGAAGAACGATCTCGACTAGGGCGGCATTCAGGCGTTAATGTGTCCTGGCAGGAGCAGTTTGGATCTGCGCTCGTCCGGTGCAAACCGGTTTACAGGCGCTTTGCGTTAACGCATTGGTGTGATTGCGGCTCTAAACGCTTTTCGCAGACGGGTTTAACATCCCATTAAATTGACAAATTTAGGGTCAAGACAGATCGGCGGGGGCCGAAAGGGCTATTTGCATGCGGGGTAGAAAACCGCCCAAGCGCGTGGAACCGCGGTTTGACGAAGGCGCACAAGGTAAAGAACTGCGCGCCGGACCGGAAGACCGCTCAGCCACGCCGGCCAAGGCACAGGCGCGCAAAGTCGCGGCTGAAACGGCCGCCAGCGCAAACGGGGCGGCGAAGGCCAGGCCGCAGCCGCGGCGCAAGGCCGGCCGCGCAAAATCGAAGTCCGGCAAATCCGGCGGGCGGTTTTCACTCTGGCGGCTTGCCCGGCGGAGCTTTTACTGGGGCTCGGTAGCGACATTGTGGGGCCTGATCGCCGCCGTCGGAATTGTCATCTATTACGGCATCCAGCTTCCCAATGCCGCCACATGGAAAGTGCCGGAGCGTCCGCCGAATGTGCGGATCGTGTCGACCGACGGTCAGCTGATTGGCAATCGCGGCGATACCGGCGGTGAAGCCGTTGCGTTTTCGCGCCTGCCCGATCATGTGCCGAATGCCGTGATTGCCATCGAAGATCACCGCTACCGTTATCATTTCGGCCTTGATCCGATCGGCCTGACGCGCGCCATGGTGCGCAATGCACGGGCCGGAAAACTGGTTGAAGGCGGATCCACGCTGACCCAGCAGCTGGCCAAGAACATGTTCCTGACACCGGAACGTTCGGTGCGCCGCAAGGTGCAGGAACTGCTGCTCGCCTTCTGGCTTGAGGCCAAGTTTTCCAAGGATCAGATTCTGGAAATGTACCTTAACCGGGTCTATTTCGGTTCCGGCGCCTATGGCGTGGCCGCGGCGTCAAAACGCTATTTCAACAAGCCGGTGGACGATATCACCATTCCCGAGGCGGCCATGCTGGCCAGCCTGCTGAAAGCGCCGAGCTATTATTCGCCATCGCGCGATTTCGACCGCGCCTGGGCGCGTACAAAACTTGTGCTGAACGCCATGTACGATGCGGGTTTCATCGACAAAAAGCAGTTGCAGGAGTTTCTCGCCGAACCGCCACGGCTTGCCAGCCGGCACCTGACGCGATCGGAAAACTACGTCGCCGACTGGGTGATGGACCGGCTGCCGTCCTATGTCGGCACCGTCAACCAGGACCTGATCGTCGAAACGACCGTCGACATGAACCTGCAGCGCCATGCGGAGTTTTCGCTGGTGGAGGCGTTCAAGGAATATGGTGAAAAATACGCTGTCGAGGACGGCGCACTGGTTTCCATTGACGGCACCGGCGCGGTGCGCGCCATGGTCGGTGGCCTCGACTATTCCAAGAGCCAGTTCAACCGCGCCACCCAGGCGTTGCGGCAGCCCGGCTCCGCCTTCAAGCCGTTCGTCTATCTGACGGCGCTGGAAGGCGGCATGCACCCGAAAACCGTGCGCGTCGACGAACCGGTGCGGATCGGCAACTGGACGCCGAAGAACTACAACAACAAATATCGCGGCCCGGTGACGCTCGGCACCGCGCTGGCGCTGTCGCTGAACACGGTCGCGGCACGGCTTGCAGACGAAGTGGGACCGGATAATGTCGTGCGCACCGCGCATCGGCTCGGCATAAATTCGCCGCTTCAGACAAACGCCTCGATCGCGCTCGGCACGTCTGAGGTTACTGTTCTGGAAATGACCGGCGCCTATTCGTCATTCGCCAATGGCGGTTTCGCGGTGCTGCCCCATGTCATCAACCGCATCACCACCGACGACGGCGAACTGGTCTATCAGCGCGAGGGCTCCGGCCTTGGCCGGGTCGTTTCGGCGGACAATGTGGCGATGATGAACCAGATGCTGCGGGCGACCCTTGAGGTCGGCACCGGCAAGCGCGCGGCCGTGCCGGGCTGGGCCGCCGCCGGCAAGACGGGCACGACCCAGGATTTCCGCGATGCCTGGTTCGTCGGATATACCGCCAATCTGACAACAGGCGTCTGGGTCGGCAACGACAGCAACAAACCGACCAATCGCGCGTCGGGCGCCAACCTGCCGGCGATCATCTTCTCCGCCTTCATGCAGGAAGCGCATCAGGGCGTGCAGGTCGCCTCGCTGCCGGGCGAAGGCCAGGTGCCCGATTATGTCGGCCAGGGCGCCGGGTGGGCGTCAAACGAGGAATTGTCGCGCGAGGCGATCTCCAACCGCGACAACCAGGATTGGCTTCGCGAGCAGCGGCGCCAGCGCCGCAGGAACGACCGGCAGGGCCTTGGCGGCTTCCTGAAAAGGGTTTTCGGCAATTAGCCTGACATTGCATTCGTTCCGCTAACAGCAGGCGTTTGCCTCATTTCCCTGATTGGGCCCCTGGTTGGCCTGCTGGTTGGCCCCCTGATCGGAACCGCAACACCCGGATGGTTCGCCGGAACGATCCATTTCCGGACCGGCCAGACGGGCGGTCTCCTGCGCCGAGCCATCGCCGTAAAGCGCCGACTGGCCGCTTGAGAAGAAGGTTTCCCAGGCAACGCCATCCGGATCGCGGATCCATGCTTTTGTCGAGCGGGCATAACAGCAGGTCACGTCCGGCTGGTCGAAGACCGGACTGGCTGCCTGTTCGAGCCGTCCACGGATTTCGGCCAGTTCGTTTTCGTGCTCCGCCTCAATGCCGATATGGTCAATGCCGAACGATGAACCATGCGTCGACAGGGCGAAATTGAGTTTCGGGTCTTCAAGCATCCATTTTGCGTAATCGGATTTCCGGACAGCCGGTTCGACCGCGAACAGTTCGCTGTAGAAGGCAATTGAACGATCAAGATCGCTGACGGTCAGGTTCACATGGAAACGTTTCATGAGCACGGTCCTTTTTTGCAGAGTTGAGATGTGTAAGCAGCGGGTCGATGATTTCCGACGCGCCGCAGCAGCAATCCTGCATCAGGTAAGCAAGCAGGGCCTGCATACCGGCATAATCGGCGGCATAAAAAATGCTGCGCCCGTCCCGCCGGGCACGGATCAATCCGGCCCGGGCCAGAATGTTCAGATTGGTCGACATGGTATTCTGCCGGGCATTGAGACGATCGGCGATGGCGCCGGCAACCATACCGCCGGGGCCGGACCGGACAAGCAATCTGAACACATCGAGCCTGGTCTCGTGGGAGAGCGCGCTGAGCGCATCGAGAGCAATTGTTTTATCCATATATCCAGAATACTAGATATATCGATATTGTCAAGCCCTGCTGATCGTCAGGCTATCATCCGGTTGTCCGGTCTCCGACCGCTTCGCCATTGCGGGCATGAAATCCAGCCGTTATCGTCTGCAATCGGACCCGTCCGGGTTCCACCAATTGTGGGGATAATCGCGTGAGTGCCTGGATAGAGATGATCCCGCTTGAGA
This sequence comes from uncultured Afifella sp., assembly GCA_947259045.1. Lineage (GTDB taxonomy): Bacteria > Pseudomonadota > Alphaproteobacteria > Rhizobiales > Afifellaceae > CAMYKZ01. The sequence goes on from CAMYKZ010000078.1 coordinate 6,283, forward strand.
AGGCCACCGGAGCTCTCAAGGCGCTGTATGAAAAGGCCCTGACGCCGGCCGGCACCGTCGACAATGTCATGCGCGTGCATTCGCTTCGCCCGCATACGATGGACGGCCATGTCACGCTCTATCGTTCGGTGCTGCACAATCCCGACAATGAGCTGCCGTTCTGGTTTCTGGAGATGGTCGCTTCCTATACCTCCATCATCAACAATTGCGATTACAGCCTGACGCACCATTTCGCCAATGCGCGCCGGCTGCTGAAGGACAAAGCCCGCTCCGATGCGATCTGGCAGGCGCTGCATGCCGGAAAGCCGGAAAAGGTGTTTGCCGGCAAGGAACTGGCGCTGCTGCAATATGCCGCCAAGCTGACCGCCCAGGTCGGCGCCATGGTAAAAGCCGACGTCGACGCCCTGCGGGATGCCGGAGCGAGCGACGGCGAGATCCTCGAGGTCAATCAGGTTTGCGCCTATTTCAATTATTCCAACCGGCTGCTCAACGGTCTCGGCGTAACGACAGAGGGCGATGTGATCGGCTATTACCAGGACGACGAAAACCAATAACCGGATCCCGGGAGCACGTACCATCATGGCCTATGCCGAAGCAAAATCCGTCGACCGGTCGCTGATCCCGGTCATCGACCTGACAGATCTGGATAGCGGCGACCGCAGCGTGCTGGCGCGCGTCGCCGGCGATATCGAACACGCCGTTGCCACAAGCGGGTTCTTCTATGTCAGGAATCACGGCATTCCCGAGGACCTGATCGATGCCGTGTACGACATGGCCGGGCAGTTTTTCCGGCGGCCGGCGGACGAGAAGGACCATGTCCGGGTCAACAGGAACCACCGCGGCTTTCTGGGTGCCGGCGGCGCAAAGATGTCGGATGACGCCAAACCGGATCTGAAGGAGAGTTTCATCTGGGGCCTTGATATCGACGAGAGCGATGCTGATTTCCAGGCCGGCCGGCCGCTGATCGGACCGAACCAGTGGCCGGATTTTCTACCCGAAATGCGCCCGGTTCTGGTACGATATTTCGAAGCCTGCAATACGCTCGGCTGGTCGCTGCTGAAGGTGTTTGCCACAGCGCTTGCCCTGCCGGCGGATCATTTCATCAAGGCCACCGACAAGCCGATGACCCGCTGCAGCATCATCTATTATCCGCCGCAGGATGTGGATGCCGGCGCCGATCAGTTCGGCGTCGCGCCGCATACGGATTTCGGCACCATGACCCTGTTGCGCCAAGACGAAGTCGGCGGCCTGCAGGTGCAGGACAAGGACGGCGAATGGGTCAATGCGCTGCCGATCGAAGGCACGATCATCGTCAATATCGGCGACCTTTTGGCGCGCTGGACAAACAACCGCTTTGCGTCGACGCCGCACCGGGTTGTCAATTCGTCCGGCCGCGAACGGTTCTCGCTGGTAGCCGCCGTCGACCCGAACTTCGAAACCGACATGTCGCCGGTGGTGGCGGAAGGCGACGAGGCGCTGTTCGACCCGATCAGCTGCGGCGACTATCTGGTCTGGCGCTTCGGCAAGGCGTTCAAATACCGCAGCAAGGATTGAGCGTTCGCGGCCGGTGCCAAAGGGCTGCGGGTTTTCGTCGGACGCCGTTCAGCGTGCGGCCAGCCGCGAGGGGCCGCTTGAAGAGATTATCGCCGCGCCCCGCATCGCCCTTCGTTCTCCTGAGCGCTTGCCGAAGGATCACAACCGGATCGCCTCGCCATTGGCATTCAGAATGGCTCAACATCAATGGAAAACACCCTAATCAGCCGGAATCTCAGGCCGGTTACCCAGCAGGAAACGCGGTCCCGCGCCGTGGCGCCTGGCCCTGTCGTCCGGATTGTACAACGCGCACTTCTTCAGCGACAGGCAGCCGCAGCCGATACAGCCGTCCAACTGGTCGCGCAGCCTGCTCAAAGTATCGATTTTTGCGTCAAGTTCGCGGCGGAACTCCCGGCTCAGGCGCGCCCAGTCCTGTTTGTTCGGCGTTCGCTCCTGCGGCAGCGTTTGCAGTTTCAGGCGGATCTGCTCGATCGTGAAGCCGAATTGCTGGGTGATCATGACGAATGACAGGCGGCGTATGTCGGACCGCAGGAAGCGGCGCTGACCGCCGGAATTCCGTTCCGCCTTCAACAGGCCTTCAGCCTCATAATAACGAATCGACGAGACCGATAGACCGGTTCGCTCCGCCAGTTCTCCTATCGACAATCTATCCGATCCACGCATCGCCGGCGCTCCGTTTTTCAGTTTGGAAAAATACCTTGACCTCAAGTTAAGTTGAGGAATTATGATGCCTGCTCTTTATTGTCAATCAGTCACTGGAGACCATCATGAACGAAGCGACACTGGAACATGTGAACGTCACCGTCAGCGATCCGCTGGCGACCGCCAACAGATTGTGTGAATTGTTCGGCTGGCGCATCCGCTGGCAGGGAGATGCGATCCATGGCGGCACCACCGTTCATGTCGGTTCCGGCGATACTTACATCGCCGTCTATTCGCGCGGCGCACCGGCCGTCGCCGAGGCTGAAACTTACGCCACCCGTGGCGGGCTGAACCATATCGGCATTGTGGTCGACGATCTCGACGATGCCGAAGCGCGGGTGATCAAGGCCGGATACGCGCCTCATTCCCATGCCGACTACGAGCCGGGACGGCGGTTTTATTTTCACGACGATGACAATATCGAATTCGAGGTTGTCAGTTACAAAGCCGCTGCCGCCTGAGCAGGACCATCGATTGCCGCTTCAATCGCCATTAGTTTCTTACAAACGCCGCATAGTCCTGCGCCACGGCTTCTGACGCCGCGGCCAGCAATCTGTGCCCGTGCTCCGGTTTCGCAAGACTGGAATGCGACCCCACGCGGCCATCTGGAAACTGCCGGCGATGGTCGTCCGGCTGGCCGTGCCGGTCACCGGCATGGGTCTTGATGAAACCGGCGCTGAGTTTTTCCGGCGGGGCCAGGCCCGGGTCCTCGATGATCCGGTGCGCCGCCTGGGTGATCGCCACTTCCGAGGGCGTGGCGTGCATGCCCTCCCAGTCGCCGTAAAGCTCCGTGCGGATGAGATTGACCGGTTCGAAATCCCACCAGCTACGGATACGGATTTTTGCGGTGGTGGCGATGTCTGAGACGATGTCTGCGGCGATTGCCTTGAGCGGTTCCAGATTGGCGCCGTGACCGTTGAGCAGGTAGATGTGGCCGAAGCCGTGGCTCGCCAGCCCTTCGATGACCTCGCGCACCAGCGCGGAAAAGGTCTCCAGGCTGACGGACAAGGTGCCCGGAAACGCCATGTTGAACGGCGCCGGCGTGTAACCGATATCGGGCGCGACCAGCGCATCGGCGATGTCGCCGGCGCCCTCGGCAATGGCGCGGGCGCACAAAGTGTCGGTGCCGATCAGGCCGATCGGGCCGTGCTGTTCGGTGGAACCGGTCGGCACGATGATGCCGTCGCAGCGCCGGAGATAGGCTTCGACCTCAATCCACGTGCTGAGATCAAGTCTCACACCGTGTCCTCAAGGCCTGAACTGAAAATGGCGGGACCGTGCGGCCCCGCCATGGGATTGATCCCTATCACCGGATCAGTTCGACAATTGCCATTTCTGGCCGAGTTCATCGAAAAACCCGCCTTCCTGCTTCAGCTTGATCCAGGTGTTGACATAATTGATCCAGACCTGATCGTCCTGCGGCAGCAGCATGGCGATCGGCGTGCGCGCCTTCGGCGCCGAGACCGGCACGATCATCATTTCCGGGTATTTCGCCACCAGCTTGTAGGCCTCGACATTGGAGGTGATGTGCGCATCGGCACGGCCGGCCAGCACTTCCTGAAAATCACGCGCCGGCGCATCGACAATCTGGTGCTTGGCGTTGGGGAAGAACAGTTTGACCTGTTTTTCCTGGGTCGTGCCGAGCGTCGCGGCAACGGTGACGTCGCCCTTGTTGATATCATCCCAGTCCTTGAACTTTTCGGCATTCTTCTTCAGCGTCAGCGGCACGGTGGCGAGCGAGAAGTAGGAATCGGAATAACCCGCTGCCTTGGCCCGGGCCGGCGAGATCGAGGCCGATCCGGTCATGTGGTACTTGCCGGCGACAACGCCGTTGACCAGGGTCTTCCAGTCGGTTGGGACGAATTCAACCTCGACGCCGAGATCCTTGGCCAGCTCCGTCATCACGTCGATGTCGTAGCCGGTATAGGAATTGGTCGCCGGGTCCTTCATCGTCATCGGGTTCCAGTCGCCGGTCGTGCCGACCTTCAGTTTACCCTCAGACAGAATGTCCTTCAACGTATCGGCCTGGGCGGGCGCTGAGCCCACTGCCAAGATCGCGGCCATCAGGCCGGCTTTGATCAGTTTCATGTCTTCCCCTTCTTTATTGGTCACACTTATGATCCGCAGGCCGGCATCCTAGCCAAATCTTTTGCAATCGCCCACTATGAATTCGCATCGGATTTGGGCACGATCATTGTGCAGCAGCCTGAACCGCCAGGTGGGGGGCGCAGATATTGTGAATACGGAATCCGGGCAGCCGCTCATCGAACTGAGCGGCGTCAGCAAATGGTTCGGCGAATTCCAGGCGCTGAAGGATGTCAGCCTGACCGTCGGGTCCGGGGAAAAATTCGTCGTCTGCGGGCCGTCTGGATCAGGCAAATCGACGATGATCCGCTGCATCAACCGGCTTGAACGGCACGAAAGCGGCAGCATCATCGTTGACAATGTCGAGCTCAACGACAAGGCTGAGAACATCAGTATCGTCCGCCGCGAAGTCGGTATGGTATTCCAGCAGTTCAACCTGTTTCCGCATCTGACCGTGCTTGAAAACCTGATGCTCGGTCCGGTCAGGGCGCGCAAACTGTCGCAGCGCGACGCCATGGAACGCGCCGAACGGTATCTGGAACGGGTGCATATTCCCGAGCAGGCCGATAAATATCCAGCCCAGCTTTCCGGCGGCCAGCAGCAGCGCGTGGCGATCGCCCGTTCGCTGTGCATGGAACCGCGCATCCTGTTGTTTGACGAGCCGACCTCCGCGCTCGATCCGGAAATGATCTCGGAAGTGCTCGACGTGATGAGCGAACTGGCGGAAACCGGCATGACGATGATCGTCGTCACCCATGAAATGGGTTTTGCCCGCAGGGTCGCCGACATGATGGTGTTCATGGACCGGGGCGAGATTGTCGAAACCGCGCCGCCGGAAACGTTTTTTGAGAATCCCCGCTCCGAGCGCTGTCAGCGGTTCCTGAAACAGATCCTGCATCATTAGGCCGGTCATGACCCAATCCCTCACCCGTTCCGCAATGGCCCGATTTGCAGTGCTGGCGTTGCTGGTCATGGCACTCGGCGGCTGTTCGGCCAACTGGGGCTGGTACGTTGTATCGCCGGCAACGAAATCGGGCTGGACGAACCTGCAATTTCTGCTCGGCGGCCTCTATTATACCATTGCGCTGTCGGTGACGGCGATCCTGATTTCGATCACCGTCGGGCTGCTGGTGGCGCTGCCCGGCCTGTCGGTCAATCCGTTTCTGAAGGGCTTCAACCGGGTCTATGTGGAGTTTATCCGGGCGATCCCGATCCTGGTGATGATCCTTTGGGTCTATTACGGCCTGCCCCAGGTCGCCGATATTTCCATCGGCGTGTTCTGGGCCGGGGTCATTGCGCTGGCGCTTTCCGACAGCGCGTTCCAGGCGGAAATCTTCCGCGCCGGCATCCAGTCGATCAATCGCGGCCAGTATGAAGCGGCGCAGTCGATCTCGCTGAACTATGCCGACACAATGCGCTTCGTGATCCTGCCGCAGGCGATCCGGCGCATTCTGCCGGCACTTGGAAACCAGCTGGTCTATATGCTGAAAATGTCGTCGCTGGTCTCCGTCATCGGCATGCAGGAGCTGACACGGCGGGCCAATGAACTGGTTGTGACGGAATACCGGCCGCTGGAAATCTACACGGTGCTGGTGCTGGAATATCTGGTTCTGATCCTGATCGTTTCCGCCGGCGTGCGCTGGGTGGAACGGCGCATGAAGGCGGATGAGCGGGGGTGAGCGTTCCGGAACTCGTTATTTTCGACTGCGACGGCGTGCTGGTCGACGGCGAGATGGCCCATTGCGACGTGATGTCGGAAAACTTCGCCCGTTACGGTCTGGGCATCACACCGCAAGAATGCATGCAGACCTTTGCCGGCGGCAAAATGGCGACTATCGGCGAACGGGCGGCAAGGATGGGCGCGCAATTGCCGCCCGGCTGGATCGATGAAATCTATGCCGAAATCTTCGCCCGGCTGGAGCAGGGCGTGCCGGTTGTCGCGGGCGTACTGGACGTACTGGACCGATTGCAGCGTGCCGGCATTGCGTTCTGCGTCGCTTCCAATGGCAGCGAGGACAAAATGGCGATCACGCTTGGCCTCCACGGCATTCTGCCGCGGTTCGAGGGTGCGGTCTTTTCAGCCCATAGCGTCGGCATCTGGAAGCCCGATCCCCGGCTCTTTCAGCATGCTGCCCGGACGATGGGCGTGACGCCGGCGCAGTGCGTGGTAATTGAAGACAGCATCACGGGTGCTGCCGCCGCCAGGCAAGCGGGCATGGCCTGTTTCGGATATGCTGCCGATAATGACGGAGCCCGGCTTGCAGGCGAAGGGGCGGTCTTGTTTCACGAAATGGCTACGTTACCGGGATTGCTGGGGCTTTCTGATATCTGAGTTGATTTTCGGATTCAGACGTCAGATAAAATTATATTGACACCTTGGTACCAATATATCATAAGACACCATGACAAAATCCATCGAACGTGTACAGACCGGGATCCGGCTTGAGAAACGATTGCTCAAGGTTCTGAAAGGCCTTGCAGAGCATCTGGACATGTCCTTAGCCGACCTGCTGGAAGGCATGTCGCTGCATTGTTTTGAAAACAAACCACCGTTTTCCGAGACGACATTGAAAAAGATCGAGCAGTTGAAACAGGTCTACGACCTCGATCTGGATGCATCGCATAGCCACACATTACAGGAATCAGACCCTTGAGTTCATCGACTGCACAACTGCTGCAATCATTCGAAGCCGGCGATCTCGATCCGGCGGCGTTCCGCCATCTGGACCATATTGCCGTCGCCTACGAAATGCTCTTGCAGAACAATTTTATCGACGCATCGCAGAAATACGCAGCCGGCATCAGATCCCTTGCCGAAAAGGCCGGCGCTCCGGGCAAGTTCAATACGACGATAACCCTTGCGTTTTTGAGTTTGATTGCTGAACGGATGGAATCCAATGCGCATCGGAACTATGACGATTTCATCGCCCGCAATCCGGATCTGACGGCCAGGGACGTGCTGACAAAACATTATTCGCCGGATCGCCTGAACTCTGATTCCGCCCGGAAGATTTTTCTGATGCCGGATGTCGGCGCGATGATTTAGGCGGACAGGTATTTTCTATAGTCCGATATCGCGCCGCGGGTTGGCGAATGCTCTGGCCAGTTCGGGAAATTCGCCGAACAGCCGCTGCACATCCGGCCGCTCGGCAAACTCGAACGCGCCGTCCCGCCAGAAGTCTTCACCGTCAACGCGGAATGTCGGGTCGAACACCGACCAGCAGATTTCGCCCGGCGCATAATCACCGCAGGTGTGGAAATGCAGGTAATGCAGGGCGCCGAAGGCGACGCCGCCCCAGCG
>CAMYKZ010000079.1 GCA_947259045.1 uncultured Afifella sp.
GCTGGATTTTTATCCCGAAGACCTGCGCGCCGCGATCGATGAGATCAACGAGCCGATCTACCACAATATCAATAACGGCGTTTACAAATGCGGATTTGCCACCACCCAGCCAGCCTACGAGGAGGCTTTCGGCATTCTGTTTGAAACCCTCGACATGGTGGAAGAACGGCTGTCATGCCAGCGCTATCTGGCTGGCGAGCGGCTGAGCGAAGCCGACTGGCGACTGTTCACCACCCTGGTGCGGTTTGATGCCGTTTATGTCGGCCATTTCAAATGCAACAAGCGCCGCATTGCCGATTATCCGGCGCTTTCGGGCTATCTTCGTGAGCTTTACCAGATGCCGGGCGTGCGCCAGACCGTCGATATCGAGCAGATCAAGAAGCACTATTATTACAGCCATGAATCGATCAATCCTACCCGCATCGTTCCGATCGGCCCGGCACTCGATTTCGACAGCCCCCATGACCGGGCGCGGCTTCCGGGCAGCGGCCTGGCGGGATAGGGAGAGCATGGCAAGGTGGGCCCCTGTCCGTTGAATTGCGCGAGACTTGAAATGAGTGGAGCGACCGATGGGTCCCGGGTCTGCACAGCGGACTTCGCACCGCAATTCGCCCGGGATGACATTGATAGGTAGTCACTTGAAGCGGCCGCCCGCTTTAGTTCATGTCCGCTCCGGCATTTCCAGTCATCCCGGATGCTCCTGAGGTTCTCGAAAGGGCAGCATCTTCGATGGTGCGATGCTGATCCGGGACCCACACAGTGCAAATGATTACTTCAAAGCACGTCCTGCCAAACCACTTTCACCAGTCCGTTGCCGGATCCACCCCGTCGCGGATTTCTAAAAGCCTTGCATTCGTGCCAGCCGTAATATCCTCCGGCAGGCCATCCAGTGTGAACAGCTCGCAGGCGCGGATTTCCAGGTTTGGCTTCGGCGGCACCGGCTGCTCCCAATTTCGGCAGACGTACAGGGCAACGTGGTCGCGCGGATTGGCAGGACCATTGCGGTAGACACCGAACAGATCTGCCGGCCCGGTCAATTCGATAGCGGCTTCTTCGCGGGCCTCGCGCACCATCGCCTGGTGAAAACTTTCGCCGGCTTCGACACCGCCGCCTGGAAAATGCCAACCGGGCAAATAGGAATGGCGGACAAGCACGACCTGATCGTCCTTCAAGAGCACGGCCCGCACACCCAGCGTCATGCCGCGGCTGATCCTGCTGACACCAAGGGCCAGCCGCACAGCGAGACGGCGTGGATCGGGTATGCGGAAAAGACGGCTTGGCGTACTCATGGTTTGGCTATACAGGCTTTGACCAACCGCAACCAGATTTCCCGAACCTGCAAGGTCCATCGCGAAACATGTTCCGCATCGCCCACATGTCGGATGTTCATCTGGACGGCGTCCCAAAACCGTCGCTGCAACAACTTCTGTCGAAACGGGTGATTGGCTACATCAACTGGCGCGGCAATCGCGCCCAGGCAATGACGACAGATCATCTGGACCGGCTTGTCGCCGACATCAAGGCACAGGCGCCCGACCACATCGCCGTCACCGGAGACCTGACCAATATCGCCCTGCCCGGCGAATTTGAGAATGCCCGCGACTGGCTTCAGACGCTCGGAGCCAGTAACCAGGTGAGCGTCATTCCCGGCAATCACGATGCCTATGTGCCAGGCGCCGGCAAACTCTACCGCCGCCTGTGGGCGCCCTGGATGTCGGATGACCGCAGGCCGGAATCGGAAAATGCTCATTTTCCCTATTTGCGCCGGCTCGATCGGGTGGCCCTGATCGGCGTGTCTACTGCCATTGCCACGCCGCCGTTCATGGCCACAGGCCGGATTGGCCGAAAGCAGATGTCAGACCTCAGGAATTTGCTGCAACAGACTGGTGATGAAAACCTTTTTCGTATCGTTCTGATCCATCATCCGCCGAAGATGGACAATTACCGGCGGACATTCAGGCGGCTGACCGATGGCCGCCGGCTGCGCGCGGCAATTCGCCGGACGGGTGCTGAACTGATCCTGCACGGCCATGATCATATTGCCGCGACGACGGCACTTGAGGGACCTGGCGGCCCGGTGCCGGTCATCGGCGTCCCGGCGGCAAGCCATCTGCCTGCGGCAGGACCCGGATCAGGCGGTTACGCCCTGCATGACATTGAAAGAACGGATGACGGTTATGCACTCACCGTCACACGGCGCGGTTTTGACCCGGCCGGAACAATCGTGCAAACGGAGAAGACCGGGTTTTCCCTACCCCTGCCGGCAACCGGTCAGGACGGCAGTTCGTAGAACCATGCATAGGCCAGCAACAAAGCCGCACCGGCGATCATGCCCAGACCGAACACGACAAACCCGAGCAGCAGCGACGAACGCCTGACCGGTTCCGGTATTACGGACCGCCGTTTTTGCCGATTATGCTCTATCACCCAGCTCTCTTCGGATGCCCTCTGGCGTTCCACGATGCGTTCGGCGACATAGCGTGTCACGGCGTCTGCCACCGGCTCGACTTCGGCGCCTTCGTGGATCAGTGTCCGGCCCAGCCTGGTATCCTTGACGAACTGGTACGTCCGCTTGTCGCGCGCCATCACCACATGGGATGTGGCATCGACCCAGAAGCGCGGCGGATAGCCCGGCAGGATAGCCAGCGCGAGATTCTTCTGGTCTTGCGGGATATCGCTGAATACGCCCTCCAGAGCCTCTTCCAGAGCCGACAGGCGCAGCCGCTCTTCCTCCTGCAATTCAACATTTGCGTCGTCGCGGCGCGCATGATCCAGCCGCACATCCTGTATGACAGACTGCAGATCCTGAACCGTCGCCTTATTCTCGATATTCACCTTGTCTGCCCCCGATACTCAACCCCGGTCCGGTACGGTTGCTGAATCCCGAACATTTTCAGGATTTCCAGTGGCGCCCGGATGGGACTATGCTTTGTCCCGCCGCAAGGCTACGGGTCCACATGATTGCGGCAACATTCTGACGGAGGCTGATTATGCGCTCGCAGGACCGGGTCAAACAGGCGGCCGAACTGGCCGGCCTCGACATTGCGATTTCTGAAATGCCGCAGAGCACTCGCACGGCGGAAGAAGCTGCTGCAGCCTGCCAATGTGCGGTCGGGCAGATCGTCAAATCACTGATTTTCCGCCGTGCCGACAATGGCCGGCCAGTACTCATCCTGGTCTCCGGCACAAACCGGGCCGACCTGGACAAGATCACCGCTATCATCGGTACAGGCCTGAAGCGGGCCGATGCCGATTATGTCCGCGCCGAGACCGGGTTTGCCATCGGCGGCGTCGCGCCGATCGGCGCGACCGCAAAACTCGCAACCTATATGGATCGGGATCTGTTAGCGTATCAAACCATCTGGGCAGCCGCCGGCAAGTCGAACTCGGTTTTTCACGCGGAGCCAAAAGCGCTGGCCGATGCCGCTGGCGCCGAAATCATTGCGGTGTGTTAGAAGATTTCCACGAAACCTATCGCGCCGCTAGCGCGTATTTTCCAGGATCAGATGCGCCACGTCATTGGCGATTTCATGCGGCAGCATGTGGCCGACCTCTTCAAAGATGTGCACGGCAATGCGGCCGGGCAGCTTGTGCGCCTGGCGGGTCGGCAGAACCCTGTCCTGGGTGCCCCAGATCACTTTCACCGGCACCGGCAGTGCTGCGATATCGTCGACAGGCAAACGTTTCTGGCTGGTTCCGTCAAGCAGGGTTTCGACAATCGCCTCAAGGGCTTGCGTCGCGCCTTTGACACGGCGCTGAGCAGCCATTTCGGCAGCCAGACCGTCCGGAAGCGGGTTTCCCCAACCGAAAAACTGCTCCAGCAGCAGGGCGATCTCGGCCTCGTCGGTGGCCAGCGCATAGCGCCGCAACAGCCGGTGATTGACCTCCCAGCCAAAACCGCCGGGTGAAAGCAGCGTCAGGGACGCGCATGTCTCGGGCGCCATCAGGCCGCACAGCGCGGCGGCAGCGCCACCCATGGAATGGCCGGCAAAATGAGCGCGCCCGATACCGGCATCGGCGAGATCGGCAAGTACGGCCTTCGCAGCCGTTGCGGCATTTCCGGTTTTGGGAAATTCCAGCGAGCCGGCATGGCCTGGCAGATCGAACGCCATCACCCGGCGCTGGTCGCCAAGCATTGGAACAACATCGTCCCACGCGCGGTGCGAGCCGCCGAAGCCGTGCAGCAGGACGACGGGAATATCACCCTCGCCGCGGCTGATCATGTGAAGTGCGCTCATCGCCGCGCAGTGCCACGAAACCGGCCGCTGCGCAAGCGATGGCAAACCCCACTGCCGGACGTTACGATCTCAGCCGCTCATTGGCCGGGTCATAAAGCGCGTCCAGACCCACAAGCGCCGGCCGCCGGTCGCCGACAATGTCGACGAAAACCGTCTGATCGGCAATGGCCAGATCGGTCCGCAAATAGGCCATCGCCAGGCTTTTGCCCAGATGATGTGCGTACCCGCCGCTGGTCGTTGTGCCGACGATGTTGCCTGCGGCGTCCAGCACCGGCTCCGATGAGATGCAGTCGGCATCGCCGGCATCCACGTCGAGGCAGACCAGTGTATACGGCGCGCCCTTTTCGGCATGGGCCTGCAGCGCCTCGCGGCCTGTGAACTCGACATTCTTGCCGAAACGCACAAACCGGTCCATTCCGGCCTCAACCAGCGAGTATTCAGTTGATAGGTCGGTGCGCCAGCCGCGATACATTTTTTCAAGCCGCAGACTGTCCATGGCGCGCAACCCGAACGGCGAAAGGCCGAATTCCGGGCCGGCTTCAACGAGCGCATCGTAAAGCGCAAGCTGATCGCCGATCCGGTGATGCAATTCCCAACCCAGTTCGCCGACATAATTCACACGCAACGCCCGAACCGGAACGCCGGCGACATCAATTTCCCGGCCGGTCAGCCAGCGAAAGCCTTCGTTTGAAAGATCGGCACCGGTCAGTTTGGCCAGCAGATTGCGGGCCTGTGGCCCCGCCACAACCAATGTGCCCCAGCCTGTTGTCAGATTTTCAATCGTCACGCTGCCGTCGGCCGGCGCCGCCGCCTTGAGAATATCCAGGTCATGCTGTTCGGCAGCGGCGGCACTGGCCAGGTAATAAGTCTCATCGCCAAGCCTGGTGACGGAGAACTCCGACAAGACACCGCCGGCCGGCGTCAGCGCATGGGTCAGCACGATACCGCCGACCTTGCGCGGCATCCGGTTGGCGCCGATGCTGTCCAGCATCGCTTCCGCGCCCGGACCGCTGACATCGAACTTTGAAAAACCGGACAGATCCAGAAGGCCAACCCGTTCGCGCACCGCCTTGCATTCTCCGGCAACGTCCGTCTGCCAGTGGGCCCTGCGGAAGGTGAAATGATCGTCGCGGGCCGCGCCTTCGGCTGCAAAGAAGGCCGGCCGTTCCCAGCCGTAGCCCGTGGTAAAGACCACGCCGGCGGCCTCGTGGCGTTCAGAGACCGGTATTTTCCGGACCGGCCTGCCCGCCTCCCGTCCGGCCCATTCGTTCGGATAGGCATGGGCATATTCGTTGTCGTAAATGTCCTTGCAGCGCGCCTCGACCCATTCACGACTTGCCCAATCGCCAAACCGCCGCGGATCGAGTTCCCAGAAGTCCAGCGACGTGTGCCCGTCGAGGATCCATTCGGCGCCGTACTGGCCGCAACCGCCGCCCTGTGTGATGCCGAACGACGAGCCGCAATTGAGAAAATAATTGTCGATGCCTGAAACCGGGCCGACCAGTGGAAGACCGTCCGGCGTGTAGGTGATCGGGCCGTTGATGATGGTCTTGATACCGGCGCTGGCCGACATCGGCACACGCTCCATGGCGTCGGCGACATATTCGGCGATGCGGTCCAGGTCCGGCGCCAGCAGCTCCTGGCCGAATTCCGTCGGCACACCGTCTACCGCCCAGGGCACGCCGTCATGTTCATAGGGACCGATGATCACCCCCTTGCGTTCCTGACGCAGGTAGTAAGAGGTATCGGGATCGCGGATCATCGGGATCTCGTCATCGCGCGCGACAAGTTCCGGAATTTCCTCCGTCACCAGATATTGGTGCTCCATCGAACTGAGCGGGATTGTGTGACCGGCCATGGCGGCAATCTCGGGCGCGCGGAAGCCGGCGGCATTCATGATCACTTCGGCGGACACGGTACCGTTCGGCGTTTCCAGCACCCAGCGGCCGCTTTCGGCGCGGTCGATGGACATGACAGGCGAGTTGCGGCGGATGGTGACCCCGGCGGCGCGGGCATCCTTTGCCATCGCGTTTGTCAGGCTGGTCGGATCGACATGGCCGTCAAGGGCATCCCACAGGCCGCCAAGCAGATCATGGACCTCCATCCACGGCCATTTTGAGCGGATCTCATCGACGTTCATGACGGACATTTCGGTGCCGTTCTGGCGCGCCATGCCGGCAGCGCGGTGAAACTCGTCCATTCGGTCCGGGTTGTGCGCCAGCCGCAGCGAACCGGTCAGATGCATGCCGATATCGCCGTGCCGGTCTTCCAGCTTCTGATAGAGGGATTTGGACTGACGGTGCAGTTTCATCATGTTGAAGCTGCCGGCAAAGTGCGGCAGGTTGCCGGCAGCATGCCATGTCGAGCCGGATGTCAGCTCTGCCCGCTCAAGCACGACAACATCTGTCTCGCCGCGTTCCGCCAGATGATAGGCGGTGGAAACGCCGACGATACCGCCGCCGATAATCGCAACCCGATATGTATCGCTCATGGCGACCTCACTTTTTTTGCCGGCCATTTTCCCGGAACTGTTCCAGATCCACGACATCAGCCTGAACTTATTTGCGCCATCATAACGCAGATAGGGCCACATTTGTTCGCGTGCATGATCCAAATACAGAAAACTCACCAAAATCCAACCGGTTATCCGGTTGCTTGCTCTGGCCCTGTCTATTGTGCCAGTATGCAATATCGCAGGGGCCGATTGGAGTTTCGCCGGGCCGATGAGCGCACGCACCGACAAGACATTATGGTCCGGGCTGTTCCGCATTTCGCCCGACAGCGGTCAGACGCTGCAATCGCAGATCCGCCAGGCCATCGTGACCGCGATTCTTGACCGGCAAATGCCGGTCAACCAGCCATTGCCGTCATGCCGGACACTCGCCAACCGGCTTCAAGTCGCCCGCGGCACAGTCGTTCTGGCCTACCAGCAACTTGTCGATCAGGGCTTTCTTGAAGCCCGCGAGAGGCGCGGTCATTTCGTCAATCCCGATGCATTGACTGAACTGCCCGGTGTCCGGCATCAGACCTTGCGGCCTAAATCGAACCTGGCGCCGAACTGGGCCTGCCGCATGACGGTCCGGCCGTCGACGCAGGTCAATATCGTCAAACCGGACGACTGGCTCGCTTATCCCTATCCGTTTGTTTACGGCCAGTTCGACCCGACTTTGTTTCCGACAGCAGAGTGGCGCGAATGCAGCCGGATGGCGCTGGGCGTGCGTGAGATCCGAAACTGGGCCGCAGACATGATCGACCGGGACGATCCCCTGCTGATTGAACAGATCCAGGCGCGCCTGCTTCCGCGCCGCGGCATATTCGTCCGGCCGGAAGAAATCATGGTAACGCTCGGCGCCCAGCACGCGCTCTACCTTCTGGCGACTTTACTGATGCGGCAGAAAACAAAAGTCGGCATGGAAGAACCGGGTTATCCCGACGCACGCAATATCATCGCCAGCCGCACCGGGCAGATGGTCGAATTGGCGGTCGACCAATACGGCCTTGACCCGGCCTCCATTCCAGCCGATTGCGAATATGTCTTTACGACGCCAAGCCACCAGTGCCCGACGACCGTCAGCATGCCGCTTGAACGGCGCAATGACCTGGTCGCGCGTGCAGCGGATGATGATTTTATCATCATAGAAGATGATTATGACAGCCAGTTGCTCGACAAGGACAGCCCGTTGCCGGCCCTGAAAAGTCTCGATGAAGCGGGACGGGTTGTCTATATCGGCAGCCTGTCGAAGACGATCGCCCCCGGTTTGCGGCTTGGTTATGTGGTTGCGGATCCGGATCTTCTGGAGGAGTTGCGCGGCCTGCGGCGGCTGATGCTGCGCCATCCGCCGGCCAACAACCAGCGCGCGGTCGCGCTGTTCCTGTCGCTTGGCCACCATGACACGCTGGTTCGCAGGCTGACTGAGGCCTTCTCTGAACGGCGTGAAATGCTGTCCGGCCATCTGCGGCGGAAATTGCCGGATTTCCGAATTGGCGACGACCTATCAGGCTCAGCCGTCTGGCTGGCGGCGCCACCCGATGTGGACACAGCCGATCTGGCTGAACGGGCTCGCGAACGCGGCGTGCTGATTGAACCCGGGCATGTCTTCTTCGGCTCGAAAACGAAGCCCTACAATTATTTGCGCGCCGGTATTTCATCGATCGGTTTGAATAAAATCGAACCGGGCGTGGCCCAGCTTGCATCGATTGTCGACGAATACCGCAATGGACCACTGGCCAGAGTGATCTGAACCGGACTGAGGGTCGGTATCTTTGGCCAGGATACTGTTCCAAGATACTGGGCCAAAATACTGGGCCAAAATACTGGGCCGGCCTGGTTCTAACCGCAACAGCGCCAGAGCGTATCGTCAAGGGGAAACGTCAAATTGCCGGGCCGGCGAATGTGAGAGCACCGGCCGGGTCATTGGGAGGAAAATTATGCTTATCGGTGTACCCAAGGAAATCAAAGTCCACGAATATCGCGTCGGCCTGGTGCCATCCAGCGTCCGCGAAGTGGTTGCGCATGGCCATGAGGTGATTATCGAAACGGGCGCCGGCGAAGGCATCGGCATGACCGATGAGGCCTATGAAGCAGCGGGCGCTTCCATCGTCGCGACAGCCGCGGAGATCTTCCAGCGCTCGGAAATGGTCATCAAGGTCAAGGAACCTCAGGCGGTCGAACGCAAGCAATTGTCGCCCGGGCAGATCCTGTTCACCTATCTGCATCTGGCGCCCGATCCGGATCAGGCCAATGACCTGATTGCAAGCGGCGCCACCTGCATTGCCTATGAAACCGTCACATCCGCGAGCGGCGGTCTGCCGCTGCTGGCGCCGATGTCGGAAGTCGCCGGCCGGATGTCGATCCAGGCCGGCGCCTATTTCCTGGAAAAGGCCCATGGCGGCCTGGGCGTGCTTCTGGGCGGCGTACCGGGCGTCGATCCGGCAAAGGTCGTCGTGCTCGGCGGCGGTGTTGTCGGCACTCACGCTGTCCATATTGCACTCGGCATGGGCGCAGATGTCTGGGTCCTGGACCGCAACAATGATCAGTTGCGGCGTCTGTGGGCGCAGTTCGGCCGGGCTCTGAATACGGTCTATTCCACCCGCGACGCGGTGGAACATCACGTCAGCCAGGCCGATCTTGTCATCGGTTCCGTTCTCATCCCCGGCGCTGCAGCGCCGAAACTTGTCAGTGCCGATATGATCAGGACGATGAAAAAGGGGGCGGTTGTCGTCGATGTCGCAATCGATCAGGGCGGCTGTTTTGAAACCTCCCGCCCGACCACCCACGACGAGCCGACCTACGTCGTTGACGAGGTGATCCATTATTGCGTCGCCAACATGCCCGGCGGTGTTCCCCGAACCTCTGCGCAAGCCCTCAACAACGCCACCCTTCCCTACGTCCTGGCCCTGGCCGACAAGGGGTGGAAACGCGCTTTATCTGAAGATCCGCATCTGAAAAACGGTCTCAACGTTCACGCCGGGGCAATCAACCACAAAGCCGTGGCCGATGCGCTTGGCGGACCATTCGTGCATGCAGACGAAGCCATTGCCGGCTGAACGCTATCGCCCGGAAAGGCTCCCGATATGACCGATCTGCCCATCCACGCCAGCGCGGTCATAATCGGCGGCGGCGCCGTTGGCTGTTCCGTTGCCTATCATCTGGCCAAACTCGGCTGGAGCGATGTCGTGCTGCTGGAACGGAAACAATTGTCGTGCGGCACCACCTGGCACGCAGCCGGCCTGATTACCCAGTTGCGCGCAAGCAAGAGCCTGACCCAACTGGCCAGATATGCGCCGGAACTTTTTCCGGAACTTGAGAAAGAGACAGGCCTTTCAACCGGCTTCAAGCGGACCGGCTCGCTCAGTCTGGCGTTGACGAACGAGCGGATGGAGGAGTTGAGCCGCAATGCCTCCATGGCCCGCTCGTTCGGCGTCGAGGTTGAAGAAGTCAGCGTGGCCGATGTCGAGCGGCTTTACCCGTTGCTGAACGCATCCGACGCCACAGGCGCCGTCTATATCCCCAATGACGGCCAGGCCGACCCGACGAACATTACCCTGGCCTTCGCAAAAGGCGCGCGCCAGAACGGCGCCAGGGTGCTGGAGAACGTCAAGGTAACGTCTGTGGAAACCGACGGCGGGAAAGTCACAGGCGTCGGTTATGAAAAGGACGGCGTACCGGGCCGGATCAAGACCGATCATGTGGTCAATTGCGCCGGCATGTGGGGCCGCGATCTGGCCGAACAATCCGGCGTCAATGTTCCACTTCACGCCTGCGAGCATTTCTATATCGTCACCGAGCCTGTCGCCGGTCTGCCGCGCGAATTTCCGGTTCTGCGGGTGCCCGACGAACATGCCTATTACAAGGAGGATGCCGGCAAGATCCTGCTCGGCGCATTTGAACCGGTTGCAAAACCCTGGGGTCAGGAAGGCATCCCGGAAGATTTCTGCTTCGACCAGCTGCCGGACGATTTCGATCATTTTGCGCCGATACTGGAAATGGCAGTCAACCGGCTGCCGCTGCTGGAGACGGCGGGTATCCACACGTTTTTCAACGGCCCGGAAAGTTTTACCCCCGACGACCGCTTCCATCTCGGCGAAGCGCCTGATCTGAGCGGCTATTTCGTTGCCGCCGGCTTCAATTCCATCGGCGTCCAGACCGCCGCCGGCGCCGGCAAGGCACTGTCGGAATGGATGCATGCCGGCAGCCCGCAGCAGGATCTGTGGGATGTCGATATCCGCCGCATGCAGCCCTATCAGAACAACAAGACCTACCTGCAGGCCCGGGTCACCGAAACGCTGGGCCTGCTCTATGCAGATCATTTCCCCTACCGGCAATATGCCACCGCCCGCAATATCCGCCACTCGCCGCTGCACGAGCGGCTGGCAGAACGCGGTGCCTGTTTCGGCGAAGTGGCCGGCTGGGAACGGCCCAACTGGTACCTGCCCGCCGATCAACTGGCGAGTGGCGCCAAGCCGGAATATGCCTACACCTGGGGCCGGCAGAACTGGTTCCAATATGCCGCCGGCGAACACAAAGCCGTGCGCGAAGCCGTCGGCCTTTTCGACATGGCGTCATTTGCCAAATACCGCATCGAGGGCCGCGATGCGGAGGCCGCCCTGCAGAAGCTCTGCGGCAACAATATAGCCGTGGAGCCGGGCCGTATCGTCTACACGCAATGGCTGAACGACCGCGGCGGCATCGAAGCCGATGTCACCGTGACGCGGCTTTCTGAAACCGTGTTTCTTGTCGTCTCGGCGGCAGCCTGCGCTGTGCGCGACATGGCCTGGCTCAGGCGCAATATTCCAGCCGACGCCCATTGCATCGCAACCGACGTGACCAGCGCCGAAGCCTGTATCGCCATTATGGGTCCGAATGCCCGCGATCTGCTGCAGCCATTGACCAATGCGGATCTGTCGAACGAAACCTTTCCCTTCGCGACCGCGCGCGAAGTGGAATTCGGCATGACGAAGGCCCGCGCCCACCGCATCACCTATGTTGGCGAACTGGGATGGGAAATCTATATGCCGACCGATATGGCCAGGCACGTGTTCGATGCCATCACCGAGAAAGGCGATGATCACGGCCTCAGATTGTGCGGCATGCATGTGCTCGACAGCTGCCGCATCGAAAAGGCCTTCCGGCATTTCGGTCATGACATTACTGATGACGATCATGTGCTGGAGGCAGGCCTCGGCTTTGCGGTCAAGGTCGACAAGCCGGCCGGCAAATTCGGTGATTTCACCGGCCGCGAGGCTGTCCTCCGAAAGAAGCAGTCAGGCCTGGGCAAGCGGATGGTGCAGTTCCAGCTCAACGACCCGGAACCCCTTGTCTATCACGCCGAACCGATCTGGCGCGATGGCGAACTCGCCGGCTACCTGACATCGGGCAATTACGGTCATCATCTGAGCGCCGGCATCGGCCTGGGTTATGTTGCCTGTGGCGTAGAAGAAAAGCCGGAAAACATTCTCGCCTCCAGCTATGAAATCGAAATTGCGGGGACGCGTGTCGCAGCTACGCCATCCTTGAAGCCGCTTTATGATGCAAAATCGGAGCGGATAAGGATCTGACATAACGCTGCGAAGCGGCGCCGGAGGGAATTGGCATGGCGAACAAGAGCGAAAACGTCGAACCCGCCACGCAGACCAGCGCCGAGCCCCCGAAACGCCGGGGCCGGCAGGCCCGCATGGCGGTGCGCGCAGCGCCGCTTGCCGACAATATCAGACCGATCCGCGGCGGCATGGCCAGCGGCCGCTACAAACCACTGAGCGATATCGACGTCGGCAATATCCACAATGCGGTTCTGACGGTGCTGGAAGACATCGGTCTGGCCCAGGCCATTCCGACCTGCATCGAGGCATGCACAGCACGCGGGGCGATCTACGGCGATGATGGCCGCCTGCGTTTTCCCCGTGCGCTGGTGGAAGATACGATTGCAAGCGCTGCCCGCAACATCACGATCTTCGGCCAGGCGGAAAAGCACGATCTTTATCTCAGCGGCGCCAACACCTATTTCGGCACGGCAGGCGCGGCGGTTCACCTGGTTGATATCCACGGACGCGCTTACCGGGAATCGACCCTGCAGGACCTTTACGACGCCGCCCGCATCGTCGAGACGCTCGACAATATCCATTTTTTCCAGCGGCCGATGGTGGCGCGCGATATCGAAGGCTCGCTCGATCTCGATGTGAACACGGTCTATGCCTGCATCAGCGGGACGCAGAAGCATGCCGGCTCAAGTTTTGTGTTCGGCAGAAATGTCGATGCCGTCATGGACATGCTGCATGTCGTTGCCGGTGGCGAGGACAAATGGCGCGCCCGGCCGTTTGTCTCCAATTCCAACTGCTTTGTCGTGCCGCCGCTGAAATTCGCCGAGGACGCCTGCGTGGTGCTGGAAGCCTGCGTCCATGCCGGCATGCCGGTTCTGCTGCTGTCTGCCGGCCAGGCCGGCGCCACGGCGCCGGCGGCGATTGCAGGCGCCGTGGTTCAGGCGCTTGCTGAGGTCCTTGCGGGCCTTGTCTATGTCAACGCGCTCAAGCCCGGCCACCCGGCGATTTTCGGCACATGGCCGTTTGTCTCCGATCTCAGAACTGGCGCCATGTCGGGCGGGTCGGGCGAACAGGCGCTGCTGACGGCGGCGTGTGCCCAGATGGCGCGGTTTTACGATCTGCCCGGCGGTTCCGCAGCCGGTATGACCGATTCCAAGATGCCCGACATCCAGGCCGGTTACGAAAAGGGCGCCTCGACAGTCCTGGCCGGTCTGGCCGGCCTCAACATGGTCTATGAATCCGCCGGCATGCACGCCTCGCTGCTCGGCTTCTGCCTGGAAAGCCTGATCATCGACAATGACATTCTGGGCCAGGCGATGCGCTGTGTGCGCGGCATCGAGGTCAATGACGAAACCCTTTCGCTCGATGCGATGCGCGATGTGAGCATCGGCGGGCCGGGCCACTATCTCGGCCACGAACAGACGATTGCGCTGATGCAGTCGGAATATGTCTACCCTTCGCTTGGCGACCGTACGAGCCCGAAGGAATGGGATGAAAAAGGCAAGCCGGACATTGTCGAGCGGGCGATTAAACGCAAGACAGAGATCCTGTCGGACTATTTCCCGCACCATATTTCTGCAGACCTCGACGCGCGGGTCCGCAAGACCGTCGATATCAAACTGCCGCGCAAGGCGATGGGGGCGAGGACCTATTATTCGGGTCTGGGCATCAGGGTTCGCTATGCGGGACCGTTAATAGTCGATAAGCAACGCCTTGTCCGAACCTACTCTAATCCCTTTGCCGTCCCAGTATGCCGCGATAGCGCATATGTCTTTGCTAATCTGATCCAATCCACCCGAATTAGAT
Source organism: uncultured Afifella sp. (assembly GCA_947259045.1). Taxonomy (GTDB): domain Bacteria; phylum Pseudomonadota; class Alphaproteobacteria; order Rhizobiales; family Afifellaceae; genus CAMYKZ01. The sequence continues at coordinate 14,082 of CAMYKZ010000079.1, forward strand.
CGATAGATCATGGTCACAGGAAGCCCATTCCTTAATTCCTCAATTATTCGCAAGAAATGTTCACTGCGGTCGATCGGGTGCCTTAAAACGTTATAGCTCAGTCGCAACCCATCAAATGGGCCGGGGTTATGATAAACCTCTTCCGTTCCGATTAGTGGGGAAAGCCAGACCGCAACATCGTCCCCTTCGCCGGAAAGTGTCCGGACACCGAAATAATCGTCGACTTGCGAAAAAAGCAATTCTCTGAATTTTACGAAATCAAACTTACCAGATGGCGGAAAGCTTGGGTTCTCATAGCCACAAATAGTGAACAGGTCGCCAAATTCGGGGCCAGCCCCTTCAAAGAGGAGGTCCACTTCGAGCCCTTGGTAAAGTGCTGATTCAGGTATCTTTTGCATTGCGCCAAATTAAAGCAATGTTTGCACTGTCCGCAATGGGGATCAGAGCGGTCGTTCAGTCCGATTTGAATGAGCGGATACTGACCGCCAAGCCGCTCAAACGGATGATAACGCAAACCACAGCAGGTTCATTGCAT
>CAMYKZ010000080.1 GCA_947259045.1 uncultured Afifella sp.
TGCGATAATCATGGGTCGCCGAAAAGTGCTTTCCGGTATCCAGAAACTGCACCGGCAATGTCGGGTCGATCTCAGAAATCATGTGCAGCAGCACTGCCGACTGGGAACCGAACGACGAGACAACGGCAATTTCCTCCGCAAACAGCCGGTCGACGCAAAGTTCGATGACGAGCTCCGGCTCAAGCCCGCCGTAGCGGGCCTGCAGCGAAGCGGCCTCGTCACGCACCTCGGACCCGACCTGACGCTTGTCGGCGCGGTCGTGGTCCCGGCGGTCAGGCGGCTGCATGGACTTCACCATAGAGCGCGTCCTTGAATGGCTGCGCGCCGACCCTGCGATAGGCGTCGAGGAACGTCTCGGCACTGTCAATCCGCAGGCCGAGATAGGCCTGCACGATGGTCTCAACGGCGTCGACGACATCGTCGGGGGTAAATCCGCGGCCGGTTATTTCGCCGATCGTGGTCAGTTCGTCTGCCGAACCGCCCAAGGTTATCTGGTAAAGTTCCTCGCCCTTCTTCTCCACACCAAGAAGGCCGATGGCGCCGACATGGTGATGGCCGCAGGCATTGATGCAGCCGGAGATCTTGATCTTCAGCTCGCCGATATCCTGCTGCTGCTCAAGGCTGGCAAAACGCCTGCTGATGCGCTGGGCCACCGGAATGGAGCGGGCATTGGCAAGCGCACAATAATCCAGCCCCGGACAGGCGATGATATCGGTAATCAGGCCGGCATTGGCAGTCGCCAGGCCGATTGTCAGCAGACCGTCGTATACCGCTTTCAGGTCGCCCAGGGCGACATGCGGCAGGACGAGGTTCTGTTCGTGGCTGACGCGGATTTCATCATGGCCATAGGCTTCCGCCAGTCCGGCAATCGCGTCCATCTGATCCGCCGACGCATCGCCGGGGGCTTCACCGATCGGTTTCAGCGAAATGGTGACGACGCCGTATTCGGCGTTTTTGTGCGGCACGACATTCTGGTTGACCCAGGCGCGGAAATCCGGATCCCGCTGCTTGTCGACCGCCAGCGCGAACAGGGCATCCGGCCGAGCCTTCAGATCCGGCAATTCGAAATAGCGGTCGATTTTGCGGATATCGGCTTCAGGCAGCTTCAGTTCGCTGTCCTTCAGGATCTGCCATTCAGCGTCGATCGCGCCGCGCAGTTCTTCAAGGCCGGTCTCATGGACGAGGATCTTGATGCGCGCCTTGTATTTGTTGTCGCGCCGGCCATAAAGATTATAGACCCGCATGATCGCCGTGACATAGGACAGGAGATCGGCTTCCGGCAGGAACTCCCGGATCTTTTTCGCCACCATCGGCGTGCGCCCCTGGCCGCCGCCGATATAAACCGAAAAGCCAAGCTGGCCGTGCTGATCCTTCTTCAGATGAAGGCCGATATCGTGCACCTGGATCGCCGCCCGGTCTTTCTCGGCACCCGTCACCGCGATCTTGAACTTGCGCGGCAGGTAGGTGAATTCAGGGTGCAGCGAAGACCATTGCCGCAGGATTTCCGCATAGGGCCTGGGGTCGGCGACCTCGTCTGCGGCCACACCGGCAAAATGATCGGCCGTGACATTGCGGATGCAGTTGCCGGAGGTCTGAATGGCATGCATTTCCACCTCGGCCAACTCTTCAAGGATCTTCGGTGTGTCGGCGAGTGACGGCCAGTTGTACTGGATGTTCTGCCGGGTGGTGAAATGGCCGTATCCGCGGTCGTAGACGCGGGCGATATGCGCCAGCTTGCGCATCTGGATGCCGTTCAGGGTGCCGTAGGGAATGGCGACGCGCAGCATATAGGCGTGCAGTTGCAGATAGACGCCGTTCATCAGCCTGAGCGGCTTGAACTGGTCTTCGGTCAGTTCACCCGACAGCCGGCGCTCGACCTGGTCGCGAAACTGCGCGACCCGTTCCTTGACGAACTGATGATCGAATTCATCGTAACGATACATGGTCTGGACCTTCCGGATAGGATTATTGTGAAAGCGCGGTCAGGCAGCGCGCGTTGCAAGTTGGTTTGCCTGCTTGCCGAGATCGGTGCGGAATGTCGGACCGGTGGCGCGGATTCGTTCGCGCAGCCGCAGCGGGTGGATCGCGCCGTCAACCTGTCTGACATCGATCAGGGAAATATCGATCACCAGATTGGCGGCGACGTCGCGCGCAGCGATTGTTTCAAGTGCTGCCACATCCTGCGGCGTGTTGGCGATCCGGGCGCCTTCAAGCGTCTCGATCCATTGTCCGCCGGCGCCGAACCAGACGGCCTCGCCATCGACCAGCTGGTTTGCGGTCAGGACTTTCGCATTGGATTTCTTGCTCATCGGGTTGTTCTCACTCGGTTTATGCTGCGACTGCAGCAGGTGCGGACTGACTCAGCGGTACGGCCAGAGGAACGGCATTTTCGAGGCGGGCGCCGGCGACCGCGTCACCGATGATCACCATCACCGGCCCCTTCAACTCCGACCGCGCTTCAAGTGCGGGGAGCTCACTTAGCGTGCCGTAGAACATTTTCTGGTCGGTACGGCTGGCGTTTTCGACGACGGCGACAATCGTGTCGCCGGCAAGCCCGCCGGCCATCAGCCGGGCCGCAATCGAAGCTGCCACCGACTTGCCCATATAGACGGCAATCGTCGCACCGGAAACTGCAAGCCGCGCCCAATCGGGCAGGACATCGCCCTTCATGTCATGACCGGTGGTAAACACCAGGGACGACGCAACGCCGCGCAGGGTGACCGGCAGTTCCATCGTGGCGGCAGCCGCCAGCGCGGAGGTGATACCGGGCACCACTTCATAACCGATGCATGCCGCCCGCAGCGCCGCCATTTCTTCGCCGGCCCGCCCGAACACCAGCGGATCACCGGATTTCAGCCGCACGACGCGCTTGCCGTCACGCGCCAGAGAAACCAGCAGCGCGTCGATCTCATCCTGGCGTTTTGATTGGCAGCCCTTGCGTTTGCCGACTGAAATCCGCTCCGCATCGCGCCGGCCCATGGCCACCAGTTTGTCAGGCACCAGGGCGTCATGGACGATGACATCCGCATTCTGCAGCACGCGCTGGGCCCGCAGCGTCAGAAGGTCCTCCGCTCCGGGTCCTGCGCCGACAAGCCAGACATACCCCTCAGCCGGGCCGCTCGCTTTGAGAAGCCTCGCGGCCTGACGCCTGGCTTTCGGAAGGTCGCCGGCTTCCACTGCACGAGCAACGGCGCCGGTGAAAAAACTCTTCCAGAACGTCCGCCGGGATGCGCCGGCGGGCAGCAGTTTCTCAACCGGATTCCGGTAGATCACTGCAAGCCGCGCCAGCAGCCCGAGGGAGGGCGAAAGCAAACGTTCGATTGAAGCCCGGATGATCTGGGTCAGCACCGGCCCGGCGCCTTCAGAGCCGATCGCCACCGCGACCGGAGCCCGGTTGACCAGAGCGGGGGTATAAAAATCGCAATAATCCGGCTGATCGACGGCATTGACCGGAATCCCCAGCCGCCGCGCGTCGCTGACGATATGCTGATCGGCACGCTGATCGCCGGTTGCAGCAAAGACTAGTACTGCGCCCTCAAGCTGTCCGGGGTCGTAAGCATCGGCAATGTGGTGAAAGCCGCGCCTGGCGATCAAATCCGCCAGTGCAGGTTCGGGATCTTGTGCGACAATTGTTATCTTTGCGCGGGTTTCGCCAACGAGTCGCGCCTTCGCCAGGGCTTCGTCACCTGCCCCCACGACAATGACCGCGCGATTCTCAACCTTGAAGAATGCCGGAAATACGGAAAGCTGTGTTTGGCGCATCACCTGAAGCCTCGACTGAAATGAAATTCTAATATAATAACGGATATCGCCAATCATGAGCAAATTTTGAGCTTTATTACGACAAAAATTGAAATTTATTTCTATATCGATTTGAATATACCGTGTACAACCGCCCGCGCGGCATAGTTTGTTGGATTCTGGTGTTCGTCACCGGTCCCGGAGGCTGCGAATACGGTTGTGTGTTGCAGCCGACAACGGCTATAGAAGATTCAATACCAGGAGTGCCTTGGAGTATGAGCGGGGGTATCGTTCTTCAGGGCTGGGAACGGGTTGTCGGTGAATTTTATTATCTTCAGGTTTGCGCGGGTGTTCTGCGCCATAACAGTCCTCGCTTCTCTGACCGGCACACCGGCCGCGTTGGAACTCTTTGGAATCAAGTTTTTCGATCGTTCCGGCGAAGCGGCACCGGTCGATAATCCGGTTGCCTATTCGCTTACGATGAACGTTGGCGGAGACAATTCAAAACTTGCAAAGGCGCTGAAGTCGGGCTCCATCCTGCGCTCGACGGAATCGGAACCGCCGTCCGGCACCGTCGGTTTGATATCGCGCGCAAATCAGGACCGGAAGAACCTTATCGGCCTGCTTTACGAAGAAGGTTATTACGGCGGTCTCGTTTCGATCCGGCTGTCCGGCAGGGAACTCGATTCCATCAGCGTCACCGAAGATCTCGGGCAGCCGGTGGATGTCGAAATTACAATCGAGCCCGGCCCGGCTTTCAGCTTCGGCGCAATCTCCATAACCGGTGGCGGTTCGGTGAACGTCCACCAGATTGCGACCGAACAAGGTCTTGTCACGGGCGAGCGGGCTTTTTCGCGCAATATTCTTAAAACCGAAGACGCTATCGTCAAGGCGTTGGAACGGATCGGCCACCCCTACCCGCGCATCGCCGACCGCAAAATCGTTGCCGATCATGCCGTATCCATGCTGACGATTGACATTGCGGTGATTGAAGGGCCGACCGCGCGCTTTGGCCATGTCAGCGTCGAAGGCACGAAAGATATCGATCCCGACTTTATCGCCTATATGGCCGATATACCGACCGGCGAGATCTATTCCAGCGAAATTCTCGATCAGGCAAAGCGCCGGCTGACCAGGATCGAAGCACTTGGTTCCGTCAATCTGCGGCCGGCTGAAAGCCTGGCCGCCGACGGCAGCGTGCCGATTGTCATTGTCGTCACAGAACGCAAGCCGCGGGTGATCGGCGCCGGCGCAAACTGGTCAAGCACCGACGGCCTCAACGTCAACACATACTGGAAACACCGGAACCTGTTCGGTCATGGCGAATTGCTGCGGCTCGACGTCGGGCTGGGGCGGCTGACGGAGGGCGGCAGCAAGATCGACAATTACGATGCCAACGTCGGCATTCTTTTTTCGCAGCCTGGTTTCTTCGGTCCCTCCACCCGCCTCGACACCTCCGCCAAGGCGCTTCAGGAACATCCCGACGCCTTTATGAGACGGGCTGTCAGCGCGCAGGCCATTGCGGTCTACCGGTTCAACCCGGAACTGGAACTGAGCGGCGGCCTGAAGGGCGAATATTCCGAAGTCACGGACGCGTTGAGCGACGACATTTACGGCCTCATCAGCCTGCCGCTGACCATCGCCTATGACAGCCGCGACGACCCGATGAACCCGTCCGGCGGCATCCGCGCGTCAGTCAGTGTGGAGCCCACAGTCGACGTTCTCAACAATACGCAGTTCTTCAAGTTTGAATCGAGCATAGCCTCCTATGTGTCGATTGATGAAATGGACCGTTTCGTGCTGGCCGGGCGGATCGGCGCCGGCGCGATTTTCGGCGCCGAACGCGACGAAGTTCCCGCTGACAGACGTTTCCTGATCGGCGGCGGCGGTTCGGTGCGCGGTTATGGCTATCGCAATATCGGCGTCGACCGGGTCAGCGGTGACGCAATTGCCGGGCTGTCTCAAATTCAGGGCTCCGTCGAACTGCGCAGCCAGTGGACGGATACGATCGGGACAGCCGTGTTTGCCGATGCCGGCATCGTCAGCGACGAGTATTTCTCCGATTTCGGCGACATGAAGGTCGGCGTCGGATTGGGACTGCGATATTTTACCGGCGTCGGACCGATCCGCCTCGATGTGGCAATCCCGCTGGAACCGGACCAGGATGATCCGGCATTCGCTTTCTACGTTGGTATCGGACAGGCTTTTTAGTGATGCAGCAATTTCGGATCGTCATCGCATTTTTGGCCGGCCTTGCGCTGTATGGCATGTCTTATGGCACTTCTGCTGCGAATGCGCAGAACCGCGATCCGCAGGGCTATGTTGAAGATCTGATCAGCGATCTCGTGTCCAGCGACGGCCAGAAGGTGGTGATTACCGGGCTTTCCATCGGCCTGACAGGGAACGTTTCAGCAGAACTTGCGACCGTCGCCGACAAGGATGGCGAATGGCTGGAGATCAGGAACTTCAATCTGGATTGGCAGCCCCTTTCATTACTCGACGACGTCTTGATCATCAACACGCTGACAATCGCGGAAATCAACGTCAAGCGACGGCCAGGAGCGCCGGAGACGGAATCGGCGGAACCTCCGCCCGCGCCGCGTCCCGTGACCATCGGACAGTTCACGGTTGCAAGCATCAATCTGGCCGAACAGGTCGCCGGCCAGGCCGCCGTGCTGACAGCGTCCGGAACGGCCAGCATTACCGCCGACCCGGCCCAGGTCTCCGTTGAATTTGCAGCCAGCCGGCTCGACGATATTCCCGGTGAGCTCTCCACAAACATCAGATATGAACCGGTCAACCGCCAGCTGGCGGTCGATTTCCAGATGATTGACGGCCCGAACGGCCTTTTGGGCAATTTGCTGAACGTGCCCGGGAAACCGGAGGTTTCGCTGTCCGTTCAGGGCGAAGGCCCGCTCGACCGGTGGGGCGCCCAACTGTCATTGAAAACCGGCTCTGCGGAAGCCCTGGACGGCGAATTCCGTATCGCTGCTATCGAACAAGGCCACCGCGTCGGCGTCAGCCTCCAGGGTGAAGTGACGCAATTCATCCCGGCTGCCGCCGCACCGGCTTTCAGCGGGACGTCGGTGGTGGCCGGCTCGCTCGTCATACCGGAAGCCGGCGGCGTCCTGACCCTGGAGACGTTTTTTATCGAGACTGCGGCTGCCAATCTGGACATTGCCGGTACGATCGATCCGGATGGAAGCGCCACCCGGCTCGCTATCAAAATCCGCTCTCCGGAAACCGAAACCCGTCTGACGGCTAACGAAGGAACGAATGACGGGATAAGTCTTTCCGGCCTCCAGGCCGATGCGAGCATCTCAGGCGCCTGGACGGCAATCGACTGGCGGGTCGATGCCCGGGCCGCCCGCTTCAGGTTCGCTTCCGAAACGGTCGCCGACTTTATTCTGGCCGGCGAAGGTCAGGCGGATCAGGCCGGCGCGTCAGTCTTCAAAGCGGACGTCAGCGGGACAATGCAGACCAGCCGCGCAGCCAGTTGGGCGCAATCCCTGAGCGGGCGGTTCACCGGATCGCTGGCGGGCGACTACGGCAACGGCCAGCCGTTCGTGCTGCGCACGGCAAAGCTGGCCACGCCGACGGCAGATCTCGACATGGCAGGCGCGGCCCAGCCCTTTGAGCAGATATTCGATGTCAGCATCCGTTCGCGGCTGAGCCGGTTCCGGACCGGCATTGCCGTTGTCGACGGGCTGCTGGCCGACAGTACGGAATTTTCCGGACGCATCAGCAGAGCAGGAGCCGACGGCCCGGTCACCCTGACGCAGTTGGCGATGACCAGTGCCGCCCTGGCGGTGAGCCTGGACGGCACGGCCGGCCCGGAGGCGCTCGATCTCGCTTTTGGCGGCGATCTGAAAGATCTCGCCTTGCTCAATCAAAAGGCGGAGGGCCAGGCATCGTTCCGGGGCACGCTGACCGGTTCTCCATCCGGTCCGGATCTCTCGCTGGAGGCGGACGGAACGAATGTGGTTCTGTCCGGCAAGCCGCTTGCCAACCCGGCCTTGTCATTCCAGGGACATCTCGATCCCAAGGCGCCAACCGGCCAGTTCACCTTTGCCGGCCTGTTCGGCGGCGCGCCTGTCGAAGCCGGTTTCCAGCTTGCGCACGAGCCGGATGGAACCCGGCTGCTGAACGGCCTTTCTGCGCAGGTCGGCGAGGCGCGGCTGAATGGAAATCTGCGCCTGTCGGCCGACAATATTCCAGCCGGTACACTCGAATTTTCCGCTCCCGACATGACGGATCTGGGCGCGTTCCTGCTGATCGACATGGCCGGGTCAATGAGCGGTTCGATCGAACTGACGCAAACAGGCACAACGGCGAGCGCCGACCTGCAGCTGACCGGTGCGGCAGTGACGGTCGACAAGCTGCTGATCGGCAATCTCGACGCTGACCTGGAAATTGCCGACATCTATAATCCCGGCCAGTTGACGGGCAATGCGAAAGCCCGCGATCTCGCTTACGGTGATATTCGCGTCGAACAGTTCGACCTGAGCGCAGTGCGCGACGGATCAGATTACCGCATCGAACTGGCCTCCACAGGCGAACCTGTGAACGGTACGGCGAAACTCCGTCTGGTGGAAAATGATGGCCGTTTCGACGTCACGGTCAATGAGGCGGCGCTTAACGCCTTCGGCACACCGTTGCGTCTCGTCAGCCCGGCGCAGCTAAGCTTTGCCGGCAACGATATTCGCATCGGGTCGACACAGCTTGCCATTGCCGATGGCAGCGTGACGGTCGAAGGCCGTTACGGCAAGGTTGCGGATCTCGATCTCACTCTGGTGAACCTGCCGCTTTCGCTCGCCGACCGTTTCGCCGATGATCTCGGTCTGGCCGGACAGCTTTCAGGAACCGCCAGCGTCAGTGGATCCGCTGACGATCTGCAGATTACCTATCGTGCAGACCTGGCAGGCGTTTCGGCCAACGCGTCCCGCAATGCCGGCCTGCCGGCGCTTGATGTCAAGGTCAACGGGACGTTCAAAGACAATATCGTGCGGCTTGACGGATCGGGCCAGGGCGGCGGAGCCGATCTCGCAGCATCGGGCAGCATCAATCTGAAGAACGGCACAAATCTGGATCTTGCGCTAAACGGGTCTATGCCGCTGACGGCCCTGGCGGACCGGCTTGCACGCAGCGGTGTCCGCGCCGACGGTCTTGTTGCTGTCGATCTGACCGTCAAGGGAACTGCGCAACAGCCCGATATCAACGGAGTGGTTCGCCTGACCGACGCGACGCTCGGCGATGCCAGGAGCCGGTTTGTCGTCCGCAACGTGACAGGCCAACTGGTGATTTCCGACGGACGCATCGCCGCCGACTTGAGCGGCTCCAACCCGAATGGTGGTTCGGTCTCCGTCAATGGCGCTCTGGGCATCAATCCTGCCGACCCGGTCGATTTGAAGATAATTGTCCGCAAGGGCCGGTATGTCGACGGCACCCTTGTTGTGGCGATCGTCGATGCCGACCTGGACGTTGCCGGCTCACTTGGGGACGGTCTGACGATCGGCGGCGATCTCGTGTTGCTGCAAACAACGATCACACTGGACTCCGTGCCGCCTGCAGCGCGCAAACTGCAGGATGTGGTTCACCGGCACCCGCCGATTCCGGTCGCCCGGCAATGGGCGCTGTTGCAGGATCGGCGCGGGCAGTCCGGCAGCAGCGCAACCCGCCTTGATATCCGGGTCCGCACCGCCAAGCCGATTCTGGTGATCGGCCGCGGCATCAATGCCGATTTCGGCGGCCGGCTCGTCCTGACCGGCACGACCGATGATGTGGTTGCGAACGGACGCTTTACCCTGCAACGCGGCACCCTTGCGCTGCTCGGACGCCAATTGACCTTTGACAGCGGCACGCTGGAATTTCGCGGCGACCTGAACCCGACGATCAATATTTCGGTTACCGGCACAACCGCCGACTCGTCGGTGACCCTGCTTATTCTTGGAGATGTCGAGAATCCGCGGGTCGAGATCCGCTCGGTTCCCGAACTGCCGCCGGAGGAGGCGCTGGCCAATCTGATTTTCCAGCGATCCGCCTCGACGCTCTCGCCGATCCAGCTGGCCCGGGTCGCCGACGCCATCCTGGTCTTGAGCGGCGGCACCGGCAGCGGCCTGTTTGAGGGGCTGCGGCGTAATCTCGGGATTGACCGGCTCGACGTGACGACGGACGCGGAGGGCAATTCAGCGGTTGCCGCCGGCCGCTATATCAACGAGAAAACCTATCTCGGCGTCGAACAGGGGCTGGAGGAAGGCTCGACAAAGGTCACGATCGACCTTGAAGTCACCCGCAGCATCAAACTGCGCGCCGGCGGCGGATCAACCGGCGAAACAGAGGCCGGAATCGTGTTTGAAAAAGAATATTAGGCGATCACATGCTGCAGCCATGCGCCGATGGCATAGGCTGAAAAGGCTGCGACCGCGCCGATCGCCAGCGTTTCCAGGCCTGACCACCACCAACGGGCCAGCGACCAGCGGCTCTTGGCCGCGCCGATGCCGAAAAACACGATCCCGGTCATGGCCGACGCCCAGACAAACGCATCGTCTGCACCGGCCAGATAGGGCAGCAGCGGCACCACGCCACATAGGATGAAAGCCGCAAACGTGCTCAGAGCCGCCTTTGCCGGCGAACGCAGAACCCGCGGCACGCCATATTCTTCAGACAGCATGAATTCCACCCATGCTCCATTATCGCGCGTCAGCGCGTCAACCGCGCTTTCAAGCGGCTCGCCTTCAAGGCCCTTCGCCGCCATGATCTGGCGTACCTCTTCGCGCTCGCCGTCGGGGAAATGGGTCACATGGCGATGTTCCATCTCGCGCAGCTTGCGAACCTCATCAAGTTCCGCCTTGGTGCCGCTGAAATTGCTGGCCGCCATGGAAAAACCATCGGCAACAAGATTGGCGACACCCATGATGAGGATCACTTTCGTCGGCAGGCCGGCGCCCTGAACGCCGGCAACGATGGCAAACGTCGTCACCGCGCCATCGATGCCGCCATAGATCCAGTCACGCAGATAATTCGGCTGAAGATCCTTCGCCAGGCGCAGGGCAATCGCCTCGCGGCTGTGGCTATGCTCGGAGCGCGTGTGCTGATGATCATCCATACAGGATCATGCACAATAGATTTTATACAGCGTCGTCAACAGGGTTTCTGCTTCCGGGCTGGAAAGACGGTAATAAATCATCTGCGCGTCGCGGCGTGTGGCGACAATTCCGGCATCACGCAGTTTGGCCAGATGCTGGGAAAGCGCCGACTGGCTAAGACCCGACAAGTCTGCCAGCGCCCCCGCCTGGGCTTCGCCCTCCACCAGCCGGCACAGGATCATCAGGCGGTGCTTGTTGCTCATGACCGCCAGCAGGTCGGCTGCAGATTCCGCGTTCTCCTGCAGATCTTTTATTTTAGATATTGCTAAATTAGACATATCTCATATATAACAGATCGGATATCAATTGCAATGACCGGCACGCCTGGGCGGCCGGTGATTGATCTGCCGCAAGGCAATCGCCGCATTGTGGTTTCAGATGCTGAGTGAGGAGCCCTGAACATGACCGAATTTACACCCTTTGCATCGTTTTTCGGCGGCATGCTGATTGGCGTGTCCGCACTGATCCTGATGGCGCTGAACGGCCGCATCGCCGGCATAAGCGGCATTACCAGCGGCGCCCTGCCGCCATGGCCAGCCAATGCCGAAATCGGCTGGCGCGTTGCCTTCCTCGCAGGCCTGGTGGCAGCCCCCCTGCTCTATCAGTTTGCCAGCGGACCCATTGAGCGTTCGATTTCGGGCAATCTGCCGTTGATGATTGCCGCCGGCCTGCTTGTCGGTTTCGGCTCTGTATTCGGCAGCGGCTGCACAAGCGGCCATGGCGTCTGCGGCCTGTCGCGAGTGGCCCCGCGCTCGATCGCGGCGACCGGAACATTCATGGCGGTTGCCGCAGCGACCGTTTTTGTCACCCGCCATCTGATCGGAGGCTGAACTCATGTATGCAATTCTTTCCGCATTGTTATCCGGCCTGGTCTTCGGCCTCGGCCTTGTGATTTCCGGCATGAGCAACCCGGCAAAAGTTCTCAATTTTCTCGACATTGCCGGCACCTGGGATCCAAGTCTCGCGTTCGTCATGGCCGGCGCCATCTTCGTGACGTCGATCGGCTACAGGCTCGTGCTGAAGCAGCAGGCGCCGAAGTTCGCCGCCGCATTCGCCCTGCCGACCCGGCGCGACATCGACACCCCGCTGATTGCCGGCGCCGCGATATTCGGCCTTGGCTGGGGCCTCGGCGGTTTCTGCCCGGGGCCCGCCTGGACAGCCCTGCCGCTTGGCGATACCGGGACTCTGGCCTTTGTACCGGCCATGTTGGCTGGTATGTGGTTGGCAAGATCCGCGCTGAACAATCGCACTGCATTGCAAACAAGCTAACCCGCAAGGAGGGTATCATGTCCAAACCCTATGATGTCGACCTGACCGTGAAGCCTGACGTCACTGCATTTTTCGACGAAGCGACAAATACCGTCAGCTATATTGTCCGCGATCCCGCATCCAGCGCCTGCGCAGTGATCGACAGCGTGCTCGATTTCGACTTCTCCTCCGGCCGGACATCGACGAGGTCGGCCGATCAGATCATCCGCCATATCCGCGATCACAGCCTGAACCTGGAATGGATCATCGAAACCCATGTCCATGCCGACCATCTGTCGGCCGCGCCCTATATTCAGCAGGAACTGGGCGGCAAACTGGGTATCGGATCGCACATAACGGAGGTCCAGGACATTTTCGGCAAGGTGTTCAATGCCGGGACCGAATTCCAGCGCGACGGAAGCCAGTTCGACCGGCTTTTTGAAGACGGCGATACTTACCGGATCGGCGGGATGGAAGCCTTCACCATCTATACGCCCGGACATACGCCGGCCTGCATGACCCATGTCATCGGCGACGCGGCCTTTGTCGGCGATACCTTGTTCATGCCCGATGGCGGGACCGCACGCGCCGATTTCCCCGGTGGCGACGCCCGCGCGCTCTACCATTCGATCAAGAAAATTCTTGCACTGCCCGGCGAAACACGTCTTTTCATGTGCCATGATTACGGCCCGAACGGCCGCAACATCCAGTGGGAAACCAGTGTCGGCGACGAGCGCGAACACAATATTCATGTGCGCAATGGCGTAACCGAGGACGAATTCGTCAAAATGCGCGAAGAGCGCGACGCGACACTGGGCATGCCGAAACTGATCATTCCGGCCGTCCAGGTGAACATGAATGCCGGCAATCTGCCGGAACCCGAAGCCGACAAGAAACGCTATCTGAAAATCCCGATCGACACGCTTTGAGGACCAGCCTTTTATGGACATTCGAAAAATCAACGACAGCATTTCCGTGGCGCCGCAGATCGCGCCGGAAGACATGGCGGCAATTGCCGCACAGGGTTTCAAGACGGTGATCAGCAACCGGCCGGACGGAGAGACCCCGGATCAGCCGTCTTCATCGCAGATGGAAAGCGCCGCCCGCGCGGCCGGTCTCCATTATCGCTTTGTGCCTGTCATCAGCGGCCAGCTGGTGGGCGAAAATGTCGATGATTTCGCCGCAACTCTGGCGGAAGCTGACGGGCCCGTGCTCGCCTTCTGCCGCTCCGGCACCCGCTCCACAACGCTCTGGGCTCTGTCCCAGGCCGGCAAAATGCCCGTGCCCTTCAATGAATCCCGGGATCACCAGCCGACCGTTCAGTTCGATGAACTTCGTATCGTCGTCGGCAAACATAAGCAGGTCATCATCGGTGCCGACGGCCAGGATTTTGTTCCAACCG
>CAMYKZ010000081.1 GCA_947259045.1 uncultured Afifella sp.
CGGACAAACCGGATCTTGACCTGACCCGGCGATTTTGCCGAGACTCTTGCCAGTATCTCCAGCGAAGTCGCGCAGCCCCCGAGATTCGGGTTTTTCAGCATGAGAGCGACGTTCTTGGGTTCCACTGCAGCGGCAGAGGCAGTACTCGCCAGAAGGACAGTGGCCATCATGGCGGTGCCGAGGCCTGTTGCGATTGTTTTCATCATTTTCATATCGTTAACTCCTAAAGCGTTTGGACAGCACGTACACTCAGACGCAACCGCATCTTATCCGGTTCAAAAAACACGGAAAAGTCTTTTCGTTCCGGTCTCACGGTTTCCGGTTGGCCCGGTTTTCGACCAGATTGTCAACAACGCCGGGGTCTGCCAGCGTCGATGTGTCACCGAGGTTGCCGAAATCGTCCTCGGCGATCTTGCGCAGAATGCGGCGCATGATCTTGCCGGAACGGGTCTTTGGCAGGCCGGGCGCAAACTGGATCAGATCCGGCGAGGCGATCGGACCGATCTCCTTGCGCACCCAGTTGCGCAATTCGGTTTTCAATTCGTCGTTGCCCTCCTCTCCAGCCATCAGGGTAACGTAGCAGTAGATGCCCTGGCCCTTGATATCATGCGGGTAACCGACAACGGCAGCTTCTGAGACCTTACCATGCGCCACCAGCGCCGATTCCACTTCCGCCGTGCCCATCCGGTGACCGGAGACATTGATGACATCGTCGACGCGGCCGGTGATCCAGTAATAACCGTCTTCATCGCGCCGGCAGCCGTCGCCGGTGAAATATTTGCCCTTGTAGGTGGCGAAATAGGCCTGAACGAAGCGATCATGGTCGCCATAGAGGCTGCGCATCTGGCCGGGCCAGGAATCGGTGATGCAAAGATTGCCGTCCGTCGCGCCTTCAAGGACATTGCCGTCATTGTCGACGAGTTCCGGCTGCACGCCGAAGAAGGGCAGGGTGGCGGACCCGGGCTTCAGGGCAGTTGCGCCGGGCAGCGGGGTAATCAGGATGCCGCCGGTTTCCGTTTGCCACCAGGTGTCGACGATCGGGCAGCGGCTGTCGCCGACGACCTTGTAATACCATTCCCAGGCTTCCGGATTGATCGGTTCGCCGACGCTGCCGAGCAGCCGGATCGACTGGCGCGATGTGTTATTGACCAGTTCGTCGCCGAGCCCCATCAGGGCGCGGATGGCAGTCGGTGCGGTATAGAAAATATTCACCCGATGCTTGTCGCAGACCTCCCAGAACCGCGCGGCGGTGGGATAGTTCGGCACGCCTTCAAACATTAGTGTCGTGGCACCGTTGGCGAGCGGTCCGTAGACGATATAGGAGTGGCCCGTCACCCAGCCGACATCGGCGGTGCACCAGTAAATATCGCCATCGTGATAATCAAAGACGTACTGGTGGGTCATGGAGGCGAAAACGAGATAACCGCCCGTCGTGTGCAAAACGCCCTTCGGCTTGCCGGTTGAGCCGGATGTGTAAAGGATGAACATCGGATCTTCGGCGTTCATCTCTTCAGGCGGACAGTCGGCGGATGCCGCGGCGACCGCTTCGTGATACCAGACATCGCGGCCATCGCGCATAGTCACATCGCCGCCGGTCCGCCTGACGACCATCACCTTGTCGACGACAGCACCGTCTTTCGCCGCAATCTCGATCGCCCTGTCGGCATTGGCTTTCAGCGGGACCGGCCTGCCGCCGCGCAGCCCTTCATCGGCCGTAATGACAAAGTTGGAGCGGCAGTCCTCGATGCGGCCGGCCAGTGCATCCGGCGAGAACCCGCCGAAGACGATGGAGTGGACCGCGCCGATCCGGGTGCAGGCCAGCATGGCATAGGTGGCTTCCGGAATCATCGGCATGTAGATGGTGATCCGGTCGCCTTTTTTTGCGCCGGCATCCTTCATGGCGTTCGCCAGCCGGCAGACATGTTCGTGCAGTTCGCGGTAGGTGATTTTCTTGTCGTCTGCCGGATCGTCGCCTTCCCAGATAATGGCAACCTGATCGCCGCGGCTTTCCAGATGCCGGTCAATGCAGTTGGCGGACACGTTCAAGGTGCCGTCTTCATACCATTTGATGGAGACATCGGGATAGGCGTAGCTGGTATTCTTCACCCTGGTGTAGGGCTTGATCCAGTCAAGCCGCTTGCCGTGTTCGCCCCAGAATGCGTCCGGGTCATTTATGCTTTCGGCGTACATGGCCTGATATCCGGCCTCGTCGACCCAGGCCCGTTTGGCCCATTCTTCGCTGACGGGATAGAGATGTGTTTCGGACATGTTGACCCTCCCAAATGTTTGGATGCGGGGTTGAGGTGCCAGCCTGTTCGGCTCCGCCCGCTTTGCTTGCAGCCAATTAAGCAGAGCAGATGCGGCGCGTCCATATTCCGCTTATCGTACTTTTGTCCCATGCTGGCATAGTGCGGCCATAGAACAATGATCTCCGTCAAACACCGAACAGGCCGATCACCAGACCCATCACGAGCAGCACGCCGAGCCAGTGTCCGCCGTCAATGATCGTCAGCATCCACGGCGCGCCCTGAAACCGGTGATTGACAATCATTGCAGTGATCACGAAGCCGAACCACACAAAAACTGCGGACGTCATCGACCGGCCGATACTTATCTCTCCAAGATGCCCGATCATGCCCGCCAGCACCCAGGCCATGACCAACTGGCAGACAAAGGCGGCGATGAACGGCAATGGCGTGGGCTGCGGTTGTTCGCTCATGCCGACCGCCGCCATCCACGGCTTTCCAAGTACCATGTACCAGACAGCGCCGAAGCCGAAACCGGCGATTGCTGCGACCAGAACGGCTATGAGGTTGATGCCTGCGAACTGCATGATGAGACTCCGATCAAAATCCGATACTAGGGCGTTTTCCGCTGATGTTGAACCATTCTGAGCGAGGAAATCACCCGGGCGTCAGCCCGCCCGAAGATTCAATCCTCCAGCTGCCAGACACGGGTCTGCTTGATCTCCTGATCTTCAAGTACCCGAGTGACCGGAACATGATAGAGCGCAAGTTTGCTCAGCGCATGGCTGGGCAGATAGGTTCGGCCCGGATCGCCGATCAGCACCAGAGCACCACGGTCTGCCAGGGCGCGAAACCAGGCGATCAGCCGATCGGCCAGCTCCTGTTCGTAAAAAACATCGCCGGCCAGCACGACCTGCCAACCCTCGTCACGACCGATCAGGTCTTCGCAGACAATGTCAATGACGACGTCGTTCTGCGCCGCGTTGAGCTCGATCGCATGGGCAGAGAAGGCATCGATGTCGGTTGCCGTCACGCGGCTTGCGCCGGCTTTTGACGCAGCGATGGCAACCAGGCCGGACCCTGAGGCGAAATCCAGCACCGTACGTCGGCGGCACACTTGCCGATTGTCGAGCACATAACGCGCCAGCGCCTGGCCGCCGGCCCAGGCAAAAGCCCAGAACGGCAGCGGCAGCCCGATCTGCTCCAGGTCCTCTTCCGTCTTTTCCCAAAGCGGCAGGGCCTCGTGCGCCAGGTGGAGATTGATCTCCGGCACAAGCGGCGGCGTCAGTATCCGGGTTTGCGCGCGGATGAAATCCGTCTTGTTTTCCGGTCCCACGCTAGCCCACCGGGTTCAGATCTTTTTCGGGTCCAGCCCGCCCATCCGGCAGACAATCGCCCATTCGCCCGCCGTGACAGGCTGCACCGAGAGGCGCGTATTGGCCACCAGCGCCATCTTTTCAAGTTTCGGTTCCGCCTTGACGTCGGCGAGCGTCACCGGGTCAGGCACATCGCAAACGGCTTTGATGTCGACGCATTCCCAGCGTTCGTCCTCGGTGGTGGAATCATGGTGCGCCAGTGCGCAGACCTCGACAATGCCGACGATCCGTTTTTCGTCGACCGAATGGTAGAAATATCCGCGGTCGCCGATTTTCATCAGCCGCATATTGTTGCGCGCCTGGTAGTTGCGCACGCCGTCCCATTCCTGTCCGGCTTCGCCCTTTGCTTTCTGATCGTCCCATGACCATGCGCCCGGCTCTGATTTGAACAGCCAGAATGCCATTGCCCTCTCCTTCTTCGGTGCCCGCCACCGGCGGGTTATTCACGGCCTCATCTACTGCCTGTCTCTTTGTTCGCTGCGCAATGGCCGGCGCACAAGGTTTTCAATCGCTTCGTCCACGCTTAATGTACCGGCCAGGATGGCTGCAACCGCATCGGTGACCGGCATATCAACGCCATGGTCGTGGCCAAGCCGGGCAGCAACGGGTGCGGTATAAACGCCTTCTGCCAGTGGCATGCCGCCGGCAAGCAGCGCGCCGGCGTCGCCCTGCCGGCCAAGCGCGATGCCGAACCGGGTATTGCGCGATTGCTCGCTCATCGCCGTCAGCACCAGATCGCCAAGGCCGGACAGGCCGAATAATGTCTCAGGCGCCGCACCCGTCTTTGCCGCCAGCCGGGCCATTTCCGCCAAGCCGCGGGTCAGCAGCGCTGCGCGGGCGCTTTCCCCGAGCGCCTTGCCGACAACCACCCCGCAGGCGATCGCAATGACATTTTTCAGCGCGCCGCCCAGTTCCACGCCACGCACATCGGTTGAGCTGTAGGGCCGGAAGCCCGGCGCTGCCAATCTGGCGCAGACATGATCTGCGGTGGCTTCAGAAAACCCCGCCAGTGTCATGGCCGTCGGTTTGCCGCTGGCGATCTCGGCGGCAAAACCCGGGCCGGACAGCACGGCGAGCGGCCGATAGGGCAGTTCTTCGGCAAGAATGTCGCTCTGCAGCGCGCCGCTATCCTGTTCGATCCCCTTTGCGCAGGCGACAACATAAACGCCGCGTTGCAAAACCGGTTCAAGCTGCCTTGCCATCGTCCGGGTTGCCTGGGCCGGAACGGCGATCAGAACGAGGTCCGCATCGGCGCAGGCCTGCAGGTCAGATGTCACCGTGACCGGATCCGGCAGCGGGCAGTCAGGCAGATGGAACCGGTTGCAGCGCTCCGACTGCAGCGCCGACGCATGGCCTTCATCGCGCGCCCACAGGGCAACCTCTCGTCGCGTCCGCGCGCAGACGATCGCCAGTGCGGTACCGAATGCGCCGGCGCCGACAATGGCGATGCGGCCGGCGGTGACGGCGTCGGCACTCATGCCCGTGCGCCCTTGCGGCCATGGCCGAGCATCGGCGTTGCGGTTTCATCCAGCGGCCATCGCGCCCGTGGCGCAATTTCTGCATCGCCCGGCTGTTCCGGCCCCAGTCCGGCTTCAAACCGCAACGCTCCGGCCCAGGCGATCATCGCCGCATTGTCTGTGCACAAGGCCGGCGGCGGTGCAACGAACGGCAAATCGGCCTGCTGGCAAACGGATTTCAAACGCTGGCGGATAACCGCGTTGGCGGCGACCCCGCCGGCCACCACCAGCGCACTCGGCCGGGTTTCGCCCAGCATGTCGAGCGCATTGCCGACGCGGTCAGCCAGAATGTCCGATACCGTCGCCTGAAACGATGCGCACAGATCGGCGATATCGGCATCGCGCAGCGGTGCGGCCTCTTCTGCAGCACGGCGGACCGCGGTTTTCAGGCCTGAAAAGGAGAAATCGCAACCGGGTTTTCCATAAAGCGGCTTCGGCAGTTGAAAACGCTCCGGCCTGCCGCCGGCGGCCATGTGTTCGACGGCAGGACCGCCGGGATAGGGCAGGCCGAGCATCTTTGCGGTCTTGTCGAAAGCTTCGCCAAGCGCATCGTCGATTGTGGAACCCAGACGCCGGTAATCCCCCACGTCACGCACTTCGACCAATTGGGTGTGGCCACCTGACACCAGAAGGAGAAGATAGGGAAAGGCTGTCCCGTCGGTCAGAGCGGCCGTCAGGGCATGACCTTCAAGATGGTTGATACCCAGCAGGGGCAAACTGTGTGCGGCGGCAATCGCCCTTGCGGTCATGATCCCGACCATCAGGCCGCCGACCAGTCCGGGACCGGCAGTGACCGCAATCGCGTCAAGCTCTTCAAACCGCATTTTGGCCTGCTGCATCGCCGATGCAACGATCCGGTCAACCGCTTCGACATGAGCCCGCGCTGCGATCTCCGGCACGACGCCGCCATAGGCGGCATGTTCCTCAAGCTGGCTGAGAACCACATTGGACAGAATGTGGCCGCCGCTTTCGCCAATCGAGACAATAGCCGCAGCCGTCTCGTCGCAACTGGTTTCAATCCCAAGCACTCTGTGTCGTGTCATTGCGGGCCGGATCCATTCAAAGTCCCGGCAAAGTCTTGCGCCGGAAAGTGACCGTCGATAGACCCTGTCGGGAGATCGGTCCAGCAACAATGCGGTGCCGGCGTCATTCGTTCAAGGCCATCGGGTTCAGGGCAAGCCATGACAAAGTCAATTTCATATCCGATCCGCATCGGCACCCGCGGCAGCGAACTGGCGATCTGGCAGGCCAATGCGGTGCGCGATGCGCTGACGGCGGCGCACGGACTTTCGGAGAATGACACGGAAATTGTGGTGATCAGGACCACCGGCGACCGGATAACCGACCGGGCCCTGCTGGAGGCGGGCGGCAAGGGCCTGTTCACCAAGGAGATCGAAGAGGCGCTGCTTGCCGGTTCTATTCATCTGGCGGTGCATTCGGCCAAGGATATGCCGACTCAGTTGCCCGACGGCCTGGTGCTGGCGGCCTATCTTCCGCGCGCCGACATCCGCGATGCGCTGATTGCCCGCTCCGTTGACCGCTTTTCAGACCTGCCGGAGGGCGCACGGATAGGCACGGCATCACTGCGCCGGGCCGCGCTGATCAGGCGGCTGCGTCCGGATCTGCAAACCGCGCTGATCCGCGGCAATGTTCATACCCGGCTTTCCAAGGTGGCCGACGGCCAGTTCGACGCCACATTGCTCGCCACAGCCGGCTTGACGCGGCTCGGCCTTGAACACGAAATCACCGAACAGCTCGACACGGAACGGTTTCCGCCGGCCTGCGGCCAGGGGGCCGTGACGGTCGAATGCCGGGCCGGCGATAGCCCGACCTGCGGCCTGCTGGCGGCCATCGACCACGCACCGACCAGGCTTGCGGTTACCTGCGAACGGGCCTTTCTCCACGTGCTTGACGGATCGTGCCGCACGCCGATCGCTGGTCTTGCACAACTAGACGAAGAGACGCTTTCATTTACCGGCCAGGTTCTCTCGCCCGATGGCAGCGAATGCCATACGGGGTCAGGCGGCGGATCCGCCGCCGATGCCGAGGCAATCGGCCTTGACATTGGCCGCTCGCTGCGCGGCAGGCTGCCATCGCTTTTGCTTCAACAATTGGGGATCACCTGATGCGCCTGCTGATCACCCGGCCCGACGATGATGCTGAACGGACATTGCGGGCTTTGGAAAAACTCGGCCATCATGGCGTGATCTCGCCGGCATTGCAGATCCGTTATCTGGTCGACGCAAAAATAACGGTGAGCAGGCCGCAAGCCATTCTGGTGACCAGCGTCAATGCGGTGCGCGCCCTGGAACGGCACGGGCGCGCGAAGGCGCTGATGGAATGCCCGGTCCTGGCCGTTGGCGACCATACGGCGCTGGAAGCCAAGCGGGCGGGGTTTGCCAACGCACGTTCAGCCCAGGGCGATGTCGACGACCTTTATGCGCTCGTCGTGCGCGATTGCACGCCAGGCGGCGGCACATTGCTCTATGCGGCCGGGGCCGATCAGTCCTGCGATCTCGCGGGCCGGCTCGGCGACGCCGGATTTTCATCGGAAACAGTGATTGTCTACCGGGCGGAACCCGCGACGGGATTGACAGCCGATGCGCAAGACGCTCTGCGTTCCGGCGAAATTGACGGAATCCTGTTCTATTCCGCCCGCAGCGCCCGGTCCTTCGGGCATCAACTCAAACAGGCCGGATTACCCGCCGTTTCCGACACGGTGACCAGCTATTGCCTCTCGCAGACCATAGCCGATGAAGTTCAGGCGTTTGCAGCCGGCCCGGTTCTGGTGGCGGCGACGCCGGACCAGCTTGCATTGTTTGCGCTGCTTGAGCCTTGATATTCGGCCACTTGCAGAATTCAGTTATTTAACTGACTAATTGACTCCGGTCAGTTTTTGTTAACGTTTATGCAATAGGCGGTTGCACTTGGGCAACGGCCTGTACCGCGTCCCGTCAATCAAAACCCGGAGATTCCGTTGGCCCGCAAATCGTCATCCACTGGTTCACCAAGATCGTCTTCCTCGCGCCGCAAGCCGGTGACAATTGATCTGGAAGCCAAATCTGCTGACAAAGACAAAACAGGCCCGGCTCCGGCCGCGGCTGATAAACCGGCCAGCGCGGCGGCGGCTGGCTTGGCCAAAGCGCCCGATACCGCCAAGACTGAACCCGGCAGACCAGAACCCGCCAAGCCTGAATCCGGCAGGCCAGAATCCGGCAGCCCTGAATCCAGCAGGCCTGAATCCAGCAGGCCTGAACCCGGCAAATCGGGGCCCTCCTCGTCCGGAACGACTTCTGAGACGTTATCGAAGGAACCGGCAGCACCGTCGAAGCCCATTGCAAAACCAGAAGGCATGGCGAAGCCTGAAGGCAAGTCCGACACTTTCCGGCCGGCGCCTGATGGAAAGGCCTCTCGTGGTTCCGGCGCGTTTGTCGCAGCTGCCTTGATCGGCGGCGGCGTTTCACTCGCCGGCGCGATCGGCCTCGACCGGCTCGATGTTATCGACATTTTCTCCCGATCGCAGTCCGTGTCGTCGGACGAAGTAGCCGGTCTGAAGCAACAGCTGGCTGCAAGCAGGGCTTCGGCGGACGCCATGGGCGCCGAGCTAAACGCCAAGATTACAGAGCTGTCGCAAAATCCGAACGACGCATCGTTGGGCAACGCGGTTGATGAAATCCGTTCAGAGATCGAAAATCTGCGCGGTCAGATGGGCGACACGGCTGATACGACGGGAGCGGTCGATCTTGCGCCCCTCGATGAACGCCTTGTGACGCTTGAAAAACTGGTCGGAAGCGGCGGCAGCGGCCGCGAAGTGGCGCTTGAAGTGCTGGAAGAAAGGCTTGCCGCTTCGGCCGATGCCATCAAGGACCTGAAAGCAGATCTGGCCGGTGTCTCGGAAAAACTGAACGATACTGCCGCCGGGCAAGGCGAGAGCGTCGCGAAACTGGAAGCGGAAATCGCAGCGCTGCAGGGCGCGGTCGCGGAGGCAAACGCCCGGACGGAGAAGGTTGCATCCTCCGAAGCCGTGCAGGGTGCGGTCGAAGTATCGGCTGTGGCATCGCGAAAAGCCGATCAGGCCGTGGCGATCGCGCCGGTTCTGGCGGCCGAGAGCCTGCAGCGCGCCATCGAAGCCGGCCAGCCTTTCGAGGCGGCTCTCAGCGCGTTTGACAATCTCGGCATCGACGATCCGGCGCTTGCAGTGCTGCAGCCCTATGCCGCCGGCGGCCTGCCGACACAGGCCGCTCTGACTGCAGAATTTGCCGAAATCTCCGAGGCGATGCGGGACAGGTACAAGGTTGCGGCAGATGAAGAGGCCGGCGCCGTCAACCGGTTGCTGAAAGGCGCTTTCAGCATCGTTGAAGTGCGCCCGGCAGAACCGCTGGAGGGCACCGACCCGCCGGCCATCCGGTCGCGCATCCAGGCATCCCTTGCCGCCGGCAATCTGACCACGGCCATGAGCGAGTGGGAAACCCTGCCCGATGACGACAAGACAATATCGCAAGCCTGGGCCGAAAAGGCCAAGGCCATCGCGCTGTCGCGCAAGCTTGCCGATACGGTCCGGGCCAGTGCCCTCGCCCGGCTGAACACAACCCGATAGGAGCCGGACCATGATCCGCATAATGCTCATCATTGCCGGCCTGTTTGCCATTGCCGTCGGCTTCGAATGGCTGAAAGACACGCCGGGGAAACTGGCGCTGACCTATGGCGGCGTCGAATATTCCGTCGGACTGGCCCAGGCAGCCATCGCCCTTGCCGTCATTGCGGTCATCTCCGTCATTGTCTACCTGATCATCCGGATCGTCTGGACGGCGCCCGGCAGGGCGCTGTTTGCGTGGCGCGGCCGCAAGGACGAACGCGGACGCCAGGCCATATCACGTGGGCTTCTGGCGATCGCCGCAGGCGACCTGCGCAATGCCGAACTGTCGGCGCGCGAAGCCGCCAAGCGTGCGCCGAATGCGCCGCTGACCGCATTGCTGCAGGCCCAGGCCGCGCAATTGAAGGGCGAACGCGACACCGCCCGCAATGTTTTCACCGCAATGCTCGAGGCGCCCGAAACCCGGATCGCCGGGCTGCACGGCCTGTTTATCGAAGCCGAACGCGAGGGCGCTCTGGAAGCCGCACAACATTATGCCAGGACGGCGCGTGAGACGCAGGCGGATACCGCCTGGGCAGCACGTGCGCTGCTCAAATATCAGGCCGGCTCCGGTGACTGGGACGAAGCGCTTGCGACACTGGCAACGGCTGCCAACAACCGGTCGATCGACAAGAAGACCGTGCGCAACCACCGGGCCGTGCTCCTGACGGCAAAAGCGATGGCCGGCGAGGTCACCGATGCCGCCAACGCCAAACTGGCCGCGCTGGAAGCGCACCAGCTTGCGCCGGATCTTGTTCCGGCAGCCATCATTGCCGGCCGTATTCTCGGCCGGGCTGGCGAGATCAAGCGGGCCGCCAAGGTGCTGGAAACCAGCTGGAAGGCCAGCCCGCATCCGGAACTGGCCGATGCCTATGCCCATGTCAGATCTGGCGACTCCGCGCTTGACCGCATGGCGCGGATGGAGCGGCTGCTCAAACTGAAGCCGCATAATGACGAAGGCCGCATCGCGCTGGCGGAAGCGGCCATGGAAGCGCGTGAATGGCAGACGGCGCGCGATACGCTGAAGCCGGTCATCACCACCCGCCCGACGCGCAATGCGCTGCTTTTGATGGCGGATCTGGACGAAGCCGAACACGGCGACCGCGGCCGGGTGCGCGAATGGCTCGACCGGGCGGTGCGCGCTCCGCGCGATCCGGTCTGGACGGCCGACGGCGCGGTGCTGGATGAATGGTCGCCGGTTTCGCCTGTAACCGGCCGCATCGGCGCGGTGGAGTGGAAGGTGCCGGTCGAGGATGGCGATCAGACTCTGGCGATCGATATGGAAGACGAGGCGTTCAAGCCCCGCGATCTGCTGCCGCCGGCAGCCGTTCTCGCCGATGCGGCCGATGCGGCTGATATCGAATTGGACGATGATGCCGAGGTCATCGACGTGACGCCGGCAGCGGACGTTGCACCAGCGGATACTGAAAATGAAGCCGTGAAACCCGGCCCGGCCGAACCGGCCCCGGTCGCCGCCGACAGTTCCGCCGACAAGATCAAACCGGAGCCGGACAAGGAAATCCCCGCGCCAGAGCCGGCTGCGGCGGCAGATATTGCGGAGCCTGACCAAACCCCCGGTGACGGCGAAACACGGTCGTCCGGCAAGATCGAACCAACCGGGTCCGAAACAGCCACGATCATTGACGGCGAAACCGAAATGGAGGCGGCAAAACAGGCTGCCCCGGATGGGACCGGCGCCAAAGCGCCTGTCCCCGCCAACGGAGCCGCCCGCGATGGCGAGGCAGCGCCCGGTCCGGCGGCAAACGATGACGCGATTGTCGAAACCGCGGAAGCGGAGCCGGAAACAGGGCCAAAAACAGGTGCGAAGACCGATGCCGCCGAGGACGAAGACGGCGTGATCGTCCCGCCTGTGCCCGATGATCCCGGTGTCGACGAAGCGGATGACCCGGAACCCCGGCGCTTCAAGCTGTTCTGAGCCGGTCGTACGTGCCTGTTGCCCTGCCTGGTTACGCGGCGGCCGGCGACGGCTGTTTCGCCGCCGCGACAGGCAAACGATGTTGACATCAATGCCGAAGCACGGTCAGTGAGCCGGAGTGGCTGCGGCGACGCGGCGACATCCCATACAGCCTTGCCATGCCGCTTTGCCATACCGCTTTGCCATACAGCCTTGAAGGACGATCGATGAACAATTCCGAGCATGATGCAGAGGCTGCGCGGCTGACATTCGCCATTGAAACAGCCAAGACCGCCGGCGTCGCGGCGATGGGCCATTTCAAGGCGATCGACGGCCTGTCGATTGAGAAAAAGGGCCATCAGGACCTGGTCTCCAATGCCGACCGCGAAGTCGAACAGCTGGTGCGCAGCGCCATCGCCGGGGCCTTTCCGGGTGACGGCATCATCGGCGAGGAATATGACGCCGTCAGCGGCACGTCCGGCTTCACCTGGATTATCGACCCGATTGACGGAACCGCCAATTTCGTGCGCGGCATTCCGGCCTGGACCGTGGTGCTCGCCTGCGTCACGAAAGACGAGACAAAGGTCGGCGTCATCCATGAACCCAATGCGGGCGAGACCTTTTCCGCCCGGCGCGGCGAGGGCGCTTGGCTGAACGGCAAGCCGCTTCAGACCGCGGCCTCCGAAGGCCTGCACGACGGCTCGACCGGCGTCGGCTTCAATGGCCGCGTCGCCTCCGACCTTACCGTGCGGCTGATTGAAAGCCTGGTGAGCGAAGGCGGCGTATTTTTCCGCAACGCCTCCGGCGCGCTGATGCTGGCCTATGTCGCCGCCGGCCGGCTGATCGGTTATGCCGAGCCGCACATGAATTCCTGGGACTGTGTCGCCGGCATGCTGTTGATCGAAGAAGCCGGGGGCCGGGTCTGGCCGGTCGGCATGGCAAAGATGCTGCATGGCGGCGGCCCGGTGATCGCCGCGACGGCAGATGTCTATGACCGGCTTGCCGCCATGTCGGCGGAAGCATTCGGGCTGGATGACCAGCCTGCCGGCTGATCAGGCCTGATTGCAGACCTGATTGCCGGGCGATAATTTGCCCCCGACATCTTGCCCGCGCCCGCGACACGATGTATGGGAGCGCTTGCAATCGTCGGCACGACGGGCAAAGCCGCATTAGCTCAGTTGGTAGAGCACATCATTCGTAATGATGGGGTCACTGGTTCGAATCCGGTATGCGGCACCATTCTTTTCAATGACTTAGCAAGATCGCGCTAATTTCCAAGTCACAACGAAGTCACACATTCTAGAATTCGTTCCGCTCTGGTTTAGCATGTGCCTCTATGTTCAACGGCGCCAATTGGTTTCAACGTCCTTTACCGATTGGCAAGCCTCTTAGGATTTGCGCGGTCTAGACAACGATCCTCTACTGCTCATTTCTTAAATGAAAATCTCTGGGTCTTAATAACTGGGTCTTTTTCTCTTCGTCTTATTCCTGTCGGGAAAACCGACTTCCGGTTGTCGGCTAAGCCGACATCCAGTTGTCGGGATTTCCGACATCAGGATATCGGGTTCCCGACAGGATTAGCCGCGTCTGACCTTGAGCTCATAGACGTTCGGCCGGCCTTGTCCTTTCCGAGTGATTTTGACGAAGCCCTTGGTCTTGAGTTCCTGGACATATTCATTGGCGGTCTGGCGGGTGACGCCGATATCGTCACCAAGGCGCTGTTGACCGGGAAAGCAGTAATCATTTTGCCAG